>JBHIBG010000055.1:0-17740 GCA_046758965.1 Methylomirabilia bacterium | reverse complement strand
CCTGATGAGCCCCCGGGCTGGGGCCGTTGGCCCCATCCCCCCGAGGCGGGGGGTTGTGTCCTCGCAGCCCAACGTTGTTGGCCTGCTCGGAGCGCTCCGGCGTCCTGCGCTTCGCCGCCGGCTACGGCTCGTCGGATTCGCTCGGCAGGGCATCCCCGGCGCGCGACGCCTCCAAATCGTGGGGCGCTATCTAGGTCAGTAGATTCGCCTGAAGCCGGGCCCCCCGGGTCTGCCGGTCCGACAATGGTTGTTCTTTTGCCTACGCACTCGGGTGCTTGAAAGCCCGATCTGAGTGTGGTATACGGTCACGAACAGGCTGAAGAGAGAACACATCCCGGCGGCCCGAATGGCCGCTGAAGGGGAGGAGACTTCGTGGGGCGGGCTAATTCCCGTTTGGTCTTCGTGGCCAACCTCTTTATGCTCTGGGAATTCGCCACCGATACGATCTCCCTTCCCCCCTGGCGTGGGCTCGCCCGGTTATCCTTAAATTACCCGTGATGTTTCCGGCAGACTTGGAGGGAACGCGTAACGACACGGGAGGAGAACCATGAGACACCCCTTGCATCTGCTCTTTGCCGGGCTTGCCGTCGGCGTCCTCGCGGTCGGCGGGGCAAGCGGCGCCCAGGACTATCCGGCCAAACCCATCACCTTCGTCGTGCCGTGGCCCGCAGGCGGCAGCACCGACATCATCGGGCGGATGGTGGGAAGCTTCGCCAACAAGTACCTCGGCCAGCCGGTGGCGGTAGTTAACCGCGTCGGTGGCGTCGGCACGATCGCCACCAAGACAGTGCTCAATGCCCCCAAGGACGGTTACACCGTGCTGGTGACCACGGTCGGGAACCAAGTGCTTCAGCCGGTGGCGCGCGATGTCGGTTTCATGCCGCGGGATTTCATCCCGATCGGGCAGATCTCCGCCCGCACGATGGTCCTCGCCTCCAACAAGGGCCAGCCGTGGAGCGACATCAACGGGCTGATCGCGGCGGCGAAGAAGGCACCCGGCCAGATCACCTTTGCGGCCGCCGCGAGGACGCTGCCGTGGCGCGCCGCCTCGGCGTTCGCCAAGGCCGCCGGGATCCAGCTGAAATTCGTCCCCGCGAAGGGGGACGGCGAGGCGGTGCCACTGGCCCTTGGCGGCCACGTTCACCTGGTCAGCTCATCGAGCGTGAACGCGGTGATCTCGCACATCAAGGCGGGAACCATGAAGCCGCTCTTGGTGTTCACTGCCGAGCGCAGCGAGGTCCTGCCGGATACGCCGACGGCGAAGGAGGCGGGCTACGGCGTGGTCATGGTGCCGTGGACCGGGCTCGCGGTCGCCAAGGGAACGCCTCCCGAGGCGGTCGAGAAGCTACGGGATGCGCTGGCGAAGATCGTCAACGACAAGGCGTTCAAGCGGTTCGCCGCGCGTAGCGGCACTTCGATCGACTATCTCGACGGCCCTGCCTTCGGCGCCGTGTGGGACCGCGACTACACGGCCTACAAGAAAGCATTGGGTAAGTAGCTTCGGGTCATCCTGGGCTTCGGGCGACCACTGGGTCATTGCAATGGGGCGCCGACGCGGGGATTTCTGGGTCGGGGCGACGCTATGTGGTTTGAGCGTCGCCCTGTACTTCGCGGTGCCCTATTACGCCAACACGACCGAAGGCACAGTACTGACACCAGCCTCGTTCCCGCTGGGTCTGTCGGCCCTGATCGCCGGTCTTTCCGCCATCGTCGCCATCGCTGGATTTCGTCAGGCGCCGTCCGCGCTGCATGGGGATGAGCCCACCGGCTCGAGGAGCCTCATAGTTGTGCTCGCGACGGTGGCAGTCACCGCTGTCTATATTGCCGCCATGCCCTGGCTCGGCTATTTGCTGTCGACGGCGCTGGCGCTGTGCCTGCTTTCGCTGCTTTACGGCAACCGGCGGATCTTGGGCATTGCTGCCATGATGGTGCTGGTGCCACCCGCGCTGTTTTTCTTCTTCGAACGGGTGATGCTCGTTCTGTTGCCGCGCGGCGGGCTCTTTTGACCATGAACCTGGTCGTCGCCGGCTTCGCAGAGACCGCCCTTGACGGCTCCCCGCTGGCGAAAGCGGGAAAGGCGCTCAACACACCCTGACCTGCCTTTCTCTGAGGTCCAGCTCCATCTTCGATGTCTGGATCCCCGTGCCTGCGGGGTGCCGGGGTGTCTGATGCGGAATGGAGGCCGCCCCTGTGGAGCCCGCGGTGAAGAGCCCATGAAGATCGAACGCATCGAGATGTTTCACGTGTCCATGCCCCTCAGGGGGCTCGTCGTGCTGCCCCGGGGATCGAGCCGTTCCCTGGTCGAGGGCAAGCGGGTCATCCTGGTCAAGATCACCGCCGCCGACGGCACCGTGGGCTGGGGGGAGGCCGGGCCGAGCCGCCGGTGGTCTTACGAGACGCTCGAGAGCGCCGAATCCTCCATCGGCGGCTACTTCATCCCTGCCCTCCTCGGCCACGACGCCGAGGACATCGCGGGCGCCCACGCCAGGATGGACGACGAGGTGGCACCTGGTTTCGACCAGGGCCAGCCCATCGCGAAAGCCGCCCTCGACATGGCGCTCTACGACCTGCTCGGGAAAAAGAGCGGCAAGTGCGTGCAGGAGATCGTGGGGAGCATGGAGCAGGACCGCATCCGGCTCAGCTGGCTCGTCTCCGTGTCGAACCCGGACAAGGCCCGTGAGGAAGTGGCCCACGCGAAGTCGCGAGGGTACACGGCCTTCAAAGTCAAAGTGGGTCACGATCCTGGGATGGACGAGGCCAACGTCAAGGCGGTGATGGACGGGGCTGGCCCGAAGGGGTTCGTCTGGTGCGACGCGAATCAGGGGTACGACCCGGAGACCGCCCTCCAGAAAGCCCGGGCCTTCGAGGAGCTGGGGATCACCATCTTCGAGCAGCCCGTCGCGAGCCACCACCTGTCGGCCCTCAGGGGTTTGTCCGAGAAGACGTCGCTCGAGATCGCGCTGGACGAGTCGGTCCTCTCCGTTCCTTTCATGGAGGAACTGATCCGGCTCGGGCTGGTGAAGTCCATCGTGGTGAAGGTGAACAAGGCCGGTGGGCTCTTCCACGCGCGCGAGCTCGCTCGGGTAGCCCGCGAGCGGGGAATCGGGCTTCTGGGAAGCGGGCTCATGGACGCCCCGCTCGGGTACGCCGCCAGCGCCCACCTGTTCGCGGCCTATGGCTTCGATCGGCCCATCGACCTCAACGGCCCGCAGTTCATCAAAGACACCTACTCGGCCAACGGCTTTGGCGAGGGCGGCGGCGAGGCGATCGTCTCCCGGACTCCCGGCCTGGGCATCGAGGTGGACGAGGAGAAGGTGCGACAGTACCGCTGGGATCCGGCCCGCCTCCACGCGTCAGCCGTGGGCAACGCGCCGCGATGAAGTTCGGCGTTTACATCTCTTTCCAGCACTCGATGAAGGATGACATTGCCCGCAAGACGCAGGAGCACCTGGAGCAGGTGCGGGTCATGAGGGACAGCGGGCTGGACTCGCTCTGGGCCGGCCAGCACTGGGCGCCGCATCCCTTCATGATGCTCCAGCCGCTCCCGTTCCTCGCCCGCGCCGCCGCCGAAGCGGGCGACATGGTGATCGGCACCAACGTGTTGCTCCTGCCCTTCTATCAGCCCCTCGACCTGGCCGAGGTGGCCACCACGATGGACCTTCTCACGGGCGGGCACTTCCGCCTCGGGGTGGGCCTCGGCTACCGCGACGTGGAGTTCGAGAACCTGGGCGTGCCCAAACGGGAGCGGGTGGGACGGCTGGTGGAGGGTGTGGAGATCCTCCGGCGGCTATGGACGGAGGAACGCGTCACCTACGAAGGGAACTACTTTCGACTGAAGGACGCCAGCCTCACCTCGCGGCCCATCCAGCGGCCTCATCCTCCGATCCTGGTCGGAGCGAACCTGCCTCCGGCCGTTCGGCGAGCGGGCGAGATCGGGGACGGGTGGATCGCCAGCGGAAACGTCACGATCGACTCCCTCGTCAGCCTCATGGAGGAGTACGAAGCCGGTCGCCGGGCCGCCGGCCGCCCTGCGCCCCGCGAGAGATACCTCTTCATCGACACGTTCATCTCCCAGGATCGTCGTACCGTGCTGGAGGAGGTGAAGCCGTACATCAAGGCGAAGTACGAGGCGTTCGTGCAGTGGGGAAACAAGAAGGTGGAGTCTCTGGAGGTCAGCCCCGAACGGTTAGCGCAGGAGCGGTTCATCGTCGGCGACCCGAACCAGTGCGTCGAAAAGCTCCGGGAATACCACCGCCGCGCCGGCTTCAACCACGTGATCGCCCGCGTACAGCTTCCCGGGCCGGAGCACTCGCTCGACCAGGAGCGCGTGCTGCGTTCGATCCGCTTCCTCGGATGCGACGTCGCTCCCGCCCTCCGCGATCTCGCCTGATGCCGGGTTCCTGAGCGGAGTCGGCCCGGGACCCGCGCACTCGCGTGGTATGGACACGCGGGTCCGCGTCGGGGGGGATGGCCAATCGAGGCTGACGCACCGAACGGAGAGCGATAGATGGCTAGAATGGCGGAGGGCGTGCGGCTGTGCATGTTCGCGTTCGGCGGGGAGTCCCGAATCGGCGCCGCGGTCGGCGGCAAGGTAGCTGATCTAACGCGGGCGTACGCGTTGAGCCTGTCGGGGACGGGGCCCGAGGAGGCTCTGGCGCGGGCCTGCCACGACGTCCCCCAGACCGTGGAAGCCTCTCTCCGGTGGCCGGATTTGGCGCGAAGGGTGCGGGGGGAGGCACTCCGCGCGCTGCGGCGGGCCGGGCGGGATAGGCGCTTCGACGGGGCGCCCGTGCTCCATGATCCCGCCGCGTTGCGCTTCTTGCCTCCCCTGCGGCCCCCGCGCGTGCTCTGCATGGCGCGCAACTACGAGGAGCACGGCAAGGAATTCGAGAAACACCTGAAGATGCGGCGAGACCGGTTCACGCTCTTTGGCTTCCTGAAGCCCCACACAGCGGTCCAGGGTGCGTTCGACCCCGTGGCGGTTCCCCCGTCGGTGGAGAAGCTCGACTACGAAATCGAGCTGGCGGTGGTGATCGGGAAGGGCGGACGGAACATCCCAAGACGCCAGGCGATGCAGCATGTGGCCGGCTACACCATCGTCAATGATATGAGCGACCGGGCCGGCATCCCTCCGGGTGGCACCGCTGGTGGCCGGATCGACTGGTTCAAGATGAAAGCGCGCGACGGATTTGCTCCCCTCGGCCCGTACCTCCTCCTGGCCGGAGAGGGGATCGATCCTTACAAGATGCGCCTGCGCCTGTGGGTGAACGGTCAGCTTCGCCAGAACGCCCTCGCCCGAGAGATGGTCCACAAGATCGACGCACAGATTGCCTTCTTCTCCCAGATCGTCACCCTTCAGGTGGGCGACGTGATCGCCACGGGCTCGCCTGCGGGGAACGCCCCGAAGTGGGGCCAGTGGCTCAAGCCCGGGGACGACGTGATGGGCGAGGTCCAAGGGATCGGGCGGCAACGCTTCCGCATCGTCCGTGACGACGGGCGGTACAGGACGAGTTGGAGCTTGACCTGAAGTAACGCCGTCCTGGCTGGGCGACCCCGAGGCATCCTCGGATCAGGCTTGATCGGAGCGGAAGGAGACGCCTATGGCGCAGGTAGAGCAGAACAAGATCCGACGGCTGATGAAGAGCGGGGTGACGGCTCACAACCCGGACAAGGCCTGGTCAGGATACACTCTCTTCACGCCTCAGTATGGGGACGGGACGATCTACCTCATCGACATGAACGGCAGGCCCGTCCATACGTGGAACATGCCCCACAAACCCGGTCTGTACGGCTACCTGAGCGGGGAGGGGCTCCTCGTCTACAACGCGGCCACCTCTCCCCTCCACGACCTCTTCGTCGGCTGGGACAACTTCAAGGGGGGCCGCCTCCTCGCAGCTGATTGGCGGGGAAACATCCTGTGGACGGTAGACAATCCGGAACACCATCACGACGGTCGGTTGCTGCGCAACGGGAACGTGCTGCTCATGTGCCTCCGAGAGCTGCCGCTGGATTTCGTCCCCCGCGTTCGCGGTGGACGGCCCGGCACCGAGTTGTCCGGCGGGCGGATGTACTGCGACTACTTCCAGGAGGTGACGACGAAAGGCGAGGTCGTGTGGGAGTGGGATGCGAAGGACCACCTGGATCCCGAGACCGACCAGATCTGTCCCTTCGACCGGCGAGAGGAGTGGACCCACGGGAACACCCTCGTCGAGCTGGAAGACGGAAACTTGATGTTTAGCTTCCGCCACACCTCCACGGTGGGCCTGATCGATCGGCGCACCGGGGAGATCATGTGGAAGATCGGGCCACCGCCCTTGGCGCAGCAGCATGACTGCCGCCCCCTCGCCAACGGCAACGTGCTCATCTTCGACAACGGCGTGCACCGCCTCGATCACCCCATGAACTGGTCCCGCGTCATCGAGGTGAATCCCAGGACGAACGAGATCGTGTGGGAATACCGGGATCCCACCCCCTTCAATTTTTACAGCCCCTTCATTTCCGGGGCACAGCGTCTCCCGAATGGAAACACCCTCATCTGTGAGGGCTGCTTCGGACGGATCTTCGAGGTCACCCGAGAAAGAGAGCTTGTCTGGGAGTACGTGAGCCCTCACATGTTCATGGGCGTGCGCGCCGGGTTGAACAACTGGATCTTTCGGGCCCTGCGCTACTCGGAGGAGGAAGTCGAGCGCGCGCGGGCCACGGCGCGGTAGTGCCACGATGGACCAGTTTGTCGTCGGCTTCGCGCTGATCCTTCAAGTTCACAACATCGCGATGATGGTGTTGGGCCTGGTCATCGGCATCGTCATCGGCGCGATTCCTGGTCTTAACGTGCCGCTTGCGGTCGCGCTGGCGCTGCCCTTCACCTATCACCTGTCACCGCTCGCAGGGCTCTCGATGCTCATCGGCATATACAAGGGCGGCACCTATGGGGGATCGATCTCGGCGATCCTCATCAACATCCCGGGCGCGCCGGCGGCGGCGGCAACCACCCTTGACGGCTACCCGCTGGCCCGGGCGGGCAAGGCCGGCAAGGCGCTCAAGCTGGCGATTTATGCCTCCGTCGTCGGCGAGATCGTGAGCGACCTGGCCCTGATCCTGCTCGCCGTCCATCTGGCCCGCTTTGCCTTGACATTCGGGCCGGCGGAGTATTTCGCGCTCGGCCTGTTCGCGCTGACGATCATCGGCCTGGTTTCCGGCCGCAGCCTGGTCAAGGGCCTCATCGCCGGCGCGCTCGGGCTGTTGTTCGCCAATGTCGGCATGGATCCACTGGTGGCGGAGCCGCGGCTGGCGTTCGGGGTGTACGAGCTGACCGGCGGCTTCAAGTTCATCACGCTGATCATCGGGCTATTCGCCATCTCGGAAGCGCTGGTACAGGTCGAGGAGAGCCTGAAAAAGACGGCCAGCATCCGGGTGATCGAGCTGTCGAGGCACCGCGCCGACAACCGCGTGTCGTGGGCGGAATGGAAGTCCTGTATGCCGGTCGTGTCGCGGTCTGCCCCACTCGGCGTCGCCATCGGCGCGATCCCTGGCCTGGGATCCTCGATCGCCGCGTTTCTTGCATACGGGCTGGCGCGCCACCTGTCCAAAGAGCCGGAACGTTTCGGCAACGGTGCGCTCGAGGGCGTGGCCGCGGCCGAATCCGCGAACAACGGCGTCTGCGGGTCGACGTTCATCCCACTGTTGACGCTTGGTGTCCCGGGCGACGCGATCACCGCGATCATGCTGGGCGCGCTGATGGTCCACGGCCTGATACCGGGTCCGACGCTGTTCACGCAGCAGGGCGACGTTGTCACGGCGTTCATGATCGGGATGCTGATCACCTCGTGTCTACATCTCGTGGTCGCCTATGGCGGGCTCCACGTGTTCATTCACGCGGTGAGACTGCCGCGCGCAATCCTGTTTCCCATCATCATTGTTTTGTCCGTCACCGGCAGCTTCGTGGCCGGTAGCAGTTTCTTCGATGTCTTCGTCATGCTTGGGTTCGGGGTCTTAGGGTATGGCATGACAAAGTTCGGGTTCCCGATCGCACCGCTATTGATCGGATTTATTCTTGCGCCGATGATCGAGTCGGGTTTGCGCCAGGCGCTGATCATTTCCGATGGCAGTGTTGGGATATTCTTCGAGCGGCCGGTGGCCGCGACGTTCCTCGCATTGACGCTCGCGGTCGTCGCGTGGGTCGCGTGGAGCGCCCTCGGACGGTCTCGCCGCGCCGATGCGAGAGGTCCTATGCTCTAAGACGAACCAGCCGACGGGGACGTTCGAAAAGTTCTACTTCGCGGGTGGGCAGCCGATGACGAGCTGTACAGTGGAGGATTTTGACGCTGGTAAGTGTGTGTTGGTGGGGGCGCCAGATAACCACGCGGGAACAAATGACCCGTGTAGATCTCAAGCGGACGCTCCAACGTCGCGCCACTTTCAGAACCATTTTGGGCAGCCCCGGCTGAAGAAGGCCGTCGAGGAGATTGCCGACACGATGCTCCGGCAGACCGGCATTCTGCTCCGAGTCAACGAATTGTCACGTTTTTGGCATGGGGAGATGCTGAACCCCCCAGCTTTCCGGAAGGGGAAGCCCCGGACTCCTGCGAGGGTGACGATGTCATTGAAAACAGCTTTAAGGGCCAGACGGTAGGCCCCAACTCTCCGCCCGAAGACTTCGTGCCGATTGAGTTCCTGAACTGCCTGATCACCCCCCTGCACGACAGCCGGCAGCTCGGCTGGATTAAATCTGACTCCCTGGGCAGGCTCAGAAAGGAGGGCGAGGTGGCGCGTTACTACAGGGGGGTCGACTGGGCGGACACCGAGCATGCGGTCTGGGTCACCGCCGCGCTCCGCGTCGCGGCGGGGCTGTTCTGATACCGACCCCACGGGGTGACCATAGCTCCTTGACAGAGGGTGTCGCGTCGGCCGAAGATGAACGCGGTAGTGTCGGTTATGCTTCCGAAGATGACTAGAGCGTCCCGCAAAGTCGCGTCCCCGCGGGTTGTCTGCATAGAGGATCTCCGGCCTATGGCGCGTCGCAGAGTGCCCCGGGCCGTGTTTGACTATCTCGACGGAGGCGCCGAAGGCGAGGTTACGCTTCGCGAGAATTGCCGCGCCTTTGAGGACGTGACATTCCGGCCGCGCCACGCAGTCGCGCTTTCGGATTGCGACTTGCGTACTCGCGTTCTGGGCTTCGAGCTGTCCCTTCCCTTCTTGCTTGCCCCTGTGGGATACAGCCGTCTCATGCACCCGGGCGGTGAAGTGGCTGCCGCTCGGGCGGCCGGCAAGGCTGGCACTGCCTATATCCTCTCAACCATCTCGGGGCACAAGCTGGAAGACGTGAAAGCCGGCTCCTCCGGGCCCGTGTTCTACCAGCTCTATCTCATGGGCGGTCGGGCCGCCGCCGAGGCTGTCATCGAGAGAGCCCGTGTCGCCGGGTTCGCGGGTCTGGTCGTTACCATCGACACACCTGTCTCCGGGATCCGTGAGCGCGACCATCGTAACGGCATGAAGGAACTCATCAGTGGAAGTCTGCTGGAGAAGATCCGGTTCCTTCCGAACATCCTCTCACGTCCAGGTTGGCTCATCAGCTTCTTGCTCGACGGCGGTCTTCAGGCGCTCCCCAATGTCGTGATTCCCGGCAAGGGGCCGATGCCGCTCCTCGATGTCAACGCCGCACTGGCGAGCTCCACGGTAACGTGGGCGGACTTGCGCTGGATCCGCGACTGCTGGCGTGGTCCGATCGTCATCAAAGGAGTCCTCACAGGCGACGACGCGCGTCGTGCCGTTGATGAAGGTGCGGCCGCGATCTCCGTCTCGAATCATGGCGGCCGGCAACTGGACTGTGTTCCGGCCTCGTTGCGAGCCTTGCCGGAGGTCGTCGCAGCGGTCAACGGTCAGGTCGAGGTCTTGATGGACGGAGGCATTCGGCGGGGTGCCGACATCATCAAGGCACTGTGCCTCGGTGCTCGCGCGGTTCTCTGCGGTCGCGCCTATGCCTATGGTCTCGCGGCATCCGGTGAAGCAGGGATCGCGCGAGCCATTGAGATCTTGCGAGCCGATCTGGACCGCACGCTGAGGCTCCTCGGTTGTCCGTCCATTGCCGCCCTGGATCGTTCATATGTGAACGTCCCGAAGAGCTGGGAGTGGTGCTGATTCGGGCTTGAGATCCCCACACAGACGGAGGTGAGGAGATGCCGACCATCGAGTTCCTCGAGCGATTCACGGAGGGGTGGAACCGGCACGACGTCGACGGCCTGATGACGTTCATGACCGATGACTGCGTCTTCGAGACGACGGCCGGCCCGGAGGTGTGCGGCAAGCGCTACGCGGGGCGGGAGCAGGTGCGCGAGGCGTTCGCGCGCGTGTTCAAGATGTTCCCCGACGCCCACTTCGGCCGGGCGCGGCACTTCGTCGCCGGCGACCGGGGCTGCTCGGAGTGGGTCTTCACGGGCACCGGCGCCGACGGCAAGCGCGTCGAGGTTCAGGGCTGCGACCTCTTCACCTTCCGGAACGGCAAGATCGCCGTGAAGTCGTCCTTCTTCAAGAACCGGACGGCCTGAGGGCGTGACGCGGCTTCAGCCGTGACGGCCGCGCTCGTCGGCCGTGGCCGGCCGCGATCGACTTCGGCGCCGCCTTCGTTTCACCCGGCATGACGCCGATCCGCTCCACCCGACGGGCGAGGGTATAAGGGGCAGGATAAGCAGGATAAAAGCCCTCCTCCGCCGGTCCCTCGGTCCCGCCGCGACCCGAACCCGCTCGGGCGGCTGCCGGGCCTCTACCCCTCCCGGCGTCAGGCACCCCTCCAGGAGCATGGCTGATGCTAGGCATAGCCGGCCCGGGATCTGCGTCGGCAAGGGCCGTGAGGTCTGCTCACCCGCTCGGATCTCACGTTACGATCGCCGCCTGGGAGGATGCCATAATGCAATCGGCTCAAGTCAGCTCAGCAGAGCAACCCGCCTACTCTCCCGGGACAGGCGCTCGACCATCGCTCCCGCGCCCGCACAGGCACGCTCAGACAGACGAGGCGGACCTCCACTGGACCAGAAGGACCCCCAGGATCGCGACGACCAGGCCGATCACCTGCAGCGCGGCCACCCGTTCCCCGAGGAGCAGGCTCGCCAAGAGCGCCGTCCCCAGCGGAGACAGGCCCAGCAGCACGTTTAGCTCCAGGGCGGTGACGATCCGGAGGCAATGGTTGTAGAGGAAATAGGCGAGGGCTGTGTTGACCAGGGCCAGCCAGAGGACGGCCACCCAGCCTTGGAGCGAGGGGGAGGCCGCGCCCTCGAGCGGGAGCGCGATGACGAGGAGCAACCCCCCTCCGAATCCCAACGGGAGGGCAGTCAACGGCAGCGTGGGCACCAGCCGATCGCGGGCCAGGGAGCGGCTGAGCACGACGAAAAGGCCGAACGCCAGGACGCCGAAGCTGATCACCGCCAGTGCCAGGGGATGCCCGGCGCTCAGGCCCGGCGCAAAGAAGAGGGCGCTTCCCACCAGCGCGACTGCGAGCCCGATGAGCTGGAGCCGGGAGGGGACCTCGCGCAGCCAGGCCAGAGCGATAAACAGGCTCGGCAGCGGAAGCAGGCTGAAGAGGAACGCGCCGGTGGTGGCCGGCACGTACTGGAGCCCCCAGAAGAGCGCCCCGTTGCTCAACGGGTAGGCGCACACCCCCATCAGGAACAGGCGGCCCCAGTGGCCCCGGGCCGGGTTTCGGGTGAGCCCTCCGCCGAATGCCATCCACGGAAGCAGGAGCAGGAAGGCGGCGAAATAGCGCAGGCCCGCCAGGGTCAACGGCGGCGCGTGAGCCAGCCCGACCTTGATGATGACGAAGGAGGAGGCCCAGATGCCGCTCACCAGCAACCCCTCGCCGATAGTCAGCAGGCGGGTCCAGCGCTTATCGTCCGGCACCTCGCTCCTCCAGAGCGCAGTGGAAGTTGGGAATCAGCACAGGGTACAGCGCGAAATTCACTGAGCCAGGCGTCTTTTCCCGAGAGATTTGGTGGCCAAGCCGTCTCCAAGAATTGCCAAGCCAGGTCAGCTTGGTCCATTAAACACAAAAACCGCACTCCCTTGAAAAAGGCTGGAGTAAACTACGACCAAAACCATGTTCAAGAACAGAGAATAAGAATAATTCGGTTCTGTTACAAGTTTAGAAATGTTGGAGTGGAATTGAACATGAAAAATACGCAAACCGCTTTGTTCATGTTGCTATCGGGCATTGTAATCCTTGCTGCCTGCAGCGGTTCACCTGGCCTTTCTCAAGTCCAGTATCGCGCATCACGGGCAATAAAGGAAAATGACAAAGACGACGACGGGAAAATTAGCCGTGACGAATGGCGCAAGCGACCAGCCGTTTTCAAAATAATTGACACAGACAAGGATGGTTATCTGTCCCTTGAGGAATTACGCGTCCACTTCAGCGGCCCAGCGAAAGAGGGTTTAAAGGCGTCGCCGAAACGGAGCCCCGAAACAGGCGGAGGCCGCACGACGAGGGCCGCTCTCGACCGGGTTACCCTCTGTGCTATTGGGCGTGGGTGGACGTGCGATATGAAACACGCCATTGCACGAGGGCTCTTCGAAACAGGGTTGAGACCCCGCTTTCCCGAGAACGTGATATGCCACGACATAGACGAAGAATATGCCATATCGTATACACACAAGCGCAATAGGGAATCCTACCATGGCGGCATCGACATGCCCGCGCCGTGGGGAACCCCCATTATCGCGGCAGCCGCAGGGACAGTTGTGGGCAAATTCCTCGGTGAAAATACCCCTCGCGGTATTGAAATCGTCCTACGTCACAGCCCTGAAGATACCGGGATTCCGCTTTGGATCTATACCCAGTACACCCACTTCGATGAGATGCCGACACTGGCTGTAGGCCAACGCGTGCGCATGGGCGAGATTCTTGGCCCGACGGGGAATACGGGGATCAACGTAAGAACGGGCATACAGAGCAGGAAACGCCGGCCTGCCATTCATTTCGGCGTATTTTACAGCACCAGCGAGCTGTACGTCGCGCTTCGCCGTAAGATAATCCCAGTGAATGGTCATTGGATGGACCCCGTCGCGCTTTTTCGGAAAAAGCTTCCCCTGGACTCTTATGCAATGAAGGCGCTGCCGGAGGAGGAAAAACAGGTTCCGATTTCTTACATGCTTGACGACGGCGAGGCATTTCCCGCCAATACGAAAATCGTTTGGCCGTATACGTGCACGCGCAGGTAATCCCTTCTGACGGACATGTGCGCCTGACATGCCCGGCTTACCCATGTCGACCCCCTGAGCGACACCGGCCCCGCCCGCCCACTGCGGCCTGCCAGCGTGGCGAGTTGGCGCTTCAAGATCCGCCGGATCCTCGCCGCCCTCGTCCGTCACGGCTGGCAGCCCGATTACAAGGGCCTAGGAAGGATCAAAGCCCTCCTCCGCCGGTCCCCCGGTCCCGCTCACGGCCGAACCCGCGCGGGCGGCTGCCGGTCCTCTGAGCGGAGGCAGCATAAAGAACCTTCTCAGCTCTTGCGCAAGGGCGGGCATAGGAACCTAAAGGCCCTCACGCGAGGTCGGGAGGTGGCCCGCTGCCGTCCCCCCGATTCCCTGCTTCCTTCTTGGAAGGGGAGTACGCGAAAGGTATGGCGCCCTTCGTGATGGCGACCGGTTTCACAACGGCAGCGGCGAGGCGACCGGCTCCGACCGGAGCGTGCTGCGGGGCGAGCCGGCAGAACGCACCGTTCTTCATGCCGCTCATGGCGGAGGAGACCTGGTAGGCGCTCCGGCGGGCCGTCTTGACAAGTGTGGACGGTGCCTGGTAGGGTTCCGGGGCGCGGGGTTGGTTAGGTTGGGGGAAGCTGCGCCCAGGGCGGTGCCAGGGCGGGCCGGACAGGAGGAGGTGGACTTGACAGCAGCGGCGACACCAGAGGGGCTCGATCCAACTGTCGGGACCCGGGAGTTGGTCTTTGAGGCTGAGGCGCTCTCGGTCACGCCCTTCCTGAAGGTCGCGACGGTGAGCCGCGACGGGCAGGGGCACATGACTTTCGTATCGGACGAGGGCCCCACCCTCGGTAGCCTGGGTTCGGCGCCAACCCCCCTGATGTACTTCGGTGCAGCCATCGCCTTCTGAATGATGACCCAGGTGGCCCGGTACGGGCACATGCTGAAGGTCCCGATCGACGGCATGCGGATGCGTGTGGTCTCGCGCTACCGCGTGGACGGCTCCGTGCTCAGCGACACCGTCGAGGCGAACATGCTCGGAGCCGAGACTACGCTTGAGCTACGATCGGCTGCCCCAGCGGACCAGGTGGGACGCGTTGTGAGGAACGCCGCGCGGGGCTGCTTCGTCCTGCAGGCCCTCCAGAAGCCCGTCGCCGTCAGCGGGACCACGACGTTGAACGGCCAGCCGCTGTCGCTCGTGCGCTCCTGACTTCGCGGGTCACGGTCTCAGGCGTCAGCCAACCGAAGGTGGCGGCCAGCTGCCAGCGATGCGAGGGGGTTCGCGGGAAAGGAGGTAAGTCGTTCCCGAGGCAGAGGGAGAACCCAGTGCGGCTCAGTTCGCACCATCCGGAGAGGGAGGGAGCTATCATGCGTGAGAGAAAGAGGTTGGGACGACATCCACTGCTCGTCGCAGCGTTCGGGTTTACGCTCGCGATGGGGCTTGTCTTCGCCCCGGCGGGCCGCCCGGAGGCGGCGGTTACGAAGGTGATCATCACCCAAGCGGTCGAGAGCCTGGCCTTCGTCGCTAACTACGTGGCCCGCGCCAACGGGTACTTCGCCGACGAGGACCTGGCCGTCGAGGTCATCTCCACGCGGGGCGGCGGGCCGGACATCAAGGCTAACCTTGCCGGGCGGGTGGAGTTCTCGATCGCGGCGGGCACCTATCAGATCAACGCCGTCAAGGCGGGCGGTGAGCTCATCGCGGTGATGAGCGCTCTGAAGCGCAGCATCGTCAACTCCGCCATCCGCAAGGACGTGGCCGAGCGGCTCGGCATCACCGCGGCGACGCCCTTCAAGGAGAAGCTCAAGAAGATGAAGGGCCTCACGTTGGGGGCGACCCGTCCGGGTGCCCTGACCTACAACCAGGGCGAGTACTGGATCCGCAAGGCCGGCTACACCCCGCAGCAGGAGGTCAAGCTCATCGGAGCCGGCGCGGGTCCCGTCCTCGTCGCCGCGCTGGAGCGAGGCAAGATCGATGTTGCCATCCAGACCATCCCGGTGCCGGAGACGGCGGTCTTCCGCGGCAAGGCCATTCCGTTCATCACGAACTCGGCGGGCCAGGATCCGGACATGGATGAGTTCATGATGGAGGTCCTCCTGGTACGGCCCGGCTACGCCGAGAAGAACCCCGAGACCGTCCGGAAGGTGGTTCGGGCGCTCCTGCGGGCGAACAGGTGGATCGCCGAGCACTCGGCCGAGGAGATCCGAGAGAGGATCCAGATCTACTTCGCCAAGACAGATCCGCGCCTCCTGCGGACCAGCATCGGGGCAGTGAAGACGGCCGTGTCGCTCGATGGGAAGATCACCCAGCGGGCGGTCGATATCACGCAGAATCTGCTGATCGCGGCCGGCAAGCTCAAGAAGCCGTTCGCGCGAAGCGTGCTCGTTTCCGACGCCTTTCTGCCCCGCTAGGGGGCGGAGCCGATGGCCCCCCGGCTGCACCGTCGGCCGGGGAGGCCGTCGTGTCGCTTTTGGTTCAGCTCACGGGGTATGCCCGGGCAGGGCCCCTTTTCGGTTAATGGAGAACCTTGCTTCATGCCACCCATTCTCTCCATCCGCAGCCTCCACAAGGAGTTCGTCTCCCGCGGCAATCGGGTCGTTGCCGTCGAGGCGCTCACCCTCGACGTCGAGGAGGGAGAGTTCGTCACCATCGTGGGGCCGAGCGGCTGCGGGAAGTCCACGCTCCTCAACTCGATCGTGGGCCTCGTCCAACCGACTTCGGGCGTCATCACCTACCGAGGCAGGGGGCTCCGGGGGATCAACACCGAGATCGGCTATGTCCCCCAGTCGGACTACCTCTACGCCTGGCGGACTCTTCTGAACAACGTCGCCTTTCCCCTGGAGGTCCGTGGGTACGGCAAGGAGGAGCGCTACGCCAAGGCCCGCGAGTACATCCGGCGCGTAGGGCTCGCCGGCTTCGAGGACCACTACCCGTACGAGCTCTCCGGCGGGATGCGCCAGCGGGCCAACATCATCCGCACGCTGATCTATGACCCCCAAGTCATCCTCATGGACGAGCCCTTCGGGCCGCTCGACGCCCAGACCCGGATCATCCTTCAGGACCAGCTCCTGCGGCTCTGGGAGGAGGCCCGCAAGACGGTCATCTTCATCACGCACGACCTTACCGAGGCCATCGCCTTGGCCGACCGTGTCGTGGTCATGACGAGCCGCCCGGGCACCGTCAAGAGCGTCAGCCGGATCGACATCCCGCGCCCGCGCGATGTGTTCCACATCCACAGCGAGGAGGCCTTCCGCGCTGCCTATGACAAGCTCTGGGGAGAGCTCCGCGAGGAAGTCCAGCGCAGTGAGGAATGGCTGCAGGACGTAGCCGGTGCCTGAGAAGGTATCTGACCGCAGTGGGAGGAATCCTGCGATGAGACAGGCGAAAGAGCCAGAAGCGCTTGAGCCGGACCGCGGCGCGGCGGACGGCCCCACGTCGCGCGCCCTCTCGCGAGCCACGGCCATTCTGCTCACGATCCCCCTGCCCGGCGTTGCTCAGCTCCTGCGGGGGGAGTACCTGAAGGGCAGCCTCCTGCTGCCATTCGCGGCGTTCGGCTACTGGCTCTGCTCGGCGACGGGCATGTTCTTCCACGCGATGGCGTTCGTGGACGTGGCGTTCACGCGCCCCGGCCGCTTTATCAAGAGCCCGCGGCTCAGGATGCTTGCCTATCAGGTGTCCTTTGCGGGCAGCTTCCTGGCCATGTGGGAGGCGAGCGCCTGGGAGCTCGGGCCCAAGAGATGGCTCTGCGTGGATCCCTTCTGGTTCAGCTCGCCAGGGCGCATCGTCAGCTATCTGGTAGATGTGGCGACCAAGGGCACACTCTTCATCGACACCCTGACCACGATTTGGGAGGCCCTCCTCGGCTACGTCATCGGGGCGCTCCTCGGAATCGGCCTCGGCTTCGTCCTGGCGCGCCTGGAGACGCTTGCCCGGATCGTTGATCCCTTCATCGTCGCGGTGAACGGCATCCCGCGCGTGGCGATGGCGCCTATCCTGATCATCTGGTTCGGCATCGGGGTGGAGTCGAAGGTGGTCCTCGCCGTCAGCCTCGTGCTGTTCCTCACCTTCATGAACACCTATGCCGGCCTTCGCGGGGTGGACCCGGGCCTCAAGAACCTGGCTCGCGTCATGGGCGCCAACGAGATGCAGCTCCTCTGGAAGGTTACCCTGCCGGCCTCCATCCCCTGGATCCTGACCGGACTCAAGATCAGCGTGCCCTTCGCCATCATCGGGGCCATCCTGGGCGAGTTCATGGCCGCAAGCCGGGGGCTCGGCTTCATGATCCAGCACGCCAGCAACTTGTTCAACATCGCGGGCTCCTTCGCGGGCCTCATCATGCTCATGTTCGTCGTCCTCATCGCGAACGCCGCGGTGAACCGCCTTGAGCGATACCTCCTCCGCTGGCGGCCGAAGGAGGAGAGCGCTGGCGCGGAGACCATGGAGGTCTATTAGCCCCGACGGGGGCGTGGCAAAGGGGTCAGGCTCGCATCAAACACCACGCCACAGGGGCAGGCGACCCCGACCTCGTAGCCCGAGGGCGTGGGTGCCTATGTTTAG
>JBHIBG010000054.1:0-17762 GCA_046758965.1 Methylomirabilia bacterium | reverse complement strand
GGGCGGAGCCGCCCTTTTCCCTGCTCAACCGCGAGGTGCTCCAGCAGAGTCGCCCGTAGGCAATAAGGCTCTCCGCGGTGGTGATCCTCGAGCCAGTAGGCAACACGCATAACTAATTTGATTCCACGTGGTGACCGGGAGCGGCTGGCAGCAGTTCCGGCAGTTCCCCGAAGAGTTGACCGTGGTGTGACAGGTGACGCGGCAGGACAGAGGAGGCAACGAGGATGGCAAACTTCGGCACCGTCGGCGTGGACTGGCAACAGCGGATCAACTGGGATCGGCTCCGGAAGTATCGGCTCAACCGCGCGCGTGAGCGGATGAAAGCTCACAACCTGGGGGCGCTTCTCCTGATGTACGATGAGAACGTCCGCTACGTGACCAGCACGCTGACGCCGGGCTGGAACCGCCTCAAGCCGGGCCTGCGCTACGCGCTCCTCTGCGGCGACGGCGAGCCGGTCCTGTTCGAGCAGGGCGACATCGGCTTTCAGATCCAGCGCCACGCGCCGTGGATCCCCCAGGAGAACATCCGTTGGTCCTACGCGTGGATCAAGGGTGCGGCCGGCGCCGCCTCGCGCCAGCAGGTGAAGAAGTTCACCGACGCCATCGTCCGGGAGATGAGGCGGTACGGCGTCATGGACCAGCCGCTTGGTCTGGACTTCATCGACATCAACATGCTCAGCGCGTTCACCGAGGCCAAACTCAAGTGGGCCGACGGGATGACGCCGATGATGGAGGCGCGGGCGATCAAGAACGCCGATGAGCAGGAGTGCCTGCGCATCGTGGGCGCGATCGGCGATGCCGCGCACTGGGAGACCATGCGGTTCCTCAAGCCGGGCCTGACCGAGAACCAGGTGACCGCGCACATCATGCAGTATCTCTATGACATCCCGGGCATGGAGGACGTGGAGGACGTCATCGTCTCCTCCGGCCCCAACACCTGGCCCAACTGGCGCAACTTTTCCGACCGGATCATCAAGCCGGGGGAGATCGTCTTCATGGACCTGGCGGCGCTGACCTGGAATGGGTACAAGTCGTGCTACTACCGCACCTACTGCGTGGGCAAGCAACCGACGCAGGAGCAGAAGGACTACTACGCCCTCGCGCTCAAGTGGCTCTACGACTCCATTCACGCGGTGAGGCCCGGCGCCACCACGCGGGACATCGCCCTCAAGTGGCCCTCGGCGAAGGAGGCCTGGGGGTACGAGGAGGAAGACCAAGCGGCGGCCAACCTGTGGGGGCATGGCCTGGGTCTGGCCCAGTATGACCAACCGGTCATCTCCCGCATCTGGTCGCTCGACCACCCGCTCGAGATCCGCCCGGGCATGGTCTTCGCCCTGGAGACCCAGCACGGGAAGAAGTACGAGTGGGGCGTGCGGATCGAGGAGATGCTCATCGTCAACGACAACGGGATCGAGATCATCTCCAACTTTCCGGTCGAGCAGATCACCGTCGTGGATTAAGATGACCGGCTATTGTCTCCCCGTGCCGGACCCGGTGCTCCCGGTGGCCGATGCTGAGGCGGTGACCGCCGAGCGCGCGGGACCCAAGGCAGCAACGCTTGCGAGGCTCCGCCGGGCGGGGCTCCCGGTCCCTGACGGGTTCTGCGTGGCGGCGGACGTCTATCGGGCCCAGCTCTCCGCCGCGGGCCTGGCGCAGGCCACAGGACGCGTAGCCCAGGCGGCCCAGCCGGAGGCAGGCCGTCTAGCCCTGGAGGTTCGTCTGGGGCTGCACCAAGCTCCCCTCTCCGCAGGCCTTGAAGCGGGGATCCGCGTGGCCTACCAGCGGCTCTCCGCGGAACTGGGCCCTCTCGTCGCCGTGCGCTCCTCAGCGCTGTGCGAAGACACGTCGGTCGCGTCCTTCGCCGGGCAACTTGAAACGATCCTCGCCGTGGCCAACGAGGCCGAGCTGGTGAGCGCCGTGCGTGCCTGCTGGGCCTCGCTCTGGTCGTCCCGCGCGATGCGATACGCGAAGGCGCGCGGCGCGGACCCGGCGCGAACGGCGATGGCCGTATTGGTGCAGCGGCTGGTGCTGGCGCGGATGGCCGGCGGTGTCCTCAGCAGAACCTCTGACGGCCACCTTCTGGTGACCGCCGCGTGGGGCCTGGGCCCGGCTGTGGCTCAGGGCGCGCTCGTTCCCGATCGTTACCTGTTGCGGCGTGAAGGCCCGGTGCTCGAGGGCGTGGAACCGGGCTCCAAAACCCACCTGTTGAGCTGCTCGGCGGGGGGTGATCTGCGCTGGCAGGCCGTGACATCCGACCTGGTTACCGCCTCCTGCCTGAGCGAGGCTGAGGCAGTGGCGCTCGCGCGTCTGGCGCTGGCGGCCGAGGCGCTGCTGGGCTCGGCGGTCGAGATCGAGTGGGCGCTTGACGACGAAGGGTTCTGGATCCTCCAGGCGCGGCCGCTGGTCGTCGAACCTCGCCGTCCCGGGAACCGGCTCTGGCTCGGGGAGCTCGCACTGACGGGCCAGCCGGCCGGGTCGGGCTCGGCCGCTGGCCTGGCGCGCGTGGTCAGGAGCGAGGCCGAGCTGGCCCGCGTGGGGATGGGCGAAGTACTGGTGACGCGGGTGCCGGGACCGGCGCTTGCAGCGGTCCTACCTCTCGTGGCTGGGGTGGTGGCAGAGCTGGGCGGCAGCACCTCTCATCTGGCGGCTCTGGCACGCGAGCGAGGGATCCCGGCCGTGCTGGGCGCTCGGGGCGCAACGCGGCGCATCCCCGACGGCTCCTTGGTTCTCGTGGACGGCAACGAAGGAGTGGTCTACTGGATCCCGGATGAGCGACCTCCTATGCTCTTGACTGGGAGCCGGGAACGTGAGAAAACTCAACATCCCGGTGCGGCGTCGCCCAGGGAAATCAACTGGAGGGGCAACTTTTGTGCTCAGGAGTTGGGGTCCGCGAAATCCCGGTATGTGCTCCCCTGACGGGGGGGGAACCTCCTGGCCAACTGCATACGAATGAGGCTCAGGTAGGATGACGACGCTCACCCTCAGCAACATCGTCGAGCTCACCTACAGCAGCTTCTCCTACGCAGCTCTCCTTTTTCTCCTGGCGAGCGGCCTCTCGCTGATCTTCGGGGTGATGCGGATCGTCAATCTCGCCCACGCCGCCTTCTTCCTCTTCGCCGGCTATCTCGCGCTAGAGTTCTACAACATCATCTTCGGGACGCTCTCCCTGTGGCCGCGCCTCGGGCAGCTCGCGGCGTGGGCCTTCCTGTTTTTCGCCTGGAAGGGCCTCTCGCGTATCACCGATGAGGGCAAGGCCGCGCTCATCTTGCTCGGGGCCTACATCGTCATCGAGACCCTCACGAGCCTGGGGTGGGGTTACAACTTCTTCGAGCTATTCTTCCCCAAGGTTGCGGTCAAGCCGGTGGAGCAGGCCAACCTGCTGGCGCTGGCTGCGGCGATCGTCGTCGCTGTGGCGCTGATGGCGCTGGGGGGGATGTTCATCGAGCGCTTCTTCCTGCGCCGGCTGGGGCAGGACCCGCTTGCCCAAGTGCTTGTGACCATCGGCTTCGCCTTCATTCTGCAAGACGGCTCGCTCTACACCTGGGGCGGGGACAACTACATATTCAAAGAGCCTTGGCCCCTCAACCAGAGCACGGTGATCGGGGGGCTCTTTTTCTCCCGGTACCGGGCATTCATGGTCGTCGTGGCGGTCATCGTGGCTGTCGTGTTGCTTCTCGCCATCGAGCGCACGCGCATCGGGGCCGTCATGCGCGCCACGGTGGACGACCCCGAGATGGCGCGCGGAATCGGCATCAACACCAACATCGTCTCGATGAGCATCTTCGCCCTCGGCGCCTTCCTCGCGGCGATAGGCGGGGTCGTCGGAGGAGCGTTCTTCGGCGTCTACCCGGGACTCGACTTCGAGGTGCTCCCCTATGCCTTCGCCGTGGTCATCATCGGCGGCCTGGGCAGCCTCATCGGCGCCGTCGTGGGAAGCATCGTGGTGGGGTTCATGGAGAACTTCGGAACCGCGCTCTTTCCGGAGCTCAACTATTTTGCGCTCTTCGCGCCCATGGCGATCATCTTGGCAATCAAGCCAACGGGTCTATTCGGAAGGGGTTGAGGTTTGCCAGCGGCCTCCTCGGAAGTCAAACGAATTGGATTCACGCTGGCGGCCTTCGCTGCCTTGGGGATCGTGACGCCCTTCCTCGACCTGTTTCGTCAGACCCTCGTCACCGAGATTCTCGTCTTCGGAATCCTGGCGATGAGCCTGGACATCATCCTCGGTTACACCGGCCTCCCCTCGCTCGGCCACGCCGCCTACTTCGGCGTATCAGCCTACGCGACGGCCATCGTCATGACCAGGCAAGACTGGCCTTGGACCTACCGGATATACACCTGGGCCGATGCCAATGGCCTGGGAATCGTGGTGCTATTCATTTTCGGCATTTTCGTGGCCCTTGCCTTCTCGGCGTTCTTCGGCCTTCTGGCCATCCGCGCGACAGGCGTATACTTCCTGATGATCACCCTCTCCCTCGCCATGGTGGTTTGGGGACTGGCCTACCGCTGGAGCGCCGTGACGGAAGGGGACAACGGGATCAACGTCCCCGGACGCCCAAGCCTGTTCGCCCTTTCTCTCGATGAAGCGCTGCCATTTTTCTATTTCACGCTGGGAGTATTTCTCGCGTGCCTCGGGCTCCTGTACCTTCTCGTGCGGAGCCCCTTCGGCCGGACCCTGGTGGGCATCCGCGAACGCGAGCAGCGCATGCAAATGCTCGGCTACAACATCTGGCTGCATAAGTACTTGGCTTTCGTCATCGCGGGCACTTTCAGCGGCGTCGCCGGCATCATGTGGGCGCTGTTCAATCTGTTCGTGAGCCCGCCGGACATTGAACTTCTCACCTCGGCAGAAGCGCTGTTCATGGTCGTCCTTGGCGGCCCGGCCACGCTGATCGGCCCGGTGATCGGCGCGGCCATCATCCGCTATCTGCAGCAGGAGGTGAGCACGGTCATCGAGCGATGGCCGCTCATTCTCGGGGCGATCTTTATCCTCACCGTCATGCTCGGGCGCCTCTACGGCGTGGAGGGAATTCTAGGGATCTTCGGAAAATTCCGGGAAGCCACCGCCGGGACGGGGAAAGTGGGGGAATAGCGAGCCGCGTCACCCACGTCCTCTTTCTCTATGGATAAGAAGGGAGGAGTTCAGATGAAACGGAAATGTTTCGCATTGGTCGCGGGGATCGCCCTGACCCTCTCCGCAGCCGGGGGGTCCGCCGAAGCGCAGAAGGAAGTCCGCATCGGCATGGTCGCGCCGATGACCGGCATCTTCGCTCAGATCGGAAAGGACATGAGCAACGGCTTCAAGATGTACCTGGAGCAGAACAACTACAAGATGGGTCCCCTCAAGGTGAAGTTCATCCTCGAGGACTCCACGGGCAAGCCCGCCGTCAACGTCAGCAAGGCGAAGAAGCTCATTCAGCGGGACAAGGTGCACTTGCTCGTGGGCGGCCTCCTGGCGAGCACGGGCTACGCGCTCGCGCCGGTGGCTGACCGCTTCAAGGTGCCCTATATCTCACCGGTGCCCGCCGCGGACGACCTCACGCAGCGCAAACGACCGAAGTACTTCGTCCGCGTCGGATTCACCAGCAGTCAGAACAGCCACCCGCTCGGCGAGTGGGCCTACGACCAGGGTTACCGCCGGGTCGTGACCATCGGCATGGATTACGCCTTCGGCTACGAGACGGTCGGCGGCTTCCAGAGGGCCTTCGAGGCGCGGGGCGGCAAGGTCATCAGAAAGCTCTGGCCCAAGATTGGCACGAAGGACTTCGGCCCGTACCTCCCCCAGATCCCGAGGGACGCCGACGCCATCTTCACCCTCATGGTGGGGCCCAGTTCGCTGGCCTTCCCGAAGCAGTTCCGCGCCGCCGGCTTCAAGATGCCCATACTGGGCGGAGTGACGAGCGCGGACGAGTTCATCCTCCCCAGCATGGGCGATGAGGCCATCGGCTACGTGACGGCCGCCCAATACAGCGCGGCCCTCACGACCGAGAAGAACAAGGCCTTCGTGAAGGAGTACCAGCAGCGCTACGGGAAGATGGCCTCTTACTACTCGGAGTCGGACTACACCATGGCCCAGTGGATCCACCTGGCCTACGAGAAGATCAACTGGGACACGAGCGATCCTCTGAAGTTCCTCGGTGCCATGAAGTCGATCCGGATCGACGCCATCCGCGGGCCGCTCTACATCGACAGGTACGGGAACGTCGTCCAGAACAGCTACATCCGCAAGGTCGCTCGCGTTCCCGGCGACCGCCTCGGCCTCGGGGTGAAGTCCGACTCGCTCTGGAACGTCGTCGTCAAGACCTACCCGGAGGTGAGCCAGTTCTGGACGTGGAAGCCGGAAGAATTCCTGGAGCAGCCCGTCTACAGCAAGAATTTCCCGCCCTGCAAGTTCTGCCCGTAGGGGCGCTGTTCACCTGCCGCCACCCGGGGGGAACCCGGGTGGCGGTTCACCGTTCGCGCCCGGTGGGGAGCATCGCGCTTTGGCCGAAGCGGAACGCTGGCTTGAACTGCGGAATGTCTCGAAGCATTTCGGCGGCCTGCACGCCGTCGAAGGGGTGAATCTCAGCCTCGGCCCAGGCGAGCGCAAGGGGATTCTCGGGCCGAACGGGGCGGGGAAGACCACCCTGTTTAACCTGATCAGCGGGGTCCTCCCGGTCACCTCGGGCGAGATCCGGCTCTTCGGGGAAAACGTCACCGGCTGGGCCGTTCACCGCCGCGTGGCGCTCGGCATGGCCCGGACCTTCCAGATCACCAGCCTCTTCCCGCGCCTGAGCGCCCTGGACAACGTCCTGCTTGCCGTGCAGGGCCTGCGCCAGATGAAGATGGTGATGTTCAGGCCTCTCTCGCGCTACGAGGAGGTCTTCGACAAGGCGGAGAACCTCCTCACCCAGGCGGGCTTCTGGCACCTGCGGAACCAGCAGGTCCGCAACCTCTCCCACGGCGAGCAGCGCCAGCTCGAGATCGTCCTCGCCCTCTCGAGCGACCCAAAGGTGCTCCTCCTGGATGAGCCCTCGGCGGGGCTGGCCACGGGCGAGTCACAGGAGATGGCGCAATTCCTCAACTCGCTCGACCCGAACATCGCCATTCTGATCATCGAGCACGACCTCGACGTGTTGTTCGGCGTGGTCTCCCACATCTCGGTGCTGTATTACGGGGAACTCCTCACCGAAGGGCCGAGCGAGACGATTCGAAAGGACCCGAGGGTCCAGGAAATTTATTTGGGGAAGGCTTGAGATCGTGGCGTCTCTGCTGTCCGTTCAGGACATCCACACCTACTACGGGGATTCCTACATCCTCCAGGGCATCAGCCTGGAGGTGCGTGAGGGGGAGGCGCTCGGCATCCTCGGCAGAAACGGGATGGGCAAGACCACCCTCATCAACTCGATCATGGGGTTCGTCCCCCCTCGGAGGGGCCAGATCTTCTTCCGCGGCAAGGAGATCACCCACACGCCCAGCTATGAGATCTCAACGGCCGGGATCGGGCTCTGCCCCCAGGGACGGCGCGTCTTCCCCACGCTCTCCGTCCGCGAGAACCTCCTCGTCGCGCATCAAACCCACCAAAGCAGCCGCTGGACCCACGACACCGTGTATGAATTGTTTCCGCAACTGGGGGAGCGCGCGAACCAGCGCGCCGGCTCTCTCTCTGGGGGCGAACAGCAGATGCTCGCCATCGGCCGGGCGCTGATGACCAACCCCGATTGCCTCACCCTCGACGAGCCCTCCGAAGGGCTCGCCCCGCTCATCATCCAGAGCCTTGGAGAGGCGATCCGCACCCTCAAGGGAGAAGGCCTTTCCATCCTCCTCGTCGAGCAGAACGCCCCCTTCGCCCTCAAGGTGGTGGACCGCGTAAGCGTCATCGCGAAGGGCGTGCTGGTGTACGACGCCTCTCCGCAGGAGCTCTGGGCAAACGAAGAGGTGAAGAAAACTCATCTCGGCATAGGCTGAGGCGGAGTCTCAGCTCACCCCTTTCCTCCCACTGGCGATGGCCAACCCACTCCCTGCCGGAGACGGCTGAGGGCGACCGCGCTTCGGCGCAATGATCGGGATGAGTACGTACGCAGCCAGGTCAGGACCGACGTGGATCGTGGTCTTACCGCCGAAGATGTCCGGCCGGCGGTCGCGCGGATCGTCGTGTAGGAACGGCCCGCAACCCTTGAACTCGTTCTTCATGGTCGCAAGCCCCCCGCCGCTCGCGCCAGCGTACTCGTAGTCCTTGCCGCGCACGGTCAGGCCAATCCGGTAGCCAGTCGGCACCACGATGGAGGTCGGCCAGATCTCCACGTCGAGCTCGACGATCTCCCCCGGAGTGAGCGGCTGCAGCTCGTCGTGGGTGTGGTAGGGGCGATACTCGGTGCTGAGCTCAAGGTTGACCTTGCGATGCGATGCCCGCAGCCAGCCCTGGCCGATCGGGGTGTGGGGATCGAGCGCCCCCTGGAAGACCACCTCCTCCCCGTCGGGAGCGAAGATGCGCAGCACGACAAAGATGTCAGCGTCCGTCGTCGTCGTCGACACGAATAACTTAGCGGCAGAGGGTCCGGTGATCTCCGCCTCCTCCTCGAGCGGGGGCGAGATGAAGGTGATGCCTTCGCCGAGGGCATCGTACTCGGTGCTTCCCTCAGTGGCGACCGGCTCCCGGCTCAGGCTGAAGCCAGCAGGGTTGAGATAGAGCCGGGTCCACCGGGTTCGGGCGATCGGCCACTCCTTCTCCATGCGCTCAACAAAGCCGTCGAGCCTGCGGACCTGGAGCTGAACGCGCGGCTGGTCCTGCCAGCCGTTGTCGAGCCCTTTCAGGAAGTGGTCGAAGAAGCGCTTCTGGAGCTTCACCCCGTAGTCGGTGTAGAAATGCGTCCAGTGCTCGATCCCGTGCGCCTCGAGCCACTTCTGCTCCGAGGCGGCGCGCACGAAGCCCTCGAAGTTACCGCGCGGGTGAAGCCCCTGGCCGCCCCAGTTCGCCGCGGAGAGGAAGGGGACGGTGACCTTCGACCAGACCGGAGACCGCGCCCTGTGGTAGCTGTCGTCAAGCGGGTGGGCGAGGATCTCATTCCCGAGGCCGCACCGGTTCTTGGCCAACTCCTCGGTGGACAGCGTCTCCGGGCCGCAGACGAGCTCGCCGGTGACACGGTTGCGCGGGCCCCGCTCCCCGAGGCCGTACTGCACGGTCTTCACCTGCATGTCGTACCAGTTGTCCCAGAACGAGCAGAGGATGCCCCCGTGGTGGGTCATGTCGCGGTACCAGTCAGCGGCGCCTTCCCAGATGCACATCGCCGCCAGGTGAGATGGCTGCAGCGAAGCCACGTGCCACTGGTTGATCGCGTAGTAGGAGATGCCGTTCAGGCCCACCTTACCGTTGCTCCACGGCCGGGTCCCCGCCCACTCGATGCAGTTGTAGAAGTCTTTCGTCTCCCGAGGCGAAAAGTGGTCGATGTACCCCGGCGAGCGGCCGCAGCCCCGCGAGTCCACCCGCACGCACGCGTAACCGTCGGGCACCCATTTCTCCGGGTCGACGACTTCCCAACTCTGGTACTTGTTGGTTGAGCCCGCCGTCACGTCCGGGTGCTGCGCGGCCATCCGCTCCCACTGGTCCCGATAGCCGTCCTGGAAGGCGAGACCCTTGGCGTAGGGGCCGTAGGTCAGGATCACCGGGTACGTGCCGTCCTCGATCGGCCGGTACACGTCGGCGCGTAGGACAAGGCCGTCGTCCATCGTGATCGGGACGTCCCAGTCGATCCGCATCCCGTCCCTGACTTCGCTCTTCTCCCGGCTCATCTCGCCTGCCATCACCTCGTTTCTCCGCCATCACGCGCAGGCACTGTCATCCGAGCCTCCGGGTTGAGCTGGCGCCTTGCGCGGCCGTTGAGAGCTGTCCCGGGGAGGCTATCCAGGGGCGTGCTGCCTCCTCGACGAGAGGACTTTTCCGATATCCGAGAAGGACTTAGGGGAATCTAGACGGAGTCCAAGGGGATTGTCAAGTGCCGACAACTCTGCGTTTGCTTGATGGCCAAAAAATAGGCGAGAATAGGCGTCGTGCCTGGAGGCCCCTCCGCCCGCGAGATTCAGGACGACGCTGGCCGCCCTGGGGTCGCGGGCTTCTGACGGTGATACAGCTCCAGTCGTCGGCTCCGTGTGAGCCTCTCAGGGTCAAATGAGGAGCGGGATGCAGCCCAAGGTCTTCATTACCCAGCCGGTCGCGGGAAAGGCGATTCGGAGGCTCGAGGCCGTGGCGGGGGTGACGTGGAACCATGACCCTCTTCACATCATGACAAAGGCTGAACTCTGCAAAGCCGTCGGAGAGAACGACTACCTCTTCTGTCTCCTTCACGACACCATCGACGCTGAGGTGATGGCGGCGAACCCCGACCTCAAGTTACTCGCCTCTATGGCGATCGCCCCGGCGGGGATTGATGTGAAGGCTGCCACGGCCCGGAGGATTCCCATCACGGTCATCCCTCCCATCGTGACAGACGCCACCGCGGACCTTCACTGGGCCCTCCTGCTGGCCGTGGCCCGGCGGGTGGTCGAGGCCGACAGACTCCTCAGAACGGGGCTCTTTCCCGGTGCGCAATCTTCTTATCTGGAGGGAGCCGGGGTCCACGGAAAGACCATGGGAATCATCGGCTGCGGGCAGATCGGCCGGGCCGTGGCTCGGCGGGCCCTGGGATTCGGGATGCGGATCGTCTACTACAAGCGGACCCGTCTCACTCGCGCCGACGAGGACGCCCTCGCTCTCCACTACACGACCCTGGACCGGCTCCTGGAGGAAGCCGACTTCGTGTCCATCAACTGTTCCTATACCCGGGAGACCTATCATCTGATCGGGGAGCGGGAGCTGGCGCGGATGAAATCGACGGCCTATCTTGTCAACACGGCCAGAGGGCCGGTGGTGGACGAGAAGGCGCTGGTGAAGGCTCTCCGGGAGAAACGGATCGCCGGGGCGGCTCTCGATGTGTTTGAGCAGGAGCCTCATGTGGAGCCGGAACTGGTCGGGCTTCCAAACGCGGTCCTCACCCCCCACGTCGGCAGCGCGGTGCTCGAACTTCGGGAGCAGATGGCGCTCACCGTAGTCGACAATATCCTCGCTGTCATCGAGGGGCGACGGCCCCCGAATTGCTTCAACCCCGAAATCTATGACTGAGGGGAGGGAACAACGCTGGGTGTGGAATTCAGCGAATCCTCTCCCGGCACGCTGCCGCATGAAACTGTGATGCTAGCAGTGCAGGATATCCACACCGACTACGGCGAGGGAGGGATGGAATGCAACAGATAGGGATCATGGGTGTCGGACTGCTGGGGAGCGCTGTGGCATCACGGCTGCTTGAGAACGGCTTCCGAGTGACTGGCTACGACACGCGCCCTGAGCAGGTGGAGGCGCTCGGTCCTCAGGGGCTGCGCCCAGCGGGGAGCATTGCGGAGGCCTCCGCGGGAGCGGACGCGGTCTTCGCGATCCTCCCTTCGCTCGAGAGCGTAGAAACGGTGGTAGGCGGCTCCGGCGGGCTCCTCGAGACGGCGCCCCGTGGGGCCACGTTGATCCAGATGAGCACGATTTCCCCCGACCTGACGCGTCGTCTCGGCGAGGCCGCGGCGGCCAAGGGGCTCGGCTTCCTCGACGCCCCCGTGAGCGGGACGAGCACCATGGTGGCGCGGGGTGATTGCATGATCCTGGTCGGGGGCGACCCGGCCCGGGCCGAGGCCTGCCGGCCCCTGTTTGAGGCAATCGCGCGCCGGACAGTCTACGTGGGGGCTTGGGGAATGGCCTCGCTCGCGAAGCTCGTCCTGAACCTCCTGGTCGGCCTCCACACCGCAGCCCTGGCCGAAGCCTTCGTGCTCGGGACCAAGGGCGGGCTCTCCCCCGGCCTGCTCCTGGAGATCATCAGGGAGAGCGCGGCAACCTCAAAGATGGCGGAGATCCGTGGGCCTCTTATGGTGACCGGCAGCTTCGAGCCGCAGATGAAGCTGGACCTGTTCCTGAAGGATTTCAAGCTCATGGTGGAGGAGGGCCGGCGCCTCGGCGTCGCTCTGCCGCTGACGAGCTTAGCGCAACAGCTGGCAACGGCTACCGCCGCTGCCGGGCGAGGGGATGAGGATCTGGCCTCAATCGTCACGACGATGGAACTGTTGGCCGGAATGAGGGATGCTCGCCAGGGAGGAGAAAGTAATGGCCAAGCTGATTGATCTCTCCGTGACGGTGGACGCCAACACCCTGAGCCCGCCCTCGACCAACCTCAGGCTGGAGATCACCCCCCACCGGCGTGGGCCGGGTTTCTGGCAGGTCTCGAGCGTCCGGCAGAGCCTGCACACCGGCGCCCACATTGACTCCCCACTCCACGTCTTCAGGGACGGGATCACCGCAGCTGAGATCAGCCTCGAGCAGGTCATCGGCCCGGCGCTGGTCGTTGACCTCTCCTTCGTCGGCGCCAATCACAAGATCACCATCGAGGACCTCAAGCGAGGCGGCGCCGATCAGGTCTCCAAGGGGGATATCGTTCTGCTGCGCAGCGACTGGACAGATAAGATGTACGGGAGCTGGCCCGACTACTTCACGCAGTCTCCGTTCTTCCCACCGGAGTCGGCCGAGTGGCTTGTGGCCAAGGGACCCAAGTCCATCGGCTTCGACTTCTTCGAGGAGTACTGCGCGAGGCTGCCGGACTTCACCTCCGAAGACTTTCCCATGCACCGGGTCATCCTGGGGGCCGGCATCGTGATCATGGAGGGGCTCACCAACCTCGGAGCCCTGCCTTCCCGGCGCGTCCTCTTCTACGCCCCGTTCTACAAGATCGCCGGCGCCGAGGGGGCCCCGGCCCGCTTCTTCGCCACGGTCGAGTGAGGGAGACAGCGGGCGAGGATAGGGTGGTGGGGAGTGTCGGCCGAGATTCAAATCGGCGGGTTGTCAAGCGGAGGGCATACGCCGGACGCGGGGGTGCCCGCCTGCAGCGCGGTAGCGCGAGAGGATCAGGAGCGAAGAGCTTTCAGGATCTCCTCACTCGAGAGCACTGGTCCGACTGCGGCGGCCAGAACCCGGAGAGCGAAACGGTGCATCTCCTCACCGTCCATGGAATCCACGGCCTCCTGCGCGATCACCACCGCAAAATCCCGATTGGTCGCCTCGAACGCAGTGTTGAGGACACACGTGGTGGTGTTGATCCCGGCCAAGATCAGCGTGCGCGCGTTGAGTCGCCGCAGCAGGAACTCCAGGTCAGTGGCGTGGAAGCAGTTGTAGCGCTTCTTGCCGCCGACCCGCAGGTCGCCGTCGGCCCAGAGGGCCGGGATGATCTCAGTTCCCGCGCTTCCCGCCAGGTTGTGCTTTAGGATCCCTTTCCGGACCTTCGCCGGGTCATCGTGGATCGCCTTCCAGAAGGGGTTGCTCGCGATCTCGCCCGGGTCCCGGTACTCGGTTACGACGTGTACGATCGGGACCCCCAGCACCCGGAGCTCTCGGAAGAGCGCCGCGGCTCGGGTGATCACCGGGCCGCACCGCTCGGGTGGGAGCGGAAGTGTGGCGACCGCCGGGTCCAGGTGGCCCCGGTGCATGTCGATGGCGACCAGTGCAGTCAGGCGTGGATTGAGGGTGATCACGGTTCGGTTCCAGTGTATCGCGTAGCCCCTGATTCTTGCCAGTCAGGCAGAGATGAGAGACCTTACCCTACCCAGTGCCTGAAGGCCCGTCAAGCCGGAGTCCCCGTTGACACGAGAGATGCGGTCGTGCTACCAATTGGGCCGTCTTTTGTCAGCCACTCGCCGAGGCGCTTCTCGATCTGTTCCACCTGGCGGGCGCCGATCGCGGCTCCTACAGCTGCTCCGCTCCTGTTGGCCGTGATGAAGGCGGCTTCATCGGGGGACAACCGTTGACAATGGCCAAGCCGTTTGACGGCCTCTACATCGGGCGCCCCATGAAGCGGGAGGAGGACCGCCGGCTCCTCACCGGCGTCGGGCGCTTTGTCGACGACTTCCGGCCTCCCGGGCTCACGTACGTGGCCTTCCTCCGCTGTCCGTACGCCCATGCCCGGATTGAGCGGCTCGATGTAGAGGCGGCGAGGAACGCTCCTGGGGTGGTGGCGGTGGTGACCGGTGTCGAGGTCCGCCATCTGGGTCCCATGCCGGTGAACCGGATCTTCCGGGAGATGAAGGTGCCACCCCATCCGATCCTCGCAGATGGCGTGGTGCATGCTCCGGGGGTGCCGGTGGCGGCCGTGGTCGGCGAGAGCCCTTACCTGGCGCGCGACGCGATCGAACTGATCGAGGTGGAGTACGATCCCCTGCCGCCTCTGGTGGACGCGGAGGCAGCCCTGGCCCTCGATGCGCCACTGCTTTTTCCTGAGCTCGGCACGAATCGGTCGTTTACCCAGATCCTGCGTTACGGGGATCCCGAGGCCGCGTTCGCTTCGGCGGACCGCGTCGTCAAACTCCGCGTGGTTCAGCAGCGGCTGGCCAGTGTGGCCCTGGAGTCCCGCGGGATTCTCGCCTCGTTCGACCGGGCCACCGGGGAGCTGACGCTCTGGACCTCAACTCAGGCGCCGTTTCGGATGCGGGCCGAACTCGCCACGGCCCTGAGTCTCTCCGAGGCGAAGGTCCGCGCCATTGCCCCCGAGGTTGGCGGCGGCTTCGGCGTGAAAACCGCGCCCTATCGGGAGGATGTCCTGGTCGCGTACCTGGCGGTCCGGCTGGGCCGACCGGTCAACTGGATTTCCACCCGGAGCGAAGATCTCCTGACCACCAACCACGGCCGCGGAGGTGTTGCCGAGGGCGAGCTGGCAGTGACCAGAGACGGCCGGATCACGGGGCTCAGGGCAAGGGTCCTCTATCCTCTCGGCACCTCGCTGGTCAATAGCGCCGCGGTTTCTCCCTGGAACCACGCGCGCCTTCTTCCCGGGGCGTACGTGGTCCCGGCGTGCGAGATCGAGGCCGCTGGTGCGTTGACGACGACGGCACCCATTGGAGCGTACCGAGGGGCGGGTCGGCCCGAGGCGGCGTTCCTGATCGAGCGACTCGTGGATGAAGCTGCCCGCGTGCTCGGGATCGATCCGGTCGACGTTCGCCGGAAGAACTTCATCCCGCCGGAGCGGTTTCCTTTTAGAAGCGCCACGGGCCAGGTGTATGACTCGGGGAACTACGAGCGGGCTCTGGACAGGGCCCTTGAGCTCGCAGGCTACCGCCAGCTCAGGCAGGAGCAAGCCGAGGCCCGGGCGCGGGGGGAGATTGTCGGGATCGGGCTCTCCACCTACGTGGAGCCGTGCGGCCTCGGATGGGAGAGCGGGAGCGTCCGGGTGGAGCGGACCGGGACTGTCACCGCCGTCACCGGCTCGAGCGCCCACGGCCAAGGCCACGAGACCACCTTCGCCCAGGTGGTCGCTGACTTCTTGGGCGTTGAGCCCGTCGAGGTGGTGGTCCGCCACGGCGACACCCAGTCGGCTCCCCAGGGGTTTGGGACCTTTGGGAGCCGCAGCACTGCCCTGGGCGGAGGCGCCCTGGCCAAGGCTGCCCTCGAGGTGAGGGCGAAGGGGAAGCGCATTGGCGCTACGCTTCTCGAGGCCGCCCCGGAGGATGTACTCCCGGTCCCGGGGGGCTTCCAGGTCGTGGGTGTGCCTGAGCGCCGGGTGAATTGGAAGCGGGTAGCGGATGCCGCCTACAGGGGCCAGGCCCTGGCCCCGGGAGACAGCCCCGGGCTGGAGGCTACAGTCTTCTTTCAGGCCGACGGGGAGATGTGGAGCTTCGGGACGGTCGTGGCCGTGGTGCGGGTAGATCGTGAAAGCGGGAAGGTCGCGCTGGAGAAGCTCGTCTGGGTGGACGATGCGGGCACCATCGTGAACCCCCTCCTTGCCGAGGGGCAGCTCCACGGCGGCTTTGTCCAGGGGTTTGGCCAGGTCTTCCTGGAGCAGGTCGTCTACGACGCCGAGGGGCAGCTCCTCACCGGATCCCTGATGGAGTACGCCATCCCGCACGCTGACGACGTTCCGGCGCCGGTGCTCGAGAAGACCGTCACGCTGTCACCCAGGAATCTGCTGGGCGCCAAGGGCGTGGGTGAGGCAGGTTGCATCGGCGTGCCGCCGGCCCTCGTCAACGCCGTGGTGGACGCGCTCTCGCCCTTCGGGATCACCTCCCTCGACATGCCGCTGACCCCCGAAAAGATCTGGTACGCCTTGACATGAGACCGGATGCCCCAATGGGTTACGGACAACTTGCTCGGCCGACGACCGATGACCGTTATCCGCTGGATGAAGTGAGGCGCGCTCGTGCTGAAACTCACTGCCGTCAGCCAGATCAGCGCGACGGGTACCAGCCTCTCCGGAATGGCGAACTGGAGTGCTGGGCGAGGCGGCAAGATCTGAAGGCAGCAAGGGCGGAGGCGAACGTCCTCATCGCCACGTTGGGTGTCGAGACATCTCCGGCGAGGTAGAATTTCTGCGACGGTCGACGATGCCGGACAGCGTACACGAGCCGCTTCTCCTCTATAGCCGCTCCGAGGCTGGCGGGACCGACTACCTGGTCGGGTGCTCGTCCTGGCTCGACGCCTCCCTGCTGGCCGAGGGAACCTTTTATCCCAGCCCGAAGATGACCGCCGAGGGGCGGCTCCAGTGGTACGCTCGATTCTTCGACTCGGTGGAGGTCAACGCGACCTACTACACCCTGCCCTCGGTGCGGACCAGCCAGCTCTGGGCCGAGCGAACCCCGCCCGGGTTTCACTTCGCTGTGAAGGCGTACTCGCTCCTGACCGGCCACCACCCCAAGGCTGACCGGCTCCCGAAGGGGCTGCGGGAGTTCCTGCCTCAGCCCGTCCCGATCACGGGACGCGGGGAGGTCGACCGGAAGCATTTTTCCCAAGAGGCCCTCGATCTCTGCTTCGAGTGGTTCTGGGATGCGCTCTCCCCTCTCGCTCGGGCCGGGAAGCTGAGCTATGTGCTCTTCCAGTTCGCGCCGTGGATCGGATACTCCTCCAAGGCCTTGGATTACCTGGCGTCGCTTCCCGAGCGCTTGCCCGGCTGGAAGATCGCGGTGGAGTTTCGTAACCCCTCGTGGATTTCCACGCGGACTGAAGAGGTTCTCGCCTTTCTCGCCGAGCACGGGATCATCTTCGTGGGCGTGGACTGCCCATGGCAGCCGCTGATCCCGGCGGCCACGGCGGAGTGGGTCGTGTTGCGGTTCCACGGCCGGAATATCGCGGGTTGGCAGGCCCAGGTGAAGGGAAAACAGCCGTCAGTTGCGGAGAAGTACGACTACTGCTACACCCCTGAGGAGCTTGAGGGCCTGGCCGAGACCGCCCGGGCCTTCCACGGCAGGGTTCGGCGCGTGTATATGAAGTTCAACAACAACAATCGCGACTACCCGGTGCGAAACGCGCTTGCTCTCCGTAGGATGTTGGGTCAAACGCCCCCGGATCGGGAGGCCATGAAAGCTGAGTACCAGCCGCCTGCCAGAGGCGTTTCACAACCCCGGCGCTCTGAGTGGCTCTTCAAGCCCCAGCCTGAGGAATCCTCGTAGCCCGATCTGTAGGGTCTTTTCTGCATTCGATCCCCCACATCTTGCGGCTTGATTTTTACTCGTCAAACGTTAAGGTAATGGCTCGTCATCGTTATTGTGTAGACCGGATCCGCCATGTCCTACTCGGCACTCCGACTCCAGGACCTGCTCTCCACAGCGTCCATTCGGCGAGGAGCCGTCGCGCTCCGCTCCCCGGCCGAGTGGGATCTCATGGCGCTTGCCGGGTGCCTGGCCGAGCTGTCCGGGATGGGGGCTCGAGCTTCTCTCACGCTTGCTTTCGGAGTTGTGCT
>JBHIBG010000053.1:0-17855 GCA_046758965.1 Methylomirabilia bacterium | reverse complement strand
GGCTGTTCATGGCGTTGGTGATCGTGGGGGCGCTCGTGGCGGTGTTCGACCTCTCGGGGGCAGGGCAAGGGCAACCTCAGCATGCCATGCCGCGGCCGCGGGGATACATGATCTGCGAGCTGCCGGTCGGGAGCGAGGTTCAGGCCGCGCCTCTTCCCCTCGACTCCGTGATGACGTTCTAGCGTTCGACGTTCGGGCTAGCCCGCCTCGATTCTCTTTCGCTATCCGATGATCCGCTCGTAGCGGCCGTAGTCGCGGCCGGCATCCATGAACCACTGGACGATCTCGGGCTTGGCGCGGGGCGGCAGCTCGCAGGAGGTCGACAGGACGTAGCGGGAGTAGCGGGCGGCGCTATCGATGCAGCGCCGAACCTCCGCCTCCATCTGCTCCTTTGTGGCGACCTCGAAGATCGTGGCGTCCACGTTGCCGATGGTGACGACCTTGCGCGGGGACGCCACCTCGACGAGCCGGCTGAGCTGGTCGACCTTCAGCGCGGGGTCGGCCTGCTGGTCGATGTCGATGGTGATGGTGGAGAACCCGACCTCGAGCAGGTCCTCGTAGATCGGGTGGGTCGTGCCGCAAATGTGAACGGTGACATTGACCTTCTTGGCTTTGAAGTAGTCCACCAGCTCCTTGTGGTACGGCTTGATGAACTCCCGGTACGTGTCGGGCCCGACGAGGCTGCAGGAGGCGGTGGGGTCGGAGTAGGACAAGCCGATCTTGGTCTCGATCACCGCGTCGCCGAAGCGCGTTGCGTACTCGGTGGTGAATCGCATCAGCGCGTGGATGAACTCCGGGTCCTCGAAGGTGTCGAGAAGCATCACCTCGGGGTTCCGCATGAGCATGGCGATCGTCCAGGGCCCTACCAGCACCGCGCCGAGGGCACTGGGGAAATTGGCCTTCGACAGGGCCTCGCACTGCTCAAGGAATCCCGGCAGGCGGCCGTCCTTGTAGGGATCCGGGATCTCCAGCTTGGCCAGCTTCCCCTTGTCGTCCTGGAGCACATGTGTGGCGATTGAGGGGACCACGTAGTCGGAATACTTCACCTTGCAGCCGACGGCCTCGGCCTCCTTGGCCAGGTCGTTGTAGGCCAGCATCACATCCGGCTGGTAGCGCTCGTAGTAGTTCAGCATCGCCTTGACGGCCTTCTTGGGGTTGGTGCAGTACTCCTCGATGGATAGGCCGTCCAGACAGCCGGCGAAGGAGCCGGCGATCGGATATACCGGAACCCGATCGGCAAACGTGCCCCTCGAGGCCGCCACGACGCGGTCCCGGGGGGTGTACTGAGCCTTCCCCTGCTGGACGTCCCAGAGCTTGTTCACCTCCATGTACCGGGGCGGGAGCTTGGCCTCATACTCCATGAACTGGGTGATCGGATACCGGATGCCCCCGGCGTGGGTGCCCCGGAGCCCCTCGACGATCACCTCCATCTGCTCCCATGGGATGGTGAACGCCATCTCGTGGTCCTGGGTCTGGCCGAAGATGCGGTCGCCGGAGCAGGGAAGGATCACCTGGGGCTCTTTGGTCTTCATGGTGGTCACAATGATCTCGGAGCAGGAGATCCGCCCCTCGAAGGAGGAGGCAAGCTTGCCTCCCCGCTTCCAGAGAGTCGCCTGAACCAGGCGCATGACCTGAGCAGGGGTGGCGTAGATCACCACCAGGTGCGGCTCGAAGGTGCAGCGATCGAGCGGGGAGACGAGCAGGCAGAAGTATTCACCCGGCGAGAACTTGTCCACGGCCGCTTCGGAGCGCTGGCCGGCGTCTTTGGTCTCCGTGTACATTCCCTCGCAGAGAGTTCCGGAGCTGTAGAGGTGAGTGGGCTGGTCGAGGCCCAGCGCGGTGATCCCGAGCGAGCAGATGTGATCCTCGCGGGTCAGCGCGATCATCCACCCGTAGCGCCGGGACATGTCGATGACCTGGCAGTTCATCGAGAGCTTCTTGAAGTCGCGGGCCGGCCGCTTGGCCTTTTCGGGGATCTCCTCGCCCGGCCTAAGCATGCGGACCGCCACCGGAAACGTCTGCGGACGAATATAGAACTGAAGCTCCTTGTCAGCAGCCTTCGGATCGATCATCGTTCACTCCTCCTCGCTCGACTGGAGGTCCTCGGCTACCACAGTAGCGACCGGGCCTCTGCCTGTCAAGGCAACCCCCGCGCTGGCAGGTGCCACTCGCAGTCCCCTGGAGCGCCGGCAAAATGGTTCTGGGGGCCCGTCTCTGGTAAGATGGATGATGGCCGTGGAATCGTGCGCCCGAGGTTGGTTCCAGGTTAGATCCAAGTAAGGAGAGTCCTTGATGAGTTCTGTCCCCAGCGCTAGCTACAGCCTCACCGTCCGACTGGAGATCACGAACCGACCGGGCATGCTCGGGAAGGTGACGTCCGCCATCGGGAAAGGCGGGGGCGACATCGGTGCCATCGATCTGGTTCAGGCGGAACAGACCACTCTCACCCGTGACATCACTTTCAAGGCTCGCGACGAGCGGCATGGGGCGCAGGTGATAGACCGCCTCAGGGCGGTGTCCGGCGTCAAGGTGGTCAACGTGTCTGATCGGACGTTCCTCATGCACCTGGGCGGCAAGATCGAGGTGAGGGGGAAGATGGCGCTGAAGACCCGGGACGACCTCTCCATGGCCTACACCCCAGGCGTGGCACGGGTCTGCATGGCCATCCACGAAGACCCGGAGAAGGCCTCCGCGCTCACCATCAAGCAAAACTGCGTGGCCGTGGTCACCGATGGCAGCGCGGTCCTGGGGCTAGGAGACATCGGGCCGAAGGCCGCCATGCCCGTCATGGAGGGCAAAGCGCTCCTGTTCAAGGAGCTGGCCGGCGTCGACGCGTTCCCCGTCTGCCTGGACACCAAGGATCCGGATGAGATCGTGCGCATCGTAAAAGCCATCTCCCCGGTGTTTGGCGGGATCAACATGGAGGACATCTCCGCCCCTCGCTGTTTCACCATCGAGGAGCGGCTCAGCAAGGAGCTGGACATTCCGGTCTTCCATGACGATCAGCACGGCACCGCTGTCGTGGTGCTCGCGGCGCTCATCAACGCCCTCAAGATCGTCAAGAAGCGGTTCCAGGATGTCAAGGTGGTGTTCGCCGGAGCCGGCGCCTCGGCGATCGCGACCGCCGAGCTCCTGATGCGCGTCGGGGTGAGACACGTCATTGCCTGCGACCGCGCGGGGATCCTCTATAAGGGGCGCACCGAGAACATGAACCCCGTGAAGGTGTGGTTCGCGGAGCACACCAACCCGAAACGCCTCACGCGGACCGGGGATGCCTTCAGAGGGGCGGATGTCTTCATCGGGCTGTCCGGTCCCGGAGTGGTGACGCTGAAGGACATCGAGCAGATGGCGCGTGATCCCATCGTCTTTGCGATGGCCAACCCGATCCCGGAGATCATGCCAGAGGAGGTAGGGGCTCGGGTGCGGGTCATGGCCACCGGGCGGTCTGACTACCCCAATCAGATCAATAACGTCTGCTGCTTTCCGGGCTTCTTCCGGGGGCTCCTGGACGTGCGCGCCCGCACCGTCACGGATGAGATGAAGATCGCCGCGGCTCATGGGATCGCTAACATCGTCAGTAAATCAGAGCTCACCGAGGAGTACATCACCCCCTCCGTGTTCGACAAACGCGTGGTCGCAGCGGTGGCTGCGGGGGTTGCCCGGGTCGCTCAGGAGACCGGAGCCGCCCGGCGGAGACGGAAGACGCTCGCCCTTCCCCCCCGATGGCGCGCTACCGGGTGATCTACTGGCGGGAGATCCCCTCGCTCGTGGAAGCCTTCGAGGGGGATCACGCCGTTCGGGCCTCTCTCTCCCAGCGGTTTCAGGAGCTTGTTGACGCTGTCGCGATGCGTGAGGGTGCCTCCGGTGCCGACGCCTACCTGGAAGGCTGGCAGCAAGGGCCGGAAGGGGAGCGCCCTGGAACCCCGGAGAGCGTGGCCGAACGCCTGACCTCTGAGCTTGAGGCTGGCTTCGAGGACTTTCTCCGGTCCAACCTCCGCAACTCCGCGTCCGACCCGGCGTAAACTGTCACATCACGGAAGTTTTTCCATGGTTTTTTGCCAGTCTGACCATTTTTGCCCTACCTCCCGGTGAGTCCTCACCAGTGGCAACCTCAGGGGAAATAAAAGGAATAATTTTGTTTTTCGGTGTGTTGCGTTTGAGTGTCGGGTCGCTGTACCAGGTTGGCACGGAGTTTGTATGCCTTCTGCTGCACCCGGAGTCGAAAGGTGGCGCGTGTCGCAGAGGGAGGAAGGGCTATGGAGCAGATCCAAGCGCAGCTGGAACGAGAGCTCAGGCAGGCCAGGGAGCGGCTCCGTCAGCTCGGGGGGACGGTCGTGGTTGAGGACATCCCGACCGCTGTCGGAGACTTCTCGTCCTTTACCGACTCGTTGGACCATGTCCAGTTGAACGAAGCGCGGGAGATCGGCTTCGCCACCCGCAGTCTGCTGGTGGAGCGTGCCAACAGGCTGGCGGACGCGTTGGATCGCCTCCGCAACGGCCTTTACGGAGTGTGTGAGGAGTGCGAGGAGCCTATCGCGCCGGCGCGCCTTCGGGCGATCCCGGAGGTGACCACCTGCGTTCGTTGCCAGGACCGTCTAGAGCGCGAGGCCCGGCACGCGGTGACGGTCGACTCCCTGTTCGGCGGTCCGGAGGAGGACGAAGCGCCCGAATAGGGTGGCCGTGTCTCCCGCCCCTCGAGCTTCGACCTCGTCTTTTTTCACCCCGCCCGCCCTGGGCCGGTAGTCCCGTCGGGGGATCCCGGCCCCTCAGCCCGCGCGGGGCGTGTTGTCACACCCGCTCCGTTGTGCCACGATGAACCCGTGCGGACCCCTGTCATCGACCTGTTCCGTCCGTTCCTCTGGCTCTTCGCCAGAGCCTACTTCGGGATCCGCCTGGAGGGCCGCCACCACGTGCCCCTCCAGGGCCCGCTGATCATTGCCTCGAACCACGTGAGTTACGCTGACCCCGTTTTCGTGTGCGTGGCCATCCGCCGCCCCGTCCATTACCTCGCGTGGAGCCGACTCTTTGAGGTGCCGGGGTTTGGCTGGCTGATTCGCCGGCTCCGCGCCTTCCCGGTGGAGACTGAGAGCGCGGACCCCAGGGCTGCGCGGAAGGCAGTGCGGCTCCTCCGGGCCGGAGCGGCGCTGATGGTCTTCCCGGAAGGCGGCCGCACCCAAGACGGGCGGCTCCAGCCGTTCAAGCTCGGGGCTTTCAGACTGGCTTGCTCGCTGCACGTGCCCGTCCTCCCCGTCACCATTCTGGGGGGGCACGAGGCCTGGCCGCCCCACCGGCGCTTCCCCCGGCCAGGACGCATCACCGTTGTCTACCACCCGCTGCTTACGACCCAGCGCAGCGGCGACTTGCGGACAGCGTCGCAGGAACTGGCTCGACAAGCGCGCGCGGCCATCGTCTCGCAGCTGCCATTTCATCAGAGACCCGTGGAAGCCGAGGCCGGGTGAGCTGTCCCCACGCGGCAGGGCTGTTGGGGATCTCAGAAGGGGAGAGCGGGACCCGCGCAGCAGGGCGCGATCCAGCCCACGGGCATGAACGGGGTCGAGTGGGCCCAGCCCATGCGGCCCCGCCAGTCAAGCAGGATCAGGCCACCGTCGCCTCGTCCCTCTTCGGTGAGCACGTCCACGGCCACCAGGCTGGCTTGCCCAGGGCCGTCCGGAGCCTTGAGAATTTCCACGGCCCGCCGCGCCAGCGTCACACGGATGATCGCCTCGCCGGACCCCGTGCAGGAGACTCCGCCGAGGGAACTCTCGGCGTAGGTTCCGGCACCGATCAGCGCCGAATCACCCACCCGGCCGGGAGGTTTTCCCGCGAGGCCGCCCGTGGAAGTGGCCGCGGCGATGGTGCCATGGCGGTCGAGGGCCACGGCCCCCACAGTCCCGCTCAGCGATGACCGCCAACGCCACAGCTGCCGCTCCGTGATCAACTCGGCAGGGTCGCATTCGGGGAGACCCACCTGCCGAGCGAAGGCCAGGGCCCCGTCGGCCACCAGCAGAACGTGGCGGCCGTCCTCGAGGATCCGCCTGGCCAGCGTGACAGGATGGGCGACCCCTCTCACGGCGCCCACGGCCCCGGAGCTGAGACGATCGCCCTCCATGATCGAGGCGTCCAGCTCAATAGTTCCAGCAGAATTCAGCACGGCGCCGCGGCCGGCGTTGAAGCGCGGGTGGGCTTCCAGGACCCGCACCGCGGCCTCAACCGCATCCAGCGCGGTCCTGCCTTCCTTGAGGATGCGCCACCCCGCAGCAACGGCCTCGCGGATGCCGGCACGAATCTCCTCCTTCCCCTCGGCAGGGTCGGCTCCGGCTCCGCCGTGGACGATCAAGGTCGGCACCCGCGCCGTCATGGGGTGAACTCCTGATGGCTTTCGAGTTTCATGGTAGGATCATTCGGCAATGCCCGTGCTTGAGGTGGGGCGTCTCGCTGTCTCCTTCGGCGGCCTCGCCGCGCTCCCCAGCGTGAGCCTCTCGGAAGACCGCGGCGAGATCGAGGGAATACCGATCGTCGGAAGGCCCTCGCACAAGATCTGCTGGGCCGGCATCGCCCGCTACCTGGGAGCTGAGGTGGGCTCGAGCCCGGCGCAGCCGGATCCGGGAGCATGAGATCACTCAGATCCGTTCGCGCGCAGGTGATCAGATGTCGGAAATGCCCCCGCCTGGTGAGGTACCGGCAGGCCGCGGCCGAGGATCCCCCCAGGCGCTACCTGGGAGAGGCCTACTGGGCTGCCCCGCTCCCAGGCTTCGGCGATCCGAAGGCCCGCCTGTTGATCGTCGGCCTCGCCCCTGCCGCCCATGGGGGGAACCGGACCGGTCGGATGTTTACCGGGAACGGGAGTGGCCAGTGGCTGGCCCGGGCCCTCTTCGAGACCGGCTTTGCCTCCCAGCCCGTTTCCAGCCGTCGGAGGGACGGCTTTGCGCTCTCCGACGCCTATTGCACCGCGGCGGCGCGCTGCTGCCCGCCGGCAAACAAGCCCACCTCCGTCGAGCTCGCGCGCTGTCAACCGTACCTCGAGGCCGAGCTGCGCCTCCTCGCGGGCGTGCGCGTGATAGTAGCCTTGGGCCAAGTGGCCTGGCACGCTTGCCTCAGGGCGCTCGCTTCCGCCGGTCAGCCGATCCCAAAACCCAAGCCGCGATTTGCCCACGGCGCGACGGTCCGCCTCTCTTCCGGCCTCACCCTCGTTGCCTCTTACCATCCAAGCCAGCAAAACACCTTCACCGGCAAGCTCACTCGCCCCATGCTCTGCCAGGTGTTCGCCCGGTCTCGACGCCTGATCGATGCCTCCGATCGGTGATCAGGCCAGGGAAGACCACCCCGATGCCCAGGACCGGAGAGAGCCCGACGGAGGTGTAGAGCCGGTAGGTGATAGGCCCTCCCAGAACCAGGAAGTCGCCGTGAGCCACGTTCAGGACGCGGAGCACGCCGAAGATCAACCAGAGGCCGAGGGCGCCGAGCGCGTAGATGCCGCCCTGGAGAATGCCACCGAACAGGAGCTCGAGGCCGGAGTCGATCAGATGGCCGCTCTGAATGGGGGTTCATGATACGACACTCTCCCCGGGACCAGACCGAGCCTTCCCGGGAGGCACTGATTCCGGTCTGTTCGCCGGGACTCTTCGCGGCAGGACGCGCCCTTGCGAGCGGTCTCTGGGGTGCCCGCCCTACTGGTTTTGCCCGGTTTTGTAGCCGATCTATCCTTTGAGGCCGAGGACATTGTAGGCGGCGATCGGGCGGTGGAAGCCCTTGAGCGAGAGCTCGCCCGCAGGCTCCACCTGTGCCAGCTCCTCCACCGTCCCCAGGACGCGCTGGGAAACCAAGATCTGACCAGGCTGGGCCTCTCCGCAGAGGCGTGCGGCGAGATTGGTGACGGTGCCGATCGCCCCGTAGTCCCAGCGTCCCTCGAAGCCGATGGCGCCAATGGTCGCGTAGCCTTGCGCGATACCGACGCCGAAGTCGAGGTCGTACCCCTGCTTGCGCCACTTGACGGTCAGCTTCCTCACCCGGTCTCGCATGGCCAGCGCCATCCGAATCGCTCGCTCGGCCGGGTTTGCCAGCGGCACGGGGTCATTGAAGAAGACCATCATGCCGTCGCCGGTGAAGCGCTCGAGAGTCCCCTCGTGAGCGAGGATCAGCCCGCCCATCTCGGTATGATACTCGTGGAGCACCCCCATCACTTCCTCGGGCTCCGAGGTCTCGGCGAAGGCGGTGAAGCCGCGGAGGTCCAGGAAGACCACTGTGAGCTCCCGCCGGTGGCTCTTGAGGGGGTCCTCGGCCCCGCCAGCCACGATCAGCTCCGCGAGCTGGGGAGAGAAGAAGCGCTTGAGCCGGCCCACTCGCTCCAGCTCGGCGAGTTGCTCCTGAACACGTTGCTCGAGCGTCCGGTTGAACGAGGCAAGCTGAGCCGCCTGAGCCTCGAGCCGTGCGGCTTGCTCCCAGACGGTGTCGTGAAGGGCCTTGATCCGCAGCATTGATTTAACCCGGGCAACCAGCGCGGCCTGGTCCACGGGTTTGGTCAAGTATTCGTCGCCCCCTGCCTCCAGACCGGCCACGATGTCCTTTGAGTCCGCTTTGGCAGTGACCATGACGACCGGAATGAATGGGAGCGAGGGGTCTGCCTTGAGCTGTCGGCAGGCTTCGATTCCATCCATCTTGGGCATCATGACATCCAGCAGGATCAAGTCCGGTTGCGCCTGTCTGGTGATGGCCAGCGCCTCTTCGCCGTCGGTGGCCGTGAGAATCTCGTAGTTGTGGGCGGCGAGGCGGGTCTGGAGGATGTCCAGATTCGTACGGTTGTCATCCACGATCAGGATCCGCGGCGGCGTCCTCACGATCCCCCCGTCGATGATCGCTTACGGCAGGTACTCTCGGATCTTGGCCAGGAGCTCACGCGGGCTGAAGGGCTTCGCGACGTAGGCGTCGCAGCCGGCCTCCCGCGCCTTGACATCGTCGCCGCTCAACGCATAGGAGGTCACGGCGATGATCGGGATCTGGCGGAGGGTCGGCTTGGCCTTGATCTGGCGCGTCGCCTCATACCCATCGAGACCAGGGAGCTGGATGTCCATGAGTATCAGGTCGGGCCGATGCGCCTCGGCCAGGGTTACGCCCTCTTCCCCCGTGACCGCCTCGATCATCTGATACCCCGCACTCGTCAGGAGGTCGCGCAAGATGCGCCGGTTGTCCTCCTGGTCCTCGATCATCAGGATCCGCTTGCTCATGTCGCCTCCATCTGTCGCTCGACGCGAACCGGCAGCGTAAACCGGAAGGTCGAGCCCTGGCCCGGGGTGGACTCCACCCAGATGCGCCCACCGTGGAGCTCGATGATCCTCTTGGCAATCGAGAGCCCGAGGCCCGTTCCGCCCTTTCTTCTGGTGCTGGAACTGTCGGCCTGGTGGAACTCTTCGAAGATCTTCTCCTGATCGGCTTCCGAGATCCCCGGCCCCGTGTCAGACACCGAGACGAGGAATGCGCCGTCGGACGTGGTCACCTGCACCCCGACCTCGCCGACCTCGGTGAACTTGATCGCGTTCCCGACGAGATTGAGCAGCACCTGGGCGATTCGCCGTTCGTCGCCCTTGCCGGAGGGCAGGTCCGGCGGGAGCGTCACCTTGAGCGCGAGCCTCTTCTCCGCCGCCAGAGCCTCCACTGCGGTCACGACTGTCTGAACGGCCTCCTTCATCGAGTAGTCATTGAGGGAGAGGACGAGCTGGCCTGCCTCGATCTTGGAGAGATCGAGCACGTCGTTGATCAGGCCGAGGAGATGGCGCCCGCTCTGCTGCACGCGATCCATGACCTCCCGGAGCTTGTCGGGCACCTCGCCGTAGATGTTGTCCAGGACCAGCTCGGTATACCCCAGGATGGCGTTCAGCGGAGTGCGCAGCTCGTGACTCATGTTGGCGAGGAACTGGGACTTGTGCTTGCTCGCGATCTCGAGCTGCTCTCCTTTCTCCTCGATCTCGCGGAAGAGCCGCGCATTCTGGATCGCCAGCACCGACTGGGTGGCGAAAGTCTGGAGGAGATCCACGGTTTCTTGTTGGAACTGCCCGGGCGCCCGTCGCCGGACGACCAGCGCACCGACAATCCTGTCCTCGCGGAGGAGCGGGACCACAAGCAAGGCCCTAAATCCGGCCTTCACCAGGACCTCGCGGAGAGGATACGCGGGCTCCTCCAGGATATCCGGCAGTTGCACCGCCTCACGGTTCGCTGCTGCCTGCCCCACCACCGTCTCTCCCAGGCGGATCCGCGCCTCCTGGATCGCCTCGATCAGGTCCTCGGTCATCCGGTGCGTCGCACGCAGCTCGAACACCTGGGTTGCCTCATCGAACTCGTAGATGGCCCCTGCGTCTGTGCCTGAGAGCTGCGCGGCGTGGGCAACGATCGTGGCAAGCACCGTCTGGAGATCGAGGGTGGAGCTGACCGCCTGGCTGACCGCTCCCAGGGCTTCCAGTTCTTCGACCGATCGTGCGAGCTCACCGGTCCGCGCTTGGAGTTCCTGGAGCAGGCGGACATTCTCGATGGCGATGACGGCCTGGTCGGCGAACGTCTTAACGAGAGAAATCTGCTTGTCACTGAAAGGCCTGACCTCGCGCCGCCACGTCGTGATGACGCCGACGAGCGTGTTCTCCCGAAGCATTGGAACGGAGAGGACCGTCCGCACGTTCTCTGTTCGGTATAGCTCCAACGGACTTGGGGAAAATGCGGAGTCGGCCAGCAAGTCGGCGACGTGCACCGTCTTACGCTCGAGCGCTGCCAGTCGGGTCGTGGTCGCGCGACTTGGGCGAGGGCGGCTATGCGTGAGATGTTTCGCAAACTCTGCCGTGGCATTGTAATGGGCGGCCGTGGTGAGAGCCTCGCCATCGTACAGGAAAAGCGCTACAATATTTGCGTCGCACAGTCGCGTGACGTTCGCGAGGATCGTCTGGTAGACGGGCTGCAGGTCGGTAGGCGAACTGCTGATGACGCGGAGCACCTCGCTGGTGCCTGTCTGCTGGTCCAGGGCTTCGGTCAACTCGTGAGTTCTCTGCTCGACCTTCTGCTCAAGGTTGGTGTACGACTCCTGGAGCTGGCCGGCCATGCTGTTGAACTGCTCAGCAAGAGCCTCGAACTCGTCCCCCGTCTTGATCTCCAGACGATGGTCGAGGTCGCCGCTGCCGATCTGAGCAGCGCCTTGCCGGAGCACCTCCACGGGGCGAACCACCCGCCGGGCGATCAGGAGGCTGGCCACGACGGCCACGCCGAGCCCAAGCAGCAGGAGAACGAGGGTCCTGAGAATCGAGGCGTAAAGGGGCGCGTAGGCCTCGCTGGCCGGCCGTTCGACGACCACCGCCCAGCCCAGGGTGGGAATGCGGGCATAGGCCGGGAAAACCTTCTCGCCAGCCAGGTTGGGCTGAGCCCCCAACGGCCCCGGCGCGCCGGCCAGCGCCGCCTTCACCTGGCCGAGGTGCCCGAGGTTGCGCTTTTGGAGAACCAAGCTGATGTCGGGATGGGCAATCAGGTCGCCCCGATCGGAAACCACGTAGGCGTACCCGGCCTTGCCCACCTTGATCTCCGAGACAACCTGCCAGATGTATTTCAAGTTAACCTGGCCGACCAGGATACCCACCAGCTCTCCGGCGTAGCGTTCGATGGGGACGGCGATGGTGATGTACGGCTCGGACTCCCTCACGAAATACACTTGGCCGAAGAACGAGGTGCCCCCCCGGGCCCCAGTGAACGCTTCGTCCGACGAGCGATCTTCAAGGTTCTCCCGAAAGATCGTCCGCACTCGAGACACCTTGATCTGCTCATGGCCGTTGGGGTCCAGCGCGGCTGCCTCGGTGATCGCAGGAACGACCTTTATGAGCTTGATGAGCTCGAACTGGTAGGCCTCCGTCAGGCCGGCGGCCACGATCTCTTTCGTCTGCGTGGACGCCCGCATGGTCTTCTCGATCTCCTCGACGAACTGCTGAATCTTGAACGCAGCCCCTTGAGCCATCTCCCGTTGCAGCGCCCCGATGACCTCGACGCTCTCGCGGTGCCGGAAGAAGAGCTCGACCAGGCCGCTGGTGATTAGCCCCCCGCTCACCAGGAGCAGGGCGAATGCGAACGTCCGCCGGAGCAGCCGGCCGCCACGCGTGCTTGACGTCATGGGATCAGGAGTCTGGCCCCCCGCGGGGCCTTGGGGGAGAGAGGAGTCGCTCATCGCGCACTACCCAAGGGCATTGCTGCTTCCAGTGAAAGCTTCGACTTGGCAGGAGTTTAGGCGCGGTGCTGAGGCCTGTCAAGTAGGCCACATCTTGCTTACTCGGATACCGTATAATCCCCGAAGATTCCCGCCCGCAGCCCGAGCCGGCGAGCGCGGTGACAAGGAGGAAGTGGCATGGGCAATACTGTCATTTCCGCTGCTGACCCTTACGAACGACGGCGAGTGGCCGCGCAGGACAGCGAGATCGCCTACGTTGACACAGGGACGGGGGATCCGATCGTCTTCCTCCACGGAAATCCCACATCGTCCTATCTCTGGCGTAACGTCATCCCCCACGTTGGGAGACTTGGCCGCTGCCTTGCCCCTGATTTTGTGGGGATGGGCGACTCAGGTAAAGCCTCCACGGGGTCCTATCGGTTCGCAGACCACGCCCGCTACCTGGACGCCTGGTTCGACGCCCTCGGCTTGACCGCAAACGTGACGCTGGTCGGGCACGACTGGGGCTCGGCGCTCGCCTTCTACTGGGCCTATCGCCACCCGGACCGCGTCCGGGGCCTTGTCTACATGGAAGCGCTCGTCCGCCCCCTGAGATGGGAGGAGTGGCCCGAGTCCGCCCGCCAACTCTTCCAAGCCCTGCGCTCGCCGGCCGGGGAGGAGATCATTCTGCGGAAGAACGTGTTCGTCGAGTGCATCCTGCCAGGCAGCGTGCTGCGGCGCCTGACTGAGGAGGAAATGGCTGTCTACCGCCGCCCCTACCTCGAACCCGGCGAGTCCCGACGCCCGACTCTGACGTGGCCCCGCGAGATCCCTCTGGACGGGGAGCCTGCCGATGTCGTGGCGATCGTGGATCGCTACGCTACGTGGCTCAGCACGAGCGCCGTTCCGAAGCTGTTCATTAACGCTGAGCCAGGGGTGATCCTGGCGGGGCCGCAACGGGAATTTTGCCGGAGGTGGCCGAACCAGCAGGAGGTGACGGTCAAAGGGAGCCATTTCATCCAGGAAGACTCCCCGGCTGAGATCGGCCAGGCCGTCGCCCCCTTCGTTGCTCGAATATGAAGAGATCGTTCGAGGTGGGCCGATTTGTAGCGGCGCTCCGCTGCCTTTGTCGATAGATCCTAGGATGCGGGCGACCGACTTCGAGGAGAACGCGCCGCTCCTGTCCAGCTCCGGGGGAAACCGGGCCTAAGGTTCGGCGTCCCCGGCGCCGGAGGGTTCGCATGCGCTATGGTTTCGTCATCGACCACACACGGTGCATCGGGTGCCATGCCTGCACGGTTGCCTGCAAGGAGGAGAACCGGGTTCCGCTCGGCGTCTACCGCACCTGGGTGAAGTACGTCGAGAAGGGTATTTTCCCGGATGCCCGCCGCTACTTCTCGGTGCTCCGCTGTAACCACTGCGACGAGCCGCCCTGCGTGACGATCTGCCCAACGAGCGCCCTCTTCCGGCGGGCCGACGGCATCGTGGACTTCGACGGAGCGCGCTGTATTGGCTGCAAGTCCTGCATGCAGGCGTGCCCCTACGATGCGGTGTACATCGATCCGACCACCCAGACTGCGGCCAAGTGTAACTACTGCGCTCACCGGGTTGAAGTGGGGCTCGAGCCAGCGTGCGTGATCGTCTGCCCCACCCAGGCGATCGTCACCGGCGACCTCGATGATCCCAGCGGCAGGATCGCTCGCCTCGTCGCCACCGAGCACACACAGGTTCGAAAGCCGGAACAGGGGACCCGCCCCAAGCTCTTCTACCTGGGGGCTGAGATGGCCTCGCTCACCCCGCAGGCGGCAGAGCGGGGCGACAGTTACCTCTTCGCGGAGACGGGGATGAGCTCCTCGGCGGTCCCGAAGCCCGCTCCCCCTGACCTGTCCACGGCGAGGGACGTCCAGACCATGGCGCGGAACGTGTACGATGTGGCTCATCTCGATCGACCCTGGGGCTGGATGGTCTCGACCTACCTCTGGACCAAGTCCGTGGCTGCTGGGGCGCTGCTCCTCTCTGCCCTGGGGATCGCCGCGGGCTGGGCTGCCGCGGACCCACTCGCCGGAATCGCCGCGCCAGGTCTCGCGCTGCTGTTCCTGGCGCTGACAACGGCGCTGCTGGTGTTCGACCTCAAGCGCCCTGATCGCTTCCACTCCATCCTGTTCAAGCCCAACTGGCGCTCCTGGCTGGTCCGGGGCGCCTGGACCCTGATGGCCTTCGGCACGGTCGCTGCGGTCTGGCTAATCGGAGGTCTCATGGGGAGCACACCTCTGCTCCGGCTCCTTGCCTGGCCTGCGGCGGTGCTCGCAGCAGCGGCGGCCGGTTACAGCGCCTTCCTCTTCGGCCAGGCCGAGGGGCGGGAGTTCTGGCAGAGCCCGCTCCTGCTCTGGCATCTCCTGGTGGCGGCAGTCCTGGCCGGGGGTGCAAGCTTGATTCTGGTGGCGCTCGTCCTGGGCGAGGAATCCGCCGTCGTCAACCTCGTCGGGAAGATTCTCGCGCTCGCCCTGCTCGCCGAAGGCCTCGTGCTTGTTGCGGAGCTGTTCGGCTCCCCCCGCAACCAGGGCGCAGCCCCGGCCGCGCACCTGCTCACCCACGGGGAACTGAGCGGCTGGTTCTGGGGTGGAGTAGCCGCTGGGGGCCTCCTCGTCCCCTTTCTGCTCCTGCTCGTGGGGGGTAGCGCCGGCGCGGCGGTGGCTGCGCTTCTGGCTTTGGCGGGGGTCTGGCTCTACGAAGATCTCTGGGTGAGGGCTGGCCAGGCGCTCCCCCTGAGTTGAAGAGGGGTCGATGACCTTGGCTCAAGAACCTCTTCACCCCGTCGCGAAGGAGCTTTTGCCTCAAGCCCCAGGTCTCGCCCCGTTCCCGCCGGCCGACCGATGGGACGACTGGGAGGAGTACGACCCCGTTGCCTGGCCCCGGAAGGTGAAGCGGAACTACTGGATTGTCCCGACCGTCTGCTTCAACTGCGAGGCAGGCTGTGGCCTCCTGGCTTACGTAGACAAGCACACTCTCAAGATCCAGAAATTCGAGGGGAACCCCGCGCATCCGGGAAGCCGTGGCCGGAACTGTGCCAAGGGCCCCGCCACGCTGAACCAGGTCACCGATCCAGAGCGCATCCGTTACCCGCTCAAGCGAGTGGGAAAGCGAGGCGAGGGACGGTGGCAGCGGGTGAGCTGGGACGAGGTTCTCGACGATATCGCCGCCCGGATCCGCAAAGCTCTGGTCGAGGGGAGGCAGAGCGAGGTCATGTATCACCTGGGCCGCCCGGGCCACGAGCTGATCTACCTCCAACGGGTCTTGCACGCCTGGGGAATCGATGGCCACAACAGCCACACCAACGTCTGCTCGGCCTCTGCGCGCGCCGGTTATGCCTTCTGGCACGGGATGGACCGCCCTTCGCCGGACCATGCCAACGCCCGCTTCATCCTGCTCCTCTCCTCCCACCTGGAGACCGGGCACTACTTCAACCCGCATGCCCAGCGGATCATCGAGGCCAAACACCGGGGCGCCAAGATCTGTGTGATCGATACGCGCCTCTCCAATACCGCCTCGATGGCGGACTACTGGCTCTCGCCGTGGCCCGGGACCGAGGGAGCACTCCTTTTGGCCATCGCGTCCGTCCTCATCCGGGAGCGGCTCTTCGATCGGGAGTTCCTCCGGCGGTGGGTCAACTGGGAGGAGTATCTCAGAGAGGAACGCCCGGGCGGGCCCCCGACCTTTGAGGCCTTCGAGGCCGCGCTGGCCGAACTCTACGCGTCCTACACCCCCGAGTTCGCCGAGCGAGAGAGTGGGGTGGTCGCGGCCGAGATCGTGGCGGTGGCGCGCGACATCGGACGGGCGGGGACAGCCGTGGCGACGTACATCTGGCGCAACGCTGCCGCAGGGAACTTGGGCGGCTGGCAGGTGGCCCGGGCGCTGGAGCTTATCGTGGTGCTGATGGGGGCTGTCAGCACGCCGGGCGGCACCGCGCCGAACATCTGGAACAAGGCGATCCCCGCGCCCCCGCTGATGCCCGCACCGGCTAAGGTGTGGAGCGAGCTCCTGATGCCCCGGGAGTACCCGTTGGCGTTCTTCGAGATGAGCTTCCTCCTGCCGCACTTTCTCAAAGAAGGGCGGGGGAAGCTGGCGATGTACTTCACCCGGGTCTACAACCCGGTCTGGACCAACCCGGACGGCATGAGCTGGATCGAGGTCCTGACGGACGAGAGCAAACTGGCGTGCCACGCGTGCCTGACCCCGATCTGGAGCGAGACGGCGTGGTTCGCCGATTACGTGCTCCCGATGGGGCATGCCTCAGAGCGCCACGACCTGATGAGCCAGGAGACCCACGCCGCCCGATGGATCGGCTTCCGCCAGCCCGTGCTCAGGGTGACTCTCGAGAACCAGGGGAAGACGTTCGATCTCACCTGGCAGGCGCATGAGGCGACGGGGCTCGGCCAGGTGTGGGAAGAGGACGAGTTCTGGATCGAGCTGTCCTGGCGGATCGATCCCGACGGTTCGCTCGGTGTCCGGAAGTACTTCGAGTCGCCGTACCGGCCGGGAGAGAAGCTCGCCGTTGAGGAGGTCTACCGCTGGATCTTCGAGCACAGCGTCCCGGGGCTCCCTGAGGCCGCGGCACGGGAGCGGCTCTCGCCACTGGCGTACATGCGCAAGTACGGGGCCTTCCTCATCGAGGACCACGTCTACCGGACCCACGACAAGACACTCACTTCTGAGCAGCTGAGCGGGGCCAGCGTGGACCCCGTGACGAAGGTAAACGTGAAGGGCGGCCAGCCGGTCGGCGTCGAGATCGACGGGAAGCCGTACCTGGGTTTCCCGACTCCCTCGCGGAAGCTTGAGTTCTTCTCCGGGACGCTGAAGGAGTGGGGGTGGCCCGAGCAGGCGATTCCGAGCTATATCAAGAGTCACGTCCACCGGTCGAAGATCGACCGGGAGAAGGGTGAGATGGTCCTCCTCCCCACCTTCCGGCTGCCCACCCTGATCCACTCGCGCTCCGGGAACGCCAAGTGGCTCTACGAGATTTCCCACACCAACCCCCTCTGGCTGAATCCCGAGGATGGCAATCGGCTCGGCGTGAAAACGGGCGATCTGCTCAAGGTCTCCACGGCGATCGGCTATTTCGTGGACAAGGTCTGGGTGACCGAGGGGATCCGCCCTGGGGTCGTTGCCTGCTCCCACCACCTGGGGCGCTGGCGGCTCAGGGAGGAAATCGGAGGCGAGCGCTGGTCAACGGCGTTGGTGGATCTGAATCAAGTGGAGCCCGGCAAGTGGTTCATGCGACAGATCCATGGAGTCCGGCCGTTCACGAGCGAGGACCGAGACTCCGCGCGTATCTGGTGGGAAGACGCGGGGGTTCACCAGAATCTCACCTTCCCGGTCCAGCCCGACCCCGTGAGCGGCCAGCACTGCTGGCACCAGAAGGTCCGCGTGGAGCGCCCCGGGCCTGAGAATCGGTACGGGGATGTGTTTGTCGATACCGGGAAGGCGTTGGAGGTCTATCGCGAGTGGCTGAAGCTGGCGCGCCCGGCGCCAGGTCCCGGGGGGCTCAGGCGTCCGCTCTGGTTGCCCCGCCCGTTCAGGCCCGATCCCGCCACGTACCGGATGGGGTAGACCTGGCTCAAGCGCTCTTCACCGCGCGCCGGATCACGCTCCGCCCGAGCTGGAGTTTCCAGGACCCCAGGGTGCGCTTGAGGGT
>JBHIBG010000052.1:0-18176 GCA_046758965.1 Methylomirabilia bacterium | reverse complement strand
TGATCTCCGTGTCCCTGAAGAGGATCCGCCCCCCGTCCGGCCGGAGAAATCCCGTCACAAGGTTGAACAGGGTGGTCTTGCCGGCCCCGTTCGGGCCGATGAGCCCGGTGATCCTGCCCGTCCGGACCTGGAACGAACAGCGATCCACGGCCCGAACTCCGCCGAACGACTTGGCCAGGTCGCGGATATCGAGGATGACGTCCACGGCTCGCACCCGACCATTGTACTGCATGGCTCAGAGGGTCGGAGATGGCGGCCGTTGTTGATCGTGTGACGCGAGTCCTGGCGCGGCTAAGCCGCTGCCTGGCATCAGTTATGCGAGTTCAAAGGCTCAAATACTGGAGGGACGCCAACTGGCTACAAGATTTAGCCAAAGCTCTAGAGCGTGTCTAGCGGAATGTGAAAAAAACAGAACGAGACGTTCTGATCCGTGGCTACGTGGTGACAGAAACTGTCTGACAATATGACAAAAGCGTACCTACAAAGAAGAGCAACCGGTAAGGCGATGCGAGACGATCGCTCACCCAACAGTACAACCCCTACCGGGCGCGCGAGTGCCCGTAGCCCCAAGGGCTTTTCTGTGCCGGAGCTTCTGGTGGTCATCAGCATCATCGCCATCGTCACGCTCATCGCCCTCCCCTGGCTCCTCCCCTACCTCGGGGCTGCCACCGTGAAGAGCAGCGCCGAGGAGCTCCAGAGCGGTCTGAACCGGGCCAAATCGCTCGCGGTGACCACCAGGCAGAATATCTGCGTCCAAGTGGTCGGGAACCAGTATCGCTTCCTGCAGGGCGGGTGCGCCGGACCAGCGTGGGTCGGCGCGGGCACCGACGCCACGGGGGCCTTCACGCTCCCGAGTGGCGTCACGATCACCAACGGCGGGACGAATCCCATCTTTACCCAGTTTGGAACTGCGAGTCCGACCGGCATCTTAACCGTAAGCGGCTCCAGCGGGACCTCACTCACTGTGACAGTCCTGCCCTCTGGGGCGATCACGATTCCATAGGTGCCCATGAGATCATTCAGCCCCGCGCGTCACGGTCAGCGGGGGTTCACCCTCGTCGAGCTCTTAGTAGCCCTCGCCGTGGTGGGACTGGTTATGGCCGCAGTCGTGACTCTCTATGTGACCGGCAGCAGGATTTATACCGCCGGGACCGGCCGGGCCGATGCCCAGCAGGCTGCCAGGGCCGCCATGGTGATGCTGGCAGAGGATCTCCGGCTCGCGGGATCCGGCTATCCAACCGTGTCCGGGCTGCCGAAGATTACGGCTGCCACCGCCACCTCCATCACCTTCTGGGGTGATCTCACCAACGGCTCGACCATCCTGTCACAGGATGTGAACGCGGGGGACACAGCCCTCGCCGTTGATAGCGCTGCGGGCGTCAAGCCAGGCGATACCATCTACCTTATCAACGGGGGCGCGTACGAGCCGCTTACCGTCTCGTCGGCCGGCGGCACGAGCATCACCGTAGGCGGGGGGACCACTGCCTCCTATCCCCAGTTGACGCAGGTGGGCCTGCCGAAGGCCATCACCTTCTCTTGGGACGCAGGTGCCCGGACGCTCTCCAAGGACGCTGGTGACGGGGCCGGAGCGCAGCTTCTGGCTGACGGCGTTCAAGCCTTTCAACTGCTCTACTTCGATACGGGCGATGCCGCCATTCCGGAGGCAAGCCTGGCGGCAAACCTGGAGAACATTCGGCGCATCACGATCACCATGACCGCTGAGGCGCCGGGCCAGAACCCTCCGGTCTTCACCATCACCTCTGATATCCGTCCGAGGAACCTTTAGGGCCATGGCGGTGACGAGAGGGAGGACACGACTATGAAGCCGTTCGAAGCTATCCGATCCATAAACTCTGAGCAGGGCGTGGCCCTCGTCCTCGCCCTCCTGGCCATGCTGATCCTGTCGCTGTTCGGGCTGACCCTCCTCGGGATCGGCATGACCGAGGTCACCATCGAGAGCAATTGGGAGGATTACAGCGGAGCCTTCTACGCCGCCGAGGCCGGGCTCGAGTCGGGCCTGGTGAACTTACGGGGTCTCCTGACGCAGACTCCCAATCCTACCGCTGCCGACCTGGCCACCATCCAGACTCCGCCGACCCTTTCCAGCTCTCAGTTCTCCTTCGACACCTTCCAGGTCCAGCCGGCCGGGCCGACGTATCCCACGGTGCTGGCCAGCGGCGGCTTCCAGGGCCTCCAGGCCTTCGCGACGGACTACCTCATCAACGCCGAAGTGAGCGGGCCCGGCGGCACCAAGGCGAACCTCACGCGGGTCTTGCAGTACGTGTCAGTCCCTCTCTTCCAGTTCGGCGCCTTCTACGGAAAAGGGGTAGACCTGGAGATCGCTCCCGGCCCTCTCATGACCTTCAACGGGCCACTCCATGCCAACAGTGACATTTACCTGGCCGCGGGCAGCGGCTTGAATATCGACGCGGCCTTGACGAGCGCCGGGAAGATCTACCGGCGTCTCAAGAGGGATGCGGCGATTCCCTATGGGAACAACCCCCAGATCAAGGACGCCAACGGGGCATACCAGACCCTCGACTTTGATCATGACTACGAGCCGGGTTTCGCCAATCCGTGGTCGGAGAGTGACTGGGCGAGCGCCGCGAATAGCAGATTCGGCGGGCAGGTCCAGGACAGCACCATGGGCATCCAGGAGATCACCCCCCCACTCCCGGACCTGTTCAACGATCCCGCCAATCCGGATGTGGTGTCCCATCAACTGATCGAGCCGGGTATCCCCCAGGATTCGCAGGCGATGCAAGAGGCCAAGCTGTACTACAAGGCGGGCCTCAGGCTCACCCAGAGTGGCCAGGCGCGGGACGAGAACGGGATGCCCGTCAACTTGAATTCCTGTGATCCGAACACAGTCACCACCAAGACGTTCTACGACGCCAGGGAGGGCCAGGACGTGAAGGTCACCGAGGTGGACATCGCCCTCTTGGACGCCTGTGGAAAAGCGCCGGCCAATGGCATCCTGTACGTGGACGGTTGGGACGGCGTTCCGCCAAGGGGCGGCGGCGTCCGCCTGGTGAACGGCTCCCAGCTCCCGAGCCAGGGGTTGACCGTCGTCTCCGAGGACCCGGTCTACATCCAGGGGGATTACAACAGCATCGGCAAGGTCCCGGCCAGCGTCCTCGCCGACGCCATCACCGTCCTTTCCAACAACTGGCGGCCGAACAACTCCGATTCCGTAACGACTGATTTAGGCGCAGACAGACCGGCTAGCGCCACCACGGTGAACGCCGCCTTTGCCCTCGGTCCCAGCGCCGAATCGACGCTGGGCCAGGGGAACGGCCAGCTCGAGAACGTGATCCGCTTCCTGGAGGATTGGGGGGGGGTGGATTTCAACTACAGCGGCTCCATCATCGCCCTCTGGCACAGCCAGAACGCCACGGCGCCCTGGGCATGCTGCAATTACTATCGGCCGCCTAATCGGAACTGGAGCTTCGATCCCGACCTTAACGCGAGCCAACCTCCTGGAGCGCCTGCCGGAATCGTTCTTGTGAAGGGCCGATGGTCGCGAAAGTGAGAGTGCAGTGATGGGAACAGCTTCGAATCAGCGAGGCATGACCCTGATTGAGGTGCTGATCGCGATGGCGATTCTCACGCTTGGCCTCGCCGCGCTTATGATCGCCCTCTCGACCGGCCACTCCGATGTCGTCGCCAGCGGCGGCCAATCCAAGGCGACGGCCTATGCGAGACAGATCCTGGAGCAGTTGAGAAACCAACCCTTTGATCCCGGTCCTACCAACGGCACCGACACCCCTGAGCCCGAAGTCACCAGAACGTGGTCGATCACGCCGGTCGGGGCCACCGTCGCTCCGAACCGCCTGGCGCGGATCACCGTCACGGTGACCTGGAGGACGGGTTCGGCCCGGCTGCAGAACATCGTTCTCGAGACGATGCGGGCGGAGTGATCCGAAGAATCCTACGAGGTCTGGGATCTGAGTTCGGCGGTCACCGAGCCGTATGACCGGGTCCGCGCCCCGGACAGCGCGGACAACCCCCTCCCTCCCCGCTAGGCCCTCGGCTATCTAACGCCCCGGCACTCCCTCAGCTCCGGCCTCAGCCAGCGCACACTCAAGGACCCTCCATATGCCGGACGAGTCCACAGCCTTGACTGAAAGGGGCGCCCCTGGTAGGGTTGCCGGAGTCGGGAGTTGGCCCAGGCTGTGCACGGGTGTGGTTGGTCAGGCCGCCGGCAGCGCGCCGCTCCCGCGCGATCAGCTGCGCACGCCGGGTCGGCAGGCTGGGTCCGTGCCGGCAGAGCCGATCGGGCGGTTCCGGGCGGAAGCGGACATGGAGGCGCGGAGGAGCTTGCGAGGAGTGGGGCCTCGTGCGCAACCGAGGGCAGCAGCAGCAGGGTTGGACCGCGTTGTGTCACGCCGGGCGCCGCGAGGCCGGTCGTTGTGGCCGGGGCATAACGAGAAGTGACACGAAAACAGGAGGAGGACCATCATGAGTAAGATAGCTCTAACCGTTGCGACAACGGTTCTCGCGGCCGGCCTGCTCGTGGCTGGCGACCCGACCGTGGTGCAGGCGCAGGGGAAGAGGTTCATTGCCATCGGCACCGGTGGCCCCACCGGCGTCTATTTCGTTGTCGGCAACTCCATCTGCCGGATGATCCACAAGGAAGCCGCAGAAGGACGGAAGAAGGGCCGCAAGCACGGCATCCGCTGCTCGGCGCCCTCGACCGCTGGGTCGACCTACAACATCGGCCAGATCAGCCAGGGCGAACTTGACTTCGGCGTCGCCCAGTCCGACTGGCAGCATCACGCCTACAACGGCACCGCTCCGGACAAGGTGAGGCCGTATAAGAAGCTTCGGGCCGTCTTCTCAGTGCATCCGGAGCCTTACCACATCATCGTCGCTAAAGGCTCCCGCATAAACTCCTGGTACGACCTCAAAGGCAAGCGGTTCAACATCGGCAACCCGGGTTCCGGTCAGCGCGGCACCACGGAAGTCCTGATGGAGCGCTACCGGACAAAGGTCAGCGACTTCGCGCTTGCCACCGAGCTCACCTCCACTGAGCAGTCAAGCGCGCTCTGCGACGGCAAGATCGACGCCTACGGGTATACGGTCGGCGTCCCCAACTCCGGTGTCGCCGTGGCGACGGATGGATGCGGCGCCAGGATCATCAACCTCAACGGTCCCGTCGAGAAAGCACTGGTGTCGCAGTTCCCCTATTACGCGTTCGCGACGATCCCGAAAGGCACCTACAAGACCACCGACCGTGACGTGACCACGTTCGGCGTTATGGCGACGTTCGTCACCAGCGCTGACGTGCCCGAGGACGTCGTCTACGAGGTCACGCGCGCGGTGTTCGAGAACATCGACGACTTCAGGTCGCTCCATCCTGCTTTCGCCAACCTGGATCCCAAGAAGATGATCAAGGACGGGTTATCGGCGCCGCTGCATCCGGGTGCCGTCAAGTACTACAAAGAGCGGGGCTGGATGTAGCGCGAGATCCCGGCTCTCACAGCCGCTTTGCTGTCAGCCGGGCGCCGGCCTCAGGCGCTGGTCGAAGGGGCCGCGCTGGAGAGGCTCGCGTACGCCCGCTGGCATACCCCGGACGTGATTGGTCTCAAGGCGGTCAGCTTCGCAAAGGGCAGCGCTACCTGACGATCGTCTATGAGCTCCAGCGGGGGCGCGGGTCAGCCAGGGCCGGACGACGGCCGCCACAGAACGCTGCTTCGCCCAGCCGGGCCCGGGGCGGGTCCGCGCCACCCGCCGCCGTAGTCGACGTCTGAGCCGGGCCGCGGATCCAGTGCGGCCCCAGACCTGGCTCCGGATACGCGGCGGGACAAGGCCGACTGCAAGCCGACCCGCCTCTTCTCGCTCGCGCACCCGGCGAGCCTCCGGCGTGAGCCCACTGTCCCGTAAAGCCGATGGCTGATGCGAACTCCCCCGCGCTGAAACAGATGCCCGAAGCCCTCGAACATTCCGGACGCAGGCACGGAGCACGGCTCGCCATCGTCGTCAGCGTGATCGCCGCGGTGTGGTCGATCTTCCAGCTGTGGATCGCCTCACCGTTGCCGTTCTTCTTCGGTTTCGGAATCATCGTGGACGTGCCGGCGCGCGGCATCCACTTGGCCTTCGGCCTGCTCCTGTGCTTCCTCACGTATCCGGCGGCGCGCAGCCTCCGGACGCAGCGGACTCCCGGTTACGACGTCATCCTGGCGTTGGTCGGGGCGGGTTCCGCGTTTTACCTCTTCCTCGGATACGAGGGGCTGGTGAATCGTCAGGGAGTCCTGCTCGGCTACGATCTCTCCCTTCTGGGCGTCGACGTTGCTCTTCCGGTTGAGGCGATCCTGGGCGGTGTCGGCATCGCCATCCTGCTCGAGGCAACGCGACGCAGCATCGGCCTGCCATTGGTTATCGTCTGCGGCGCGTTTCTCGTCTACTCCGTCTTCGGGCAGTCCATGCCGGATATCATCTCCCACAAGGGCCTCTCGCTCACCCGGCTGATCGGCTATCAATGGCTGGGTGGGGAGGCGGTCTTCGGTATCCCGCTGAACGTCTCCGTCAGCTTCGTTTTTCTCTTCGTGCTGTTCGGGGCGCTGCTGGACAAGGCCGGTGCCGGGCGGTATTTCCTGGACCTGGCCTTCGCCATGGTCGGCAAGTACCGGGGCGGGCCCGCCAAGGCGGCGATCCTCTCCTCGGGGATGATCGGAATGATTTCCGGCTCCTCCATCGCGAATGTGGTGACAACCGGAACGTTCACGATCCCGGTCATGCGCAGAATCGGCCTGCCCGCGGTGAAGGCCGGGGCGATCGAGGTCGCGGCCTCGACAAATGGACAGATCATGCCGCCTATCATGGGGGCGGCGGCGTTCATCATCGCCGAGTTCGTCGGCATCTCGTATTTCGACGTCGTCGTCGCGGCGTTCATTCCGGCCGTCATCAGCTACATGGCGCTGTTCTACATCTCCCATCTGGAGGCGCTGAAACTGGGGCTGACCGGCTTGCCGAAAGCCGAGATACCGCCGCTGCGCAAGACCCTGCTCAGCGGCGCCCACTTCCTGATCCCCCTCGTGATCCTGATCTACCTGCTGATTGTGAAGCGCTGGTCGGCCAGCACCGCCGTCTTCTACTCCATCATCGCGATCATGATCATCATCCTCATGCAACATATCGTCTTCGCCTTGCGCGGCGGGAATACCCCGATCGGGCGGGCCCTCGTGAACGGCATCGCCGAGATCTATGCGGGCCTGCTCGCGGGCGCCCGCAGCATGATCAGCATCGCCGTGGCCGTGGCCGCGGCAGGCATTATCGTCGGCGCTGTCTCCTCAACGGGCCTCAACAACGCCATGGTCGGCGTGGTCGAGGCGATCTCGGGAGGCAACGTCTACATTCTCCTGGGCCTGACCGCGGTCCTCTGCATCTTTCTCGGAATGGGCCTGCCGACGACGGCGAATTACATCGTCGTGGCGTCGCTGCTGGCGGGTGTGCTGGTGGAGCTCGGAAGCGCCGCCGGTCTTGTCATACCGCTCATCGCAGTTCATTTGTACGTCTTCTTCTTCGGGCTGATGGCCGACTCCACCCCGCCGGTCTGTCTGGCGGCGTTCGCCGCGTCGGCCATATCCAAGGCGGATCCGCTCAAGACCGGGGTCCAGTCGTTTCTCTACGACATCCGAACCGCGATCCTGCCGATCGTGTTCATCTTCAACCCCCAGCTGCTGTTGATCGGCGTCGAGAGCGTCTGGCACGGCTTGATAATATTTTTCGTCTCGCTGCTTGCCATCCTCTCCTTCAGCTCGATCACCCAGGGCTGGATGATCGTGAAGCTCAAGCTCTACGAGTCACTTTTGCTGATCGTGGTGGTCGTGGCGCTGTTCCGCCCGGGCGTCTTCATGGACCAGCTCTACCCGCCGTATGCGCCGGTCGCCCTGGACAGGTTCGTTGCCAGCGAGGTGATGGTAGAGGCGGGCCGCAAGGTCCGGTTGCATGTGGTCCGCGAGACCGACTACGGCGACCGCTTCAAGCTGTTCGTGCTGGTCACGCCCGAGCCCGGCGGTGCGGCGCAACCAGGCTCCTACGGTGTGACGCTTGAGGCTGAAGCCGATGGCCGCTACGCGGTCACCGATCTCGCGTTCAACGGGCTTGCCGAACAGGCCGGAGTCGATTTCGGCGATTATGTGACAAAAGTGGACGTCGAGCAGCCCGGTCAGCCGCCGAAGGCCCTCGTCTATCCATTCGGCCTGGCCCTCCTCGGATCCGTCATTCTGACGCAGCTGGCCCGCCGCCGCCGAGGCGGATCGTCGGGTCCATAGCCGGGGACTCCCGCGGCATCATCCAGCGGTCGGGGCCCCGGCTCGCCCGAGGCGTGGCGATAGGCGCGGTCTGACCATCCTACACCTGAAGGCTGCCCGCTCGGGCCCGGGCCCAAGGGCCAATCGTCAGGCCGGGGACCGCCCGAACGGCGCCACCGCTCGCAACCGAGCCCGAGCGGCATCGGCCCTCGCCTCGACTCAAGCCTTATAATCCACGCCATTCGGCGCGACCCGCTGGACGACAAGCCGCGGCGGCTCACAGACGAACCGGCCGCCTGCCGTCATGCTTGACACCGGACGGCCCGTCCGTATAGTAGCAGGGTACCAGGGGAGGAGGGGATGCCACAGGAGGGCCTGACCTTCGAGGAGCATGCCATCGGCGCGAAGTACGAGACGCTGGGACGGACGATCACCGAGACCGACGTCGTCACCTTCGTTAACCTCTGCGGTTTCACCGAACCGCTCTTCATGGACATGGAATTTGTAGCCCGGGAGAGCGTGTTCAAGGGGCGCCCGGTTCCGGGGGCCTTCACCTTCGCGCTCGCGGAAGGGCTCATCATGCAGACGGGGCTCATCCACGGCACGGGCATGGCCTACCTGGGCGGCGAGACCCGGGTCGTGGCCCCGCTGCTGGCCGGGGACACCATCCATGTGGAGGTGGAGGTCACCGACAAGCGCGAGACCAAGAAGCCGGACCGGGGAATCGTGACCTATACGCACCGCGTCCTGAACCAGCGGGGCGAGCTGGCCCTGGAGGCCCGCGTCCAGCGGATGATCCGACGGGAGGGATAAAGCGGCTATCCCGCTGGACGCGTTGAGACACCAAGAGGAGGAACTTCCATGAAAGCGTTGAGGATTCTCAGTGTTCTTGTGCTAACGGCAGTCTTTGCCCTGGGCCTGCCTGAGAGCGGCGAGGCCCAGCTGTGCCCCAAGGGAACGATCAAGCTCGTCACCAGCTGGCCCATGCAGGGGGCTATGCTTCCTGAGGGCACAGGGATGAAGCGGGCTGTCGACCTGGCCGTGGCCCACTACGGTGGGCGCGTGGCCGGCTACTGCATCAAGGTCGTTAACGAAGATGATGCCTCACCCGTAACCGGCAGCTGGGACGGTAGTGTAGAGGCCGAAATTGCCCAAAACGCCGTGGCTGACCCGGACGTGATGGTCTACCTGGCCACCTATAACTCCGGGGCCGCCAAGATCAGCTCACCGATCACGAACAAGGCAGGCTTGGCTCAGGTCACCCCGGCCAACACCTACCCCGGGCTCACCAAGCCGGGGTTCGGTCCCGGGGAGCCCGGTATCTATCGGCCATCAGGCGGTGTGACTTATTTCCGCACCCATCCCGCCGACGACGTCCAGGGTGATGCCGGCGCTGCCTGGGCGGCCTGCCTGGGCCTCAAGAAGGTTTACGTCCTGGACGACCGGCAGCTTTACGGTAAGGGGATTGCTGACGTTTTCGTCAAGAAGGCGAAAGCCCTCGGGCTTCAAGTTCTAGGGCAGGACGGCGTCGAGTCTACCGACATCGACTTCCGGGCTCTGCTCACCAAGGTCAGGGCCTCAGGGGCCCAGCTCGTCTACGGCGGGTTCGTCATCGACTCCGGCGGTGTCCAGATCATCCAGCAGATGAAGGCCCTCGGGATGTTCGACAGGGGGATGAAGTTCATGGGTCCCGACGGTCTCTACTCCCCCGGCCTGATCGAGCAGGCGACCCCGGCGGCGGTGAACGGCAATGTGCTCATCACCTTCGCCGCGTTCCCGCCGGACCAGCTTCCGACCCAGGTCGGCAGGAAGTTCTATAACGATTACCTCAAGAAGTATGGGGAGGAGCCTATCGGGTGGGCCCTGTACGCCTACAACGCGGCCATCGTGACGCTGGACGCCATCAAGCGGGCCGGCGTCAAGGACCGGGGCAAGATCGTTCGGGCGCTCCGCAACACCAGGAATTTTGAGGGCGTAACCGGTAGGTTCAGCTTCGACCATAACGGCGATACGACCCGCACCGACATGGTCGCCTGGACCGTTGAACGTGGCAAGTGGAAGTTCGTGTATGGCATCAGCGGGACCATGTATCCGAATAACTGTCCGAAATAGCTGACCCTCCGGGGGGGGCCGGACCAAGTCCGGCCCCCCTCCGTTTCCTCTCATGACCGGCACCGAAATCCTCCTCCAGCAGCTCATCAACGGCCTCACCACCGGCTCCTACCTAGCTGTCATCGCCCTCGGCTACACGATGGTCTATGGCCTCATCGAGCTGATCAACTTTGCCCACGGCGACGTCTTTGCCATGGGCTTCTACATCTCCCTGACGCTCCTCATCTGGCTGAACGTCCCCCAGTCCCTCATCGTCTCCCTCGCCTGGTACCACCTGGTATGGATGATCCCGGTGGTCATGGGGATCACCATGGTCTGCTGCGGGGTCCTGAACGCCACGATCGACCGGATCGCCTATAAGCCGCTGCGCAACTCGCCCCGAGTCGCCGCCTTCATCACCGCCATCGGAGCCGCCTTCGTCCTCGAGAACATCATGCAGAACTGGTACGGCCCCACCCAGATCCTCTACCCCAACATCTTCCCCACCATCAACCTGGCGCAGTACGCCCTCGGCGAGGAGACTTTCATCCTATTCACCACCAAGGATGTCTTCCTCTTCTCCACGGTCGTGCCCCTCCTCATCGGCCTCATGGTCTTTATCCAGAAGACGAAGATGGGCAAGGCCATCCGCGCCGTGGCCCAGGACCGTGAGGCGGCCGCCATCATGGGGGTGAACGTCGAGCGGGTCATCATGAGCACCTTCTTCATCGGCGGGGCTCTCGCGGGAGCGGCGGGGATGGTGGTTGGGATGTACCTGAACTCGGGCCGCTACTTCATGGGGTTCGACGCGGGGCTCAAGGCCTTCACCGCTGCAGTCCTCGGGGGGATCGGAAACATCCCGGGAGCGCTCATCGGAGGCTACTTCATCGGCTTCCTCTCGGCCTTCAGCGACCAGTACCTCTCCTCCGCGTGGACCCGGGTCGTGGTCTTCTCGATGCTGATCCTCACGCTGGTGTTCCGGCCCTGGGGGATCATGGGGGAGAAGCCCCCCGAGAAGTTCTAGCGCCGTGCCGATAACCATCGCACGACCCACTTCGTGGGTGCCCGCCAAGGATGGCCTTCGGCCGTTGGTCATCGGGCGGTCGTCGCCGATCCTCAACGTACGGGGAGTACGCCTCCGGTCGGCTCCTCCCTGCGTCCTTGATCTGCTCGGTTCTCGGCACGGCGCAAGTGCTGGCCTGCGAAGACTCAACAGATCCCTGCAGAATTCGCGAGAAGACGCAACCTAGGACACCTACCCAATGGATCAGCCCGCAAAAGCCGAGACCACGCGCCGGAGGCGGACTGGGGTCTCAGGTCGAATCGGGCACCTCACCGGGTGGGCCGCGCTTCCCGTGGCGGTCCGACGGACTGTCAGCTGGACCGTCCTCACTGTTGCCCTTCTTGCCTACCCGTTCCTCGACACGGCCTTCCGTCTCCAGACTCTCAATGCCTTCACGGATGCCTCCATCTTCGTCATCCTGGCGCTCGGTCTCAACATGGTGGTCGGGTACGCCGGGCTGCTGGACCTCGGCTATGCGGCCTTCTTCGCCATCGGGGCCTACGCGACCGGGGTTCTCACCTGGCCCCCCCACGGCATCGAGCTCGACTTCTGGCTGGCCATGCTCGTCGGGATTCCCATCGCCGCCCTCTTCGGCATCCTCATCGGGGCCCCCACCCTCCGCGTCCGGGGAGACTACCTGGCGATCATCACCCTCGCCTTCGGCGAGATCATTCCGCTCACGATGCGGAACCTCTTTGACGTGACCATCAAGATCGGCCCGTTTGTCCTCGTGGAGCACTTCAACCTCACCAACGGGATCCAGGGCCTCAACCCGGTGGGGCGCCCCCACCTGTTCGGCTACGAGTTCGGCTTTGAGCCCACGCCGTGGTACTTCCTCATCCTGGCTGTCGGCGTATTCGTCGTATTCGGAAGCCGCCGGCTGGAGGACTCGCGCCTCGGCCGAGCCTGGATGGCTATCCGGGAGGACGAGACCGCGGCCTCGTGCATGGGCGTGGACCCCATCCGAACCAAGCTCCTCGCCTTCGCCCTCGGCGCCTCCTTCTCCAGCTTTGCGGGAGCCATCTACGCGGCGAAGCTCCAGGCTATCTTCCCCGAGCTCTTCCGCTTCCAGGTCTCCGTCATCCTCCTCTGCATGGTGATCCTGGGGGGGATGGGAAATATCAAGGGAGTCATCATCGGCGGCATCTTCATCATGTTCTTCGACCGGGTGGTCCTGGCCCAGTCCACCCAGATGGTCCAGGGAGTTGGCGAGCTGCTGCACATCCCATACCTCCAGCGGGTAGACCTTCAGCTCTGGCGCTGGCTGTTTTTCGGGTCAACCCTGATCGTAGTCATGGTGTTCCGACCGGAGGGGCTCTTCCCCAGCGCGCAGCGAGCCGCTGAGCTGCACGCGGGCGAGGAGCAACCCGAGGAGGCCTCGTAGCCATGGCGGCCCTGCTGGAAGGCGAGAAGGTCACCAAGAGCTTCGGCGGCCTGGTCGCTGTCAACGAGCTGGACTTCACGATCGACCGGGGAATGATCGCCGGCCTCATCGGCCCCAACGGGGCGGGGAAGACCACGTTCTTCAACATGGTGACCGGCCTGTTCAAGCCCTCCACCGGGCTGATCCGCTTCAACGGCCGCGACATCGGCCCGCTCAGGCCGCATCACGTGACGGCCCTGGGCATCGCCCGGACCTTCCAGACCATCAGGCTCTTCACCAACATGACGGCCCTAGACAACGTCAGGGTCGGAATGAACTGCCGGCTCGGCACCACGTGGGCCGGCGCGATCTTCCGCCCCCCGTGGGTGGTGAAGGAGGAGAAGCGGGCCAAAGCCCGTGCGCTCGAACTCTTGGAGTACGTCGGCCTCGCAGGGCGCCAGGACACCCTGGCCAGGCACTTCCCCTACGGAGATCAGCGGCGGTTGGAGATCGCGCGGGCGCTGGCGACAGAGCCCAAGCTCCTCCTCCTGGACGAGCCCACGGCCGGGATGAATCCGATGGAGGCCGAAGAGCTCACCGAGTTCATCGGCCGGCTCCGCCGCGAGCTGGGCCTCACGATCCTCCTCATCGAGCACCGGATGGAGGTCGTCATGGGAATCTCGGACCGGGTGACCGTCCTGGACTACGGCGTGAAGATCGCCGAGGGCCCTCCGGCGGAGGTCCAGAAGGACCCCAAGGTCATCGAAGCCTACCTGGGCAAGGGCTACGAGCAGGAGCTGACCGGTGCTTGAGCTCCACGACATCCACACCTATTACGGGAGCATCCGAGCCCTCCGAGGGATCTCCTTCGAGGTCAAGGGGGGGGAGATTGTCACCCTCATCGGAGCCAACGGTGCCGGCAAGACCACCACGCTGAAGACCATCATCGGGCTCCTCAAGCCCCGCCAGGGAACCATCGCCCTGAGTGGCCAACGTATTGACGGGCTTCCCCCGGACCGGGTCGTCCGCCTCGGCATCGCCCAGTCCCCGGAGGGGCGCCGCATTTTCCCTCGCATGACGGTCCTCGAAAATCTCGAGATGGGTGCCTTCATCCGGACGGACCACGAGGTCCAGCGGGACATGGAGCGGGCCTTCGCCCTCTTCCCCCGCCTCAAAGAGCGCCTCGGTCAGGTCGCGGGGACGCTCTCAGGGGGAGAGCAACAGATGCTGGCGATGGGGCGGGCGCTCATGGCCCGTCCCAAGGTGCTCCTCCTCGATGAGCCCTCCATGGGCCTCTCCCCGATCCTGGTGGAGACCATCTTCGAGACCATCCAGAACATCAATGTTCAGGGGACCACCATCCTTCTGGTGGAGCAGAACGCCCGCATGGCCCTGAGGGTCGCGCATCGGGGATACGTCATCCAGACGGGCCAGATCGTCCTCCATGACTCAGCCAGGGACCTCCTCAAGAGCGACTTGGTCAGGAAGTCCTACCTGGGCGAAAAGTAGAGCTTCCGGATGCTCGTGCTGAGTCGGCGGGATCTGGCGCGCCTGCTCACCCCAGCCGAGGTCATCCCGGCCGTCGAGTCAGCCTTCCGCCAGTACGCCAGCGGATCCTTCCGGATGCTCCCGCGTCAAGGGACCGTCCTCCCCGACGGGCTCCTCCTGGTGATGCCCTCCGCCCTCCTGGAATCCCGCGCCCTCGGCAGCAAGCTGATCACGGTCTACCACCGAAACCGCGAGCGCGGACTGCCGACGCTTTACGCCTCCTACCTCCTGCTGGAGCTCGACACCGGGGCCCCACTGGCCCTGATGGAGGGCGGCTTCCTGACCGGAATCCGCACCGGGGCCGTATCGGCTCTTGCGGCGCGAGTTCTGGCGCGGCGCGAGTCACGCGTCGTCGCCTGCTTCGGGGCAGGCTTCCAGGCCGGCTTACAGCTGAGATCCTTGGCCGTGGTCCTGACGCTGGGACGAGTGCTCGTGGTGGGACGAACTCCCGAGCGGGCCCGAGCGTTTTCGGAGAGCATGGCCGAGCAGCTCGGCGTTCCGGTCGAACTCGCCCCGAGCGCCCGGGAGGCGGTCGACCAGGCCGACCTGGTCACCTGTGCCACGACCTCCCCCACCCCGCTCTTCGAGGGAAAGGATCTGAGACCGGGCACCCACATTGATGCCGTCGGCGCCTTTCGGCCCGAGACCCGGGAGGTGGACACCGAGACCGTGAAGCGGGCTCGCGTGTTCGTGGATACCTACGCCGGAGCGCAGGCGGAGGCAGGCGATCTCCTGATTCCGATCCAGGAAGGCGCGATCACCTTGGGGCACGTGACCGCTGAGCTGGCAGAGCTGGTGACCGGCGCCAGGCCCGGACGCACGAGCCGGGAGGAGATTACCCTCTTCAAGTCGGTGGGCTTCGCCCTGGAAGATGCGGTGACCGCGCGCCTGGCCTACGATCGGGCGCTGGCCGCGAGAATCGGCCGGCGCATCTCCCTGGAGTAGTCGGTGGCGCGGACGGCGGACGTGGTCATAATCGGCGGTGGGGTCACGGGGGCGAGCCTCGCCTACCACCTCGCCGAGCGCGGGATCACACAGGTCGTGGTGCTGGAGAAGCGGTTCCTCGCCTCGGGAGGCACCGGGCGCTCGGTCGGGATCATCCGACAGCTCTACCCCACCCGGGAAGCCAGCCAGATGGTCGTCAGGTCGTTGAGGATCTTCCAGGGCTTCACGGAACTCGTCGGGGGCGAGTCCGGGTACGTCCGGTGCGGGGCCTTGATCGGGCTCTCTGAGGCGATGCTTCCCGCTCTCAGGAAGGGCATGCAGATCCGGGAGGCACTCGGGATCAGGGCCGAGCTCCTGAACCCCGAGGAAGCGCTGAAGGTCGAGCCGCGCATCAACCCCGAAAGGTTGAGCGGGTTTGTCTACGAGCCTGACTCGGGCTACGGCGATCCCACAGGTGTGACCCTGGGCTACGCGACAGCCGCGAGGGATCGTGGAGTCACTGTCGAGCAGGGCGCCGAGGCCACCGAGATCCGGGAGGCGGGCGACCGGATCCTCGGCATCACCCTCGCCTCCGGGGAGACCATCGACACTCCGGTGATCGTGAACGCCGCGGGGCTCTGGGCCTCGGCCGTGGCGCGACTGGCCCACGTGGAACTCCCCATCGTGGTCGGGCGCCACCCGGTCTTCGCCGTCAAGCGCCCGGCCACGTTCGGGCCTCCCCACCCCGTGTATCTGGACCTGGCGGGAGGCGCCTACGCCAGGCCGGAGACCGGCAACCTCACCCTGACCGGCTCCCTGACCGAGGACGAAACCCAGCATCCCATGGACCCGGAGCTCCTGGGAAGCGAGGTGGAGTTCGAGGAGGCAGCCCTCGCCCTCGAGCGGACCAGCCAGGCCCTGCCCCCTCTCGTCGACGGGGAGTATCAGCGCGGCTATGCCGGGGCCTTCGACATCACCCCTGACTGGATGCCGATCCTGGACGAGTCCCCGCTCCGGGGGTTCTACATTGCCGCCGGGATGAGCGGCCACGGCTTCAAGCTGGCGCCCGCGGTGGGAGAGCTCATGGCCGAGCTGATCGCCGATGGCCGGACGACCATCAACCGCAACCCGTTCCGCCTCAACCGGTTCGCCGCGGCCCGCGTTCCCGCCGGCAGGTTGGTGAGCTCGTATCTGCCGTTGTGAGGAGTCGCGTGAGCCACGTCTTCCGGCGGAGGCTTTCGGGTTGGGAGTACCCCGAGATCGTCAGGGGTGAGGGCCTCTATCTCTACGATGCCGATGGCCGGCGATACTTGGATGCCTCCGGCGGCGCCATCGTCGTGACGGTCGGGCACGGAGTCCCCGAGATTACCGAAGCGATCCGGGAGCAGGCCAGGCACTGTCCCTACGTCCACGGCACCCAGTTCACGACCTCGGCGCTCGAGGCGCTGGCCGATGAGCTGGCAAGACGAGCGCCCGTGGAGGATGCCAGGCTCTACCTGGTCTCCGGCGGCTCTGAGGCGACTGAAACCGCCATCAAACTCGCTCGCCAGTATCACCTGGCAAGGGGCGAATCCCGGCGCCACAAGGTCATCTTTCGCTGGCCGTCCTACCACGGCGCCACCCTCGGCGCCCTGGCAATCTCGGGCCGCCCCGCCCTGCGCGCGAACTTCGCTCCGCTCTTCGTCGGCATGCCTCACATCCCCGCCCCCTACGCGTACCGCTGCGCTCTGCCCGGCTGCGGTCCAGCCTGCTCACTCGAATGCTGCCGGGCCCTGGAGGCGAAGCTCGTCGAAGAAGGACCGGACACGGTCGCCGCCTTCATCGCCGAGCCGGTCATCGGAGCGTCTGCCGGCGCGGTCGTGCCGCCGCCCGACTACTACCGGATCACACGCGATATCTGCGATCGGCACGGCGTCCTCTTCATCGCCGACGAGGTGATGTGCGGCATGGGGCGGACGGGGCGGTGGTTTGCCATCGAGCACTGGAATGTACGCCCGGACATCATCACGACCGGAAAGGGGCTGACCAGCGGCTATCTGCCCGGCGGCGCCCTCCTGGTGAAGGGCGAGATCGCCGACACCGTCAGGGGCGGCGGCGGATTCCCCCACGGCTTCACGTACAGCCACCACCCGCTGGTCGCCGCCACTGCCCTGGCGGTGCTTCGGTACGTGGAGGGGCACCGGCTCGTTGGGCAGGCCAGTATCCTCGGGGCCTACCTCCATGATCGGCTCCTGAGGCTCCTGGACCTCCCCGGGGTCGGGGACGTCCGCGGCCTCGGCCTTCTGGCCGCGGTGGAGATCGTCCAGGACCGGGAGAGCAAGCGTCCCTACCCGCCCGAGCGGCGCACGGCACAGTCGATCCAGCGGGAGGCGCTCCAGAGAGGGCTCGTGGTCTATGCCTTAGACGGCCAGGCGGACGGAGCCGCCGACCTGCTCATGATCGGCCCGCCCCTTATCGTAGAGCGCGGGCAGATCGACGAGCTCGGCTCGCTTCTCGGGGACGCCATCGCCGCCGCCACGCGTAGTTCCTAATCTGCATCCGAAACTCGTCAGAGGGGTTGCCGACCGGGCCCGCGGGTGCTGTCGCGGCGAGCAGCCCCTGACCCGGATACATTCCGTCTTCGACGGGTATCCGGGTGCCCGACGCCACCCGCTGGGCCCGGCGGCATGGTCAACGCCGCCGCCACCACTCCCCCCAACTCCGTTGCCACCAGAACTCCCGCGCAACACCTATCGCGACCAGGCTGTCCGGCGCGACCTCCCGGGAGAGCAACAGGACCCGGCCTTTCACTACGAGGGTGTGGTCGGAAGAGGGGTGTACGAAGACCGCGAGCTCCCGAAGCCGCGCTTGGCCGGTCCGGTGCGGCATCCCTTCGGGAAAGTGGTATTCCTCCATAGAGCCGGCCTCGGGAAGATTCGCACCCGGAGGCCCG
>JBHIBG010000051.1:0-18323 GCA_046758965.1 Methylomirabilia bacterium | reverse complement strand
GGCGCGGTTCGAGTACTCCGAGTTGTCCACAGGCACGTAGATGTGTCGGTACATGCTCCCCTCCCGGGTTGGCGGCGCGCTTAGCGGTCGTGGCTCCCGCGTTCGACAGGGTTCATCACTGCCCTCCTTCCGGGTCGAAGAAGTTGTCCAGCGAGAGCCACAGGCTCTTGCTGTAGCGGAAGAACCAGAGCGGGAAGACGACGCTGAATGTCCCCCACAGGGCGAGCTGGCGTCTGAGCGAAAGCCCGATGAGGCCATCGAGGACGAAGTAGCCGGCCATCACGGCGAACACCGTGGCGGCATAGTTGATATAGATTGCGCCGACGAAGTACCCGGACTCCCGCTCGAACCGAAGGTGGCAGACCGGGCAGCGGGCACGCATGGCGAAGAGCCCACGGAAGAGCAGGCCGAGCCCGCAGCGGGGGCACCTGAGCCTGACCGCGCGCGCGAGGACCTGTCGTACGCCCCTGACATGAAGCACGGCGTCGGAACGATCATCTCCCGGGCATCAGTGCGCTTCGGCGGAGGCCGGTTTGATTGTCTCGGCGGTCCGGTGCGCGACCGCGGAGTGGTCGGGGACGAGGCTGAACACGAGCAGGGCGCCGAGGATGAGCGGGACAACGGCGATCAGGCTGAGGGTGCGATACTCGAACCTGAGGTGCATGAAGAACATCGCGACCAGGACGGCCTTGGAGATCGCCAGCGAAATCAGCAGGATCGCGATGAACACCCTCGCCAGCGGGAGGAAGATCACCACCACCTCAATCACCGTCAGGATAAACAGCCAACCCCAGATTGCCCAGTAGTTCGGAGCCTTGTGCCCGGTCGCCATCGTGCTCTCCTCGCGGTTCCAGCTCTTGACGACTTGATTGCTAATGTCCCGTGTCTCTCCAACCCCCTCACCTTGAGCCCTCTCCCCCTCGACGGGGGAGAGGGAAGGGTGAGGGGGCCATCCTCACCGGACCCCGATCCCTAGAGAAGGTAGACGAAGGTGAACACCATGATCCACACCAGATCGACGAAGTGCCAGTAGAGGCCCGTGATCTCAACGACGTTGTACGTCCAGCCCCAGTCACGGGCTCGGGCCACCAACGCCACCATGACGGAGAGGTAGATGACCCCGCCGGCCACGTGGAGGCCGTGGAACCCCGTGATGAGGAAGAACGTGGTCCCGAACAGGGAGGCGCCCCACGGGTTTCCCCAGATCATCAGCCCTTCAAGGATGAGCTCCGTCCACTCGAAGGCCTGCAGCCCGAGGAAGAGCGCCCCGCCGAGGACGGTCAAGGCCAGGTAGACGAGCGCCTGCTGCTTGTTCTCCTTCTTGACCGCCTCCAGCGCCTTCACCATGGTGACGCTCGAGCAGATCAGGAGAAAGGTCATAAACGCGGTGAGGGCAATGCCGAGGCGCTCGTAGGGGATGGGCCAGTCGGCGCTCCCGTACCGAGCGGCGCCATACCCGGCGAGCAGCGTGCCGAACCCCATGGCATCCCCGACCAGGAAGATCCACATACCGAGCTTCCCCCAGCTTTCTGGCGTCAGGGGCGACTCTGCCGGCTCCAGAGCCACGTGTGCCGTACTGATGTTGCTCACTGTCGAGGCTCCTTTTGAATCAGCACAGGCCCTCCGGCCTCACGCGAGGTAGACGAGCGTGTAGAGGATCGGCCAGAGGGCGACCACGTAGTGCCAGAACATCCCGGAGACCGATGCCCCCAGGTAGTTCCGCGCCGTGAACTGTCCCCGCTTCGCCAGAAGCCAGACGACGGACAGCGTGACGAGCGCGGCGAGCACATGGAAGCCGTGGGTCCCGATCAAGGTGTAGAAGGTGGCCCCGTACAGCCCCGAGGAGAGGGTGAGCCCGAAGGTCACCAGCCGCCCCCACTCATACCCCTGGACGCCGAGAAAGATCGCCCCGAGCGCGGCCGTCCAGGCGAGGCCCCGGCAGAGGCCCGCCTGGTCGCCGCGACGGATGGCCCGGAGCGCCCGCGCCAGGGTGAAGCTCGAGGCGAGCAGGACGAGGGTGTTAAGCCCCGTCACCGCGACCGGCAAGCGTGGCTGCGCGGGAGGAGGCCAGGCTGGTGCCCCGAGGCGCATGACCAGAAAGGCGGCGATCAACCCGCCGAAGAACATGGTCTCCGCCCCGAGAAACATCAGCATGCCGAGCTTGGCGTTTTCGATTACCGGTTTCCGCTCGGGTTCGGGCTGAGGCGGCCTGTCGTCACCCCCTCCAACCTCGGGTGGAGGCCCCGTGGGGATCCGGCCGATATCGGCCCGCAGATCGTCGAGGACCGGGCTCTCGGCGGGCATCTCAGCGCACCCAGGCCACGATAAACGAGGCGATCATCAGGAACACAACCCAGCCGATCAAGACACCCGCCACGCGCCGGTTGCGGACCCGGAACGAGGAGTGGCCCACAGGCGCCGACATCACGCCCCCACCTTGTCGAGCGCCATCAGCAGCAAAACCGTCGGCAGGTAGAGGAGCGAGGCGAACAGGAGCCGGCGGGCAGCAGACGCCGATCGGGTAAAGGCCTGGAAGACCCCGCAACCGAGAAATCCCAAACCCAGGACGAAGGCCCCGACGAAGTAGACCGGCCCGGCCAGCCCGATCAGCGTCGGCAGGAGACCCACCGTAAGCAGCGCCAGGCAGCCGGCCACGATCTGACGCTCGGTGCTGGTGCCATCAGGGTCCACCACAGGGAGCACCCGAATCCCTCCTCGCGCGTAGTCGTGCTGATGGAGCCTGGCGATCGCGAGCGTGTGGGGGAGCTGCCACAGAAACAGGATCGCAAACAGCACGCCGGCCCCGACACCGAGCTCCCCCCGCACGGCGACCCATCCGATTACCGGCGGCAACGCCCCGGGGATCGCTCCCACGACCATGCAGAGAGAGCTCCTGAGCTTCAGCGGGGTATAGGCAAAGAGGTAGAGGCCAACCGTGGCGGCCGTCACCAGGCCGGCAAGCGGGCCGACCGCGACCAGCATGCACACGAGGCCTGCCACGGTGATCGTTCCGGCGAACACCAGCGCCTCAGCTGGCGAAAGCCGCCCCTCCGGGAGTGGACGGGACCGGGTGCGCTCCATCCGCGCATCCACCTCCCGTTCGACAACCTGATTCAGCGCCATGGTCCCCGCAGCCGCCAGGGCCGTTCCGAGCAGGGTGGAGAGCAGCCGGAGATAGTCGAGCCCGCCCGAGGAGGCCAGGTAGAAGCCCACCAGCGTCGTCACCAGGACCATCAGGACGACTCGCAGCTTGATGAGGACCAGGAAATCCACGGCCCGCCGACGTTCGCGCGTGAGCACCAGCTCCAGGGTTTGGGTTGGAGGTATCATACAGCCTGCTACTCGGACAGGACGGCCCGACCGGAGGTCGAAGCCAGCGGGGCCCCCAGAAGACGGAACACTTGAAGGGTGAATACCAGACTCACGGCCACAAGCAGCGCTCCCGCCAACCGGTGGGCGACTGGGATCGCCAATCCCCAAATCTCGCCCAACGCGATGGGGACGCCGGTGAACCGATAGAGGTAGGCCCCGACGCCCAGGGCAAGCTGGATCGCCAGGAGCCCTGCGAGCCAGAGGCCCAGGCGGCCGAGCCAGGGATGGTCGCTATCGTGTTTCAGGGCCCGCAGAGCGAGTGCGGGGATCAGCGCCGTGAGCACGACGGCCCCTAAGAGATGTCCCTCGAGCTGCCGGCCGAGATGAGTCAACAGCGCCCCCAAAACGATCTGCAGGAACAGCAGACCGGTGGTGGAGAGCGCGAGCCATTTGAGCGGGACGTCACCGGCGCTCCGGGCCACCCGAGGCTCCTCAGCCCACGTGAGGGAGGTCACGAGCGCCAGGCAGGCCGTCAGGGCAAAGAACACCGGCGCCAGAGAGCCGTGCAGGACCGCCAGCGTTTCTCTGCGGAAGAGGACCCTGAACCCCCCCAACAACCCCTGGACAGTGACGAGAAGCAGCGCGAGGAGGCCGAGCCAGCGGACCCAGCGCCGGGGCTCTGCGACCCAGAGCGCCAGGGCGACCGCGATCGTCAGGAGGCCGACCACTGACCCCACGAGCCGGTGGCTATGCTCGTAGAAGATCCCGCCCACCATCTTCGCCCACGGGTAGAGGAACATGTTGTACCCGAACGTGGTGGGCCAATCCGGAACGGCCAGCGCGGCGCCCGTGGTCGTGACCAACCCCCCGAAGAGAAGCAGAACGAGGGTGGCCGCGCACAGGAGCAACGCCAGCCCGTGCACCCACAGTCGACCGGACCGCCGGGCGAAGCCGCACAGCTGAACGCGCTCAGCCATCGCGCTCAGTGCCCGGCCGCCCGGACGGACGCCTCCAAGAGCCGATTCTGCGGCAGGTAATCCTCCGGGACCTCAGGCGAGCTGTACTCGTACGGTCCGCGGTAGACAGTCGGAACCCGCTCGCCCCAGTTGAGATGCGGGGGCGGCGAGGGGGCCGCCCAATCCAGCGTGTTCGCCTGCCAGGGATTCCGCTCCGCCATCTTCCCGGCGAGGAGGCTCCAGAAGAAGTTGGCGATGAAGATAAGCTGCGTAGCTCCAAGCAGCAGCGCGGCCCTCGTCTCGAACACGTTGATCCACTGCATCGGTTCGATGAACTCGTACTGCAACGGGTTGTAGATCCGCCGCATCATCCCGCCCACCCCGAGGAAGTGCATCGGGAAGAAGGTGAGGTTGAAGAAGATGAAGGTGAGGACGAAGTGGATCCTCCCCAGCAGTTCGTTCATCATGCGGCCGAACATCTTGGGGAACCAGTAGGTGGTGGCGGCGAACATAGTGAAGATGATCCCGGCCACCACGTAGTGGAAGTGCGCCACGATGAAGTAGGTGTCGTGGATGAAGATATCCACCGGGGTGCTCGCCATGAAGATACCGGAGAGCCCTCCGATCACGAAGGTGGAGACGAACCCCAGGGTGTGGAGCATCGGCGTGGTGAAGTGGATGTCCCCTCTCCACAGCGTCCCCAGCCAGTTGAACGTCTTGATCGCCGACGGAACCGCGATCACCATCGTCGAGAGCATGAAGGCCATCGCGATCCTCGGGTTCATGCCGCTGATGAACATGTGGTGCCCCCAGACGATCCAGGAGAGGAAGGCGATGCTGATCATGGAGTACGCCATGGCCCGGTACCCGAAGATCGGCTTGCGCGAGAAGGTGGAGAGGACGTCGGAGGTGACGCCCATGGCTGGCAGGACCAGGATGTAGACCTCCGGGTGGCCGAAGAACCAGAAGAGGTGCTGCCAGAGGAGCGGCTCGCCCCCGCCCTCGGGGAGGAACCAGTGGGTGCCGAGGGTGCGGTCGAAGAGGAGCATGGCCGCAGCCGACGTCAAGACCGGCAGGGCGAGCAGCAGGAGGATCGCGGTGATGAAGAGCGACCAGATCACCAGCGGCAAGCGGAAGAGCGTCATCCCGGGCGCCCGCAGGTTGATGATGGTCGTGACGTAGTTTATCGAGCCCATCATGGACGAGACCGCCAGGAGAAAGAGGCCGATCAGCCAGAGGTTCTGCCCCCACTCCACGCCGGTATACTCCGCCTTGGCGGAGAGCGTGGCGTAGCCGGTCCAGCCGCTCGCCGCGTGTCCGCCGGGGACGAAGAAGCCCGACAGCATCACGAGCCCCGAGGCGAGCCCCACCCAGAACGACAGCATGTTGAGGCGGGGGAAGGCCATGTCCCGGGCTCCGACCATGAGCGGGATCAGGAAGTTCCCGAAGCCTCCCACCATGACCGGCATGATCACGAAGAAGATCATCAGCGTGCCGTGCATGGTGAAGAGCATGTTGTAGGTCTCTGGCGGGATGATCCCCTCGTAGAAGTGGGGCTCGGGGAGCCACCAGAGGCCCGGGACCGCGGTCTCGGGCCATGCGAGCTCCCAGCGTATCAGCATGGCCATGAGGCCCGCGATGATCGCCATGAACAACCCCAGGAAGAGGAACTGCCGCCCGATCATCTTGTGGTCGGTGGAGAACACGTAGGTCCGCCAGAACCCCAGCTCCTCGTGGTGAACGTGGAGTTCATGCGTGGCCACGGCGGCCGTCACAGAGTCACTCATCGCCCACAAGCTCCTTTCGGAGAGGTCACGGCCACTCTTCCTTCACCCATTGCGCGTACTCCTCCGGGGTGTGGACGTAGAGCCAGCCCTTCATCCCGGAGTGCCCGAACCCGCAGAGCTCCGCGCACGGCATCTCGTATTTCCCCGGTTTGATCGCCTCGAACCACTGGAGGATCTCCCGGCCCGGGACCACGTCCTGCTTGAATCTCAGCTCGGGAAGGAAGAGGCTGTGAATGACGTCCCTGGACCTGAGCCCGAGCACGACCGGCTTCGCAACGGGCACGTGAATCTCGTTGTCGAACACCTTGTCGTCGTCGGTGTCGAACGTGCCGTCGGGGCCGGGGTACTGGACCTCCCAGTTGAACTGCTTGGCGGTCACCCGGATCTTCAAGTCGCTCTCCGGGATCTGGATCTTGATCCGCGCCCAGCTCGGCATGCTCACGAACGTCAGCACGATCAGGATCACAGCCGGGACGACAGTCCAGATGATCTCCAACGCCGTGTTCCCGTGGCTGTAGGCCGCGCGGCGTCCTTCACGATGCCGGTACATGATCAGGAAGGCGACCATCAACACCGTGACGAGAACAAACACCGCGGCAGTGATGTAGTAGATGAGGTAGAAAATGAAGTCGATATCCGCCCCGTAGGTCGAGACGTTCTCCGGAAGCCAGCTCATCATGCCCTCATCCTCGTCCTTCCCGCCGCGCCTAGATTAATTGGCCTATTCCTTTAGGGCCAACGCATTAGTATCCTGGGCATAGAAGTTCCTTGTCAAGTCTCCGTGCTTTCGTTTCTGGCCAGCTACTTCTTCGCCAGCTTGAAGGCGACCTTCGTTTCGGCCCCGGCCCTGACCTCGACCAGCTTCGTCATCTTGCCCAGCGTTTCGTGCCAGACCTCCACCTTGTGCTTCCCGGGCGGCACGTTTTCGAGCCGGAACGCGCCGTTCTCATCGGTCACCGCGTAGTGAGGGTGCCCGATCACGACGATCCAGGCCGACATCCAGCTATGGGCATCGCACTGCACCTTGATGATCTCGGGCTTCTTGCCGAACCGCACCGCCATTTTCTTCTTGAACTTGGGCTGGGCCTTGTTGATTGAGCGGTTGACCATCGCGAAGGAGTGGATGTTGTGGAGCACCCCGTCCGGATTCAGGACATTCACCTTGGCGCCTGCCGGCACCAGGAGGACGTGGGGCTTGAACTGGCACCCCTTCTGGTCCAGAACAGGTCTTTTCTTCGGTTTCGCGACAGGGCCCTTGCCATCGGCGAGCGACACCACGGCCCACTGGATCCCTTTGTTCGACCCGACCACGAGCGCTTCGGATTGTTTTCCCTTCCCGCAGACCTTGGTATCCTTGTTGATCTTGAGGGCCTTGGGCTTCGGCGGGGTCCCGACGAACTTCACCTCCCCGACGATTGACCCTCCGCCCCGAGCGGTGACCTCGCTGGAGGTCCCCGGGATGATGAGCACGGCCGCCAGGACCAGTGCCCCGATTCCGGTCATCCACTTAGTCATCGATCGCTCCTCCTTAGCCTCCCTGGCCCCCCTGCCGCGCGCGGCGCACCAGGAGGAGTTGGAGCCCCACGGTGAGCAGGACTGCCAGCGGAGGAATGATATACGGTCGCGTCGAGCCCGCCTCTTCCAGCCTGAGATGATACCACGACGAGAACGACATCTTGCTGCCGGTTTCTCCCACCCCGCCGTCCCACGCCATGAAGGCCACCGAGAGAAACTCCCCCGTGGGAAACGCCGTGTCGTTCTGATCGGGCGTCGCGCGCGGGCGCTTGATGACCAGGCGGTACTGGCCGTCGGAAAAGACCGCCGACCCCCTGGCCTGGACCGCTTCGCCGGCCTGTGGCGTCAGCTTCCCGACCCCCGAGGCGTTGGCCTCCCCCACCCCTCCCTCCGAGGTCCAGCGCAGGAGGTAGACCGGCTCACTCCCGTCTCCCATGAGCACGTAGGGGCGCTCGAGGCCGGCCTGCGACTCAAGGGGGAACTGGAGAGCGACAGCATCGGCGAAGGTCTTCTGCTCCGGGGCCGGGGTTGAGGCCGTCGGATCGTCCCAAGTCAGGTGGAAGGCGATCTCGGCCTCCGAATAGACGGCCCGGACGCTGATCATATCAACGGACGGGGCGAAGTTCCGGGGGTCCACGATCACCTGGCCGGCCAGCGGGAAGTTGGCCGACGCCTGCTCACTCCAGAACGGGGCGTTCGGGTCCTCAGGGATCTCCCCCCCGATCGCCTTGACCGGGAGGATGGTGGCGAAGCGGGGGTCCACCGGCCCGAGGGACTTCACGTAGTTGGCCAGGTGCCAGATGTCCTCCGGAAACTCCACGCTGTCGAAGAACGAGGGCATGGGGGTGCCCATGAGGCCGGTCGCCAGGCGGGTCGCAATCTCTTTCGCGCTGCTCCCTCCCCTGAAGGTCCACGGCTTGGTCAGGTTCGCCGGACGGATGGGGTTCCCCCAGTCGTCCTCGAGCTCGGGAGCCGACGGGCCATCGCCCCGGCCCGCGTCGCCGTGGCACTTGTTGCACTCAATCGCCTCGAACATCTCTTTCCCCCGCGCGAGGGACTCCGGTGAGGAGCGCACCTCTTCGGGAAGCTCGACCACTTCCGGCTCCTCCTCGAAGCTGTCCGAGGCGAAGGTCTTCAGGTAGGCCACCAGGTTCCACCGATCCTGCTTCGGCAAGGCGTTCCAGGGCGGCATCGAGGTCCCCGGCATCCCGTCCGTAATGACCTTAAACAGATCCTGGTCAAGGGGGACATACCCTGACTCAGTCGCGCGGATCTTGTATGCGCCCCGCGTGAAATCTCGCGGCTTGGGGTCGAGATGCCCGGCCCCGGGGCCGTCCCCTTTTCCTTCAACACCGTGACACCATGCGCAGCGCTTGTCGTAGATGGCCTCCCCCGCGGCCGCATCCGCCGCCTGCTGAGCCGCTGCAGGCACAGGGTTCAAGATCGAGCGCACGAGATGAACCCCCGCGCCCCCGCTCCCTGCCCTCTCCCCCGAGCGGGGAGAGGGGACAGGTGAGGGGGAGAGGCTAGCGTGAGCCTCCCAGCGTCTGGGCTGGTAGCCGGTGAACGCATAGAGGAACATAATCACCTTCCAGATTTCGTCCTCGGTAAGCCGGTCCTCCCAGGCGGGCATGACCGAGTTCCAGGGCGTGGACTCCCTCGGTAGCCCGGGGCCGCCCTTGGCGATCCGCCAGAAGAGGAACGACTCTTGGAGCATGGCGATGGTCCCGGGGTCCTGGAAGTTGGCCGGAAGCGGGCTGAAGGCGTGGGCAAAGTGCCCACCTCCGTCCAGGTTGTCGCCGTGGCAGTAGACACAGTTCTTGATGTAGATCTCCGCCCCCTCGGCCACGTACCTGTCATAGTTGGCAGTGTCCTTCCCGAGCGGGTTGTCGAGCCCCTGGACGTCGATGGTCTTTCCCCGGAAGGTGATGGAGCCCGGCGGCGCCGGATGGATCGTCCGAAGCTCCACCGGGGCCTCGATCTTCGGCGCCGCCTGAGTGTACGCGTAGTAGCCGATCACGACCGGCAGGAGCACCATCACCGCGTAGCGCAGCGGGCGCTTGCCATCGTCTACCAGCGTTGAGCGGATAGGGGAGAGGAACGCCCGCCAGGAATCGGAGTCCGAAGAGACATACACGAGGACGGCAAGGAGCACCACCGCCATGAAGAGCTTGACCACGCTCCACGGAGCGGGTGGCTGGATCCAAGCCGCGAACATCGAAAACGTGATGACGATGAGACACACCGAACGAACAAAGCGGGAGTTTGAGGCGAGCAGTATCGCTAGCGCAATGATGGACGCTGACCGCCAGACCCACCAAAGCGCAGCGAGCGGCATGGTAAGCGTGAGCAAGGTCAACAGCGCGAGGACAAGCACGGAGATGACCTGGAGCAGCGCTTGAACGGAGCCCGACCTTAGGAAATTCATGCGCATCATTTCAGAGTCAAGAGGAACGAGACCAGATCGACGTACTCCCTGGCGGTCAAAGTCTGCCCTAAGAGTGGAGGCATCACGTTGGGGGGGTAGCCTGGCACGGTCCCCATCCCGGCGGGGTCGAGGATCTTGGCCATGATGTACCCGGGGGTCTGAATCTTGGCGATCTGGGAGAGGTCAGGCCCAACGGGCGAGGCGCCGATGGATCCGGCCTTGTGGCAGGCTATGCACGCGCCCTTGCCCATGAACACCGCCTGACCCGCCTTGGGATCCCCGGGAAGTTTGAGCTCGGCCACCGCGGCGGCCCCCGCCCCGGACGCGGCACCGGCGGTCTTCGGGATGTCGTCCAACCTGACTGCCACGGTGCCGCCGAGAGACTCCAGAAACGCCACGACCGCCCAGAGTTCGGATCGGTTCAGCCCGATGGGAGGCCGGTCCACCTGAGGCATCATGTTCGGATACCCCTCCACCACGTACGCCCCCGGATCCAGCAGAGATTCAACGATGTAGGCCATCGCACTCGCCCCGGACTTCCGGGTGGCCGCCCGGGTGCCGATCCCCGCCAGATCGGGCGCACGCGCCCCCACCTGGCCGATCCGGTGGCAGACCTCGCAGGTCCCCTTCCCCTTGAAAATCTGCTCTCCGATTCGGGCGAGCTGCTCCGGGCTCACTTTCCCCTCCTCCAGAGAGATCTCCTCCGGAGGCTTCGACTGGATCTGGGGGATGGAGTTGGCATAGTAGGTGTAGCCCCCCATCACTGCCAGGCCAAAGACGGAGACCTTCACCGATACCGGGATCCGCATCCTACTTACCTCGGCTGGGGACTCTGTCCCCCTCCGCACGCGAAGCACCCTCGCCTTGTATCACGTATTCGCTCGGAGTTGCTAGTGGTCGTTAGTGCCGCCCGCGATCGCGGGCGCAGGCTCATGCGCCTCGGCCTTGCCCTTCTCCGCCAGGCCGCCCAGCCAGAAGATAAAGAAGACCATCGCAAAGAAGACGATGGTGACCGCCGTGATCATGTTCGCCGCATAGCCGAGCGCTGGCGTCACCGCGTCGGGGGAACTGTCCCGGACCACGCCGTAGACGTGCCAGTGCTGGCGGATGCCCGAGCGAGCGAACCCCATGAGCCCCATGAGCCAGGTGAAGGTGACGGCGAGGAGAATCAGGACATACTGGGAGCGCGGCGCGATCTGTCCCCAGCGGATGGTCCCCGTGGAGCGCGCGCGACGGAACATCGGGATGTCAATGGCCATGACAAGCGCGATGGCCGCCAGGACCGCCAGCACCTGATAGACAGAGAAGCCGATGCGGACAATCGACTCGACGAAGTAGCCGTATATCCCGTAAAAGGTCACGATGCCTGCGGCAAGGCCGAAGATCACCCACTGGACAGCCATTCCCGGCCCGACCCAGGACTTGACCGAGAGCTTGTTGGCGCGCCGGTAGAGGAGGTAAGAGAGGAAGGTGGTGAGGATCATGAGGTTGACGGCCGTGTTCTTGGCGGACATGACGCCGAGGATCCCGAGGACCGGGTGGAACGTGCCCCCCATGGCCCGGATCTCACCGGGCGTCGCCGGGATGTTGCGCGGCGTGGCCCAGACGATGAACCCCGCCGCCAGGATCATGATCATATAGGGGACGTAGCGCCGATAGCGCTCGGACCCGGGAATCCGCTCCATCCCGAGCCAGAGGTAGTAGTTGGAGCCGATGAAGAGCACCCCGATCAGGATGGCCTGCACGACCCAGAGCCAGGACATGAACCCCCCCATCATGGTGATCCCCATGGTCTGGTTGAAGGCGTAGATCTCGCGCCCCAGGTAGTAGCCGGCGAAGGGGAGCACCATCAGGGCGGAGATGGCGACGAAGTTGCCGATGTACCCCATCCAGTCGTAGCGGGCGCGCTCTTCGTCGGTCCTCGCCGACAGGAAGCGGAAGGCGGCGTACGCCGCGGCGATCGTGCCGCCGAAGACGATGTTGGCGATGAGCCGGTGGATGTTGATCGGCATCCAGGTGAAGTTGTTGATGGCCCCCCAGAGGGAAACGAACCTGCCCGTCTCGTCGATCCCCCCAGGGGAGACCATGAAGGTAACCCAGGCGTTGGAGACGACGAGGATCGCGGTGCCGAAGAGGTTCGAGAGGATCCCGATGGAGACGTGGATCCACTTCCGGGAACCGGACAGCCACTCCCAGCCGTAGTACCAGAGGTAGACGGCGAACGTCTCGAGGAAGAAGAGCGCGACGTAGACCCAGAAGGTCGAGTAGAAGATCCCGCTCATGTAAACCCAGAACGTCGGGTAGTAGCCGACGAACAGGAAGAGCAGGAACGCGCCCAGGAGAGCGGTCGTGGAGAAGGCCGCGAAGATCAGCTTGACAAACTCGTGGGCGAGCCAGTCATAGCGGCGCTCCCCCGTCCGCCAGCCCATGATCTCGATGATGACCGCGAAGATGGGAACGCCCAGGATGAAGGCGGCGAAGTTGAGGTGAAGCTGGGCGACGGCCCACACCGCCAGCCGCGACCCGATGAGGGGAAAGGCGCGGTAGGCGACCTCCCTCCCCTGCTCCTGGGCCAGGGCGGGCACGGAGCAGGCGACAAGCGCACCGAGTGCCAAAAGAATGAGGGAGGCGTGAGCGGCCCGACGGTGAATCACGCCTCGGCTACTCACACACGCTGCCCTCAACCCTGAATCCGCATCGGTAACCCGTCGGGGAAGAACCCAAAAATGACGTGACTGGTGAGAAAGTCGTGACCGAGCTGTTCTCTCGCTCACAAACCTAAGTGATTTCTGAAAAGGTGTCAAGCAGAAATTGCCAAAACCCGCCCCCGGCAGAGAGCAGCCCGCCCGCTCCTGACTCGCGATTCCTCCGCAAGGCGTTTCCATGCCGGTGGTTTGACACCTTCCGGGGGGTGAGCTAGCATCTATGGGGAGGACTTGAGTGTCTGCGTTCCTTCCCGGCCCGGCATCCTCTGGAGGTAGGCGGATGATACAGCTGAGACGCACAGCCTTCGCGACTTTGCTCCTCCTTGCCATCATCGCAGGCGTCGGGCTCGGTGGGTGGGCGGCCGGTTCCGCGACGAATGGCCACTCCCAGCCGGCTCCGGCCATCCAAGCCCCCATCATTCCGGCAGCGCTCCCGCTGCCCTCGGGGTCGTTCGCCCAGGTGGCGGAAGCGGTCAAGCCCGCCGTGATCAACATCAACACCGTGACCCGCGCCTCAGTCCGGACTCCCTTCCAGGAGTTCTTCGGCGAGGAGTTCTTCCGCCGCTTCTTCGGCGAGGTCCCCGAGGTCATGCAGCGGAGTCTCGGCTCCGGTGTCATCGTCGACTCCTCCGGCATCGCCCTCACGAACGCCCACGTGGTCCAGCGGGCCACCATCGTGGAGGTCATCACCGCGGACGGTGAAACGCACAAGGCTAAGCTGGTGGGCATAGACCGGCGCACGGACCTTGCGGTGCTCCGTCTCCAGGGTGGGGGGCCCTATTCGGCCGCCGTGCTGGGGGACTCGGACGCGGTCAGCGTGGGGGACTGGGTGCTTGCCATCGGCTCCCCCTTCGGCCTCATGCAGACCGTCACCGCGGGGATCATCAGCGCCAAGGGGCGTATCATCGGGCAGGGCCCCTTCGACGACTTCCTCCAGACTGACGCCGCCATCAACCCCGGCAACTCGGGCGGGCCCCTGGTCGATATGAAAGGCCACGTGATCGGGATCAACACCGCCATCATCGCGGGCGGCCAGGGGATCGGCTTCGCCATCCCCATCAACATGGCCCGGAAGATTTACACTGACCTGCTGGCCCGGGGCAGGGTGGCCCGCGGCTGGCTCGGAGTTTCCGTCCAGCCGCTGACCGCGGACCTGGCTCGGAGCTTCGGCGCCGAAGTCGACGGCGGCGTCCTCATCGCGGATGTCGTGGAGGACAGCCCGGCGAACAAAGCCGGGCTCCAGCCGGGCGACATCATCCTCGAATTCGACGGCACGCGGCTCAAGGGCCCCGCCGAGCTCCAGCGGGTCGTGGGGCTGACGAATCCGGGGAAGACAGTCCGGGCCAAGATCTGGCGGGATAGGGCGGAGCGCCAGGTTGAGATCACGATCGCCGAGACCCCGGAAGAGGGACGAGTGCTCCGGTCCGCGGTCAAAAGCAAGAACCTCCTCGGCGTCGAGGCGCGCGCCATCACCCCCCAGCTGGCCCGCCGGCTCGGGCTGAACAGCCTGGAAGGGGTCTTCGTTGGCAGGGTGGAAGATGGTAGCCCCGCCGCGGCGGCGGGAATCAAGCGGGGCGACGTGATCCGCGAGATCAACCGGCAGCGGATCCAAGCGCTCCCAGACTTCCGGCGCATCGTCAAGACGCTCAACCCGGGCGAAATGGTCACCGTGCGGTTGCAGCGGGGGTCGATGTCACTGTACGTGGCATTCCCCCTGGCCAGAGGGTAGGTTTCTCCGATCCGAGCCCTGGTAGACCCCCCAGCGAGGGGCTCGTCCTCCGTCTGCTACAATTATATTAAGGGCGGCGAAGCGGCTCAGAGCGCCTAGCGCTGCCCGATCGCTGCCAGAAACGAGCCCTTACATGGACTACAAGAACTACTACAAGATCCTCGGAGTAGACCGGACAGCGACCGACAAGGTCATCAAACAGGCGTACCGGCGTCTGGCCAGGAAGTACCACCCCGACGTCAACCAATCCAAGCAAGCAACAGAGCGGTTCAAGGAGATCAATGAGGCCTACGAGGTCCTCTCAGACCCGGAGAAGCGTAAGCGCTACGACAGCCTGGGACCTGACTGGCAGCGCTTCGCCCAGGCCGGGTGGACCGGCGGCCAGGGGCCGCTTGAGGGGTTCCGCGTCCACTTCGGCGGAGGGAGGGGAGGTGTCGAAGACCTCGAGGGGTTCTCGGACTTCTTCAGGACGGTCTTCGGTGACCTGGGCGCGCGGGGCCACGAGGATCTCTTCGCTGACCTCGGCATGGAGTTCGGCCGAACCCGCCGGACCTCACGAGCCCGTGGAGAGGACGTTCAGGCGTCGATCGCAATTACCCTCGAGGAGGCCTTCCACGGGGGGCGCAAGACCATCGATCTGGATCTGGAGGAGCCCTGCTCCGCCTGCGGAGGGAGCCGACGTCAGGATCGGGGCCCCTGTCCTACCTGCCTCGGACGGGGGTGGGTCAACGCGCGGCGCCACGTGGAGGTGAAAATTCCAGCTGGGGTGGGAGACGGCGCCAAGGTGCGGGTCGCCGGCGAAGGGGCCGGAGGAGCCGGTGCCGGAGCGCGGGGTGACCTCTACCTCCTGGTGAAGATGAGACCCCACCCGATCTTCGAGCGGAACGGCCACGACCTCCACGTGGAGCTCCCGCTCACCGTATGGGAGGCAGCCCTCGGCGCCCAGGTGGAGGTCCCGACCCTCAAGGGAAAGGTGACGATGAAGGTGCCCCCGGGGGCGGCGAGTGGCCGGACCTTCCGACTGCCGGGCTACGGGATGCCCCGTCTCAGGGGAGGCGGGTCCGGCGACGAGCTCGTCAAGATCAAGGTGATCCTGCCCTCAGGGCTCAGCGACCGGGAGCGGGAGCTGTTCGAGGAGCTCAGGCGGCTTCGGCCCGAGAACCCCCGGGCACACCTGGTGAATTGAGCAGGGCTTGACGCACGGAGCGTAAAGGAGCGGGAAACGCGATGCGGTTCGACAAGTTTACAGTGAAGGCGCAGGAGGCGGTGCAGACGGCGCACTCTCTGGCAGAGCAACAGCACCACCAGGCGATCGAGTCCGAACACCTGCTGCTGGCGCTGATCCAGCAGCAGGAGGGGATCATCAGACCGCTCCTCGCGAAGCTCGGGGTGCGCCCGGAAGCCCTCGGCCGCCAGGTGGAGGATGAGCTCAGGAAGCTCCCCCAGGTGCGGGGTGCCGGCGGCCAGTACATCTCCCCGCGACTCAAGGAGGCCTTGGATCGCGCGTGGGCCGAAGCTGAGCGGCTCAAGGATGAGTACTGCGCCACCGAGCACCTCCTGATCGGACTCAGCCAGGAGAAAGACGGGGCCGCGGGCCAGATCCTGCGCCAGCACGGCGTCACCTCCGAGGCCATCTACCAGGCGCTCGTGGACGTGCGCGGCTCGCAGCGCGTCACGGATCCGAACCCGGAGGAGAAGTACCAGGCCCTGCAGCGCTACTCCCGTGATCTGACCGAGGTGGCCCGCAAAGGGAAGCTGGATCCGGTCATCGGCCGGGACGAGGAGATCCGCCGGGTGATACAGGTCCTTTCCAGGCGCACGAAGAACAACCCCGTGCTCATCGGCGAGCCCGGGGTGGGCAAGACCGCCATCGCGGAGGGGCTGGCCCAGAGGATCGTGGCCGGCGATGTCCCCGAAGGGCTCAAGGGAAAGCGCCTCGTGGCTCTCGATATCGGCGCGCTCGTGGCCGGAACCAAGTACCGCGGGGAGTTCGAGGATCGGCTCAAGGCTGTGCTCCGCGAGATCACCGAAGCCGAGGGCGAGATTATCTGCTTCATCGACGAGCTCCACACCCTGGTGGGGGCCGGGGCGGCCGAAGGGGCCGTGGACGCGGCTAGCATGCTCAAGCCCGCCCTAGCTCGCGGGGAGCTCCGCTGCATCGGGGCCACCACGCTCGACGAGTACCGCAAGCACGTGGAGAAGGACGCCGCCCTGGAGCGACGCTTCCAGCCCGTGCTGGTGCGGGAGCCGAGCGTGGAGGACACCATCGCCATCCTGCGCGGCCTCAAGGAGAAGTACGAGGTCCACCACGGCGTGAAAATCAAGGACGCGGCCCTGGTGGCGGCGGCGGTCCTCTCCAACCGCTACATCGCCGACCGCTTCCTCCCCGACAAGGCCATCGACCTGGTCGACGAGGCCGCATCCCGGCTGCGCATCGAAATCGATTCGATGCCCGCCGAGATCGACGAGATCGAGCGGCGGATCATGCAGCTCGAGATCGAGCGCGTGTCGGTGGCGCGGGAGTCAGACGAGGTGTCCCGGGATCGCCTGGCCAAGCTGGACGCGGAGTTGGCAAACCACAAGGCCAGGTCCCAGGAGCTCAAGATGCAGTGGCAGGCCGAGAAGGAGTGCATCTCGCGGATCCGGAAGGTCAAGGAGGAGATCGACCAGGCCCGGACCGCTATGGCTGAAGCCGAGCGCCGGGGCGACCTGACCCGCGCCGCCGAGCTCCGCTACGGGGTGCTGCTGGAGCTGGGCAAGCAGCTGGAGCACGAGAACGCCCGGCTGGTCGAGATTCAGAAGACCCGCAAGATGCTCAAAGAAGAGGTGGACGAAGAGGACATCGGCGAGACCGTGGCCAAGTGGAGTGGTATCCCGGTGAGCCGGCTCTTGGAAGGGGAGATGCAGAAGCTCCTGAGAATGGAAGAGCGGCTGGCCCAACGGGTGGTCGGGCAGGACCAGGCGATCGGCGCGATCTCCAACGCGGTCCGCCGGAGCCGCTCAGGCCTCGCCGATCCGAACCGTCCCATCGGCTCCTTCCTGTTCCTGGGCCCCACCGGCGTCGGGAAGACCGAGCTGGCCCGCGCGCTCGCAGAGTTCCTCTTCGACGATGAGCGGGCTCTGGTGAGGCTCGACATGTCCGAGTACATGGAGAAGCACACCGTGGCCCGCCTCATCGGGGCGCCGCCCGGCTATGTGGGGTACGAGGAGGGAGGGCAGCTCACCGAGGCGGTGCGCCGCCGCCCCTACACCGTGGTCCTCTTCGACGAGGTCGAGAAGGCCCACGACGATGTCTCCAACGTCCTCCTCCAGCTCCTCGACGACGGGAGGCTGACAGATGGACACGGCCGGACCGTCGACTTCCGCAACGCCGTGATCATCATGACCTCAAACCTCGGCAGCCACATCTTCCGCGAGTACGAAAAGCCCGAGAAAGTCCGGCCCCTGATGCTCCAGGAGCTCCAGAACGCGCTCCGGCCGGAGTTCCTGAACCGGATCGACGAGATCGTCATTTTCAACCCCCTCGGCCGGGACGAGATCGCCCGGATCGTGGAGATCCAGTCCGGCCATCTGAAGCGGAGGCTCGCCGAGAAGCGGATCGGCCTGGACCTCACGGAGGCCGCGAAATCTCACCTCGCCCGGGAGGGCTACGACCCGACCTTCGGCGCCCGGCCTCTGAAGCGAACGATTCAGCGCCTGGTCCAGGATCCTCTGGCTCTCAAGCTCCTGGAAGGAGAATTCCAGGAAGGCGACACCATCACCGTGGACGCGGACCGGGACCGGCTCATCTTCAAGAAGGCCGTCGAAGCTGTCCCGGTGTGAGCCTCCTCAGGGGCTTACCAGCCGATCGCGTGAGAGCTGCGGCGGGGATCCGCCGCGGCCAGGAGTGTC
>JBHIBG010000050.1:0-18439 GCA_046758965.1 Methylomirabilia bacterium | reverse complement strand
CTTGCGTCGGAGAGCAGTGAGAGGTCTCCACCCTATCAGGCCAAGGCTGAGCCTCTCGAGGAAGAGGAGGACGAGGGCTGCGGCGAGCGGCCACTGGAAGAGCTCCCTGGACTCGGCCTGGGACTGCCTGTGCGAAATCTGCAGCCGAGTTAACGTCTGACTCAGTTCTCGCCCGGAAATGACTCGCGAATACCCGCCGTCCGTCCCGACCGCAATCTCTTTCATGATGCCCTCATCGAGCCTCGTGGTGACGATCGCCCCGTTCAAGATCAGCCACCCTGAAAACCTGCCGTTGTCGTCGTATTCAGGGAGCTTGGACGGCACCGGTCCCCCCAGGCCGAAAGTGAAGATCGCGACCCGGTTCAACCGGGCCTCGGCGAGGGCCGAGCGAAGAGCCTCTGATTTGGCCTGACCGCCGTCCGAGAAGAGGAGGAGCGCCCGTTCCCCCTGTCGACCCCTGAAGAGTCGAACAGCGGTCCTGATCCCTTGCGCGATGTCGGATCCTCCGGGGGGAGCCGATTCGATGAAGACCCAGTTGGCAAGGACGTATTTCAAGGCCGCATGGTCGGCTGTAAGGGGCGCCTGCCGGAACGCCGCGCGCGCGAAGGTGACGATGCCCACCCTCGTTCCAACGAGATCGGGAAGCGCGTCGAGGATCATTGCCTTAGCTTTGCCGAGCCGGGAGATCTTCGGCGCGTAGTCCTCTGCCCCCATGCTCCGAGACACGTCGAGGAGCACCACAATGTCCAGTGGCCTTCGGCGGTCTTCCCCCGATCTAGTGGCCAACACCGGCCTGGCAAGAGCCATGGCAACCGCGACGAGCGCGAGAGAGAGGAAGAGAGGCTGCAGCCGTCGGCTCCATTCGGGCCCGAGAGTCGAGAACCGGCTCACGAGGGGGAGATCGCCGAAGGCTTTGAGAAACGCCTGCCGCCTCCTCGCCTCAACGAGAATCAGCCCCAGGAGAAGCACGAGCGGGAAAATCAGCCACACCGCCCAGGCGTTCGTGAAGGCGAGTTCCTCGATCATCGACGGTCAGTGCGCGGCTGCCTAGATGCCGGGCGTGTCGGTCCCCGGACCGCCCTGATCATTCTCGTCTCCGAACTCCACCAGGTCTCGAGCCTGTTTCAGAGCGGCATTGGTTCCCTCTCCCTCCGAGACGCCAAATTGGGCGTACAGCGTCTCGAGATTCGATTTGGCGTCCCAGTCCGAGGGGTCCAGGCGCAGCGCGGCTCGGTACATCTCCACCGCCTCTCTCGGATTCCCTTCCAGGGCGAGGAGGTTGCCGAGGTTGTAGTAGGCCTTCGCCCCGAGGGTCGGCGATCGGCTTCGGCCAATCACCTCCTGAAAGTGACGGGCTGCCAGCTCAAGCCGCCCGGCGGCGGACGCTCTCACCCCTTGGTTGTAGGCGAGGAGGTCCCTGGAGGCGAACAGGTTCTGCTCCGCGCGGTCCAAATCCCGATTATCGAACCGTCCTTCCTCGGTCGCCCTCGCGGCCGCGGCTACCAGATCCACATATCCGAGCTTGTGATACCAACCGAGAACGAGTAAGGCCGTTCCGACTGCCAGGAGCCAGAAGGTGATGGCGGTCCGATACCAGTTCATGTCTCCCCTTTCCAGCGCTTAGGGAATTCGCGGAGCGAGAGTCGCCCCACCAATGATCGCCAGCGCCAAGAATGCCAACCCCCCAACGGCAAACCACGAAGAGAGGTCGCGATGGGTGAGCCCCTTTTCGACCACCAGGACAGACGGCTCCAGCCGGTCGATCTCCTGGAACCGGCCCCAAAACTCTGGAGCCTTGTTGAGATGCCAGACCCGCCCCCCGCTTGGGCTCACGAGACGGACGATGTCGGCGGAGTCCCTGAGCTCGATCCCCAGGAGATAGAGATGGACACCCATGGCGGCTAGTTTCGTCTGGATCGCTTGCCGGCGATGGGCAGGAAACGAGGCTTCTCCGTCCGTCACGAGGATGATCGCCTTGGTTTTGGACTGGCCGATTTCCTGAAGGTGCGCCAGCGCCTTGTCTAAGGGGGTGGCGAGATCGGTCCCGCCCAGGTCCGGGCGTAGCGCGCGGATCTTCTCCCGAATGACCTCCAGGTCACTGCTCAACGGCCAGCTCCCGTACGTCTCGTGACCGAAGACCAGGAGGCCAACGCGATCTCCCTGCCGTCGTTCGAGAAAGCGGATCGCGGCCTCCTTGGCGAGGTCGATCTTCGTGCCTCCCCCCGCCTCGAGGTCGGCCCGCATGCTGCCCGAGAGATCGATTGCCAGGATGATGTCCCGTGCCTGGAGCCGTTCCGTTTCGACGACGTGGCCCCACTGGGGACGCGCGAGGGCCAGCAGCAGAAGGCAGATCCCGAGCGCCATGGCCCAACCGGTCAGCCGCGGCCACACCCAGGCGCGGGGGGCGTCGCCGAAGAGACCGAGGCTTGAATACCCCAGGTGCGGCCTCGCCCTCGCCAGGAGGACGGGAAGGAAGAGGATCCCGAGAAGAAGGAGAAGAGGGTCAGCGAGTCTCACCATTCCCCCCATGAGTGGGGCACCCGGCCTCCTCCAGCCGGCCGATGAGAGCGGTTACTTCTCGGATGATCTCGCCCCTCTCCGATGGAGTCGGGTCATGTCCGTCGTAGATGATCTTGTTGCATCGCTCCAAGACCTCTTCGAGATCCTTCTCGAGCGGGTGTCCTCCGAAACGGGCTGTGATCTGCTGGATCGTCTGAACGCGCGCCGGGATGCCACACTCCTCCGTTAGGAACCGGCGGAGTACGCCGCTGACTTTGAGGAAAAGGTGAGGCGTCTGCTCTTCACAGGCCAGGTACCGCTCCCGAAGCACTTTGAGCGTCCGGATGGCCCGTTCGGCAGCCTGCGACCGCTCCTCCCTGGCGCGTTGATTCCACCACCGAGCGAGATCCCAAGCCACCATCACGACCCCTACTGCAAGGAAGGCGGCGCCCAGGCTCACAGAGCCCCAGAAGAGCCATCCTGTTTGCGCGACCATGGATGCCTTGAGAGGCCGCAGCACTCTCGGACCGACAGCGGTCGGAGAGAGGAAGAAGACGCGAGGCAGAAGGGTGACTGTGCGGAAGACATACCCGCCGTCTACCGATCGGTCCTCCGGCAGCGCGAAGCGAAGCTCGAGAGGGGGAAAGACCACGCCCACGGCTTCCGTGGCCGGGACAAACGTCTGGAGGGCGAATTCGATGCGATAGGTCGAGCCTGAGTCGGTCCTGGTGTGGCGGGTCTGAACGCTCCGGACTTCGAAGGGCCCAACCGCCTCCCCGCGATGGGGCAGGCTCTCCAGATCGATCACCACGCCGGTCTCCGCCTCGATCACCAAGATGAGGGGGAGCAGATCGCCGATATGGTAACCAAAGTCCCTGGGGGTCTCGAACCGAGCGGAGATCGAAGGCTTCTCTCGCGGAGTTTCGGCCAGGAGAGAGCTCGGCCAGGCAGGGAGGGAGAACACGAAGGCCAGGATCACCCACTTCCGCATCGACCCGCCCTCCGATGCAGGAAAAGCCTGGCGATCTCCGTCAGAGGATCGATAGTGGGGTTCACTCGCAGGGCATCGACCCCAGCCCCTCTGAAGAGCGCGGTCAGCTCCTCATCGCGTCTCCTCAGCTTCTCCAGCCAGGCCTCGCGAACCTTTCGGGTCAGCCAGATGCTCCGATGCGCTCCCGTCTCGAGGTCTCGCATGTGGATGAACCCGATCCCTTCGGGGAGCGACCGCTCTCGCGGGTCTTCGATGACCACCGGAACGAGGTCGTGGTGGCGGGCCGCCGTCCTCACTGTCGGCGCCAGCACGGCCAGGTCCTGCTGGAAATCGGATAGCGCGAAGAGAAGCGACCGCTTTCTGGGCAGGCGACCAAGCACCGTAGAGAAATCGGCCCCTCCAGTCGAGCTTGCCTCACCGTCCAAAATGGTTGCCGGGATCAGGTACCGATAGTGCGACGAGGAGCGCGGCGGCCAGTAGCGCTCCACCCTTGAGCTATAGCCAACGAAGCCCACCGGGTCGCCGGTGCGCCAGGCGACGTGGGCCACGACCGCGGCGATCTCCGCCGCCACCCTTCGTTTCGAGGCCCGCCTCGTTCCGAAATCCATGGAGCCGCTCAGGTCGACGGCCAGGAAGATTTGGAGCTGTCGCTCTTCGATCAGTGTGTTCTTGAGGATCCTGATGCCGCCGGTCCGGGCGGTGGCGGTCCAGTTGATCCACCGCGGATCGCCCCCGAGGTCGTAGCGGGTGATCTTCTCGAACTCGAGGCCGGCCCCTCGAAACCAGCTCGGCCGTCGACCCGCGCCGACCTGGGAGACGTACCATCGAATATAGAAATCCACGTGGGCGAGCCTTCGCAGGAGGTCGTTCATGGCACTCGAACCTGTGCGAGGATCTCCCGGATCACCTCATCCGTCGTGACGCCCTCTGCCTCCGCCCCGTAGTCCAGGATGATCCGATGCCGGAGCACGTCCATGGCGACCTCTTGGATGTCCTCCGGATGGACCGAGTATCGGCCGTTGAAGAAGGCCTGAACCCTGGCGGCGTCGCGCAAGGCGAGCGTGGCACGGGGCGATGCCCCAATCCTGATCTTCCCCTCCAACTCCTTGAGCCGGCAGCCGGCGAGATCTCGGGTAGCGCAGGCGAGGTCCACGATGTAGAGTTGGGCCGGCCTCTCCACCTTCACCGATTCCTTGATTTCTTCCCTGAGAGAGACCAGATCATCCGGCGTGAGGACGCTGCGGATCCCCTCCAGGTGGTCCCGCTGGTCCAGATAGGCATTCTCGAGAATTCGAAACTCCGCTTCCTTCGTGGGGTATGACACGAGGAGCTTGAAGAGGAACCGATCGAGCTGGGCCTCGGGAAGCGGATACGTTCCTTCCTGTTCGAGAGGGTTTTGGGTCGCCAGGACCATGAACGGGTCCTCGAGCGCGAATGTCTCCTTCCCCATGACGGTCACCTGCCGCTCCTGCATCGCCTGGAGCAAGGCGGCCTGGGTCTTGGCGGGCGCGCGGTTGATCTCGTCCACCAGGACGAGGTGTGGGCCGATGATCGGTCCCTTCTCGATCTCAAAGTGGCCGTCGACGTAGAGGTAGGTTCCGACAATATCGCTCGGCATCATGTCCGGGACCATCTGGATCCTCTGGAATAGCCCTCCGATGGCTTGGCCCAACGCGGAGACAAGAAGCGTCTTGGCCAAGCCCGGGGCGCCCTCGAGCAACACGTGCCCGTCCGACAGGAGCGCGATGAACACCTTTTCGATGATGCTCCGCTGCCCGACGATGACCTTCTCGATCTCGTCGATCGCCGCGCGGATCCGATCCAGCTCGTCTGGTTTCATCGCGAGAACCCACTTCGGGCGAGGTTTCTGAACATCGATTGGGCGAGGCCTCTGAGGGGGGCGGGGTATACGAGAGGAGTCGCGAGGAGGGTGATCACCGGCCCCGCTCGGATTGCCGAACCCAGCGCCACTGACCTCATCAGTCGAACACTCGGATCGGCCTGAACATGGAAAGTCATGCCTGAGAGGTTCATAGGTCTCACTCGCTTAACACATAAGATGCGATGCATCTTCCCGAAGATTCCCGCCCGCGAAGGATCAGGGGGAACCGACGGATCGGGCAGAATGCCCGCGCGCGACGGAGTTCTCGCTAAAGAGGGAAGAGGGAGCGTGAGGCTCTTGTGAAGAGCCTCACACTGAAAGTCACTGGCGGCCGGTGATCGGGCACTCAATGGGTTGAGCCGCTCTTCAGGCCCAAGTGCACAGTCTCAAGCAAAAATTGCTTGCTGAAACTATTTACGGGCCCCGGTCCTCTTAGAAACGATGGGAACGAGAAGAGATCGTGCCGAAACACTTCGTCGGTTTAGCCTAGCCCCCAGGAGGACGACAATGCCACGCGGGCCGAGTAGATTGCTGCCACAGATCGTTGCCGTGGTGATCGCGGTTGCAATCACAATCCTCGTTGGCGCATCGAGCGCAATCGGGGAAACAGCCGATTCTTACGACAGGGTGCCGGGAGCTCAGGCCGCCGTGAAGGCCAACGACTCCGCGGAGGGAGCCCGAGAACGGACGCCGAGGTCATCGCGGATCGGGGAAGACGAAATGGAGGAGTACGACCCATGGGAGCCCTTTAACGAGGCGATGTTCTCGTTCAACCGCAAGCTCGACCGGTTTCTCCTGAAACCGGCGGCAAGAGTCTGGGACAAGGCCGTGCCCGACCCGGTGGAGCGGGGCCTGGACAATGCCTTCGATAACCTGAGTATGCCGCGCAGGCTGGTGAACAACCTGCTCCAGCTCAAGGTCAAAGGAGCCGGACAGGAACTGGCCCGCTTCCTCCTCAACACGACAGTCGGCATCGCCGGCTTCTTCGACGTCGCCAAGGAGTTAGGGATCGAACAGAGCAATGAGGACACGGGCCAGACCTTCGCGGTCTATGGCGCAGGTCCCGGGCCCTATCTGGTCTTGCCGTTCCTGCCCCCCCTCACCGTCCGTGACGGGATCGGCTTCGCCGCCGATGCAGCGTTGGATCCGTTCAACTACGTCATTTTCCCGATCGGCGCGCTGACAGGCATCGGGGCGGGGGAGCGTCTCAATGACCGCGCGCTCAATCTGGAGCTGTTCGAGACCGTCGAAGAGTCCGCCCTCGACCTTTACAGCGGGGTGCGGAACGCCTATCTGCAACGGCGGCAGAAGGCGATTGAAGAGTAAGCTGGGAGCCGGCCGCGACCGGAAGCTCGATCCTCTGGAGCCGAAACGCGTGTGTCGGGCGACCACGCATCATCGACTGCCTCTTTGGGTTCTAGCGCTCGAACTTCAGGCACAATTCCCGGCGGGCACTATCAAAGATCGGGCAGAACGCCCGCCCGATCTTGATGAACTCGCGGAAATTTGGGCTCGGAGAGCATGGCACCGGACTTGCAGCCTGGAGCGCTGACCTCAAGCAGGTGAATTGCCGGCTCCAAGCCTGGAGCGGGTGTCGAGGTAGCCCATGAGTTGGATGGGCTGGGCCCTTATCGTGGCGGCGCTGGTCGCGCTGTTGGTTCTGTGGGACTTGATCTTCTGTGGCGGAGAGCGCTGCAGGGAACTCATTGATCGGCTGATGTAAAGGCGGCCGACACAGCCAATGGTTCATAAATTCGTCATCACCAAAAAGTGCGGCTGCCGGGTCTGCGTCCACTGCAACAAGACCGTGGCGGTCTGCTGCAAGCACGACAAGGCGGAGGTCGTGTCCGAATCCAAGAAGCCGGCCGTCTCCCGAATCTTGGGGACAATCTCATCTGTTCTTGCCTTTCGGCCATTTAGAGCGCGCTCTCGATCGCCTTTTCCTCCTGACACAGGGTTGGCCTCGGTCTCCACCGGCGTCACAGAGGGTGAGAAGGATCTGTTGGGGGCGAACCGAGATCAATGAAGCAGGCAGGCCGGCCAGTGCGCTCACCCGCCGCCCCGGTGCGGCCCGCCGCTGCCTTCGAAGCCCAGCAAGAGTTAGGGCCGGTTCCGCAGCACGTGTTCGAAGAGGTCGCACTGGTTCACCTGAACCGGCTCTATCAGATGGCTCTTCGGCTCTGTAGAAACCGGGTCGAGGCTGAGGATCTGGTTCAGGAGACTTACCTTCGCGCCTTCCGGCACTTCGACCAGTTTCAGCCCGGGACCAACTGCCGGGCGTGGCTGTTCGCCATCTTGCGCAATACGTTCATAAGCCGGTTGAAGCGGGAGGGAACGGAACGGTTGGAGTTCCACGAGGGCGAGCTGGAGCGAACTGAAAGCGGGTCTTCTGAACTCGTCGCGACCATCGCCAACCCGGAGGAGGCGTTTTTCAACTCCGTGGTGGACAAGCGCTTGGTCGACGCGCTCGAGCGTCTGCCGGTCCGGTTGCGGGAAGTGGTCCTGCTCGCCGATGTGGAGGAGTTCTCGTATAAAGAGATCGCCCAGATCTGCGGGGTGCCAGCGGGGACTGTTATGTCCCGTCTCTTTCGGGCACGCCAGCTCCTTCGGAAGGTGCTGGCGGTATACCCCCTTTCCTATTGGGTCGTACACCAGTGACGGCGCCTCAGGGAACTTATCGCGCCTTCCCATCGGAGGGAATTTTTGCCTGGCTTCAGGCGTTCGCGTAGGGAGAAGTTTCTCTAGCCGCTGAGGGGGGAACAACCGGGTGCGTTGGGGTCAGGCAGGGGGGGGCGGGATAGCTGTGAGGTTCCACACATTCAGGCTGGTGCTTGGAGCTGCACTTGGCTTCGTCGTCACCGCTTCGGGATGTGGCAGCGCTCTCTCGTATCTTCGGCTCCCTCATGATGAACAGCGGCTCTTTGAGATCTACAGCGGGTTCATGACCTCCTCTCAGCAGGCCGAGTATCTGCGCCTGACCACCCCAACCGACCGAGCGGCCTACGCCGAATCTTTAGGAGTTCGCCGACGGTTCTTGGCGCTTCCCGAAGGGGAGCGGGAGACCGTGCTCGCTCAGCGGCTTGTGCGGGGAATGAGCGCTGAAGCGCTGGTGATGTCCTGGGGGTATCCCTGGCACCGGTTTCGCCTCGGGGAGGACGATGAGGAGTGGGAGTACTGGCCCTATTTTGCTCGCCATCTGCCGCCGAGTATGGGCTATCGGATCTATCTCCGGGCAGGGCGCGTGTACGAGTGGGTGCAATTTGTGGTCCCCGCGCCCGAGCATAGCGTATCGCGGGGGCTGAAGCGCACTGAGTGCTGTGGACGCGTTGGCTCATAAACCGAAAGCCAGTGTGGGGCTCCCGGAAGAAGTAACCACACGAGAGGCACTGCTCCTGCTCGAGGCGTTGAGCCGCGTGAAAAAAAAGAGGTTTGGGCGGGTCGTCGTGGCGGTGAGCGATGGGCGGGTGATAGACGTTGAGATTACCGAGAAGGTAGACCGAAAACTGCTGTTGACGCTTTCACTGGGCTGACTAACTTCGGTTTATGTTGACATCTGTTCGAAGAGCTGGTCTAGTGCACATGGCCTAGTTCAAATGATTTAAATGATTTAGGTTCAATTGTTTCAAATTTGGCTGACCTGACATACAGGAGGCCGCCAGTGGGGAGTTCGGTCCCCGGGGCGGCCTCTTTTGTTTTGGCCTTGGCGGGCGGGGGGCGTGGCTCTCAAGCAACTGCGGGAGCGAGTGGAACCGAGGGGAGAAATCACGATGCGGAGCGAGGTTGCAATCCGAGAGCACCCGGCGGGAATGAGATTGCACCAGCGTGTGATGCGGATCGCTGCGGCGGTTGTCATCACCCTTAGCTTCAGCAGCGCGGCGGCAGGAGCTCCCGCGATCTCTCTCAGGGACGCTATGGAGGCGGCGGTTCGGACCCTCTTCGCTGACCTCTTCGCGGAGCGGCCCGAAGGCGAGGTCGTTTCAATGCAAGATCCCCGCGACCTGATCGTGAGATTTCCCGGTGCCGCTCCGCCAGCTGATGCTGAATACTTGCTGCTTCGACCACCGGACCCAGGAGGGAGTGGACTTCCCGAGACGGTCGGGGTGGCCCGGATCGCTGAAGGGCGGGGCCAGGTCGCCCGTGCCGTCGTTCTGTGGAGCGATGGCGACCTCCGGCCCGGCGACCGGTTGCGGTGGCCGTCCCGGCTGACGATCGTGCTCCTCCCAACGGAGACGGAGGACGCTCCCGAGCTCGCTCGCTCCGCCCGGCGGCTGGATCGTTGGCTCGAGCTGGAGCTGCTCACGGCCCGTAGCCTGCGCGTGGTGCGGGCTGACCAGCCCAGTGAGAAGCGCTGGCAGGTGACGCGGCTCCGGCAGGAGCGCGAGTATGCGCTGATCGTTGCCCCGCTGCTCATCTCGGGGACGGATGGTGTCGAGGTGGTCCTGAGAATCCGCTCCCTCTTCACGGGACAAACCCTCGCGCAACGTCGCGCTGTCTGGACATCAGCGCGTGCCCAGGCTTCTCCGCCCCCCGCGCCGAGCCAGGCTTCTCCGCCTCCTGCGCCAGCCCAGGTCTCTCCGCCTCCCGCGCCAGCATCACCCGCGCCGTCAGCTTACGGCGCAGCGATTCGCCAGATCCAACCCCAGGCGGCCATCCAGCGAGCGGAGCGGAGCCGGGGCCATGCCAGCGTGGCGCTCCCACAACCCCTCGTGGCCATCGCGCTGGGGGATGTGGATGGGGACGGGCGGCCGGAAATCGTAGGGATCACCCACCGGCAGGTGGTCGTCTACCGGTGGACGGGCAGGGGCGTGGCACCGCTGGCCGTCGATGATCCTCTGCCGGATGCCTTCACGAGCTATCTCCACGTGGACACCGGCGACTTCAACGGAAACGGCAAAGACGAGGTCGTCCTCACCGCGGTCCGGACAGTGGCGCGGGGAAACCGCATGGAGAACGAACTCGCCTCCGCGATCGCCGAAGTTCGCAAGGGGCGGTTTGAATACCTGTTCACAGACTTCGACCGATATCTCCGCGTCCTCCACACTCCCGGCAATCCTCCGGTCCTCCTGGCTCAAGCGATGGGGGCCTATGAGCCGTTCCAGGGGCCGGTGAGGATCGTGGAGTGGGAGGGCGCCCGGTACCGCATCGGGTCCCGGTTCCCCGTCTCGTCGGTGACGGAATCGCTCTACGCCTTCGGGACGGGAGACCTCGACGGCGACGGGAGCGACGAGTTGGCGATCGTGTCCTCCGACGGTCGGCTTCTGATCTACGACGGGGAGGGCCGGCTCCGGTGGGAGGCTGACGACTCTCTGGGAACGGTGGAGGGGCGAGGCTTTGCCCAAACGCCGCGGTATCCCGACTACCGGGGCCGGAACTTCGATGCGTACGCGGAATCCTTGGCGGTGTGGCGGAGCCTGCCGCGTCGCGTGGTGATCGCGCCTCCCATCGCCGGGACCTCTGAGGTGGTGACAATCGCGAACCCTCAGGAGTTCGGGCTCCGGATCTCTATCGGGAACATTCAGGCGCCTCCAGGCCGAGCCATTGGCTACGGCTGGGATGCCCAGAGTCGCCAGTTCAGCAAACGATGGGAGTCCATGCGCCTCTCGGGCCAGGCCCTGGACCTCGCTCTCGCCGACCTTGGCGGCGACGGTCGGGTCGAGCTGGTGGTGCTCTCAGCGGGGAAAGACAACCGCTTCCTTGAGGTCTTCAACCTGTACGACCAGGGCGGTTCTCCCCAGACCGATGGAACAGGAGGGAGGTGAATCGGACTTAGCCGACGACAGACGTACCTCTTTCACCCGAGTCAACGAAACAGAGCGGAGGGAGCATGAAACGGTCAAGAGAAGTGCTATGCGGGTGCTTGCTGGTGATGCTCGCCGCGACGCCCGCCCTGGCTCAGACGATCAAGCCTGCGGGGCCGGGGTCGGTGGAGTTCACCACGCCAGGCGGCGTCAACTTCAAGTTCGGGACGAGCCTCGACTTCCAGCCGATGTTCGTGCAGGATCTCGACTTCAACGAAAACACGAATTACCAGACGCTCACGGAGTTCGGGTCCTTCGGCGACAACGACAGCCTCATCGGGGTTGAGAGCCGCCTGTTCTTCACCGCCACGAAGGACCGGGTCTCGCTCTACACTGCCATCGAGATGGACGGGACGCTCGACGAGCGGGTCATCGATGGCAACCTCCCCAACATCGAGCGGATCAACCTCTCCCTGCTCCTCCCCGAGATCAGTTCGACCTTTACCGTCGGCGCCGATATCTACGCGCTCGACCCGATCGGCGGTCTCGTTTACATCGACGACGACCCGGGGATCTGGGTCAAGGGCGGGGCCGGGCCGTGGTCGTGGCAGGCGGCCTGGCACAAGCGGCTGGAGTTCGGCGGCTCTGCCGGAACTGGAGGCTTTGCTCAGACGAATCGGGTCAGCCTCTTCGAGGACAGGGAAGACGATGTCAATATGTTCAGCGCGAAGGTCGGCTATGATGCGAAGCACGCCGCAGGCCGGTTCCACATCGAGCCGTTCTTTCTCGCCTACCTGAGGGATAGCCCCCAGACCGGGACGGGGCAGACCCGCCTCAACCTGGTCGGACCTAACGGCGTGTTGCGCGCGGCCGCTCCGGGGCCTGACCCGCTCAAGGTGGACCTGGGCGACATCCAGCAGAATCAGGAGAGCTTTTACCTTGGTGTCGCGGGCACGGGGAGCTACGGCATGATCCGCCCGAGTGCTGAGTTCGTCTACTTCACGGGGACGGTCAGCGGCCTCATCGACCGGACGAAGACGGGCGCTTGTAACCCAGTGAGCCCCAACGAGTTCTGTCCCTTCGGGTTCGAGGAGTTCGATATCAACTCGTATGCCTGGTACGTCCGCCTCGACTTCGACTTTAGCAAGGAACCCTGGTGGCCGCTGAGAGGTGTGATCCCGTTTGTCTCGGCTGAGATGGTCAGCGGCGACGACGATCCCTTCGACAACGATCTGGAGGGGTATGTCTCTCCCTCGGCCCCGAACGGCCTCCGGCGCAACGATTTCCCCCTGCTACGCAAGACCACCATGGGGTTCGGCTCGCCAATCCTGGGTGACGGGACCGCTGACTTCGGCTTCGCCGTTGACGGCCGGGGCACCGGCCCCACCATCGGGGGCATCACCGAGGGCGGAACGTTGCCTGGCACGAGCTTCTTCAACAACCGCTTCGGGAAGGGGGACAACCCGGGCTACATCAAGATCTCGGGTGGGCTTCAAGGCTCCTGGGACCCGAAGTGGGCTTTCCACCTCGTCGGGAACTACTTCCAGTTTCACAAAACTGAGCCGGTCGAGGCGGAGTTCGGCGCCTTCGGCCTCACCGACGTGGATGAGTCGATCGGAGGTGAGTTCAACATCGTGGTGATCTACAAGCCCCAACCGCAGTACCAGTTCAGGCCGTTCTTGAGCGTCTTCTTCCCCGGGGACGGCGCGGAGCAGATCGCTGGAGACGACAGCACCGCCATCGTGAGCGGCGTCGGGTTCTTCGCGTTCTTCTGAGCGTACGATCCGATCGCGCGGTGGTCCGTCGGTCCTACCGCCTCCTGGCGGGCTGCCGGCGTGCACAGGGCCCCGGCTCATGACTGGGGCCCTGTGTCGTTTCAGTCGTGAGGGGGCACTCGATCCCCCCCCTCAGGAAGGCGCGAAGGTCGGGTCCGGCGGTTCCGTCCGGGGCTTCCCGGATCGATCTTGCCGTGCTTCTATCGCGGGAGTATGGTATGAACGATAAAGGTCCTGATGTAACTGACCGAGGGCCCGCGTTCGGTCGTTCATGCTGGTCGGACTGGGCCAGACGGTCACCAGAAGGGGGAGGGGAGCGATGAGGGAAGTAATCGGTACGGTTATGGCGGTCCTGATCCTTATCGGGTGCGCCAGCGGGCCCATGACGACCCGCGAAAAGACGGCGCTGGGCGGTGCGGCTCTTGGCGCCGGGACTGGCGCCATCATTGGGGCTGCTTCGGGCGGGAAGGCAGGAACCGGTGCGCTGATCGGGGGAGCGATCGGGGCGTTGGGCGGGGCCTTGCTGGGTGACCAAACGCAGAAGGTGGAGCGCGAGCGGGGCGTCTCGGCTCCCCCACCGCCTCCGCCCGTCGCGGAGGCTTCACCACCGCCCGGCACAGCGGTGGCTCGGAGGTCCGCGGGCGACCCCACGACGGGCGAGTTTATCAATACCACGTCGTGGATCGTTCGGGTCTATGTCAATCCCGACCCGAACGACCTGGAGGCGACGACACCGGTCGTCCTGAACCCCAACGCGGTGGTCCCGTGGAGCCTGGATATCGGCACCTATCGGATCATCGCCCGGGCGCTTGTAACCACCCAGTACGGGGAAAGGCTCGTGGGCCGGTTTGACAAGACGATCCAGATCGACCCGCGTCGGCCGGGCTGGTTCCTGAAGTTTCACACTACCGACTTCCGGTAGCGTCCTTCCTCCGTTCGGCTCGGCCAGGCTGTCGCCCTGAAATGAGGGCGCGGGAGGGAGCCCGAGGCAACGTGGGGCAAGGGGGAGCGCCGGATCAGCGCCTCCCAGTCTGCTCTCCGGCGGCTCCCCGGCACCCCCGCGAGAGGCGCTCGCCGCTCAGGGGCTGGCCGTGTGTGCCGTCGCCCTTACTCCGAGGGGGTTCCATATGAAAACGGATCGGAGTAGGCGTGTCCTCGCTTCGATGCTGGTGACGCTGCTGCTCCTCGGAGGGTGTGCCACCAGCGGCTCCGCTGGTGGGTCATCCCAGTCACCTGCTCCGGCTTCCCGTCGCGCCCGCCCTTCGCCTTCCCGGGGGGCCATCGGCATCGGTGTCGGCACCGGGGGAGTCAGAGTAGGAGGCACAGTCAGCCCGACTACGACCGATCCGGTCACGAACTCTGTCATGATGGGGTTCATCCTGGGCTCGGCAGGAGGCCCCATCGGGTCTGGGATCGGTGCGGTTGTGGGCTATTTTCATGGGCTCTCTGCGAGGAAGAAGATGGAGCAACAGGCTCGGTTGGAGGCTGATCGGCAGAAGAAACTCGATCAACAGCTCGAGCGCCAGATCGTGGCCCAGCGAGGTGGAGCAGCCCCGGCTGCTACGGCCCCCGTCTCACCTGCTATTCCCGAGCGCGGCGTCATCATCGTCAAAGACCATCTCGACGAGCAGCGAGCCCTGCCAGGGAGGGCGGGGGCTGCCGAACTCTCGGAGCCCGGTGTGATCGTGGTCACGGATCACCTCGCACCATCCGCCCCTGCTCCGGTGCCTGAATCGCGAGTCCCCCCGGCGCGACAGCCCGGATCGCCAGCCCCTGCCCGGGGCCCGTCGCTCGCCCGGGTACCGCCGGCCCGCATCGATCGTGGGGGGTTCAGAGCGATTTACGAAGAGGAGCGCTTGGTGCGGCGCGAGAGAGACCTGGACGATGACGGCAGGCCCGATGTCATCGTGCACTACGGGTCCGATGGCCGGCCCGCTCGGCGCGAGGAGTCCTCTCAGCTCGACGGCCGGATCGACACATGGACCTATTACATGAACGGCAGGGCCGAGCGGAAAGAGGCTGACACCGATGGCGATGGCGGCGTGGATCTTTGGGCGTTCTACGGCCCGGAGGGCGAGCTTGTTCGCCTGAAGTCCCTGGTGGATCCCCGGCGATCGCTCACCCAGTTCTACGAGGAAGGGAAGGTGGTAAGGGAGGAGTGGCGGCGCGAGCCCGGCGGCCAGCTTCAGGCGCGCCAGACCTATCGGGACGGCAGAATACGGAAGAAGGAGGAGGACTCGAGTGGGAGGGGGCGGCTCGACCTCGTGTCGATCTTTGATGCGGAGAGGCAGCTGGTGAAGCAGGGTCGGAGGGATAGCGATGGCCGGGTGGTGGCCTGGCGCTACTTCGACCCCAAACGGGGGACCGTGCTTCGGGAGGAGGAGATCGGGGAGCACGGGGAAGTGGTGGCTGTCTCTTACTATCAGAGCGGCACGCTGGCCCGACGGGAAGTCTACGAGCTGGGAGACGATTTCTTCAAGCGCGTCCCCCTCGTATCTGAGCGGGAGCCCACAGGGGGGGAGAAGTGATGACGCGGGTCACCTGCGTCGTCGCGCTCCTGATCGTGCTTGGGACGACGGCTGCATCGGCCCAGAATGGGCCAGAAGTCTACTTCATGGAGCCACCCGATGGCGCGGTGATCAGAGGCGAGCCATGGGTCAAGGTCACTGGCCGGGCTCGCAGCCCCGACCCCCGACCGGCGACTTTTGACGTGATGATCGTCATGGATACCTCCGGAAGCACGCGAAACCCCTCAGGTCTCAACTCTCGATCTTTCGGATTGCTTCAAGGCGGACGCGACTCAATCCTGAGCGCGGAAGTCGGGGCGGTCAATCAGTTTTTGGGGGTTTTGGACCGGAGAACGACGCGGGTCGGGATCATCACCTTTGCCGGAGCCCACCAGGCTTTCACCGGGCTTGGCGTTCCAGGAAGCGTCAACGCCTGGGTCAGGCAGCCCCTGACCTCCGATTACGAGGCGGTCCGCACCGTGCTGCTCGACATCATGCGGCGCGGTTCGACGGGCGGGACCGACATGGCCGCGGGCCTCCGCCTGGCCATCCGAGAGCTACGATCCCTTCAAGGCGCGCTGAGTCGACCGCGTCCGGCCGCTCGGAAGGTGGCGCTCCTCCTGACAGACGGATTTCCCACGCTTCCGTTCGGCTCTGTTAACGATATGGATTTGGGAGACGAGGACGTCACCATCAATACTGCGCGGGTCGCTGCAAAGGGCGGGATCCTGATTCACACCTTCTGTTTGGGGCCCGAGGCGCTCTCGGCGCCGCGCGCTTGCACGGAGGTGGCTCTGGTCACCGGCGGCCTCCCGACCCCCGTGGAGACTCCCGGAGAGATCGTGAACATTCTCCCCACGACCCGCATCGGCAACGTCGACCTCGTGGCGGTCCGGAACCTGACGACCGGCCAGATGGCGCGGAGCCTGACGGTGTCGGCTGAGGGTGTGTTCACCGCCGAAGTCCCCCTGGTCTCAGGTGGGAATCAGCTTGTGGTGGAGTTGCACGGGAGCGACAATCGCCAGGCACGCGCCACCATCGTGCTTCACTACCGGCGAGAGGACGTGAGGGTCGAGGTGGCCAGGGAGCCGGAGCGGACGCTGGAAATCCATATCGAACAACCTCGGCCGCGCGACAAGCGACTCGATCTGAAGATCGAGTCGCTCGCCCCGACCCGGTAATGCACGAGGATCGGAAGAGAGCATGGAACCGACGCTGAGCATCTTCGAATTGATCCGGCAGGGCGGGATGGCGATGTACCCCCTGGTCCTCTGCTCGATTCTGAGCCTCGCCGTGATCTGCGAGCGGGCATGGATCCTCTGGAAGGTGATCCGCCCGGGAAAGTCGCTGACCACGGCCCTGCTCGCCCGGGTCAGCCGAATGGAGCTGGATGAAGCTCGGATGATTCTGAAGACCGCTCAGACCCCGGTGGCGGAGGTGTTCATGCCCGCCTTGCTGCGCCCTGGCAACGGCGGGCTGGCCCTCAAAGAGACGGACCGGAAGCGCCAAGAGCTGCTCCACGGCTTGAAGCGCCACCTCTGGATCCTCGGGACCGTGGGCTCGCTGGCCCCGTTCATCGGCCTCTTTGGCACGGTGCTCGGGATCGTTCGCTCGTTCCAGAGCATGGCGATCACCGGGCAGGGCGGGTTCGCCGTGGTCGCGGCCGGGATCTCCGAAGCCCTCATCGCCACGGCCGCCGGGCTCGTCGTGGCGATCGTGGCGCTGGCGGCTTACAACTGGTTCGTGACGCTGATCAACTCCTTCGGGACCTTCCTCCGTTTCCGCATCGACGAACTGAGCCAGTATCAGGCTGAAAAGGAGCTGCCCTATGGCGATGTCGCCGCTGCTCGATGAGGCGGAGCGCGATGAGGTCGTGGCGGAGATCAACGTCACACCGCTGACCGACGTTTTCCTCGTCCTGCTGATCATCTTCATGGTGACCAGCACCGCGCTCATGCAAGCCGGGCTCAATGTGAATCTCCCGCGCTCGCACACGGCCACCAGCCAGACCCGGGGGGTGATGATCACCGCTGCCGCCGATGGCTCGCTCTACGTCAACGACCGGGCGACCACGCTCGCCAAGCTGGGCGAGGCCCTCCGGTCGGCCTTTACCGAGGGGAGCGAGCGGATCGTGACCATCCGGGGAGACGAGCGCGTCATCCTCAGGACGCTGGTGCAAATCATGGATATCTCGCGACGAGCCGGCGCCATGAAGATCGGCGTCGCCACGCGATATCCCGAGCGACGATGAGTCAGCTGTTTTGGAAGCCGGAGGAAGAGCTGATTCAGCAGAGCTGGGCCTTTGCCCAGGGGTCGCAGATCGGACGGTTCCTCGGCCTCTCAACGGTTCTTCACTTCGTCTTTGCTGTGCTCTCTCCGTGGCTCCTTCTCACCTTCTCACTGACCAGCCAGGAAGAGCGGCTCGTCATCCGCGTGGTGGACTTCGTCCTCCCGCCGGAGACCGCGCCCATCTCCGAGAAGCGTGAGACCAAGGGGGGAGGTGGCGGTGGGCGGGTCAACCTGGCGAAGATCGCCAAGCCGGTCCGTCGCCGGCCTCCGGCGGCAAAACGCCCCGTTCCCGCGGCTCCGTCAGCCGCCAGCAAGGCCGCCGACATTCCCGGTCCGCGGAAGGTCGTGGCGCCATCGACGGCTGCTGGAGAGCGGGCGTTGGCCCCGGTGGGGCCGGCGGAGGTTCCGGTGGCTGCGCGGTTTAGCTCAGAGACCGAGGATGTCAAAGCGCTGGCGGAGTCCTTGACTCGGGCCGACAAGCTTCGGACGCAGCCGGCTCAACTGGCGCCTGAGACGAAGGCCTCGGGTCCGCGGGAGGTGACCGCACCGCCGGCGCCAGCTCGCGAGAGAGGCCCGGTTCAGGTAGAGCCGAGCCAAGGTCCGGTGCCTGCCCGGTCTGGCTCCGAGGTAAAGGCGGTGAAGATGCTGGCCGAGTCTCTGTCCGAGTCCGGAGATCTTCCAACGCTTCCTTCGCGCGCGCCATCAGCTCCGGCTCCCGCGGCCGAAGGGCCGAAGACGCTCGGGGGCTCGAGCGTTCC
>JBHIBG010000049.1:0-19162 GCA_046758965.1 Methylomirabilia bacterium | reverse complement strand
GCGCGCAGTTCCCTCCGCCAAGCCCGGCGGATCCTCGAGGAAGCCGAGCGCCACCATCGGGAGGGGGTGTGGCACTTGGCGGTCAGACGCTCCCAGGAGACCGTCGAACTCGCGCTGAAAGCTGCTCTCCGAGCTGCAGGCATTGAAGTCCCGCACGTGCACGACGTGGGCATTTTTGTGCGTGAGCACGCCGGGAAATTGTCAGGTCCGCTGCCCAAACACCTGGACCGCGTAGTTTCCATTTCTCGCCTTCACGTCGCTCTCGGGATGCGCCGCTGCTCGGCGGTTGATCCGGCGGGTCACGCCGTGAGGGCCCCTCCGCAGGGGTGTCTCGCTGTCCACTGCGAATAGGAAGAGATCGACCCCGAGAAAGTCTACGAAGCTCTTCAGACCGCCATATTCACCACGATGTGGAGAAGTCTTCCTCGGCCTCAGCGGGCTGACGCTACTTGGGTGAGCCCTGGGAGGAAGCCTCACGGTAGGTGGTGAGCTGGATCCCGGAGGTCTTGAGGAAGCCCTTCAGTTTGGGTGAGAGCAGCGCGGCCAGCTCGCCCTCCCGATGGTACCGCCGCGATGATGGCCAGCGATCGCTGATCGGGCCGGCAGCTCCAGGATGGACGACGATCTCGGTCACCCCTGGCCGAAGGCGCTGAAGGATCTGGATCAGCCGCTCCTCTGTCAGCTTCCCGCTGGACGCCAGCCCGCGGAAGTGGTCTGGAGTGTAGAGGCCGGCGCGCCGCAGGCGGCCCATGCGGAGCCGGGCGAGGGCTCCCAGGCAGAGCTGCTGAGGGAGCGTCGCGGGCGGCCCTGAGACCTCCCCCCTGGGCATTCGCACTCCCCTGATCCCGTAGCGTTGGGCCACGCGCACGCTCACGGGGAAGAGCCCGGGGAGGAGATGAACGTTCATGTGGCTGTCCAGCTTATCCACAGTCAGCCCAGCCTCCAGCACCCGCTCAACCTGACGGCACCACTCCCGCTCGACCTCCCGAAGGCGGAGTCTCCCGGAAAACCAGCGGGTTAGGAGTTGGCCGAACCTCCCGACAAAGGCCCCCTGGGCCGTGACCAGGGAGGGGATGTCGTTGGGACGGCTGAGAGGGTTCCCTTCGACAAGTGTGAGGTGAACGCCGATCGACAGGCCGGGGTGAGCCTTGGCCTGCGCCACTGCCGCTTCGAAGGCCTCGCCATTAGGGAACAGGGAGGTGCTGGTAAGGATCGTTTCCCGAAAGGCACTTACGATCCCCTCGGTGATCCCTGAGCTTAAGCCGAAGTCATCAGCGTTCGGGATTATTTGACTGATCATGGGGTCCCGCCCGGGCACGGGGTTGCCGGCTCTCCAACCTTTACTCCCGGCGGCTCGGTCATGGCAAGAGCCTCGGGTCCTCGGGCGAGCCGGCCCCGAATCCTCTGTCTACCCCCTTGACACCGCTTCCCCATGGCTCTAACATGCTGCACTCCAAGAGAAATCTGGCAGGTTTGCCAGTGGAGGCCAACCCTTTGTGACTCGGATCAGGCTCTCGGATTCTTTCAGGAACTGATCGCTCTCTTCCCTGCCGAGAACATTTTTCGAGAGCTGAAGGGTTGGAGTTTCTTTTGAAGAGATGTAAGTGAGAGGGCGGAGCTGTGCCTGTACAATTCAGATCGCCGCATCAGATGCGATGTTTCATGCGTTGTGATCTTAGTGGCCTCTATTCATGCGCTGATCTTCTGAAGACCTTCAGCAGTCCCCGGTGAGACCGCCTTTTTTTCACGGCCATGGCTGTGAGCGCGCGTCAACCCTTGCAATTTCGCCGTCGTGGATAACTGTGGGAAAGTCGATACCCTCACGTTCAATCCTCTCCCTCTTCGGGGGGGAGAGGGGAGGGTGAGGGGCACGCCTGAAGAGCTCAGCCGATGACTGATGTAATCCCTGAGGATGAACCGAGGCGAACGCCGCAGATCGAAGACGATGAGGTCAACCTCGTCGATTACGCGGTCGTGGTCTGGCGTCATCGCTGGCTGATCCTCGGGCTCTGTTTCGTCGCCGTGCTGACAACTTCCATCATCACGATCAGGATGCCGAAGATCTATGAGTCTACCGTCACGCTCCTCGCTCCCAAGGAAGGGAGAGGGGGCGGTCTTCTCGGCACGCTTGCCGCTTCGGGGCTTCTCCAGCAGGTGCCGGGACTCTCGATCCCCTCGCTCACGCCGACCCGCGACATGCTCGTGAGCATCTTGAAGAGCCGGACCGTCGCCCAATCGGTGGTGGAGCGATTTCGGCTTCAGGAGCGCTACCGGGCGCGCTATCTCCAGGACGCAATCAGCGGTCTTCAGGGAGCCACCGACATCAAGATCTCCAGGGAGGGCGTGATCACGGTCAAGGTCGAGGACACCGACCCCCGGCTCGCCGCTCAGGTCGCGAACTTCTACGTGGAGCAGCTCGATCGACTTGTCTCAGAGTTCGGCACGGGCGAGGCAGGGCGCCAGCGCAGGTTCATCACCGCCCAGCTTGCGCGCGCCCAGGGAAACCTCGAGGACGCTGAAGAGACGCTTCGCAGCTTCCAGGAGCAGAACCGAGCCGTTGTTCTCCGTGAGCAGACCCGGGGAGCAATCGATGCTGCGGCCCGTCTCAAGGGCGAGATCATGGCAGCGGAGGTCCAGCTCCAGGTGATGAGGAACTTCGCCACAGAGGCGAATCCGGATGTCATGAACTTGAGGCGGCGGGTCGATGAGATGAAGCGGCAGCTTGCCAGGATGCAGTATGGGGATCAGGTTGCTCGGCGATCGCGCCTTGGCCAGCCACCAACTGCCGATCGGCGCGAAATCTACGTGCCGTTCGCGAAGGTGCCCGAGGTCGGCCTGGAGCTGGCCCGCCTGACTAGAGAGACGAAGGTTCAGGAGACCCTGGTCGGGCTCCTGACCCAGCAGCTTGAGCAGGTCAAGATTGCCGAGGCCAGGGACTTCCCGGTGGTGCAGGTCCTCGACCGCGCTGTCCCGGCCGTGCGCCATTCGAAACCCCGCCTCAGGCTCAACCTGGCTCTCGCGGGCGTGACCAGCCTCTTCCTCGGCGTCTTCCTCGCCTTCTTCCTCGAATACCTGAAGAATCTGCAGGCGAGGCACGCGCCTCGAGGGGCGCGGGCCGCCTGAGCCGGCAGCTTCCGGGAGTTTCCCCCGTACCAACCGACGCGGTAGTCAGCTCCGCATGAGAAATGGAAAGCCATCCGCGCCTATGCGAGGGTCAATATCTCACGGGGCTCGTTTTTTTTCTCGCGCTCGTGGCCGGTGTCGCTTCTTTTGGCTGGGCCGGCGACCGGACCAACGTGCCGCTCAAGAACTGGGGAGGCTTCGCGGTCTCCCGCCACTGGATCTACGACGACCTCGAGCGGCTTGCGCTTTCGGGGCTGCCGGGGCGCGTGGTCCTGAATACCAAGCCGTTGAGTCGCATGGAGGCGGCGAGAATAGTGGCTCGGGCTGTGGAGACCATCCGTGGCGACAGAGCAGGCCTGATCAGCGGCCGGGCTGAGCTGGAGGCGGTGTTGAATCGTCTGATCGAGGAGTTCGGCCCGGAGCTGGCCACCATGGGAGTCAGGGTTCCCGGAGTGCCAGAGGCGCCGTCAACGTTCTTCTTCAAGCCGGTCGACACCCTTCAGCTTCAAGCCGGGTACGCGGACCGGGAGACCTCGCCTTCCAACTCCCTCGGCGCGAAATTTCTGGAGAATGGGAGCAGCCGGATCGCGCTTCAGGGTCGGGCCCAGATCGGCGACTTCCTCTCCTTCTATGTCTACCCCGAGTTCGAGGGGAACGACGGGTCCACCTCGCTCCGCCTGATCCAGGGGTACGCCAAACTGAGCCTATGGCACGCCGAGCTTCTCGTCGGCCGCGACAGCCTCTGGTGGGGACCGGGGTTTCGCGGGTCGATGCTCTTCTCCAACAACGCCCCTCCGCTCGACATGATCAAGCTCTCGACCGATGCGTTTGTCCCCCCGTGGCTCTTCAAGTACATGGGGCCGACCAAGCTGACGTTGGCCGCAGTCCGCCTGGAGGAGAACCGGGAGTTCCCCGAGGCAAAGGTCCTGGGGTTCCGGATCAACAGCACTCCCTTCTCGTTCCTGGAGCTCGGCTTCTCTCCGGCGATCCAATTCAACGGCAGGGGACAACCCTCCGTCGAGTTCTACGAGCTCCCCGAGCTGATCTGGAAGTCCCGGAGCTCGAGCCGCACGGGCGCCGGGGGGAAGTTCGGGAGTACGAACACGCTCTTCTCCCTGGATGCGACCCTGCGCCTTGCCAACACCGACCGCTATCTCCCCATCGGCAGGGATGTGGCGCTATACGGGGAGCTGGGATTCGATGATATCGACTTCCGGGTCCTCGAGGTCATCGTCATCCCGAGGAAGCCGGCCTTTCTCGTGGGGACGTTCATCCAGAACCCGTTCCTCCTGCCCCGTACCAATCTCCGCTTCGAGTACACCCAGACCAGCAGCATCTCGTTCACCCACGGAGTATACCGGGACGGGTTTTCGTTCGAGGGCCGACCCATCTCCCACTTCATCGGGACCGGGGGTCGTGATGTCTATCTCAGGGTTACGCGGTGGCTGACGGGCGATCTCTTGCTAGGGCTCGAGAGCGGCTACTCGCAGGTCGGCTCGACTCGCGGTGAGCCCATCCTCGAGAAGCGGCTCTTTTCGGGTCTCGACCTCTCCTACCGGCTCCCGGGCAACCTCTCGCTCTTTGGCAGGTTCCAGCTTCAACAGGTGGACAATCTCGACTTCGTTCAGGGGCAGGATGACACCGTCCCCGCGTTCTTTCTCGAGGCGACCTATCGCTTCTAGGCGTGATGGCGTCCCGATGGCTGATCCTGTTCTTCGTCTGCTTCGTTGCGTTCTTCTGGAGGCTGGGAGAGGTGGCGTTCCTGGAAAACGAAGGGATGTACGCGACGATCACCCAGGAGATGCTGTCGTCGGGGGATTGGGTCACCCTCCGCTTCGACGGGATCCGGTACTTCGAGAAGCCTCCGCTCTGGTTCTGGTTGACAGCCCTCACCGTTCCCGTCATGGGCGCGTCTGAATTTGCGATTCGCCTCTGGAGCGCGATCCCGGCCTTCGGCCTGGTCATCCTGACGTACCTGTTGGGCCGGAGGCTCTTGAGCGAACGGGCCGGCCTGTTTGCCGGGCTGATCCTGGCCTCGAGCTTCGTCCTTCCCCTCTCCGCGCGGCGGGCGTCCACTGACCTTCTCTTCAGCGCCTGCCTCGCCCTCGCCCTCTACGGGTTCGTCAGGACGATTCAGGGAACCCCGGGGTTCCTTCGAGGTCCCTTCCTCTTTTATCTCGGGGTGGGGCTGGCCGTACTGGCAAAGGGGCTGATCGGGCTCCTGCTCCCCTTCCTGATCGTCGCCCTCTTCGCCCTGGTGGCGAAGCCCGCGGCAGCGCTTCGGAAGCTGAGCCTCTCAGTGGGGATCCCGCTTCTTGTCCTCTTGACCGTTCCCTGGCACCTCGCCGCCTCGTGGCAGAACGAAGGCTTCCTCCGGTATTACATCATGGAGCACCACATCTTACGCTTTCTCGGCATGAGAACTGTTCCTCACGGTGATATCCCCGCCTCCACCCTGGGGTTTCTCCTGGTGACGATCTTCTGGTTCTTCCCCTGGAGCGTCTTGCTTCCAGCGGCCGTCGCCGATCTTCTGCCACGGCTCCGCCGCCTGATAGCGGAGACATACGCCAGCGTGGAGACGAAGCTCGGGCTCCTGGTCCCTGTCTGGATCATCGTCGTCTTCGGCTTCTTTGCGATCTCAGCTTTCAAGCACGAGTACTACGCCCTCCCTGCCTTCCCGGCCCTGGCCCTTCTGGTCGGGGGACTCTGGGCTGGTGCCCGGTCTGGTTCCCCTCACGCTTCACCCTCTCCCCTTGGGGGAGAGGGTGGGGAGAGGGGTCGGGCTGAGGGTGGCAGCCGGCCCCAATGGGCGACCGTCGGTCCGTGGCTGGCCATCTCTTTCGCAGGCGCCATCGGGTATCTCGTCGTGCTCTTCAGATGGCAGGAGGCTTTCACGACGGAGAAGGTCCTGATCGGGCTGTCCGGCGTGAACGTCTCATTCCGTGCCCTGCTTCAGCAAGGCATCCCTCTTCCGGAGCGATTTGGCCCCGGCGTCTTTTCCCTCCTTGCCCTGGGTGGCGTCTTTGCCCTGATCGGCTTCGGAGTCGCGGGGATCCTCGTCCGCCTTCGGCGCCCACAGGCGGCCTTCGGGGCCTTGGCAGGGATGGGGCTTGCCATCGCCCTCCTGATCCTTCCGTTCTTCCGGCTCATCGAGCCCCATTACTCGGTCAAAGCTGTCGCCTCTGCCATTCAGGATGCGGCGGGGCCGGGGGATCTCATCGTGAATGAGGGGCGGCTTGAGCGAGCGGGGGGGCTCAGGTTTTACACCGGTCGAGAGGTGTACGTGGTGAACGGGCAGGAGGGATCGCTGAAGTACGGATCAGGGTACCCGGAGGCGAGACGGCTTTTTCTCGGGTCGGAGGAGTTCCTCAGCCTCTGGAACAGCACCGCCCGGGTCTTCCTCGTGACGAACTATCCGGTTGGGAGGAGCGTCAGAAGGCTCCTGACCCCCGCGGCCCTGCACGAGGTGGGGCTGTACGAATCGCGCTGGCTCTTCTCAAACCGCCGGTGACCGCCTTGCTCAATCTTCCTTTCTCCCTCGCCCTAATCCTCTCCCCCGCGCGGGAGAGGGAACCAAGTTATTGACAACTCCTTTTATCCTCTCCCCCTTCGTGGGGGAGAGGGGAGATGAGGGGGGACTTGGCGTTGCTGGTTGCCGGCAGAGACGCGGCCGTGACTGAGTCGAATCCCCCTTTCGTATCGGTTGTTATCCCCTTCTATAACGAGGAGGAGAATATCCGCCCTATGCACCGGGGCGTGAGTGAGGCCCTGGAGAAGGTGGAAGGGGAATATGAGGTCATCGCCGTCGATGACGGGAGTACGGACAGGACGCTTGCGCTTCTCGAGGAAGTCCACCACGAGGATCCTCGCTGGACGATTCTTACCCTCAGGCGCAACTTCGGCCAGACGGCCGCCCTCACGGCCGGTTTCGACTACGCGAGGGGCGAGGTGATCGTCACCCTGGACGGCGACCTCCAGAATGACCCCGGAGATATTCCGAGGCTCCTGGAGCTGATCAACGAGTCGGATGTCGTGAGCGGCTGGCGCGCCGAGCGGCAGGATCCCTTCTTGACGAGGAGGCTCCCCTCCCGACTGGCGAACAAGCTCATCTCCGCCGTCACCGGGGTCAATCTCCATGACTACGGCTGCACGCTGAAGGCGTATCGCCGGGAGGTGATTGACAACCTCAAGCTCTACGGGGAGATGCACCGGTTCATTCCGGCCGTTGCGAGCCGGATGGGAATCTCCATCGCGGAGGTCGAGGTCCGCCACCATCTGCGAAGGGCCGGGTCATCCAAATACGGCTTCAGCCGGACCTTGAAGGTGCTGTTGGATCTCATCACCGTGAAGTTCCTGGTGAGCTTCGCCACGAGACCGATCCAGGTCTTCGGGGGGATCGGCCTGGTCCTGTGGGCGACGGGCTTTGTCATCAGCTTTTACCTTGCCTTCCTGAAGCTTTTTCTCGGCCATGAGATCGGCGGGAGGCCGCTCCTGCTTCTCGGGGTCCTTTTGATCATGTTGGGGGTCCAGCTCATCGGGATGGGCCTGCTGGGCGAGATGCTGGTCAGGATCTACCACGAGGGCTTGGGGAAGCCGATCTATATGGTGAAGAAGGTCTTGCGGAGAGAGCATCAAGGGCCCGGGCTGGCTCCAGAGCGCCTTGCCTTGGATCACCTTCATCCCGTCGGTGCTGGTCTCGATTCGTACTCTTCGCAAGGTGGCTTGGAAGGACCAACTCCTAGGGTGTGAGCTGACGGCATGACTTTGAGCGGCGGCGCTCGGCCCGGAGCGGGCGACGGATGTACAATCGCCGGCTAATCGTGCGAGGAGAGGCGTGTGGGGGGTAGAACGATGAACACCTTGGTTGGGAGATCGTCGAGCGCTCTTAGCGTCGGACTGATTCTGGCGCTTTCTCTCTCATTAGGACTCCCGGCGGTCCGGGCCCAACAGATGGGATCGCCAGGACCGTCAAATACTCCCGATGGAGCGCCGCCCCGGGAGTCTCTTCCTCAAGGACCTTCTCTGCAACGGCCCGCGCCCCAACCGTCTCAACCTTCCCTGCCAGCTCAGCCGAAGAGGAAACCTCTCCCGTCGCCAAAGGAAATTGAACAGGCCGGTGAAGCCTTGAAGAGCCTTCCCCCGCCGGAACCGGAGACTCAGCCGTTGCCGTCTCCTATTGAGCTGGCGTTCGAGGGTATTGCCGCCCCTTCGGGCGAGCGCCTTCAGGCTCTGCGGCAGTTTGGCTATGACTTCTTCAGAGCGCGCGTGTCCACCTTTGCGCCGGTTGACGACGTGCCGGTTGGGCCTGATTACATCCTGGGGCCCGGAGATGATCTGACCATTTACGTCTGGGGCCAGGTGGATAACACCCTGGTTCGGACAGTGGACCGTAACGGCCAGATCTTTCTCCCGAAAGTCGGGGCGCTCCGGGTCTGGGGGCTGTCATTCTCCCAAGCGGACTACCTTATCCGCCAGCACCTCGGGCGCTACTTCCGTGGCTTCAACACAAGCGTGACGCTCGGGCGTCTTCGGACGATCCGGGTCAACGTCGTCGGCGAGGTCAAGCAGCCCGGCACGTACACCATCGGAGGCCTTTCCACGTTGACCAACGCGTTGGCGGCGGCCGGGGGCCCGAGCCCGACCGGCTCCCTCAGGAATATCCGCCTCCTGAGGAATCAGCACGTGGTCGGAAGCCTGGATTTTTATGACTATCTGCTGAGAGGCGACAGGACCCGGGACTTTCGCCTGGAGTCCGGGGATACGATTTTTGTGCCCCCGATCGGGCCGGTGGCCGGAATTCTTGGAGAAGTGAAGCGCCCTGCGATCTACGAGCTAAAGGGACACATTCGCTTAGCGGACTTGGTCGATACGGCGGGGGGGTTTACACCACGGAGCTATCTGAAGCGGGTGCAGGTGATTCGTGCGCGGCCGAGCGCCGAGCGGGTCGCGGTAGACCTCGACTTGACTCGGTTCTACCTCAACGGAGATTCTGGACCGAATATCCCGGTCCAAAACGGTGATCTCGTCCGCATCTTCACCAGCGACCCAAGGATTTACAACACCGTGACCGTCGCCGGGTCGGTGAAGTACCCGGGTGACTATCAGCTCAAGGAGGGGATGCGGATCAGCCAGCTCCTCACTCCCGAGATCGTCCTGCCTGAGGCGCACCTCAGTCGGGTAGAGGTTGTTCGCCGCGGGCCGGATCTAGCGACGGAGATCATCCCGGTTGATCTGAGAGAGGTGTGGAAGGGGGAGCGGAGCCAGGATCTCGTGCTGAAACCGCTCGATCGGATCGCTGTGCGGACAGAGCTGCGGCCGGCGCGGAGCGTAACGCTCAGCGGAGAGGTGAAACGCCCGGGAGAATACTCGATCCAGCCCGGCGAGCGGCTGAGCTCGGTGCTCCGTCGTGCGGGTGGCTTCACGGAACGCGCATATCTCACAGGGGCCGTGTTCACGCGGGCCTCGCTCAGGGAGATCGAGCAGGAGCAGCTCAACGCGTTTATGCGGGTGCAGGAGGAGCGGCTGCTTGCCCAGGCTGGAGAGACAGTGATTGGCGTAGAGAAGGAGGAGGCCGCACATCGGGCAGAGACGATCGCAGCCCGCCGTGAGCTGCTCCACGCGCTGGCGAACCGGGTCACGGTGGGCCGGATGGTGGTCCACCTCGATCACCTGGACAGGCTCGAAGGGACCGCCGATGACATCGTGCTCGACGATGGCGACACCCTTCTGCTGCCTCAGCGTCCCAGCTCGGTCCTGGTGATCGGGGCAGTGCGAAACCCGACGTCAGTGAGGTTCAAAGAGGGGGCAGACGTCACCTACTACCTGAATCGCGTGGGCGGGTTGACCAAGCAAGCCGACAGGAAGGAGATTCACATCGTCAAAGCCGACGGATCCGCTCTGTCCGGGTTCGCAAGATTGCGGAGTCTCGAGCCGGGGGACACGATTATTGTCCCGCCGAAGGAAGAAAAGAGGATTCGCGCGCTCCCAGCATTCCGTGATGTCATGACCATCGTCGGTCAATCGTTCCTCTCAATCGCGGCGCTTCTCGTGCTCTTCTAGCGGCGCGTGGTCGCGTCCCCAGGGGAAGACCGCAGGGGTCCACTCCCTTTGTCCCTCTCCCCGAGAGGAAACGGGTGAGGGGAAAGTGAGCATTTGTATGACCGGCCTCAGGCTGGCTCTTTCGGTTGCTCTTCTCGGCCTTCTCTTTTCAGGTTGCGCGAGCATATTGCGCTGGGACAAGGACACAGCTCAATCGGCGCGATCATCTCCCCCTGAACCAGAGCGCCGGGAGGCTTCGGTATCGGAGGTCCAGCATGAGCTAGAGGCGCAGATCACCCGGATCAGCCGCGAGTTGAGCGGCCTTCAGAATGCTCTGGCCCGGCTCATGGCGGGGAAGCGTCACCAGGATGACCGGCTTGAAGTGCTCGAGCGCCGCCTTGGGCAGCTCGCCGACCAGGTTCGCGAAGCTCGAAGGGCGGCGCTCCCCACCCCGGGGCCCCCGCAGCCCGTTCCTCCTCTGCCGTTGGCTCCTTCGGGGCCCTCACCGGCGGCGACGCCGGCGGAGGATCTCTATCAATCGGGTCTGGCGAAATTCCAGGCCGGTGAGCCTGAGGCGGCGATGGTGGATCTCTATGATCTCATCGCCAACTACCCCACGCACCAGTTCCGTGAGAGCGCCCAACTGCTCGTCGCCGACATCTTGTACTCTCAGAAGGATTTCCAGGGGGCGTTGGCAGAGTTCAACGACCTGTTAGCTACGGCTCCAAACGGTAGGAACCACTCAGATCTGCTTGTGAAGATCGGGCTGTGCCAGCGGGAAATGGGCGATGAAGCGCTCGCCCGGAAGACCTGGGAGCGCGTCGTCGAGGAGGACCCGGAGAGCCCAGCTGCCCGCCAGGCCCGCGTCCTCCTCCGTGAGCTTCGCGAGCGATCATCGACCCTCACCCCGCCCCTCTCCCTGGAAGGGAGAGGGAGTCTCTTGATTTCGTTCTCCGTGGAAGGGAGAGGGGGTCTGGGCGTTTCACTCTCCGTGGAAGCGTGAGAGGGTCTCTTGGTTTCGCTCCCCTTGGAAGGGAGAGGGGGTCTCCTGGTTTCGCTCTCCGGGGACCGGAGAGGGACTCACTTGGTTTCCCTCTCCCCCGTGGAGAGAGGGGAGGGCCCTTGAGCCTTGGATAAACAGCTAGCTCTGTTGGGTGGCGCCCCGGTGGTTCCCAAGGGGCTCGCCCGGCGCTGGCCGGTGCTCGATGAGAGAGACCGCGCGGCAGTCTCGCGGGTCATCGAGTGGGGGGTGCTGTGCGGAGCGGGGGCGCCGGAGCTGACAGCGCTCGAGCGCGAGTTCGCCGCCTATGTGGGCGCCCGCTTCTGCCTGGCGACGAACAGCGGGACCGCGGCGCTTCATCTGGCGCTGGCCGCGGCCGGTGTGGGTCCGGGGGACGAGGTCATTGTCCCGGCCCTGAGCTTCGTCGCGACAGCCCAGGCCGTGTTCCATCAGAATGCTGTCCCTGTCTTTGTCGATATCGATCCCAGGACGTTTACCGTCGACCCCGCCAAGATTGAAGAACGGATCACTCCAAGGACCAGGGCCATCGTGCCGGTTCACCTCCATGGCCTCCCGGCTGACATGGCTGAGATCCTGGCCCTTGCCTCCCGGCATGGCCTTGCGGTGATCGAGGATGCGGCTCAGGCCCACGGGGCCGAGTATCGCGGCCGGAAGGTTGGAACCCTCGGCGAGCTGGGGGCCTTTAGCCTCAATGCCACGAAGAACCTCCCCGCTGGAGAAGGGGGGCTTCTCGTGACCAACAGCCAGACCTACCGGGACCGGGCTGCCCTGGCTCGCAGTCACGGGCTGGACAGCGATCCCACCGGGAGCTGGAACCCGGAGTCTCCCCTGGACAGTTCTCACCATGCCCTTGCTCGAACCGTGGGATGGATGTACCTGCCGACCGAGATGTCTGCGGCTTTGGCCCGATCCGGACTTGCACGCCTGGATCAGGTGAACGGCTGTGGGCAGGCTAACGCCCGCGCTCTTTCAGATCGGCTTGCTACGCTCCCCGGTCTTCGACCGCCGGTTATCCCCTCCGACAGGACTCATGTCTTCCACAAGTACCGCCTCCGGCTCCATCCCGAGCAGCTCGGGCTTGATCTCGCGCCTGTGGCCTTTCGGGATCTGGTTCTCGATGCGCTCCGGGCTGAAGGGGTGGAGGTGGTCCTGTGGCAGACACACGCGCTGCCCGCTCATCCCCTCTTCAAACACTACTACCCCGCTGACTATCCGGAGACCCGGCGGCTCCTCGACAGCTCGCTCATCATCGGCTCTCAGTCCTTCCCCCTCTTCTGCCAACCGCCTGAGTTGATCGACTACTATGCCGATGCCTTCGACAAGGTCTTCGCCAAGATCCACGATCTCGTGGCAGCGCGAGCCTAGCCGAAAGCGCTCTGCCCCGAGCACGCAGTTCGTCAGAACCCTCTCAGGGCTCACGCTCAAGCTTCTGGGCTCGTCTCCCGGACGGCTTCTGATCTTCATCCGGATCCTTCCGCGCCCGCTCCTCTCGGGCCTCCGCCGGGCGGCCTTCAGGCGGACCCTGCGCCTGGCCGCGTCGCGCTCGGCTTTCTACCGGAGAGCGTTCGCGCGGCACGGGATCGACATCAAGCGGGTCCGGAGTCCCGAAGACCTCGGGGAGTTCTTTCTCAGCAGCGCGGATCTCAAGGGCACCCCGCCGGCCGACTTCTTCTGTGCTGAGCCCGAACTGGCCATTGAGAGCTCGGGGACCACAGGGCAGGTGACACGGATCTTCCTGAGCCAGAGAGAGCTCGACTACAACGCCCGTCAGGCGGCAGTCCTGAGCGCGGTCTACGGCCTGACAGCGGCTGACCGGGTGGTCTCCACCCTCGATCTGGGCTTTGGCCTGGGCGGCCTCCTGGCCCTCAAGGGCTTCCCATACTGGCGTAGCTTCGGCATGGCAGTGGGCCGGGTCGCCCCTGAAGAGGTCTACGAGCGGATGGCGTTCTACGGCTTTAACGTGGTGATCAGCGATCCGTTCTGGCTCTCCCGCCTCACCGAGGTTGCCAGGGAAAGGGGCCGTCCCGTCCCACTGAAGCTTCTGATCGGGGGCGGGGAAGGGATCACGGCGCGCACTCGATCGGAGATCGAGGAGTTCTGGGAGGCGCCCCTCTATATGACCTACTCGAGCACGGAGACGGCTACCCTGCTCGGGTTCGAGTGCCTCGAGCAGGACGGCTACCACCTCAACGAGTTCGACTTCTTTGTGGAGGTTCCAGAGCCCGATGCCGACGGCTATGGCGAGATCGTCTTCACCACGACAGGCCGCACAGTGATGCCGCTGATCCGGTATCGCACCGGGGACGTCGCCAAGCTCGTGGATGGCCCCTGCCGGTGCGGGTTCCCGTTCCGGCGGTTGTCCCTCCTCAGGGGGCGCACCGACGAGCTGGTGGCATGCGCGTGGGGGAATGTTCACCCCGAGCTCTTCGAGGATCTGCTTGCCGGGATCCCCGGGCTCGGCCCTGAGTGGCAGGTCGGGCTTGTGGAGCGGGGGCTCAGGCCTACGTTCCAGTTCAGGCTCGAGTGCCTTGACGGCTCGGTTGAGCGGGCCGAGGTGATCCACCGGATCCTCGGGGCGCTTCAACGGCAGCAACCCACAAGCTGGCAGGCCTACTGCCAGCGGCTGGTTGATCTGGAGTTCCTCTTCCTGCTTCGAGGAACTCTTCGCACTGATCACAAGCTCCTGAGGCTGGTGGACGAGCGGTGGCAGCCTGAGCCAAGCCGCTGGGCTTCAGAAGTCGGCACCGTCTTGCCCCGCTAAGAACAGAGTGATGGGATCTGCCGGTACTCTCCCGACGCCTCTCGGCCGGCTGACGCTCAGAACTTTCAGCATTCCAGGAAGACAGGAAGAGAGCCGGCCCTCGACGAGAGTCCGGGTCGGGACCGACCTGGTGGAGATTGCCAAGGTCCGCCGCGTGTTCGAGGCTCGACCTGACCTCCTGGCCTCCATCTTCACCGAAGAGGAGCTCAACTATTCCCGGGCCAGACGTCCGATGTATCCGCACCTGGCCGCCCGCTTCGCAGCCAAAGAGGCGACTCTCAAGGCATTGGGCACCGGGCTGACGGCCAGCCTCGCGTGGAAAGATATCGAGGTGACCAAGGAGCTGTCAGGCGCCCCGCGGCTTGCCTTGCATGGGGCGGCGGCGGAGATTGCAGGGTCTCAGGGTCTCGCGGGCTCCTCTCTCTCGCTGTCCCACTCGGCCCACGTCGCCATCGCCGTGGTCCTCCTCCTGAACGACGGAGTGGCCCGGTGAGCTTCAGCTTCGTGGACGAGATCCTCTTTTTGGAACCCGGGGAGCGAGGCAAGATTGCCACCTTCACGGTGATCCCCACATCTGGCCCGTATCTGGATGGACCGTTCAGGCCGGCGGGGGTGCCGCCCTCGCTCGTGCTCGAGTGCCTGGCCCAGTCAGCAGGATGCCTGATCCGGGCTACCTACCGGGGCCGGGGGGTCCTGCCAATCAGGGTCGAGGAGGTTCAGTTCCAAGAACCTCTTCGTGCAAGCGAGCGGCTTACTGCCCAGTCGGAGCTCTTAGGGGTTCACGGGGACCCGGAGAGCACGGCCACGATCTGGGCTTTCGGGGAGGCCTCGGTGGACGGGAGGCCTGTCGCCACAGCCCGGCTCTTCTTCCTTGTCTTCCAGGCTGACAGCCGGGGCATGGCATGGGAGAGGATGATCAGGTGAGCCGCCGCGTGGTCGTCACGGGCAGAGGCGTTGTCTCCCCCCTTGGCATCGGCCTGGATGCGCACTGGGCGGCAGGCCTCGCGGGCCGCTCAGCCATCAAGCTGAGCCCTCGCCTGGCGGCTCACGGGCTTCCCGTGGCGCTCGCGGCTGAGATTGCAGACGAGGCTCTTGCGGTGCCCCTCGGCCGCTTCTCCCGGAAGCAGCTCAAGCTGTGCAACCGGATGACCTGCTTTGCGATGCTGGCTGGCTCCCTCGCCGCCGAGGAAGCCAGCCTCGACCCCTCAAGCGTGGACCCGACGCGGTTCGGGACCTTTCTCGGGACCTTCTTCACCGCCTTGGACCTCTCTCCGTTCCTCCAGCTCCTTGGAGCTTCCGAGTCCGAGCCAGAGCCCGGACGGCTGGACCTGGCCAAGGCCAACGCCTACTGCATGACGACCGTCAACCCCATCGACTATTCGCTCAAGACCATCCCCAACCTCTCCGCGGGGCATCTGGCCATCGCCCACAATGCCCAGGGAATCTGTCGCGTCGTGGCCGACGCGCCGACGGGGGGGCTCCAGGCCATTGCTCAGGCCGCCTGGGCCATTCGTGAAGGCCTGATTGACATGGCGCTGGCCGGAGGGGCCGAGGCCCCACTGGACGAGATGATCTTCATGAACTTGTGTACGCTCGGCTTCCTGGCACAGGATGGGGGAGCCCCGGAGGAAGCGTGCGCTCCTTTCGACGCCCGGCGTCGTGGGACCGTCCTCGGAGAGGGCGCCGGGATCGTGGTGCTCGAGGAGCTCGAGCATGCCCGAGCCAGGTCGGCGAGAGTGTTGGGTGAGCTGCTGGGGAGCGGGGTGGTCGGCGGAGACGACTCCCTCTACGAAACGCCCGATGTGGATGGTATTGCCCGGCGTCTGGAGTTGGCCATGGCCCGGGCTTTGGACGTCGCGGAGATCTCTGAGGTGGACGTGATCTTTGCCAACGGGGACGGGACTCGGGAGCGAGACCAGGCTGAGAGCATCGCGGTCAGAGCGCTGTTCGGAAGCCGGGCTGACAAGATCCCGCTGACGGCCCCCAAGGCCCTGCATGGCCACCTCATGTCCGCCGCCGGTCCCGTGGAGCTCATCACGTGTCTCCGCTCGCTCGAGCAGGGCATCATCCCGCCGACTCTTCACTCCCGGCACCCAGACCCCTTGTGCGATCTGGACTACGTGCCGAACCAACCGAGGATAGAGCCCATGATGCGCCGCGCCATGGTAAACGGGATCGGCCTCTTCGGAGAGAGCGCGAGCCTCGTGGTTGGACGTGGACAGGACTGAACCACCGGAGTCGGGGGAGGGTTCATGGAGAGCACCGGACAGGCGGGCTGGACGAGGGAGAAGATCTTTGAGGCATTGCGGCAGCTCCTGATCGATGCGTTAGGAGTCAAGGCAGAGGAGGTCCGTCCTGAGGCCTCGGTGGTCAACGATCTCGGGGCGGAATCCATCGACTTCCTAGACATCGGGTTCCAGATCAAGCAGGCCTTTGGAGTGGACCTTCCCATGCCGGCGGTCCAGGACGCAATCTTGAGCTGGCGGAACCTCGACGATGTCAAGACCCTGTTGGAGGCACGCTATGGAGTGACCCTGAAGTCCGAGGAGATCAAGGGCTTCCGCTCGATGGGCCTCCCCGCGGTGCTTCAGAATCTGGCCCAGCGGCACGGCGCGAAGGTCGGCGATGGGGACGCGGTGCAGATCGCGGAGGCCTTGGCCCGCAAGCTGATCGACCGGATCGAGGCGGGAGGAATGGAGCTGGCGGCGAGTAATGGCCAGGTGATCGCCAACCTGATGCTTCAGCATCTCACCTCCTCGAAGATTACGGAGACCCTGCTCCAGGCGCTGACCGTGGAGGCCCTCACCAACTTCATTGGGGCGCGGATGGGGGTCCAGCCCGCTCCTTCCCTTAACCAGTAGGAGTTGCCGGGGTGAGGTTTCTGCTCGTTGACCGGCTTCTCGAAGTGGAAAGGGGTAAAAGGCTAGTGGCAACCAAGTGCGTCGCGCTGAGCGAAGACTACTTCGCTGATCACTTTCCGGACTGTCCGGTGATGCCGGCCTCGATAATTGTAGAGGGCTTGGAGCAGGCTTCCCATCTCCTGGTGGGGCTCAGCAGTGAATTTACGCGCGCCGCGACGCTCCGGCGGGTTCCCCGGGCGAGCTTCCGGGGCCTTGTGAGCCCGGGAGACCGGCTGCTCCTCCGCGTCACCCTGACTCTTTTCACCGAGACCGAAGCGAGGGTTCAGGCCACGGCAGACTCTGAGGCGCAGACGATCGCCGACGCCCAGCTTGAGTTTGATCTGAAGGACGCCGCGGAAGACCCGCAGGCTGCCGAGTGCTGTCGGCGGCTCCAAGCCTTCTACTCCCTCCTCACCGCTGATCCCGTTCCCCTGTTCGGGACCCCCCTCTCCCCCGCCGGCGGAGAGGGAACGGTGAGGGGCGCTGATCGCCATGTCCTTTGAGGGTCGGGTAGCCGTCATCACCGGTGGCTCCCGGGGAATCGGCAGGGCTATCGCGCTGGCTTTCGCCGAGGCCGGCGCCCATGTCGTGGTGAACTACTACCTGAACACGGCCGAAGCCGAAGCCTCCTGCGCGGAGATCATCAAGCGAGGCGTCAAGGGTTATGCCGTCCAGGCGGATCTGAAAGACCCCGAGCAGATCCCGCGAATCTTTGAGGCGGTGAGGAGTTACTTCGGCCGCCTGGAGTTCCTGGTGAACAATGCCGCCTCAGGGGTATTTCGTCCGGCGATCTCCCTCAGCCCCAAGCACTGGGACTGGACCATGGACACCAATGTCCGCCCGCTCCTGCTTTGCGCCCAGGCCGCGGCGCCGCTCATGAGCGCGGGAGGGCGCATCGTGTCGGTGTCAAGCCTTGGGGCGGGCCGCGTGATCCCCAACTATACGGCGGTGGGCGTTTCCAAGGCTGCCCTCGAGGCGCTGACCCGCTACCTGGCCGTTGAATTGGCGCCGCAAGGCATCACGGTGAACGCGGTCTCGGCCGGCGCAGTCGTGACTGACGGGTGGCGGGGGCTCGCGGAGGGGGAGGAGGTCCTCCGTCTGGTGAAGGAGCGGACTCCCAATGGCCGCCTGCTGACTCCCGAGGACGTGGCCGCCGCCGTGCTCTTCCTCTGCCGTCCTGAAGCCGAGATGATCCAGGGCCAGGTGATCGTCATCGACGGCGGCTTCTCCCTCCTGGCCTAGAGACGAGAATGCAACCTGGACGTGTCGTCATCACGGGTATGGGGGTGGTTACTCCCATCGGGATTGGACTTGAGGAGTATCGGAAGTCGGTCTTGGCCGGAGTGTCAGGCGCCGCTCGGATCACACACTTCGACCCAACCGGGCTTCCAAGCCAGGTGGTGGCCTATGTTCGCGACGATGCGGCGTTGGATGAGCTGCGTGCCTGGCTCGGCCTCGGCCTTGATGAGCGGCGGAGCCTGCTCTTTGCCCTCGCTGCCGCCCGCATGGCCGCCGAGGCGGCCGGCGCGATGGGCCACCTCGGCGGAGCCCGGGCCGGCGTGTTCTTCGGCAGCGGCGGGGAGCGGGTGGACCTCCGTACCCTGGGCGAGATCGCCTACCGTGCCAGGGACGGCCACGGCTCCGTGGAAGTCGCCGCCTACATTCGTGAATACTGCTCCCGCCAGAGCGGGGAGCAGATGATCCGCCTGTTGCCCCAGTATGTCACCACCCGCCTAGCCGCCGCGTATGGCGTGCTCGGGCCGTGCACGACGCTTCAGACGGCCTGCACCTCGTCAGCTCAGGCCATTGGCGAGGCTCTCCGCTCGATCCGCCGCGGGGAGGTGGACGTGGCAATTGCGGGGGGCGTGGACTGCCTCACCACTCCCCTGGAGCTCCAGCTCTTCGGGCTTTTAGGCGTGCTCTCCCGCCGGAATGACCGGCCCGCTGAGGCCAGCCGTCCCTTTGACGCTCAGCGCGACGGCTTCGTGATGGGAGAAGGGGCCGGGGTCCTGATTCTGGAGCGGGAGGACCGCGCCCTGGCTCGCCGTGCTCCGATCCTGGCCGAGCTGGCCGGCTACGGGACCTCCTGCGACGCTTACCGGGTGACTGACGAGGCCCCGGACGGTCGGGGGGCGGTCCAAGCCATGACTCGCGCCCTCGAGGATGCCGGGGTGAGTCCCGAGACGGTGGATCACATCAACGCCCACGGCACCGCCACCCTGATGAACGACCGGGTGGAGACCGCCGCGATCAAGAAGGTCTTTGGCGAGCAGGCCTACGCGATCCCGGCCAGCTCGACTAAATCGATGATCGGGCACG
>JBHIBG010000048.1:0-19427 GCA_046758965.1 Methylomirabilia bacterium | reverse complement strand
ACCCGCGTCGTGAGACGGAGGTCAGCCTTTTCGATCGGCAGTCATAATGTCTAGGTTGCCAATAGGAATCGGACGCCTGTCTATGCTGGGAGGAGAGGTGTGGACATCGAGATCCTCGGCAAGATCTCACAGCCGGAGACCATCGCGGTTGGCCGAAGCATCCGGGAGCTGGAGCGGCTCAGGAAGGCTACGGCCCGGCTCGGTGGCGCAAGCGCAAGGGTCTTGCGACAGTCCGACTTCCCGATGGCACGGTTTGCAGGGCAGAGGTACACTGGTATGAAGCTCACGGGATCGGCAGGAAGGAGTTTAAGGTCAAGAGGTTGGTGGGTGGGTGAAGCGCTATGAGGCGCCGTAGGGCCGCAAGCGACTACGTAGTGTGCCTCAGCAACGAAGGCTACAGGGCCTCGCTCGTGGTGCGCCGCATCTACCGCGTCGTGGCGGATGCAGAGAGCGAGCGGCGGGGGCTCCTGCGGGTCGTCGATGAATCGGGCGCGGACTACCTGTTTCCCGAGAAGCTCTTTGCCCCGTTAGATGTTCCGAGGGCCCTCCACAGAAAGTTGGCCCTGGCAACCAAACACTTATAAGGCCTCCGTTTGTCAATAGGTAGACCAGTCGGTCCAGGGTTTTTTCCTTTTTGCCTGCGTGCCAGTCACGGCAATGCCGGATCAGCAGATTACGCGGTGACAGGTATCGTGTCCGCGAGGGTCACTATCGCATTGTCTAGTCCGTCGAGGACAACGACCTGCTAGTGTGTGTCGTAAAGGTGGGGCATCGAAAAGAGGTGGACCGGTGAACTGCCTGACGAGCGAGCGATCGGCTTTCTGACTCAGGACAATGCTCGATTCCCTGAGGCTGGACAACAAGGTCGCGATCGTCACCGGGGCCTCCCGGGGTTTGGGGCGCGCCATAGCCTTGGCCTTGGCAGAGGCCGGAGCCGTCGTGGCCCTGGCGGCTCGCTCCAAGGCTGACTTGGAGGAGACAGCCCACCAAGTCGAGGCCGAAGGCTGGCGGGCCCTGGTGATACCCACGGATGTGAGCGTGTTCAGCGCCGTGGAGGCGTTGGTCACCCAGACTGTCCAGAATCTTGGGCGCTTCCACATCATCGTCAACTGCTCCGGCCTCGCCCACGTGATCCCGCTGGCTGAAATGGACCCTGTCGACTGGCAGCGGATTATCGACACCAACCTGACCGGGGTCTTCAACGGCTGCCGGGCTGCGGCCCCTCATCTGATTGCTCAGCAGTCAGGAAAGGTCATCAACGTGGCCTCCGTGCTCGCCGTGGCCGGGCTTCCCGGCTACACCGCCTATGCCGCGTCCAAGGGCGGGATCATCTCGCTGACGCGCGCCCTGGCCGTGGAGTGGGCGCGGCATAACATCCAGGTGAATGCGCTGGCTCCCGGGTGGTTTGTCACCCCGATGAACGAAGACGCCTTCGGCGATCCCAAGATCCGCGAGCGGCTTCTGAGAGACGTGCCGATGCGCCGAACCGGCCGGCCTGAGGAGATCGGGCCGCTCGCGGTTTATCTGGCCTCCTCTGCCTCAGCCTTTATGACGGGGCAGACGATCTTCCTGGACGGCGGCCAGTCGGTCGGCTGAGGGGTCGCCGCCTCGCGATGCAGGCCTCCGCCGGGCCGCTGGCGCCCTATCGTGTCCTCGACCTCACTGACGACCAGGGCTCGCTCTGCGGGAAGATTCTCGCTGACCTCGGCGCCGATGTCGTCAAGGTGGAGCCCCCGGAGGGGAGCCCGGCCCGTCGGGTGGCGCCCTACGCCGAGGGCCCAGATGATCTGGAGCGGAGCCTTCACTGGTGGGCCTATGCTGCCAACTGCCGGAGCCTCATCCTGGACTTCACGACTGCTGCTGGCCGCGCCCAGCTCCTGGACCTTGCCCGAGCCTCCGATTTCCTCCTCGAATCGTTTCCGCCGAGCTACCTCGACGAGCTCAACCTGGGCTGGTCCGTTCTTCATCGCGAGAATCCCCGCCTGATCCTGACCTCGATCACCCCCTTTGGGGAGGATGGACCTCATCGAGAGTTCCTGGGATCGGACCTCGTCCTCCAAGCCATGAGCGGCATGATGTACCAGATCGGTGATCCCGATCGCCCGCCGGTCCGAATCGGCCGGCCCCAGGCCGCCCTCCACGCAGCGGGCCAGGCGGCGGTGGGGACGCTGGTCGCCCACCTCTGGCGCGAGCGCACCGGGCGAGGGCAGTCGGTGGAGGTCTCCGCGCAGGTGGCGATGATGTGGACCATGATGAGCGAGAGCGCGTTCCCGGTCCTCCACGGCTATGATCCGTTCAGGGACGGCGGTGCGACCCGCTACGCGGGCTTCCGTCGCAGGATGATCTTCCCGTGCCAGGACGGCTTCGTGGTCCTGATCATCACCGGCGGGGCCATAGGCGGGCGAATGACGGAGGCCCTGGCAGCCTGGATGGCGGAGGAGGGGATGGCGCCCGAGTTCATGCGCGGGCGCGACTGGAAGAGGTGGGATGCCAGCTACCTCCTGGCCGCGGGCATCCACGGGCAGACCGAGATCGACGCGGTGACCGACGCCGTGGCGGCGTTCGTCGAGGGGAAGACAAAGGCCGCGCTGTACGAGGAAGCCCTGGCCCGGGGGCTCCTGCTGGCGCCGGTGGCCGACGTGAGAGACTTGCTGAATGACGCTCAGCTTCTCGCCCGCGGGTTCTTTCTCCCGCTCCTCGAGCCGCGCCTGGGCCGTGAGGTCCGCCACCCCGGTCCGTTCGCCCGCCTCTCCGCCACCCCGATCCGCCTTCGACGCCCGGCCCCGGGCCTCGGAGAGCACACTCGAGAGATTCTGGACGAGTGGAAAGCCGCTGAGCACGATCGGCCGACCCGCCACGGCCAAGGCCTACCGTTCGAGGGCCTCCGCGTTATTGACTTCTCCTGGCTCGCCGCGACCCCGATCACCGGCCGGCTCCTGGCCGAGTTCGGCGCTGACGTGATCCGCGTGGAGTCCGCGCTGAGGATGGATCCGGGCCGGACCATCCCGCCGTGGGCCGAGGGGAAGTCGGGCCCTGACCGGAGCCAGCTCTTTGCCAACTACAACGCGGCCAAGCGCTCGGTCGCGCTGAACCTCGGCCACTCCAAAGCTCGAACACTTGCCCGGGAGCTGATCGTGGGGGCCGATGTCGTGATCGAGTCCTTTACCCCTGGCACGATGGCCGGATGGGGACTCGACTACCGGGCGCTCAGCGCGATCAAGCCAGACCTCATCTATCTCTCCTCCTGCCAGCAGGGCCAGACCGGCCCCCGCGCTCGCTATGCCGGCTACGGCTCGCTGGCCGCAGCGGCGGCTGGCTTCAACGCCGTCACCGGCTGGCCTGATCGTGATCCCCCGGCGATCTACGGCGCCTACACCGACTTCGTGGCCCCTCACTTCGCCTCCGCGGCGCTCCTTGCCGCGCTCGATCATCGGAGGCGAACGGGTCAGGGCCAGCAGATCGACCTCTCCCAGCTCGAGGCGGGGCTCCACTTCCTGGCTCCGGAGATTCTCGACTACACGGTAAACGGGCGGGTGGCCAACCGTCGGGGCAACGCCGACGAGCGGGCTGCCCCCCACAACGCCTACCCCTGCGCCGGAGAGGATCGCTGGTGCGTGATCGCCTGCGAGACGGAGGGCCAGTGGCAGGCGCTCTGCCGCGTGATGGGGGAGCCCGAGTGGTGCCGTCGCTCTGAGTTCGTTACCGCCGGGGCGCGGAAGCAGCACGAGGCCGAGCTGGATCGGTTGATCGGCCAGTGGACCGTCACCCAGGAGCGGCATACCCTCGTGAGAGAGCTTCAAACCGCGGGCGTTCCCTCGGGCGTGGTCCAATCCTGCGCCGACCTCTATCGTGACCCTCAGCTCAGGGCGCGCGAAGCCTTCGTCTGGCTCGAGCACCCTGAGATGGGGCGCTCACCTTACGAGGCGTGGGCGTTTCGCTTCGCGAGTACCCGCGTGAGCCTCCAGCGTGCCCCGTGCCTGGGCGAGCACACCGTCGAGGTCCTGATGGGGCTCCTCGGGATGACGCGGGCCGAAGTCGAGCGCTTGAACGCGGAGGGAGTCCTCCAGTAGGATGCCAGCGATGAAGGCCGCCGTCCTCTACGCTCCCCGCGACCTCAGAGTCGAGCCTACGACTGCTCCCGAGCCGGCCCTCGGGGAGGTACTCGTGCGGGTCAGGGCTGCCGGGCTCTGCGGCACCGATTACCGGATCTGGTCAGGCGACCGGCCGGTCCGCTATCCTCTCATCATGGGCCACGAGTTTATCGGCGACGTCGCCGCGATCGGTGAGGCCGTCGAGAGCATCAAGCCCGGCGACCGCGTGGCTGTGGAGCCCAACTACTCCTGCGGCTCCTGCCGTCTCTGCCAGGATGGAAACCGGAACCTCTGCGCCCGGCGTACCGCGGTGGGGATCGACGTCCACGGCGGCTTCGCTCACCTCGCCCGGGTGCCGGCCCGCTGCTGCTGGGCAGCGCCGTCCGGTCTCTCTGACGAGCAGCTCCTCCTGACCGAGCCGCTGGCCGTGGTGGTCCGCGCCGTGGCTCGCGGAGAGGTGGAGTCAGGAGCGACGGCGGCGGTGCTGGGAGTCGGCACTCTTGGGCTGCTGGCGCTCCAGGTGCTCCGCGCGCGTGGGGCGCGGGTCCTCGCGGTAGGGCGCACCCACCGCCGGCTGGATATCGCCCGCGAGCTGGGAGCCGAAGTCACCCATGCCTTGGCAGCCGGTCCGGGCAGCGAGGTGGCGAAGAGCTTCGCGGGCCGGGAGGGCGTGGACATCGTGGTCGAGACCGCCGGAACGCCTGAGGCGGCGGCTCACGCCATCGAGTTGGTCCGGCCCGGCGGACGTGTGGTGCTGACCGGACTTCCGCACGAGCCGTCCCGCGTGCACTTCTTTGGCGTCGTGCGTCGGGAGCTCACGCTCGTGGGCTCCATGATCTACCGGGACGAGTTTCCCGAAGCGATGCGCCTGCTGCGGGACGGTGCGGTTTCGGTGGGCCCGCTCGTGACTCACAAATTCCCGCTTGAGGCGATCGAGGAGGCCTTCACCGCCCACCGGCAGCCGGATTCCATCAAGGTCGCCGTGATCCCGTAGCATCCTGGCCGGCCTACGCCGTAGAGCCGAGCAAGGGGAAGGGCGGGTGCGAGTCGATAGGATGAACGGCCAAGGCCGCAACAGCGAGGGGAGGTAGATAATGGAGCCCATCACCGACGTGCGCGGCATTTCGCGGATTGCCTACGGTTTTGTGGGTTCCCGGGCTCTCTTCGCGGCACTCGACCTCGACGTATTCAGCCGCCTGTCGGGACAGCCCAAGACACTGGACGCCCTCGCGCGCGAAAGCGACATCGCCGCCAATCGTCTGCTGGCGCTTCTGACCGCACTCGTCTCCGTCGGCTTGCTGGAAAAGGATGGGGAGTTTTACGCCAACGCCCCCGCGAGTGAAACCTTCCTGGTGCGAGGCGCGCCGAAGGATTTCGGCGACTACCTGCGGGTGGTGAACGGCAAGTTCGTGTATCCGATGTTTACCGCGCTCGAGGCGGCACTCAGGGGCAAACACATCCGTTCTGACTCGGGATTCTATGCGGCCTATTACGGTGACCAAGAACGGGCCGAGCAGTTCACCCGCGCCCAGCACGCCGGCTCCCTGGGTCCGGCAGCCGTGCTGGCCAGGCGGATCGATTTGACGGGCTGCCGCACACTCCTCGATGTCGGAGGTGGCAGTGGAGCCTTCACGATCACGCTGTGCCGGCGCTATCCCGAGCTTGCAGCGACGATTCTGGATTTTCCGCAGACCGTGGAGGTCGCGAAACGATACGTCGCTGAGGCCGGTCTCGGCGCGCGCGTCGGCCATCTCCCCGGCAACGCCGTGAGCACGGAGTGGCCCAGTGGTCAGGACGCCGTGCTGATGTCCTATCTGTGGAGCGCTGTCAGCCGTGACGACATCGACGAGCTGGCCAAACGCGCCTACACGGCGCTGGCGCCCGGCGGGCTGGTGCTCATACACGATTTTATGGTCAGCGACGAGAAGACCGGTCCGCCGATCGCGGCGTGGCACCTCTTGGGTAGCACGGTGGACAACCCGGACGCCGTCTGTCTCACGCCCTCATTCGTCACCGAACGCCTCAGCCTGGCGGGTTTTGGCCACGTATCGGTGGAGGCGCTCATCCCTGGGATCACCAACCTGGCAACAGCGCACAAGCCCGCATGAGGGCTCGCGACCCGCGTTGGCCTGGACGCCCCGTGAGTCCGTAGCGTCCGATGCAGTACACGGGAGGCGCGCTCACCCCGAGTTTCCGCGAGGCCGGTTCGGGCGCGGGCTTTGCCCGCGCGACCGTCGGGGGAAGGTTCGCCACGCGAAGGAGCCTCGCCTCCGCGAGGCTCCGAAGAGCACGAGCCGGAGGCGAGTGTAGGGGAGCGTAGCCCCCTCCGAGGGTGTATGCCCGACGCTTCTGTCAACGGCATCCGGATCCACTACCAGACGGACGGTCAGGGTGAGGCCCTGCTGCTGATCAACGGCCTCTCCGCCCCGGCGGTCGGGTTCCTCTTCCAGGTGCGAGACCTCTCTCCGCACTATCGCGTCATCACCTTTGACAACCGCGGAGTGGGGGAGACCGGGGTCGCCGAGGGCCAGGTCTATCCGACCGCTCAGATGGCGGACGACGCGGCCGGGCTGCTGCGTCACCTGGGGATCGCGCGCGCCCACGTGCTCGGCACTTCCATGGAGGGACCATCGCCCAGGAGCTGGCCCTTCGCCATCCGAAGGCCGTCCGGAGCCTGGTTCTCGCCTGCACGTGGGCGAGAGCAGACGGCCGATTCTTGCACACGCTGTCCTCGTGGGTTGCTCTCTCGCGGAAGGTGAGCGTGGAGGAGCGCTTCAGGGAACTGCTCTACCCGTGGCTCTACACTCCGTCCTTCCTGGAGCGCCCCGGGGCGGTTGACGAGGCTCTGAAGCGCGCGCTGGCCTACCCGTGCCAGACCACGCCCGAGGGGATCGAGCGCCAGGCCGGCGGGATCTTCGCGTGGAACCGGACCCGCGCGAGGGACCTCAAGAAGATGAAGGTCCCGACGCTCGTGCTGGTGGGCCGGGAGGACATCCTCACGCCGCCGGCCTTCTCGCGGGAGCTGGCCCGGCTCATCCCGAAGGCGCGCCTCAAGGTCGTTGACGGGGCTCACGGCTTCTTCATCGAAGAAGCCGAGGCCTTCAACCGCGCCGTCCGCGCCTTTCTGAGAGGGGTCAAAGCATCATCTGTCGTCGTCGCCCGTTCTCAATCACCGGCTTCCGAGAATGAGTCGTAGGTCGCTGGAGCACGTCTAGAGATCAGGCCCCGCAATGTGGGTCCTGCTCGCACTCGCGGCTGCGTTCTGCCAGGTTCTCCGCAACGCGGCCATGAAACGCCTCGGTCACTCGCTCGACGAGTACATCAACGTCTGGGGCCGCTTCACCTTTCTCCTGCCGTTCGCCCTTGCCATGGCAGCCGCCAAAGGATTCCCGGAGCTCAAGCCAGGGTTTGCCACGTTCTGCCTCCTGTTCGGCATCTGCCAGACCATCGCGACACTGGCCCTTTCCAAGGCGCTCAAGCTCTCGGAGATCTCCCTCGTCACCCCGCTCTGGAAGGTCAGCCTCCTGATCCTCCTCTTGATGGGATACCTGACCCTCAGGGAGACGCCGACCCCGATAGGGGTTGCGGGGGTGCTGCTCTCCACCGCCGGCGTGTACCTCTTGAACGTGCGCCAGGCGCGCGTCGCCCCCTGGGCTCCGTTCACGGTGCTGGTGACTGACCGGGGGCTCCGCTACACCCTGCTCGCTGCGTGGTTCTACGCTCCTTCGGTCCTGACCATCAAGCAAGCGATCCTCCTTTCGGATCCCTACACCGGGACGCTCGGCGGCTACCTGGCCGCGAGCCTGTGGGTAACCCCCCTGGTCCTCGTGACCTCGCGTCGGCATTTTGTCCAGGTGCCGCGCTACTGGAAAGGGTTCCTGGCGCTCGGTCTCTTCGCCGCGCTCACCACTGTGAGCCAAGGCATCGCCTACACGCTGACCCTCTCCAGCTACGTGGAGGCTGTGAAGCAGGTCGAGATCCTCTTCGCTCTGGCGGTGGGGGCGCTGGTCTTCAGGGAGCAGCAGAAGGTCCGCGAGATCGCCCCGGCGGCGCTCGTGATGCTCGCCGGGATGGCGCTCTTGAGCCTGGCCGGCTGAGTCAGCGTCCACTATAATGGCTCGGTAGCCCTGGTATCGCGTCTGTTCCGCGTGACAGGCGAGTCACTGAGTTGCAGGAAAGCGGTCCCGTCTTCCGGCACACTGCGCCGGAACCGCTGTCCGAGCGTGGGCGGGCGGGGTCGTACTGAGGGAGAGTGATGCCGCTTCCACTCGAAGGCGTCAAGGTCCTCGACCTCTCGCGGGTGCTCGCGGGACCGTTCTGCGCCGCCTGGCTTGGCGATCTGGGGGCGGACGTCATCAAGATCGAGGACACCGCGGGGGGCGACGAGGCGCGGACCTGGCCACCACAAAAGGACGGGGAGTCAGCAGCGTACCTCGCCTGCAACCGAAACAAGCGCGGGATGACGCTGGATCTGAAGGCGCCGGAGGGGCGAGAGGTGCTGAGGCGGCTGGTCACGGACGCCGATGTGCTTGTCGAGAACTTTCGGACCGGCACCATGGAGGGTTTCGGGCTGGGCTACGAGAGGTTGAGCGCGCTCAACCCCTCTTTGATCTACTGCGCGATCTCGGCGTTCGGGCGCAGCGGTCCTCTGGCTCACCTGGCCGGCTACGAGGCGCTGATGCAGGCTTATACCGGCGTGATGAGCCTGACCGGCGAGCCTGATGGCGAGCCGGTGCGCTGCGGGCTCTCCTTCCTCGACCTGACCACCGGCATCATCGCGGCCTTTGCCGTGGTCAACGCTTTGCTCGTTCGGGAGAAGACCGGGAAGGGGCAGGTGGTCGAGTGCTCGCTTCTCCAGAGCGCCATCTCGCTCCTCAACTACCACCCCCAGGGCTACCTCCTGGACGGCACCGTCGGCAAGCGCTTGGGCTCGGCTCACCCCTCCGTCGTCCCCTACAGGAACTTCCGGTGCCGGGATGGTCAGTACGTCTTCGTCGCGGCGGCGAACGACCGGCTGTGGAGCCGGCTATGCGGGGCCCTCGAGCTCGACCGCTTGATCGGGGAGTCGCGGTTCAAGACCAACTTGGATCGGGTCGCGCACCGGGCCGAGGTTGAAGCCGCGGTTGCCGCCGCGGTCGGCCGGCACGACCTGGAGGCGGTGTTGGAACTCTTCGATCGTGAAGGCGTGCCCGCGGCGCCAGTGAAGACCATCGACCGGCTCATGCGCGACCCGCAGGTGGAGCATCTCGGGATGATCCAGCCGGTAACGCACTCCCGGCTCGGAGAGATCAGCGCCATCGGCTCGCCGCTGAAGGCCTCCGCCATGGACCCGGGCCCGCGCAGGGCTGCCCCGGCCTATGGAGAGCACACGGACGAGATCCTCAGGGAGCACGGGCTGAGCGACGCGGAGATTGCCGATCTTCGAGCCAGGGGCGTGATCAAGCCCTAGCCGCTCGCCCCGAAACCGTACGGGCTACTCCGCCCGCTTGCCGTGAGTGACGGTGACGACGGTCTTGATGCCGCCGCGGACGTTGAAGTCGCCCACGACCTCGATCCAGCGGGGGCGCGAGGCCGAGACGAGGTCGTTGAGGATCCGGTTGGTGACGTCCTCGTGGAAGGCGCCCTCGTTCCGGAACGACCAGATGTAGAGCTTGAGCGACTTGAGCTCCACCAGGTGCTGGTCCGGGACGTAGCGGATCCTGATGGTGGCGAAGTCTGGCTGGCCGGTCCGCGGGCAGAGGCAGGTGAACTCGGGGATCGTGACCGAGACCTCGTAGTCCCGGTCCGGATGGGGGTTCGGGACCACTTCCAGCTCTCTCCACGGCAGGGTCGGCATCGCTCCCTCGCCAAATAGTATACCGCTCAGGCCTGCCTCGTGAGGCCGATCCCCGCCGCCACCATGAGGCTGGCCAGGAGCAGCTCGGCGGTGAGCGGCTCGCCGGTGAAGAGGGAGGAGAGCAGCACGCCGAAGATCGGGGAGGTGAGGTAGAAACCGGCCAAGGCGCTCGGCCGGTAACGCTTGAGGAGCCAAAGGTTGGCCGTGAAGTTGAACCCGGCCACCACCAACCCCTGGTAGAGCACAGAGACGGCAAGCGGCGTGGTCCAGCGATACGGGGAGTCTGCCTCGACCCAGTATGAGGTGACCACAAAGGCGGCTGACCCGATGAGAGCCTGGGCGAGCAGAAGTTTGTAGGGATCGACCCGCTGCACGCTCCGGGCCAGGTACGTGGTGCGCGCGCCCAGGAGGATCGCGCTGACAGATACGATGAGGTCGCCCGGCCAGGTGGCGAGCCCGCTTCCGACCTGACGCACAAAGAGGATCACGATGCCGGCATAGGCGATGAGGGCTCCGGTGAGCTTTCGAGTGGTGAGGCGGTCTCCGGGGACGAGGAAATGCGCCAGCACGACCGTGTGCACCGCGTAGGCGTTGATGAGCACGGCGGAGCGGCTCGCCGTGGTGAGGTCGGTGCCAATGTTGAGCAAGGCGAGCTGGACCGTGAAAAGCAGGCCGAGAAAGAGGAGGGGGCCCCGCTCGCTCGGGTGGACCCGGAATCCGGCGAGCCCCCCGGTCCGCCACGCCCAGGTGAGGATCGACAGCCCTCCCAGGACGATGCGCATCCAGGCCAGCCTGAGGGGGGGCGCGTCCTCGAGCCCGATCTTGATTGCGACCGGATTGCCGCCCCATAAGGCGGAGAGAAGCAGGGCAAGGCCGGCTGCCCGAAGATCGAGGTCTTTGGTCAACTCGTCGGCCCTAGAAGCCGCTCAGCATCCGCCGGCCTGTGCTTGTCGATCGTCCTCCGGCACTGTGACCGTCACGCTCAGGGAAGGCGTCCGGAGACCAGCCAGTGGCGCTCGCTGACGATCCGGCAGTCCAGGTGGGGGAGAGTGGCGGCAAGCTGGGTGCGCACTTCGTCCAGCGTGAAGGCGGCCAGAAGCGAGTTGTAGAAGTCCTGCTTCAGGATCGGCTCTTCATCCCCCGCACCCGCTTCGACGATCTCGCGCGCCCGGTCGGGCGAGTCGGGGCGGAACAGGTCCATGACCAACAACGCAGCGCCGGGACGGCCCAGCCCGAGCACCTCCTGCCAGAAAAGCTGCGGCTCGCGGACGTGGTGGAGCAGGCTGTTGGAGATGATGGCGTCGAAGGCCTCAGGTGGAAACGGGAGCCCAGGGACCCGCGCGTGGAGGAGCCGGACCTGCTCGGCGACTCCGGCCTCAGCGACCGCCTTCCGGGCCTGAACAAGCATCGCTGTGGAGCCATCCACGGCGATCACGCGGAGCCCGGGCACCGCGCGCGCGAGTCGGATCGGGATGTCCGCGGGGCCGCAGCCGAGGTCGACGATTCGCCCGACGGTCAGCCTCGGGAACGCCGTCCGGAAGCGGTCCACGAAGCCCTGGTTGACCTCGGCGAAGTCGGCCCGGGCATACGCCAGCGCCTGCGCCGGCTCCTCCATCACCTCGGCCTCGGGGATTCGTTCCATCACAGAGCCATCCCGACCGTCCCGCCGAGGGCGCGGACCACCGCCAGCACGTTTTCATCCGGCACTCCCGGCGGAACGACGCAGCCCGGCCCCACGATGACCCCGATCTCCTCGGTTTGCTCTAGGGCATTCTTGACCTCGGCTCGCACATCCTCCGGCGTCCCGTCCTTGAGGGTGCCCCACTGGTTCAGCCCACCGATCACCGCGCCGGGCACCCTCCCCTTGCCATCTCTCAGCGTCGGGCCTGCGATCCGATCGTCCCAGTTCCACGCATGGGCGGGGAGGGCGGCCAGCCGGTGGAACATCAGCTCATCGCCGTGGCCGTGCACGATCACCAGCCGGGCCCGGGCCATGGCGGCCTCGAGGAGGCGCCGGTCATAGGGCTCGCCGAACCTCGCGTACTCTTCCTCGGTGTGGAACCGGTAGCTGGCAGCCTGAATCGCGTAGAAGATCCCCTGAGCGTCCTGTTCGAGGCAGAGGGCGAGAAAACGGGTCAGCGTCTCGGTGATCGCCTCGAGAGCTTCGGCCACCGCCTGGGGAGCATCCCGGAGGTCCTGATTCAGCCGATCGCCGGAGAGCTTGCGGGCGAGCGTCAGCGGGCTGAAGAGCGTCGGGAGCACCGGCGCGTCGGTTGGCTTGTCCAGAACGACTCTGACGATCGCCTCAAGCTGCTGCCCATAGCCGCTCGCGGCGATCTCCAGCGGCTTGATCTTCGTCCAGTCCGTGGCGGAGTTCACCGCATGGCCGGCACAGGGGCGGTTGCCGCCTGGCAGCACCGTGTCCGACTCCACGCATCCCCAGTCCGCCACAGCTTGGCCGGCGGCGGGGGTGACCTTGAGAAAGTCGGAGCCGTACCGCCGGTGGAACCTGAGCGTTGCCTGGGCGAGCCCCGCGGGGGAGCGGTCCGCCTCGGGGAAGTGGCACCACACCGCGTAGGGGACGCGGTCCACCGGCTCGCGGCGGATCGCGGCCCTGATCCGCTCGAGCTTGGTCATGACGTCCGCTCGCTGACGACCGCCAGTAGGCCCTGATTGACAGCGGGTCGGCTCTCCTCGGTAAGAGCGTGGAAGTAGCAGTGCGTGCCGCTGCGAGCTCCCCTGACGATGAGCGTGGACGGCATGAAGACCATGGCGCCGAAGCGGCATGCGATGCGCCGGACGCGCTCCGGGCTCTCGCCTTCGTGTGTGAGAATCCGGGAGACGGCGAGCGCGAGGGTGGCGGTCCCGTGGAGAATCACATCTGGCAGGCCCGCCTGGACCGCGGCGGCCCGGTCGGTGTGGATGGGGTTCCAGATCCTGGAGCATTCCGAATAGATGCGCGCCAAGTCGCTCGCGACCTCAACCTGGATCTGCCACCAGACCGTTCCGGGCTCTGCTTCGACACGCCGGGCACCGCTTCTCCCGCTCCCTCCGGAGCCGGACCCCCGTGCCAGGTCGCTGTCAAACTCCACGCCCAGATACAGCGTGCCGTGGTCGGTCGTGGTCACAGGCGCGCCTGCCTGATCGACGGTGCGAAGGCGCGTAAGGACGTAGGTCCCCGGCTTGCGGGGCTCGACCCCGATCGTTGTGGCGGTTGTCGAAAGCCGGTCTCCGGGCCTGGGAAGCCGGTGGATGGTCATGTCGTGAGTCGCGTGCACACCCCTGGGGCGAATTGCCTCGGAGACGGTCTGGTCTCCGACCGCGACAAGCGCCGGCCACTCGTAGCAGACAGGGAACAGCGGGTGCGCAACGACATCCGGGATAGTTTCACTCTCGCCGATACCTGAGGCGAAGGCGGTGATCCAGTCGATGTCCACGTCGTGCTGGATGGGACCGACAGTCACGCCGAGGAGATCGCTGGAGAGGCGCATGGCCTGTCAACGAGGGAAGTTCATGCACTCGACAAAGATCTCCTGGAAGTCCGGATGGGCTGCCAGGGAGATGTGGTCGATGCGCTGCGCGATCCGCTCGGCCCGCTCCCGCTCGGCCTCGGAGACCAGGCAGAGCTGGGCCCCGAGCGCCGCTGCGTTCCCCACGTAGCGGATTCGCTCTGGAGGGAGGCTGGGGATCAACCCGATCCGCAACGCGCTCGGAATCGAGAGGTAGTTGCCGAAGGCTCCTGCCAGCATCAGCTCGGTGACCTGTTCGTCGGGGATTCCGGCCACATGCTGGAGCATCCGGACCCCGGAGGCAATGGCACCCTTCGCAAGCTGGACCTGGCGGACATCATCCTGCGTCAGGACGATCTCCTGAGTCGCCCCGGCCTCGCCCTGCCGCACCAGGATCACCTGCCGCTCCTCCCCCCGCACGAGGACGCGATCCCTCAAGCTCGGAGACAGCTGCCCCCGATCATCGGCACCGATCAACCCGGTCGAGTCGATAATCCCGACGTCCAGGAGGGCGGCGAGGGCGTCGATGATGCCGGAGCCGCAGATCCCGAGGGGCGCGGCCTCGCCGATGGTGTGGATCCGCAGGTCGTCCTCCACCCAGACCTTGTCGATGGCCCCGAGCGCTCCTCGCATCCCGTGCTTGATCTGGGCTGCCTCGAGCGCCGGGCCGGCCGGCGCCGAGGCCGCCCAGAGCTGCTCCTCCGAACCCAGGAGCACCTCCCCGTTGGTTCCGATGTCCACCGCGATCCGGATCTCGCGGCTGTCGTAGATCCGGGTGGCCAGGGCCACCGCGACCGCATCGGCCCCGACGAAGCCAGCCACGATGGGCAGCAGGCAGACCCGCGCCTCCGGGTTGACCCTGAGATAGAGCTCGCGCGCAGGGAGCGTCAGCGGGTGGCGCATCACCGGGGCGTAGGGAGCCAACCCGACGTAGGACGGGTCGATCCCCAGCAGGATATGGTGCATGCAGGTGTTCCCCACCACGACCACCTTGTAGATCCATTTGGCGAGGACCCCGGACTCCTCGACGACCTGCTCGATCTGCTCGTTCAGGAGCCCGATGATCCGGCTCTGGAGCTTCTTCAAGTTGCCCTCGTTGAACTGGGCGAAGGCGATGCGCGACATCAGGTCACCGCCGAAGACGGCCTGGGGGTTCAGGCTGGACACCGAGGCCAGCTGCTCTCCGGACTCCAGCTCGATGAGGGTCGTGACCACGCTGGTGGTGCCGATGTCCACCGCCAGGCCGAACTTCAGCAGCGCCGTATCGCCGCTCTCCACGGCCAGGAGCCGGCCTCCGAAGGTCGTGACCGTCACCTCGCCCTGGCCATCGCGGAGCGCCGAGGGCAACTGCCTCAGGATCCCCGCCGAGGCGTCTTCCGGGCACCGCCCGACTGCGCCCAGGAGTTGCTCGAGGTCGGAGGTCTGGTGGTGCTCCTCCCGCGGGAGCAGGACCTTGGCCACCTGCTTGACGACTCCCGAGTCGATGGCCACCTTCGCCATCTCCTCGACGTGGCGGTCGACCCCTAGGAGTTGGAAGGCCCGCTCGTCCAGCGGGGGGGCGATCTGGACGGTGACGGGCTCGGTGACCTGGCACTGGCAGGAGAGGCGGTAGCCTTCCCGGATCAGGTCAGGTCCAAGCTGGAGCGCGTCCATGATCGTGGGCGGCGGGATGGGACCCCGGATGAACTTCACCCGACAGGACGTGCAGCGCCCCCGGCCGCCGCAGGTCGCGGTAATGTCAATGCCTTCGGCGTGGGCGGCCTTGAGGATCGCGGTGCCGGGCGCCACGTGAAGCTGCCGGTTGTCGGGAAGGATCGTGAGCGGAATAGTAGCCATGCGACTCCCATGATATCGCAGAATCCTTTGACTCGCCTCGTGGATCAAACGAAGGGACTCCGGGGGATCGGCGGTATAATTTCTTCAGGCTGAAAGGGGGTGAGCAAGTGCCCAGACTGGTGAAGCATGATCGAGGTGAACCGTACAAGGTGGAGCAGGGTGGTCAGACGATCTGGATCTGCGGCTGCGGCCTGTCCAAGAACAAGCCTTTCTGCGACGGCGCCCACAAGAAGACCCGCGACGAGGAGGCAGGCGCGGTGTACCTCTACGACGCCCAGGGTCGGGTGAAGGTGCCGGTCGAGTACTGAGTCCACACGCATACGGTGCCGCCGTGGTCCGAGCGACAGGCGTGCCGCTCCCTCGTGGCTGCTCATGCTCCGGGGGCGGCGAGGGGTGGAGGTGAGAGTGGTGATCGAGCCGGCACCGGCCGAACTCGCGGGAGTTTGCGGGCCCGCGGTGAGCTGGAGCCGGCTGAGCGCCCTCGTCTGCCCGGTCCTCCCGCACGAGTCGCCCGGAGTGGGGATGGGTGGCCTGCCGTCACGGGTTTTCCATGAAAGCTAGCTTCGCGCTGATCCCGCTTGCGCTCTTCCTGCTCGGTCCCATCGCCTGCGACAGCGGGAGCTCATCCGCCGACTCCGCCGCGGGCGAAGGCGCCGCCGCGACTGACCGGGGGATCCTGATCCAGGACCCGATCGCGGAGGCCAAGCGCCTCCTGGCGGAGGCAGGGTACCCGGACGGAAAGGGCTTCCCCGAGGTCGAGATCCTGTACAACACCAGCGAGGCCCACAAGAAGATCGCCGCGGCGATTCAGTTCATGTGGAAGAAGCGGTTGGGAATCAAGGTGGAGCTCAGGAACACGGAGTGGAAGACCTACCTCGACCGGCTCTCCAAGCTCGACTACCAGGTCGCCCGCCGCGGGTGGATCGGTGACTACAACGACCCGAACACCTTCCTCGAAATGTTCACCCAGCACAGCGGCAACAACAACACCGGCTGGGCCAGCAAGGAATTCGACGAGCTTCTCGCCAGGGCGAACGCGGAGCGTGACCCGGAGAAGCGCCGAGAGCTCCTAGAGCGCGCGGAAGAGATCCTGATGGCCGAGCTCCCGGTCATTCCGATTTACTTCTACGTGACGCAGGAGATGTACCGGGAGTACGTAAAGGGTTGGTACCAGAACGTTCAGGCGATCCACCCGCTCAAGCACGCCTATCGCGACGATGGGAAAACGCTCATCATCAACAACCACACCGAAATTCAGACCCTCGACCCCGGCATCGCGCGCGGCGTGCCCGAGCACCGCATCCAGATCGGACTTTACGAAGGTCTGTTAAGCTACGATCCCAAGACGACGAGGCCCGTGCCGGGAGTGGCGGAAAAATGGGAAATCTCCAAGGATGGAAAGACTTACACCTTCCACCTGCGCGACGCCAAGTGGAGCGACGGCAAAGCTGTGACGGCGTATGACTTCGAGTACGCGTGGAAGCGGGTACTCGATCCGGCCACCGCCTCCGATTACGCGCACCAGCTCTACTACATCAAGGGCGCCAAGGAGTACAACACCGGCGAGAGCGGGAATCCGGACACGGTGGCCGTTACCGCGAAAGACGACAAGACCCTCGTCGTCGAGCTGGAGAATCCCACCCCGTTCTTCCTCGACCTGATGCCATTTTTTACCTATTACCCCGTGCGCAAGGACGTCGTCGAGCAGCATGGGAACAGGTGGACGCTCCCCGAGCACCATGTCGGCAACGGCCCCTTCAGGCTCAAGGAGTGGGTCACGAACGACTACCTCCTGCTGGAGAAGAACCCGAACTACTGGGACGCTGGCAACGTGAAGCAGCAGGAGATCAAGTTTCTCCCCACCCAGAATGTCACGACCGCGTTCAACCTCTACGATACGCAGGCGTGCGACATCATTACCGCGGTGCCGCTTGAATTTATCGAGCAACTCATCACGCGACGGGACTTCCACAGCACGACCTATCTCGGTACGTACTTCTACTCGTTCAACGTGAGGAAGAAGCCGTTCGACGACAGGGGCGTGCGGAAAGCCCTGGCTCTAGCCCTCGACCGGAGGATCATCGTGGAAAAGATCACGAAAGGAGGGCAGAAGCCGGCTTACCACTACGTGCCGCCCGTCTTCCCCGACTTTCGGCACGCGCGGTTCGATGAGAGGTGAGGCGCGATGACGGCGACCATCATCCGGCGGCTCATCGCGGGGGTCATTACCCTGTTCGCCATCGCCACGCTCTCCTTCTTCATCACGCGCTTAGCACCCGGCAACCCCTTCGCCGGCGAGCGGCAGCTCACGAAGCAGACGATGGAGAACCTCAACCGCTACTACGGGTTCGACAAGCCGGTCCTCGTACAGTACGGGAACACCATGCTGAACTATCTTCAGGGGGAGTTCGGCCCTTCCTATTACCACCGGGACAAAACCGTGAGCATGCTCATCTGGCCGGCGCTCAAGGTCTCCGCCATCCTCGGCAGCATCGCCTTCGTGCTGGCGATGGCGCTCGGCCTCCCGATGGGGGTGCTCGCCGCGGCGAGGCAGAACACGGTCGCGGACCACATGGCGATGAGCATCTCCATCGCCGGGATCTGTATCCCCAACTTCCTCCTTGGCCCGCTACTGATCATGCTGTTTGCGTTCGTGCTGAACTGGCTCCCTGTCGGGCGGTGGCCCCAGGACAGTTCCTGGGCGGAACTGCAGCGTCTGATCATGCCGGCGATCACGCTCGCCCTCGTCCACGTCGCCTACGTGTCGCGGCTGGGGCGCGCTGGGATGCTGGACGTGCTCAACAAGGAGTACATCCGGACGGCCCGCGCGAAGGGGTTGAACGAGTCGTCGGTCGTCCTCAAACACGGCCTCAAGAACGGAGTCACGCCCGTCCTTTCCTATGCCGGGCCGATGGCCGCGCTGATCGTCACGGGGTCGATCGTGGTGGAGAGGGTCTTCGACATCCCCGGTCTGGGACAGCACTTCGTCAACTCCGCGCTCGCGCGCGACCACCCGCTTCTCATGGCGAGCATCCTGGTCTTCAGCGCGCTGATCATCCTCTTCAATCTCATTGTGGACCTGACATACGCGTGGCTGGACCCGAGGGTGAGGGTGCAATGAGCGCGAAGGCGGAGTTCGAACTCGCGCCCGAGAGCCCCTCGCCGACGCAGCTCGCGCTCCGGAGGTTCCGCAAGAACGACAGAGCGGTGGTCTCCCTTGTTCTCGTCGTGCTGATCGGCCTCGCGACGATCTTCGTGCCGATCCTCTCCCCCCACCCCTACGACGAGATGAACTGGGACTACATGCAGGGAGGCCCGAGTGCCACGTACTGGTTCGGTACGGACACGAACGGACGCGACCTGATGGTGCGGTCGTTCATTGGCGGCCGGATCTCGTTCGCCGTAGGTCTGCTGGCCACGGCGGTCGCCGTGTTGATCGGCGTCGCGTACGGCGCGACTTCGGGCTATCTCGGCGGGAAGGCCGACCTGGTCATGATGCGGATCGTCGACATCCTCTATGGCCTGCCGTACATGCTGATCGTGATCATCGCCATGACGATCTTCGAGTCGCGATCGTTTGTGCTGGTGTTTCTCGTGCTTGGATTCTTCAACTGGCTGACGATGTCGCGGATCGTTCGCGGTCAGGTGCTCTCGCTCAAGGAACGCGAGTTCGTTGAGGCGGCGCGCGCGCTGGGCGTCGGGACCGGGCCGATCATCCTTCGCCACCTCGTCCCGAACCTACTCGGCCCCGTGATCGTGTATGCCACGCTCACCATCCCTGCGGTGATGCTCTCAGAAGCGTTCCTCTCCTTCCTCGGCCTGGGCATCAGCGAGCCGATGACCTCATGGGGGGTGCTGATCAGCGAGGGGGCGAACGCGATATCATCGGTGGGCGTCTACTGGTGGCTGATCGTTTTCCCCGGCGTCCTCTTTGCCCTCACCCTGTACTGGCTCAATTCCGTGGGTGATGGGATCCGCGACGCCTTCGACGTGCAACAGCAGTAGGCCGGTGGTGGTAGCGGCCCAGTAACGGAAGCGCCGAACCGGTGGGCTTGACCCTGCTCCGGCATGCGGCTATGCTGCTCTCGACTTGCATCTCAGGGCTGGGGGGGATTACATGGAGCCGCTCACGGTGAAGAGCCTCAAGCAGGTGGC
>JBHIBG010000047.1:0-19887 GCA_046758965.1 Methylomirabilia bacterium | reverse complement strand
CATCCTCAACGCCGCTTCCCGCCGGCGGACTTTATGTTTTGTCCGGCGCCAGAGGGTTGGGGAGCGCATGGACAGGCTAAAAGCGGTCAAGGCGGAACGGCGTCAGGGACACCGAGGGGGTCTCGCCGTTGGCCAGCTCGGCCACCAGCTTGCCGGTGATCGGCGACTGGGTGAACCCTAACATCGCGTGCCCGGTGGCCACGAGGAGGCCGTCTATGCCAGGCGCCCGATCGATGATCGGCAGGCCATCGGGCGTGAGCGGGCGGAGGCCGCACCAGGCCTCCTCGTTTTTCAGCTGAAGTGAAACCTTCAGGACCTCCCGGGCAGCGTTCACCACCGCGCGATAGCGGGTCTCGTTGAGACCGAGGTCGTAACCGGCCAGCTCGAGTGTCCCCCCGAAGCGGAGGCGGGTGTCCAGCGGCGTGATAGCGATCCGCCTCTCGTGCACCATGACCGGAATGCTGGGCGATCCTGGGTAGCGGTCGATGGTGCAGCTATAGCCTTTGGCCGGCTGAAGCGGGATGCGAATGCCCAGCGGTCTCGCCAGCGCGGGCGTCCAGGATCCCGCGGCCAGCACCACGAGATCGGCCGGGATCTCCCCCTCGGGCGAGGCGGTGAGGATCCGGTCCACCTTGCCTCGCTGCACCAGGATTCGGGAGACCGCCTGGCCGGTGGAGAGCCTCACCCCGCGCTTCTCCAGCGCCGAAGCCATGGCCCGGACATACCCGAAGGAGTTGCCGTGCGCCTCCCCCTCGATCAACAGGCCACCCCGGACCCGCGCGCTGAGCGCCGGCTCGAACTCCAGCGTCTCCTGCCGGGAAAGGAGTCTGACCTGAAACCCGACCCGTTCCAGCATCTCCTGCTCATGCCGGGCCTCGGTGATCCCCTGTTCGGAGAGGTAGACGTGGAGCAACCCCTTGCGCTGGTAGAAGAAGTCGAGGCGGTGGGCCTGCACCAGATCTTCGAAGAGCTCGAGGCTCGCGCGGCTGAGCTCCAGCAGCGCGTGAAACCCTCGCTCTGCCGGCTCCTGGCGGCAGAAGCGCTGAAACTTCCAGCTCCAGCGGAGCAACCCTGGGTCGAGGCGAGGCCTGACATACACGGGGCTCTCTTTCTGCAGCATCCAGCGGATCGCCTGTTTGATCACCCCGGGTCCGGGAAGTGGATGCGAGTGACTGGGAACGATGAGGCACGCGTTGCCGTAGGAGCAGCCTCGTCCGACCTCTCCACTCTCGATGACCGTCACCTGCCATCCAGAGTGGCTGAGGTAGTGGGCGGAGGCTACGCCAATGGCGCCGCCCCCGATCACGACTGCTCGTTGAGACACGCGACTGGACCCGGAGTGGGGCTATGCGGGGTGAGACCGGAGAGCGTGGGGGTCTAGCCCGTAATCCCTCCGCACTCCGTCCGGGGTCACTTTCCCTTCCCGCAGGTCCTGGAGGATGAGGCCGGGGTCGCGCTGCCGCGGATCCCCGTACCCCCCACCGCCCTGTGTGCGCATTCGGAGGATGTCGCCGCGCTTGAGCTGCCGGTTGACGGTCTTCGAGCGAAGGAACTCCGTCTTCCCGTTGGACTCCAGCAAGAGCTGGCCGCGGGCCCCGGGGCCGCCGCCGAAGAGCCCGAACGGCGAGACCTCGAACTTGTCGAACTGGGTGTTGAGCGAACCGCGCTCGTCGAGGAACTCGATGTCACGAGCGACCCCGAGCCCACCCCGGAAGCGGCCCGCTCCGCCCGAGTCCGGCAGGAGCTCGTAGCGGTGGAAGCGAAGCAGGTAGGCGGACTCGACCATCTCGATCGGCGTGTTGGCAAGATTGTGGACACCCTGCGAGTAGCAGTCCAGGCCGTCCTTGGTTGGCCGGGCTCCCCATCCGCCGACCTCGATGTCCAGGAAGATCCAGCCCTTGCCCGTTCCGCTCTCGCCTGAGAAGGTGTGGACGTTGGACATGCCGTAGTAGGCTGCCGTCACGCGATGCGGAAGAGCCTCTGAGAACGCGGCCAGGAGGAGATTCGTGATCGTGTGGGAGATCGCCATCCGGCCAACCACGGGCGCCGGGGGCGCGGCGTTCACCACGCTTCCTTCAGGAGCGATGAGATGGATCGGCTCGTAGCACCCGTAGTTGGACGGGATGGTCGGGTCGGCGATCGCCATGATCACGTAGTAGGTCGCCGACTCGGTTGACGCAAGCGTGGCGTTGATCGGGGCGCGGCGCTGGGGGGAGGATCCGGTGTAGTCCACCGTCACCTCCCCCTCTCCGACGACCACGCGCGCCGCCACACGGACCAGTTCGTTGTCCACCCCGTCGTCGTCTACGAAGTACTCCGCAGTGTACGTTCCCGCAGGGATCTCCCTGAGACAGGCGCGCATGCGTCGCTCGGAGCTGGCAATGGCCTCGTCTGAATACTCCCGGAAGGTGCCGACCCCGTATCGCTCGACCAGCTCCACGACGGCCTGAGCCCCAACCTCCAGGGCAGCGGTCTGGGCCCGGAGGTCGCCCAGGGTCTTCTCGGGCTGGCGGATGTTCGCTGCGATAAGATCGATCAGGCGGGGGTTCAGGCGCCCGCCCTCGGCGATCTTGATGGGGGGGATGCGGAGTCCCTCCTGGTAGATCTCCGTGGCATCGCCCGCGTAGCTCCCCGGCCGCATGCCGCCCACATCCAGATGGTGGCCGAGGCTCCCGCAGATGGCCACCAGCTCGCGGTCGACGAAAACCGGCATGAAGGTCTGGAAGTCCGGCAGGTGCTGGCCCCCCCAGTACGGATCGTTCATGAGCACGATGTCACCTGGGCCCAGGCTCTCCACGGGGAAAGCCCGGGTGATGGTCGTGCGGAGAGAGCGGGACATGGAGTTGAGATGGACGGGAATCCGGCAGGCCTGGGCCACGATCCGTCCTTCTCGGTCGAAGATGGCAGTGGAGAAGTCCAGCATCTCGCGGATGACGGTGGAAAAGGAGGTCCGCCAGATGATCGCCGACATCTGCTCGGCGGCCCCGACCAAAGCGTGGCGAAAGACCTCGAAGCTGATGGGATCCACACCCATTGGCTCAGCCCCCCACGGCGACGAGCAGGTTTCCCCAGCCGTCCACGGTGGCGACCTGCCCCGGATGCACGACCGTGGTGGAATCCATCTGCTCGACGATCGCCGGGCCGGTCAGCGTCACCCCAGGCCCCAGCGTCGCCCGATCATAGATCCGGCAGTCCACGAAGGCGCCCGACTCCTCGAAGAAGACCGGCCGGCGACCTGTCGGCGCGGCCACAGGCCGCGCCGGCCGCTGGCGGAGAGCCGGCGGGACCACAGGGCCCACAGCCGCGATCCGCAGGCTGACGAACTCCACCGGGTCGCCCGAAGCGCTGTGAGCGTAGAGGCGCTGGTGCTCGGCGTGAAAGCGACCGACGACCTCCGCGACCGCCGCCGCATCCAGGATCCCGGCCGGCACCGGCACGTTGACCTCGTAGGCCTGGCCCAGATAACGCAGGTCGGCCGTCCGCTGGAGCATCCACCGCTCCGGGTCGATCCCATCGTCCCTCAGCGCATCGGACCCCACCGCCTCGAGCTCGGCGCAGATGGCGGCCAGCGTGGCGGGGGCCACCCGATCGGCGCGGGCCACGTAGCTTCGCACGAAGTCGTGGCGGATGTCGGCAACCAGGAGCCCCAGAGCCGAGAAGACTCCCGGGGCCTCCGGCACCAGCACCCATGGGAACCCCACCGCCTTGGCCAGCGCCCCCGCATGGACCGGCCCCGCGCCGCCGAAGGCGACCAGGGTGAACTCCCGGGGATCGTAGCCGCGCTCGGCGGAGCTGACCCTGAGCGCTCGCTCCATCTTGGCATTGGCGATTCGGATGATGCCCGAGGCCGCGGCGATCGTGTCAACCCCGAGGGGGAGAGCGATCTTCTCAGTGATGAGAGCCAGGGCCGCCTCCCGGTCCAGTGGCATCTCACCTCCAAGGAACCGGTCCGGGTCCAGGCGGCCTAGCACCAGGTTGGCATCGGTCACAGTCGGCTCCGTGCCACCTCGGCCATAGGAGACCGGGCCTGGGTCTGCCCCCGCGCTCCGCGGTCCGACCTGGAGTCCTCCGCCGGAGTCGAGCCACGCCACGCTTCCGCCTCCCGCGCCGATGGTATGGACGTCCAGCATCGGCACCTTCACCGGGTGCCCGCCGACTCCCCCTTCCGTGGTCATGCGGGGCGCCCCGCGGTGCACCAGCGAGATGTCCGTGCTCGTCCCTCCCATGTCGAAGCCCAGCACATTCTCTCGACCCGTGAGCCGTCCGATGAACTGGGCCGCGAGCACGCCGGCCGCCGGACCGGAGTAGATGAGATGCACCGGGGCCTGCCTGGCGGCCCCGACCGTCATAGAGCCCCCGTTCGACTGCATGAAGAGCGCCTGGGCCTTCGGGAGCAGCTCTCCTGTTCGCTCTCGCAGCACGTCGAGGTATCGGGCCACCACCGGCATGGCAGCCGCATTCAGGGCCACGGTGCCGATCCGCTCGAACTCTCGGATCTCCCGGCAGATCTCCGAGGAGGCGGAGAGATAGAGGCCGGGCTGGGCAGCGGCAAGAGCGGCCTTCATCCTGGCCTCGTTATCCGGGTTAGCGTAGGCGTGCAAGAAGCTGACTGCCACGGCCTCCACCCCGGCTGCCGCCACCGCATGCACCGCGATCCGGGCCGAGGCCGGATCGAGGGGAAGCAGCACCGTCCCATCCGGCGCGATGCGCTCTCTGACGGGGAACCGGAGGTCCCGGGGAACAATCGGGATCGGCTTGTCCTGAAAGAGGTCGTACATGTCGGGCCTCAGATGGCGGCCGATTTCGAGGATGTCCCGGAAGCCCTCCGTGGTGACGAGGGCAGTCCGGGGCAGCCTGCCCTCCAGCACCGCGTTCGTCACGATGGTGGTGCCGTGGCTGAGCAGCGTCACCAGGTCGGGCGAGACCCCGGCTCGGCCGATCGCCCGCAGCACGGCAGCCACCAGCGCACCCGGCGGGTCGTCGGGCAGGCTGGGCACTTTGGCGACGGTGAGCTCGGCGGTCCCCTCGTCCAGGAGCACGACGTCGGTGAACGTCCCCCCGATGTCGACCCCGAGCCGTATTCCCGCCATGCAGGTCTCCTCCTCCCCCGCCTGCGCTTTCTCAATCGCCTGCCTCGGCTTGCCACCTCGACGTTTCGCGAGCGCCTCGGCGGGCCGTAGCATCGTGGCCGGCGTGGCGCTCCCCGCCGTCAGCGCAGACGATAGCACCCTATGACGGGTCAACCCCGAGGTCAAGTCGGGCGGAGCGGTACGCGATCGCGCGTCGTCGGTTGACTACGATCACGAGTCGCATGCCGGCGCGTTGCGTTAGAATACTTACTCCGATGATGAACATGGACAAGCCCTTCTCGTAGGGGTCTCCGTTGTCCCAGGCGCTTCCGTTGGAAAGCATCCGATGCCCGCTTTGCGCGGCGACGGACTATGCACTTCTCTTCGTCCAGCGGGACGTGGCCCTGGGAGTACCCGGCTCATTCTCCGTCGTTCGCTGCTCGGGGTGCGGACTGATCTACCAAAACCCTCGAGTCTCATCGGCGGCGCTGTCCAACTGTTATCCCGCGAACTATCCTCCCCATCTTCGAGAGCCGGAGGGCTCTTCCGGTCCTGCAGGGCTGGATCCGGATGTCCGATGGGTGTTGGTCCGCCGCCTGGGCTACCTCCACCTTGGGAGGGAACTGGCTGGGCGGGGAACCCGGCTGCGCGCCCTCTTCCGCCTCCGTCGCATCCTTCATGATTTCCCGCCGTTCCTGGGCCAGGGGCGCCTTCTCGATGTGGGCTGCGCGACCGGACGGTTTCTTCGCCGCCTGGCGGAGGCCGGGTGGACGCCAGCCGGGATCGAGATTAGCCGTGACGCTGCCAGCCAGGCTATGGGTGTTACCCGTGAGATCTTCGTCGGGGATCCTGTCGAGGCTCCATTTCCCCCGTCGAGCTTTGACCTCATCACGGCGTTCCACGTACTTGAGCATCTGCCTGACCCCCTCACCACGCTTCGCCGCATGATCAAATGGCTTGCTCCCGGGGGGCTTATCATTGTCGAGGTCCCGAACGTCAGCGGGTGGGGAGGGCAGCTGTTCGGCAAGCACTGGTCCGGGCTGGAGCTGCCCCGCCACCTCATTCAGTTCAGCCCGGAGACGATGCGGGCCATGGTAGAGAGAGCGGGGGGGCTCGTGATCAAGGCTCAGCACAACTCCAAGCCGCGCTACTTCATGCGGAGTCTCCGCTACTGGCTTCAAGATGGGGCTGGCATCCCCTCTCGGCTGGCGCTCACACTGCTGAAGAGCAGGATCGGCGCAGGCCTCCTGAAGCTTTCGCTCGAGGGGCTCCTTCCCATCGCCGAGCTACTCAAACAGGGCGAGGTAGTCCGGTATTTCATCCGACGGCGAGGAGAGTCTCGTCCCTCGCGGGCCGCCTGGCGCCCGAATAAAAACGAGTTGACAGCCGGGGCGGGATGAAGACAATATTTCATCGCGTTCGATGCATGAAATATTTCGTACGAACCGCAACAAGAGCGAGTTCCTGAGGCGGCTCCAGGGGGAGAGCTTCTCGCCCAAGCACGGGGCCATTGCCCGCTACCTCGCTCAGGAGTACCGGGCCGCGGCCTTCCTGACCGCGGCCGAACTGGCCGCGACCACTGGCGTCAGCGAGGCGACGGTGACCCGCTTCGCCCTGAGCCTGGGTTACCGGGGCTATCCTGAGCTGCGCCGGCACCTGCACCGGATCGTCAAAGAAGAGCTGACCTCGCTCGACCTCCTCGCCCTTCCGCTTCGAAAGCGCGGCCGGCCGCGCGATGCCCTGACCAGCGTGGTGGAAACCGAGATGAGGAACCTCTCGGCCCTCGTCCGGGAGATGCCGCGGGAGGAGCTGAGCCGCGTCGTGAAGGGAATGCTCGTCGCGCGACGGATTTACGTCGTCGGCCACATGGCCTCGGCGGCTCTCGCCCGCTCCTTTGGCTACAGCCTGTCCAAGATCCATGACGACGTGGTGACCATCACCGAGGCGGGCCGTGCCGCCCTGGACGCCTTCCGGAGCGTACCCGCTACCGCGTGCTTGATCGCTATCGGGTTCCCCCGCTATCCGCGGGACACGCTGGAGTTGATGGAGTTTGCCCGGGAGGAAGACGTCACAATCGTCGCGCTCACGGATTCGTTCCTCTCCCCGCTGGCAAAACGGGCGGATCTGGTGCTGACCGTGCAGACCGACCTCGTCTCCTTCGTGGACTCGCACTGCGCGCCGCTCGCTCTGCTGACCGCATTGCTGGTCGAGTGGAGCTTGCGGGCGCGCGAGCGCACGGAGGCGATGCTGGACCGGTTCGAGCGGCTGGCTCGCCGCCACGCTCTCTTCCACTCGAGCGAGTAGGGGGGCCACCATGTGCGGCATCGTCGGCTACTTTGACAAGCGCTCACCGGAAGCGCCGGTCGGCCGGGTCTTGCTCCACATGCTCACCGCTCTCGGCGGGCGCGGGCCGGACTCGGCGGGCGTGGCGGTCTGGGGGAGGCGCGTCAACGGCCTGGTGGTCTGGGTCAAGCCGGCCGAGCAGGTGGCGGGGGAGGCTCTGAGGCGGGAGATCGTCCGGCGGGCGAGAGCGCTCGCGCAAGTGCAGGGGGTCATCACACGGGGCTCCCTGATCCGGGTCGTGGTGGACAAGGCCGACCCTCGAGAGCTGGCCACCGCCATCGAGGCAGCGGGCTCCGGGGTCGAGGTGGTGAGCATGGGGCAGCACCTCGAGATCGTCAAGCAGGTGGAGACGCCGGAGAATCTCGAGCGAACGTTCGGGATCTCGCGCCTCAGCGGGCGCTATGGCATCGGTCACACGCGGCTGTCAACCGAGAGTCGCGTGGACCTCTCCCACTCTCAGCCGTTCTGGACCCATGGAGCCCCGGATCTCGCCGTGGTGCACAACGGCCACATCACCAACTATCACAAGCTCCGCCGCCAGTATGAGCAGCGGGGGGTGCGCTTCTACACCGAGAACGACTCCGAGGTGATCGGGATCTACCTCGCCGACCGGATGGCGGGGGGGCTTGGGTTCACAGAGGTCCTCGAGGCCTCGGTGGAGGAGCTGGACGGCAGCTTCAGCTATCTGGCGGCCACGGCGGAGGCGTTCGGCTTTGCCAAGGATCCCTTCAGCCTGAAGCCGTTGATCGTGGCAGAGACGGAGAGCTTCGTGGCCATCGCTAACGAAGAGGTGGCTATCAGGGCGGCGTTGTCAGGCTCGTACCCGGCGCGGGAGGCCGGTGCCGGCGCCGTCCGGGTCTGGAGCAGCCAGCCGGCCTCACCACCGAGGCTCCGGCGCCGCCGACGGGCGGCGTGACAGCGCGAGGGGCCAGCGGTGCAGACCATCGACTGCACGGGCAAGAGCACGCGGGAGATCAACCAGGCGATGAAGGCCCTCGTGTCGGCTGGCGAAGCGGAGATCGCTCTTCGAAACCCCGCGGCCCGTCACAACCTGGCCGTGGCGGTCCTCCATCCCGTGAGGATCGTGATCGACGGACCAGTGGGCTACTACTGCGCGGGGATGATCGACGGCGCTCAGGTCGAGATCCGAGGCTCGGCCGGCTGGGGGTTGGGCGAGTGCATGCTGTCGGGGTCGGTCATCGTGGACGGCAACGCGGGTAACGGCGCGGCGGCCTCGATCCGGGGTGGAACGGTGGTCGTGCGCGGCGACGCTGCGGCGCGGGCGGGCATCACCATGAAGGGTGGCCTCCTGCTGATCGGCGGCGCGGCGGGTTACATGACCGGCTTCATGATGCAGCGGGGGAGCATCGTGATCTGCGGCGATGCTGGCCCCGCCCTCGCGGACTCGATGTATGAGGGGGTCGTCTACGTGGGGGGCGAGATCCTCGAGCTGGGCAACGACACGGTCGTCTCCGAGGCAACCCGTGAGGAGCTGGCCCAGATCCGCGAGGCTCTGGACCGCTACGGCGTCAAAGGGCCAGGGAGCTTCAGGAAGGTCATCTCCGGACGGAAGCTCTGGAACTACGACAAGAAGGAGTTCGAGCTATGGAAGAGAGCGTTTTGAGGCCCACGCTCCGGACCAGCCGGATCTTCACGCCAGGGGTGATGGAGGACATCCAGGTCAAGGCCGAGCTGGGCCGCTACCGCTTTCGGGGCTTCGGGACGCTCCGGTCGCGTGCGCTCCCCTGCTTGGACGACCTGACCTTCATCCCCTGCTCGCTGACGCGGATCCCGCTCGAGGGCTACCGCGAGCGGTGCAGCACGAAGACCGTGCTGGGCACCCGCCACGCCAAGCGGCCGATCGAGCTGGAGATCCCCGTCATGATCACGGGGATGAGCTTCGGGTCGCTCTCCTATAACGCCAAGGTGGCGCTGGCCCAGGGGGCCAGCCGCGTGGGAACCTCGACCACCACGGGCGACGGCGGGATGCTTCCGGCCGAGCGCGAGCACTCCAGCGTGTTGATCTACGAGGTCCTGCCGAGCCGCTACGGGATGAACGTCTACCACCTGCGCGTCGCCGACGGCGTCGAGTTGACCGTGGGCCAGGGGGCCAAGCCTGGGACCGGCGGCGTGCTGCTTGGCTCCAAGGTCTCCGAGGAGATCGCCCGCATGCGGGAGCTCCCGCCTGGCGTGGACCAGCGGAGCCCGGCCCGGCACCCTGACTGGCTCGGTCCTGACGACATGATCGTCAAGATCGAGGAGCTGCGCGAGGCGACGGACTGGCAGGTTCCCATCTTCGTCAAGCTCGGCGCCTCTCGAGTCTATGACGATGTCAAGCTGGCGGCCAAGGCCGGGGCCGACGTGGTGGTGGTCGACGGCATGGAAGGCGGCACCGGGGCCTCGCCGGAGGTCCTCCAGGACCACACCGGCATCCCGACCCTGGCCGCCGTGTGCGAGGCCCGGCAGGCCCTGGAGGGCCTCGGACTCTACGGCCAGGTCCAGCTCATCATCGCCGGCGGCATCAAGTCAGGGGTAGATGCGGCGAAGGCCCTGGCGCTGGGAGCTGACGCCATCTACATCGGCACCGCGGCGCTCATCGCGCTCAACTGCAACAAACCCCTGTATGCGGAGGACTACAACGCCCTCGGCACCGAGCCCTACGCCTGCCACCACTGCCACACCGGCCGCTGCCCGGTCGGGATCACCACCCAGGATCCGGAGCTGATGAAGCGTCTGCCGATCCCGGAGGCCGCCGAGCGAGTGGCTAACTTTCTCCACGCCATGACGCTGGAGATCCAGATGCTGGCTCGCGCGTGCGGGAAGGCCGATGTTCACGACCTGGAGCCCGAGGACCTCAGGGCGCTGACCGTGGAGGCTGCGGCCATCACCGGGATCCCGCTGGTCGGGACCAACTGGGTCCCCGGCCGGAGTGCCCATGAGTGATCGGCGCGAGGATCGAGGGCAGGAGCTCACCGAGGAGGCCAACGCGGAAGCCCTCCGCCGGATCGTGGCTGCCCAGCCTCTCCTCGTAGACCTAAAGCCCGCGGGCGAACTGATTCCCGGGCTTGGTGAGCACGACTTTCTGCACGCCGGCCCGCCCCTTGCGGGGTGGGAGGAAGCATCCGGCGCCCTCCGCGGCTCGATCCTGGGCGCGCTGGTTCATCTGGGTTTCGCTCGGGACGTCAGGGCAGCCGAGGCCCTTGCCGCTTCAGGGGCGATGCGCCTTCTGCCCGCCAACGACTACCAGGCCGGCGGGACGTACGCGGGCGTGATCGCCCGCAGCACCCCGGTGTTCGTGGTGGAGAATCGCGCCGGCGGCAGCCGCGCCTGCGCAGCGTTGAACGAGGGACGCGGCAGGGCTCTCAGGTACGGGGCCAACGACGCCGACACCCTCGGGCGTCTGGCGTGGCTCGAAGGAGAGTTCGCCGCGATTCTCGGGGCCGCCATCCGGCTGTCGGGCGGCATAGATCTCTTCGAGATCCTGGTCCAGGCTCTGCACATGGGAGATGACGGGCACAGTCGCCAGAAGGCGGCCTCGGCGCTTTTCACGAACGCCATCTCCGCCTACGTGGTGGAGAGCCGCTTCGGGCCAAAGGAAACCGCTGAGGCGCTCCGCTTTCTCGGCAAGAACGATATCTTCTTCCTGCCGCTGACGATGGCAGCCGGCAAGGCCACGATGGAATCGGCCCAGGGGATCCCCGGGTCCACGGTGGTCACGTGCATGTCGGCCAACGGCGTTCGGTTCGGGATCAAGGTCAGCGGGCTGGGCGGCCGGTGGGTCACCGCGCCGGTGCCTGACGTTCAAGGGCGCCTCTTCGAAGGGTACCAGCCTGAGGACGCCAACCCGGTGATCGGGGATAGCGAGATTGCTGAGACCATGGGCCTCGGGGCTTTCGCCATGGCAGGGGCGCCGGCCCTGGCCCGCTATGTGGGCGGGACGCCAGAGGAGGCGAAGCGCCTTGCGCTTGAGATGTACTCGATCACGCTGGCCGAGCACCCGCGCTTTACGATTCCCGCGCTCGGCTTCCGTGGCACCCCGACGGCGATTGACGTGAGGCGGGTTGTGGAACACGGGGTCGCGCCGATATTCAACACCGGCATTGCTCACCGGATTCCCGGGGTCGGGCAGATCGGCGCCGGCTTCGCCAGGACTCCTCTGGAGTGCTACACGGCAGCTCTCGGGGAGCTGCACCGGCTCCCTGCCCCCAAGGGATAACGCGGCATGTCCTTCCTGCTTCCCTGTCCCGATTGCGGCCCCCGGGATGTCTACGAGTTCCGCTTCGGCGGCGAGTATCAGAAGCGGCCGGAACCGGAAGCCTCACCCGAGGCGTGGGTCGAGTACCTCTACCTCCGCGCCAACGAGGCCGGAGCGCAGACGGAGTGGTGGTATCACCGGCTGGGCTGCCGGAGCTGGTTTCTCGCGATCCGGGACACGACAACCAATGCCGTGCTCGAGGTCTTCCGCCCGGGGGAGAAACCGGCGTGAGCGACTCGCGCCTGCCACCGCATCCGGCGCAGCGCGTCAACCGCGGAAAGCCGATTGTCTTCACCTTCGAGGGACGGCCGATTCAGGCGTACGAGGGCGAGAGCGTGGCCGCGGCGCTCTACGCCTCGGGGGTCAGGATCTTCAGCCGAAGCTTCAAGTACCACCGCCCGCGAGGGCTTCTCTGCGTAGCCGGCCGCTGCGCGAACTGCTTCATGGACGTAAACGGGATTCCGAATGTCAGGACGTGCGTCGAGCCGGCGCGCCACGGGATGAGGGCCCGGGGTCAGCACGCCTGGCCCTCCCTGGATCGCGACCTCTTCGCGGGCTTCGACAGGCTGGACCGGGTCCTCCCGGTGGGCTTCTACCATAAGACCTTTATCCATCCCACCTGGCTCTGGCCGAGCTACGAGAAAGTCCTGAGGCACCTCGCCGGCCTGGGCCGCCTGGATCTCACGCGAGAGCCCGAGGGGCACGGTGAACATCTCCACCGCATCGCCGATCTTGCGGTTGTGGGCGGCGGCCCTGCCGGGATCGCCGCGGCCCTCGAGGCCGCCCGCCTCGGTGTGGAGGTCCTCCTCATCGATGACGAGCCAACCCTGGGGGGACATCTCCAGTGGCAGCTCCTCCCGTCCGAAGACGGGCTGCCCGGTTACGAGCTGGCCCGGGCTCTGGCCGATCGCATCCGGGCCGAGCCGCGGGTGGATCACCTCGCGGGAGCGACGGCCTTCGGGCTCTACGACGGTCGGCTCCTCGCGGTGGTCCAGGGCGAGCGCCTGATCAAGATCAGAGCCCAGCGGATCGTGGTGGCCACCGGGGGCTTCGAGAGACCTCTCGTCTTTCAGCACAACGACCGCCCCGGCGTCTTCTTAGGCGAAGGCCTCCAACGTCTCATAACGCTCTACGGGGTCAAGCCGGGACAGCGGGCCGTCGTGATTGCCAACAGCGACCGGGGCCTGAAACTCACCCGAGAACTCTCGGCTGCGGGGCTGGAGGTCGCGGCCGTGGCGGATGCGCGTCCGGAGCCTCAGGACTCCGCCGAGGCCAGGCGACTTCGCGAGGCTCGGATCCCGATCCTCCCTGGCCACACCGTCCTGGAAGCGAGGGGCAAGAAGCGCCTGGATTCCGCCGTCCTCGCCAGTCTGGATCAGAGCGCCAGGCCAATCGCAGGCTCGGAGCAGACGGTTCAGTGTGACCTTCTCGCTCTGGCCACGGGCTGGGAACCCTCCACCGCCCTGCTCGCTCAGGGTGATGCCCGGCTTGTCTATCGCACCGATCTCGGCGCCTTCTTTCCGGCGGACTTCCCCGCCTGGCTCTTCGCCGCGGGCGAGGTCAAGGGAGCCCGCGGGCTCTCCGCCATCCAACGCGACGGCCGAGTTGCGGGACTCAAGGCGGCGCACTCTCTCGGCGCCGGCGACCGCGGCAGCCAGGCTCTGGCCGAGGCCCTCGAGGTGGAGGCCTCCCAGCCCCTGTCCATCCGGCCTCTCGTGGGCGTCCCCCACCCGAAGCAGAAGCGCTTCGTCTGCCTCTGTGAGGACGTGACCGAAAAGGATCTGTCCGATGCGATCAGGGAGGGCTTCGACCACATCGAGATCCTCAAACGCTACACCACGGTGACGATGGGCCCCTGTCAGGGAAAGATGTGCCACTTCTCATCCATCGGCGTCTGTGCGGCTGAGACCGGGCGGAGCATTCCGGAGACCGGGACCACCACCGCTCGCCCACCGGTCAAGCCTGTCCCGCTGGGCGTGCTGGCGGGCCCGCACCACGAGCCCGTGAAGCGCACCCCCCTCCACCACCTCCACGCAGCGCTCGGCGCCACGTGGATGGATATGGGCCTGTGGAAACGGCCCCTGGTCTACACCTCCGTGGAGGCTGAATGCCGCGCTGTCCACGAGCGAGTCGGGCTGATCGACGTGAGCACGCTCGGGAAGCTGGACATCAAGGGGAAAGACGCCGCTCAGTTCCTCGACTGGATCCACCCCAACCGGTTCAGCGACCTGAAGGTGGGGCGGGTGCGCTATCGCGCCATGCTGGACGATGCCGGGATCATCCTGGATGACGGCACGGTGGCGCGCCTCAGCGAGGACCATTTCTTCCTCACCACCGGGAGCGGAAGCCTTGAAGTCGTGGAGCAGTGGCTGGAGTGGTGGCTCGCCGGCAGTGGCCACTGCGTCCACGTGACCGACGTGACCGGCGGCCTGGCGGCCATTAACCTGGCCGGTCCGAAGTCCCGGGAGGTGCTCGCGAGGCTCACCGACCTCGATCTCTCAGCCGGGGCGCTGCCTTACCTGGCTGCGGCACAGGGCAAGGTGGCGGGAATTCCCGTCCTTATCTTGCGGATCGGCTTTGTGGGAGAGCTGGGGTACGAAATGCACTTCCCGGCCGAGTACGGGGCGTATCTCTGGGAGGCCTTATCGGAGGCTGGGCGGGAGCTTGACATCGCTCCCTTCGGGGTCGAGGCGCAGCGGGTGCTCCGATTGGAGAAGCTTCATATTATCCCGAGCCACGACACCGATGCCCTCAGTAATCCCCTGGAGGCAGACATGGCCTGGGTCGTGAAGCTAGACAAACCTGACTTCATCGGGCGGGCGGCCCTCGCAAGCGTCAAGGCCCGCGGGCTTCGTCAGCGGCTGGTGGGATTCGAGATGCTCGCCCCGGTGGTCCCCGGCGAAGGCGACGCGGTCGTGGCTGACGGTCTCCCCGTGGGGCGAGTGACGAGCGCCAAGTGGAGCGCTCTGCTCGCTCGCGCGATCGGGATGGCGTGGGTGCCGAGCGAGCTGGCTATCGACGGGGGCACCATCAACGTCAAATGCGACGGGCAAATCCAGCTGGGGCGCGTCGTGACAAAGCCGTTCTATGATCCGGAAGGGAAGCGCCTGAGAAGTTGAAGATGGCGACCCCTCTCTTCCGTCCTTACAAGGTCAGCGCGCTCTACCGGGCCCATCTGGCGCTCGGAGCCCGCTGGGTGGAGGAAGGGGAGTGGCGTCTGCCAGAGGCTTTCGGTGACGCTGAAGAGGAGGCCGAACAGGTGAGGCAAAGCGTCGGCCTCCAGGATGTGAGCGCGATCGGGAAGCTTGATCTCGCCGGGCGTGAAGTTGAGCGACTCCTCGCTGGCTTCACCCCTCAGGATCGCCTCTCGGTGCTTCGTCTGAGGCCCGACCACTTCCTCCTGCTCACGGCGCCGGGGCGCCAAGGGCAGACCGCCGAGGGACTTCTCCAAACCCTGAGCCGGGTGCCGTGCTGCGCTCACCTGACTGACCTGACCTCGGCTCTGTCGGCCCTGGCACTCGTGGGCCCCAGAGCCGGGGAGGTGCTGGCGAAGCTGACCTCGCTGGACATCCGCCCCCATGCCTTCCCCGACGGGGCGTGCGTCGAGGGCGGTCTCGCCAAGGTCCACACGATCGTCTTCAGGGAAGATTGGGGGAGTCTCCCCACCTACCTGCTCCTTCTGGGATGGGAGCTCGGGGAGTATGGGTGGGAGGCTATCCGGAAGGCTGGAGAAAGCCTCGGCCTCGTCGCCTTTGGCCTGGCTGCCGCGCGTCTCCTGCGAGGAGAGAAGTAAAACATGTGGCAGCTTCTCAAGCGAGACCGGATGTGGAGATCCCGCCCGCTGAAGGACCGCTACGATGTCGTGATTATCGGCGGGGGGGTCCACGGCCTGGCGACCGCGTACTACTTAGGAAAGCTCGGCCTCACGGATGTGGCGGTGCTTGAGAAAGGGTACATCGGCAGCGGGGCCAGCGGCCGGAACACCGCGATCATCCGCTCAAACTACCGGACGCCCGAAGGCGTGGTCTTCTACGACGAATCAGTCCGGCTTTACGAGAAGCTGTCGGCCGAGCTGGGATACAACCTCCTCTTTTCCCAGCAGGGGCACCTCACCCTCGCCCACACCGACTCCGCCGTCAACGGGCTCAGGGTCAGGGCGGAGGTCAACAAGCTCATGGGGGTCGAGAGCCGCCTGATCTGGCCCGAGGAGATCAAGCGGCTGGTCCCGGCCATCGACATCTCCACCCGGCCCCGCTACCCGATCCTGGGGGCCCTCCACCACGCCCCCGGCGGGATCATCCGCCACGATGCCGTGGTGTGGGGATATGCCCGGGGGGCGGACCGGATGGGGATCGCCATCCATCCCTTCACTGAGGCGACGGCAATCGGCCGGTCCAACGGCAGCGTCACCTCGGTGCAGACATCCCGGGGGGAGATCCGGACCGGCAAAGTCGTCAACGCCACGGCCGGCTTCTGCTCGACGATCGCCAGGCTGACAAACCTGAGGCTCCCGATCGTCACCCACCCGCTCCAGGCCTTCGTCACCGAGCCGCTCACCCCCTTTCTCGACAAGGTGATCGTCTCGGCCAACCTCCACGTCTACGTGAGCCAGACTGACCGCGGGGAGTGCGTGATCGGCTCGGAGATCGACCCTTACACCTCCTACAGCCATCGGTCCACGCTGCCGTTCCTGGAGAGCACGGCCCAGCACACGCTCGAGCTTCTCCCGTGCCTGAAGCACGTCCGCGTGCTGCGGCAGTGGACAGGGATCTGCGATATCACCCCGGACTACTCGCCGATCATGGGCGAGGTCCCGGGGATTAAAGGGCTCATCCTCGATGTCGGGTGGGGAACTTACGGGTTCAAGGCCGGGCCGGTGGCCGGCAAGCGGATCGCCGAGTTGATCGCCACGGGGAGGACACCGGAACTCCTCAAGCCGTTCTCCATCACCCGCTTCTGGGACGACCACCTGGTGGGGGAGAAAGCTGCGGCGGCGGTCTCTCATTGAGATGAGGCTGCCGACGAACGGGAGCTCGCAGGAGGGAGCCGAATGAGACCCATCAGCGAGGTGGCGCTGTCAGTCGGGCTCCGCGAGGAGGAGCTCATCCCCTACGGACGATATAAGGCCAAGGTGGACCTCTCCGCGCTGGAGTCGCGGCGTGAACGGCGGGACGGCAAGCTCGTCGTCGTCTCCTCCATCAACCCGTCCCCACCCGGCGAGGGGAAAACCACAGTCACCATCGGTCTGGGTCAGGCCCTGACCCGGCTGGGGAAGCGGGCCGTCATCGCGATCCGCGAGCCCTCGATCGGCCCGTGCCTCGGACAGAAAGGGGGAGGCACCGGAGGCGGGCGCTCTCAAGTGGTCCCGACTGATGAGATCAACCTCCACTTCACCGGCGACCTCCATGCGGTGACGACGGCCCACAACCTGCTGGCTGCCGCGATCGACAACCACCTCTTCCACGGCAACTCCCTGAGGATCGACCCCCGGCAGATCCTATGGCGTCGCGTGATGGACATGAACGACCGCGCCCTCCGCCAGATCGTCCTGGGCCTCGGCGGCAAGAGCCAGGGCTACCCCCGGGAGGACGGTTTCCTGATCACCGCGGCCTCCGAGGTGATGGCCATTCTCTGTCTCGCCGTGAACCTCTTCGACCTCAAGCGACGCCTCGGCCAGGCCCTGGTGGCGTTTACCTTTGATAACCGACCGGTGCTCGCTGAGGCGCTCGGCGTGAGCGGGGCTATGACGGCACTTCTCCGCGAGGCGATCCACCCCAACCTGGTTCAGAGCCTGGAAGGAACCCCGGCCCTCGTCCACGGCGGCCCGTTCGCCAACATCGCCCACGGCTGTAACTCCGTCGTCGCTACCAAGCTGGCCGTCAAGCTCGGCGAGCTCTGCGTCACCGAGGCGGGTTTCGGCTTCGACCTCGGGGCGGAGAAGTTCTTCGACATCAAGTGTCCCGCCGGGGAGCTCCACCCCGATGCTGTGGTCCTGGTGGCCACCGCTCGAGCCCTGAAGTACCACGGGGGAGTGCCCCTGGCGTCGCTCGAGAGCGAGGATCTGAAGGCGCTGGCCCGCGGGGTGCCGAACCTGGAAAAGCACGTGGAGGCCATCCGGATGTTCAAGGTGCCTCTCATCGTGGCGATCAACCGCTTCAGCTCGGACACGGAGCGCGAGCTCATGCTCGTCCGGGAGCGTTGCGACGACCTCGGGGTCAGCACGTCACTGACGGAAACCTATGCGCGCGGGGGTGAAGGCGGGCTGGAGCTGGCCCGGGGGCTTCTAGACCTCCTCGACCGGGAGCCCCCGGCCTTCGCCCCTCTCTACGACTGGGGGCTCCCGGTCCGAGAGAAGATCGAGCTGATCGCGCGAAAGATGTATGGCGCCCTGGGGGTGATCTATAGCAAGCGGGCCGAGCGGCAGATCGAGCAGGCTGAGGCGCTGGGGTACGGAGGCCTCCCCATCTGCATGGCCAAGACCCCGCGCTCGCTCTCCGACGATCCTGAGCTCCTCGGCCGGCCTCGCGACTTCAGCGTAACGGTGAACGAGGTGCGGATCTCGGCAGGCGCGGGGTTCCTTGTTCCCATCACCGGGGAGATCATGACGATGCCGGGGTTCCCCAAGGCCCCGAATGCCGAGCGGATTGACGTGGACGGCCAGGGGCAGATCGTCGGGCTGTTTTGACGAGTCGAAGGAGATCGCCATGACCAAGGAAGAGGTCAAGGAGCGGCTCAAGAAGGACAAGGTGGACTACATGCTGGCCCAGTACGTGGATCTCCACGGCACGCCCCGCTGCAAGGGGATCCCGGCGCGGGCCTTCGATGACTTTCTGGCAGGGAGCGCAGGGTTCGCCGGCGCCGCGGTCTGGGGGATGGGGCAGGGCCCCCACGCCCACGACATGATCGCGGTTCCGGACCTTGCCAGCTACACCCTTGTCCCCTGGCAGGAGGGAGTTGCCCGCTTCGCCTGCGACATCCAGGTGGATGGCAGGGAGTGGCCCTACTGTGCCCGGACAGTGCTCAGGCGGGCGCTGGCAGAGCTCAGGCGCGAGGGGCACACGATGATGGTGGGCGTCGAAGCCGAACACATGCTGGTCCAGCGGAAGGAGGATGGCTCGATTACGATCTTCGACCCCGACAAGATCGATACCATGGCGAAGCCGTGCTACGACTTCAAGAGTCTGGCGGCGAACATGGGATACCTCCGGACCCTGAGCCGCTACATGGAGCAGCTCGGCTGGGATCCGTATGCGTCCGATCACGAGGATGCCAATGCCCAGTTCGAGGTCAACTGGCGCTACGCCAACGCCCTGACCACCGCGGACCGCTACACATTCTTCAAGATGATGACGAGCCAGGTGGCCCGGCGGTTCGGGGCCATCGCCACCCACATGCCGAAGCCCTTCGCCCACCTCACCGGAAACGGGAGCCACTTTCATTTCTCCCTGTGGGACCCTGAGGGGCGGCGGAACCTTTTCCTCGACGAGAAAGATCGGCGGGGGCTCGGGATGTCCCCCCTCGCTTACCAGTTTCTGGGCGGTCTCATCGCGCACGCCCGCGCCCTCACCTGCGTGGTGGCGCCCACGGTCAACTGCTACAAACGCCTCTCGGTCGGGGAGTTCCTCACCGGGGCGGCTTCAGGCTTCACCTGGACCCCTGCCTGCATCAGCTACGGGGACAACAACCGCACTCAGATGTTCCGCACCCCGGAGCCGGGGCGCTTCGAGTGCCGGGTGGTGTCGGGAGCCGTGAACCCCTACTTCGGCATGGCGGCCTTCATCGCGGCCGGATTGGACGGCATCCGGCGCAAGCTCGATCCGGGCGAGCCGAACTTCGGCAACCTCTACGAGCTCTCGCTCGAGGAGGTCAAGGCGCGCAAGCTCCAGTTCATCCCCCAGAGCCTGCCCGAGGCCCTTCAGGCGCTCGAGCTGGACGACGTGGTGCAGTCGGCGCTCGGGGCGGAGGTGACCGAGGAGTTCATCAAGGTCAAGCGGCAGGAGTGGGTTCGCTACCACAACACGGTGAGCCGGTCGGAGCTCGACACGTACCTCACACTCTTTTAAGCTCACCACCGCAAACGCCGGCCTTGGCGTGTACGGATACTCGTTAGCCTTGCGGTAGAACAGCTGAGGCTCATTCGAGGCCAGGCAGCGAGGCGTCGCGGTCACGGAGAGACAATTGAAATAATCGCTCCAGCAGGTGCGCCGTGTGCGCGCACTA
>JBHIBG010000046.1:0-20220 GCA_046758965.1 Methylomirabilia bacterium | reverse complement strand
GGCAGGGGATGAAGACCCTCCGCGCGGCCGGGCTCATGAAGGTGGTCGAGGGGATTGCCGCTGTGGAGGAAGTGATCCGGCTCACCCCCGAGTAAGACAAGCCCGGGCTTCAACGCGAGTGGTGAAGCGATTCGTAACTACCGAGAAACAAAGAAAAGCGCCAGAGAAGGCCTGTAAGCCGGGTTCCAGACCAAACGCGAAAAATTCTGTGCTGACGCGGGGTTGCGCGTCACGGTTTCTGTTCCCCAAGGGGTGGCTGTAATCCGGCGCTGGCGGCAGGGACGCCATCCTTTCCCCCTCGGGCACCAGAGGGTATGACGCAGGTAGGATGTGACCGCGTTCACAACGAGGGCATGGTTTACAAACGATCTTTGACATCCTAGCCCGAGTTTACCGAGTTACGGCGGGAGAGTCGGCATTTTCTGTTTACGATTCGTAGGTTACACGGGTCGAGGTGTATGACCTACGCGGACTGGAAGCGGTGCAGCTCGAGGGCTTCGAAGAGGCGCTGTTGCAGAGGGGTGAGCTGGCTGTAGCTGATGACCGGGCTCGTGGTGCTGCGCGGGCCGCGATAGATGAGCACCACTTCCTTGATTTTCGAGAGGGTCTCGAGCATCTTCACGATGCTCAACTCTATGCCCTTGTGGGCGAGGGTGCGGCGAAGAAGGGAGCTGAGGAGCAGGGCCAGGACGCAGTAGAAGGCGTGGACGCGGATCTTCTGGTCGGTCCAGTGGTGCAGAGGGCGCCAGCTGACAAAGTGGGGATTCTTCATGCGTTTGAACGCCTCCTCGATATGGTACTGGCCTCGGTAGGCCCGCACGATGGCTTCGTCGCTCCAGGAGTCCTGGTCGGTGAAGAGGATGTGCTTGCCCAAAAGAGTGTGCTGGAGGCGGCTCCAGGCGGGCTGATCCAGGCGATAGCTCAGGCGGGGGGCGCCGTGCTTTTCGCTCACCTGAACGTGGAGGAGCTCCTTCATATGCCGGCCAGTCAGGAGCGCCTGGACCTGCTTGGTGACCGACTCGACCGTGAGGGGCCTGCCCTTTGTGGGGGGGTGGGCGAGGTGGAGTTGGAGGACTTTGAGCTGGCGCGTTCGCTTTCGGACCTCGCGCAGGATGGTAGCGCTCTGAGTGAGGAAGAGCTCAGGGTTGTAAGTGATCAGCAGGGTTCTCTCGGCGCCCAGGACGTGCTTGCGGGTGCGGCAGGCGAGCACTCCCTCCAGATCCTCCCCCGCGAGGGGATGAAACCGGGATCGGGGGATCCGGATCAGCTCCGGGTGCTGCGTGGGGCACAGGGAGCCTACGAAATGGTAGGGGCTGCTATCCACCCGCTCTTGGTTGTCCGCGCTGTTGTTGCCCTTGTCGTAGACCAGCGTGATCCCCTCCACGCTTTGGGCAAAGAGGCGGTAGCGCGCCACCAGCGTCTCGGTGATGGACGCGAAGGTGGGGGCGTCGTGGGTGTTGCCGGGGTAGACGTGGTGGAAGAGCGGGATGTGGGAGTCCTGGGTCACCAGCAGCGCCAGGCCCACGATGCGCAGGTCAGCACGCTTCTCCTTGCTCTTGCCCCGCTGGGCGAGGCTGGGGGCCTCGTTGAAGCTATCGATGAAGGTATAGAAGTTGGTCGTGTCGTAGAGCAGGCAGGAGAGATCCAGCTGGAAGCGGTCGATCAGGGTGCGGGTGAGGGCCTGTTCGATGGCGCTGATCTTGCCGGCATCCAGGTAGCTCATGTGGTCCCAGAAGCGCTGGCTGGTCAGGCGGCGAGGCGACACGGGCAGGAGGCGCCGCAGCACGGTGTGTTCATACCACTCGGCCAGCCGCGCCTTGCTGGCCGGAGCCAGGCAGCGGTTGAGGGCCGCCAGGGTGAGGTAGGTGCCCACGCTCACGCCCTGGGGGCGTTTGCCGGCGTGCCGATCGATGGTGGGGCCGAGATTGAGCTGCTGAGCCAGGTCATACAGGGCGGCCGGGGCCGCGAAGTCGCACAGGACGACTTCCTTGGGCTGGGGCGGCTGAGAAGGCGCGCCCATGGCCGTGGCAATGTCTTCGGCCTTTCCGAGGTACTTTTGCCAGACGATGGTAGGTTTCCCGTTGACGCGTTGGCATTCGCGCGCATACCAGTAGGGGTGTCCGCGGATGATCTTCTTCTGCAGGCTGACGGGCATATTTAGGTCATACATCGAACCCTTGTGATTGTCAAGACTTTGTAGATGCTCTTTCAAGGGGCTCAATATCTGGGGGCCACGAGCGCGAGCGATGTTAGGTCATACTCTGAAGCAGCGGGATTGGACCGGCCCTATAGGGGTCCGCGAGCGGGAGACCCGCGTGGATTGCGGCTTTCGAGGCTAAGAAACAAGCGAGGCGCGGAAGAATGCCTCGCTATCTCGGTAAACTCGGGCTAGTGCGGACTACCTAGTATTCCCCTACAAACAACCTAACTATCGTCCGGCGATCCGCTGGAGGCAGGGATGCCCTGGCTCAGGTCACTGGACAGCCTTTCGACGCCCTCGTTGACAAATGTCTCGTAACTGTCCTAGAGTTCATTTGGGTTCTAAATATGACCCTCTAGCTCCCTAGAGAGGTAGCTATGCCCCGCGTTCTGTTGGGCAACCCTTCCGAGAGTCGGAATGAAGCAAAGCGGACGGACTCTCCAGCCTAACTGTGCGTCGCTAGCGGCCCAGCCTTTTGCACCTTCGAGGCTCGGCCCGTTCCGCTATGAGGCGAATGTGGATTCTTGAGAGCAGTTTGCACAGAGAGGCGACTCGGACGTGCCCAACAATCAAGAATCCCTATTTCCTGGGACAGGCGAACGGATTAAGCAGCGCCTAAAAGAGCTGGGTTATTGGAAGCACGAGCGGCCAGACGTGAAGCGATTCTGTGAGGAAAACGGCTATCTTTCCCAATACGTCTATGCCTGGCTCAAGGACCGAGTCCCAAGCTACAGGAACCTGAAGCGGGTGGCCGATGATCTGGAGGTCCCGATGGAGTGGGTCATGTTCGGCACAGGACTGGACGCAGGAGGCCCCGCTTCGCGGAAAAAGGAGCCGTCACAAAGAGGCCGAAGGCATCAGGAGGTGAAGAGGACACCGGGGCCAGAGGGCGGCCGTCGTCGAGTTGTCGGTCCACCGGGCCGAAGGGGCGGTCTGGGCACCGCCTTCCGCGCTGCCGGCCCTCCGGCGGAGATGCATGCTCGTGGTGGAGGAGCAGCAGGGCGTGGCTGAGGCCGTCTCCCCCCTCTTCGAGTCATTGGGGCAAGAGGTGACCCTGATGCTCAACGTCAGGATCCCGGACCTCTCGGGACACACTCTCTGGGAGCACCTCGTGGCGGAGGGATTCCACCCTGGTCCCGCGAGGGGTATTTATCGCACGGGATATCGCGAAACCTGAGACCCAACGGTTTCTCGAAGCCACGGGCCGCCCGGTTCTGAGGAAACCCTCCAAGCAGGCGACGGTCGCGTACCCGCTTGCCAACTGTTCTTTTGCCTCGTAGGCTCCGCCCGGCGTCCGCCGGGCTCTGCCGTTGACACCCTCCTCTCGACCGGGGTAGTATCCTGCCACGGGTTTCGCTCTCCCCACCGTCCCTCCTGTTCGTCAGGACATAGGGGGGCGATCTCGCGAGCCTAGTAGCTAGCCGTGGCCGCAGCTTCCATGTCGGAAACTCTGTAAGCTTCGGGCCCCAGACGGCCAAGCCATGCTGGTCGAGATCTCGTCCAGTTTCCTCATCTCTGAATTGCTCGACCCTGAGCAACTGGGCCAACGCATGGTGGGCAGCCTCCTGAGCTGCTGGACGTCCAGGCCGCCCCCCTTGATCGCCTGGAGCCCGAGTCGGGGAACCTGGTGATGTGCACCGCCTCCGGCGAGGCCAGGTCCAGCTTAGCTCGAACGAGGTCATGAAACTCTAGCAGTGAAAACGCTGGCCATGGAAAAGGAGACCCGTTTCGCGCCTTGGTCGAGGCTCGCGGCGACTGTCGCTGGGGGGCTCTCGGCCGCGCTGGGGCTCGTGGTCCTGGTGGGGTGGTCCACGCAGACGGCGGTCCTGGTGCAGATGCATCCGGCTTTTCCGGAGATGCAGTACAACACGGCTTTAGGGTTCGTTCTTTTCGGCGTGGGGCTCCTGTCGCTTGTGTACGGTCGGCCGCGTCCGGCGATCGCTTGTGGCGGGGTGGTGGCGGCTGTCGGTCTGTTGACGCTGATCGAGTACATCTTTGGAGTCGACCTCGGCATCGACCAGCTTCTGATGGAGGATTACGTCAGCTTCGCGTCCTCTCATCCCGGTCGCATGGCCCCGAACACGGCCCTGTCGTTTGCTCTCAGCGGAGCCGCGCTACTGGTCATGAGCAGCTCGGCGCGGCCGAGGCGGCGTTTTCTGATCTCGGGGCTTTTGGGTTCGGTCGTCGCTGCTCTGGGGATGGTTGCCTTCTTTGGCTATCTGAGCGGTGTGAACACGGCCTATGGCTGGGGTCACCTCACCCGGATGGCCGTTCATACCGCGGCCGGATTTGCGCTGCTGGGCGCAGGCCTCCTCGTATTCGCGTGGCGCGAGGGCACGGCTGAAGGGGCGGGCGCGCCGCGATGGGCGGCGATCGCTGTTGGCGTCGGTGTCCTGACGGGCGCCGTGGTCCTCTCGCAGGCGCTGATCGCACAGGAGCGCGCTCACATCCAGCAGATGGTGGAGGCAGAAGCAGACGATGTGAGAAGCGACATAAGCGACACGATCGAACCTCGAATCCTGGCGCTGCTTCGCATGGCCAAGCACTGGGAGGTTCACAGTGGAAGTCCAAAGGAGAAGTGGGAACACCACGTGGCGCGTTATGTGGCTGATGAACCCGGTTACCAGGCCATCGAATGGGTGGATCCCTCGTTTCATGTGCGCTGGGTCGTGCCGCTGGAGGGAAACGAAGCAGCCCTGGACCGGGACCTTGCGTTCGAGGAGCGGCGCCGGACCGCGCTGGAGGCGGCCCGAGAGCGGGGTGAGGTGACGGTCACGCGTGCTATCGACCTGGTGCAGGGTGGCAAGGGCTTCCTGGTGTATGTCCCGCTTTTCCCGGGAGGCAACTTCGACGGGTTCATGCTGGGCGTCTTTCGCGTTCAGGAGTTGCTCGACCCCCTCTTGTACAAGAAAACTGCGCGTGGCTACTCCATCGCACTCTTCGACGGCGAAGAGGAGATCTATAGCCGGTATGACGCCAGCAGGCAGCATGAGCAGGAGTGGGGCCAGGAGACGGAAATCGAGTTTTATGGCGCCACCTGGCGTATGCGGATCTGGCCGAGGTCGGAGTGGCTAGCCAAGGCGCAATCCCCTCTCCCCCCAGTGGTATTGGGTGTAGGGCTCCTGACGGCTTTCCTGGTGGCGCTCGCGGTCCATCTTGCTCAAACGGCGCGGCGTCGCACGAAGCAGGTTGAGTGGGCCAACCGGGAACTGGAAGGCCAGGTTATCCATCGCGCGCGGGCCGAGGAGGAGCTGCGGGCCCTGACCGGCACGCTGGAGCAGCGGGTCGTTGAGCGCACCCAACAGGTGGAGGCACGCCGCCGCGCATCGGAGGCCCTGGCGGAGGTAGGGCGCGTCCTCGCTCAATCGCTCGACCCTGAGCAAGTGGGCCAACGCGTCGTGGACAGCGTCCTGAGCCTGCTGGACGTCCAGGCTGCCTCCCTCTATCGCCTGGAGCCCGAATCGGAGAACCTGGTGAATGTTACCGCCTCCGGCGAGGCCTGGTCCAGCTTAGGGCGGGGCCTGGTCGTTCCGAAGGGGTATGGCATGGCGGGTCTCGGGGTGCTCGAGCGACGAGCAGTGGCCACCCCCGACTTGCTCGCCGACCCCAGAATCAGGTTCACGCCCGAGCTGCGCGCCCTTGTTGAGCAGGCTCCGTTTCGCGCGGCGCTGGCCGTCCCGCTACTGGTCCAGGACAGGGTCAGCGGCGCGCTCATCGTGGGCGGCCGGACCGGGCGGGTGTTCACCGACGAAGAGATCGGGCTGGCGCAGGCCTTCGCCTCCCAGGCGGCGATCGCGCTGGAGAACGCCCGGCTCTTCGCGGAGAGCGAATCGCGCCGCCACGCCGCGGAGGCACTCTTCGACATCGCTCGGGCCCTCGGCTCGACGGTGGAGCTGAAGCAGCTCCTCAAGATCGTTACGCAGCGGACGGCGCAAGCCGTCGGCGCGGAGCGGTGCTCGATCAACCTCTGGCGGGGGGGACATATCGTGCCGGCCATGTCCCAATTCGCCGACGGACACACGGACCGGGAGCTGTGGGAGAAGTTCAAGGCCACGGGGCCCTACCGGCTGGAAGAGGTCCCGGCCCACGCCGAGGCGATCCACACGAAGAAGCCGGTGGTGGTTGAGGACGCGACCAGCAATTCCCTCGTTCCGGCGCACTGGTTCGAAGCGTTTGGAATCCGCTCGGCCCTGGTGGTGCCCTTGATCCACCAGGAGGAGGTCATCGGGACGCTGAACCTCGACCGGACGAACGGACCGTATGCGTGGCGTCAGGAGGAGATCGACCTGGCGATGACCATCGCCAGTCAGGCCGCGCTGGCCGTCAAGAACGCCGGTCTCTTCGAGGAGGCGGAGCGGCGTCGGCGGGCGGCGGAGGGCCTGGCCGAGGCAGGGCACCTCCTCTCTCAGGCGCTCGGTGTTGAGGAGGTCGGGCAGCGGATCGTGGATAGCGTCCGCGAGCTGTACCGCGTGCCGGCCTCAACCCTCTATCGGCTGGAGCTGGAGTCGGGCGACCTGGTGGCGATAGCCATCTCGGGAGATGTTGGGCCTACCCTCGGCCGGAACGTGGTCTTTCCGCGTGGGGCGGGCGTGGTGGGTGTTGCCGTGGGGGAGCGCCGGGCGGTGGTTACGCCCGACGTGTTGGCTGATCCTCGCATCGCGTTGCCGCCGGAGGTGCGGTCCCGAATCGAGCAGGCCCCGTATCGCTCCGCGCTCGCTGTTCCCTTGCTCGCCGAGGGCCGGGTGATCGGCGCGCTCGGCATCGGAGACCGGGCGGGGCGGGTGTTCACCGACGAAGAGATCCGGCTGGTGGAGGCGTTTGCTGACGAAGCGGCTGTGGCGCTGGAGAAGGTCCGGCTCTACGAGGAGATCAAGGCTGCCCGGGACTTCCTCCAGTCGATCGCGGAGAACTCGGCGGACGCCATCATGACGGCGGATCTTGAAGGCCGGATCACCTACTTCAGTCCGGGGGCCGAGAAGATCTTTGGCTACCGCGCCGAGGAGGTCCTCGGCCGGCCTGCCGCGGACTACTACCGGTCAGGCCAGGAGGAGGCGCGGGCGGTGACGGAGCGGCTCGCGGTCGAGGGGCAGATCAGGAACTATGAGACGGCCTTCCGAGCCAAGGAAGGGCGGTTGGTGGAGGTCAATAGCTCCATCTCCCATCTCCGCGACTCGAGCGGTGCCATCGTCGGGACGCTGGGGGTCATGAAGGACATTACCGAGCGCAAGCGGGCTGAAGAGGCGTTGCGGCAACGAGCCGAACGCCTCAGAGTCTTGCGTGAGATAGACCAAGCCATTCTGGCTGCCCGGTCGCAGGAGACAATCGCTCAGGCCGCCTTGGGCCACATTCGGCGACTGGTGCCGTGCAATCGGGCCAGCATTGCGGTGTTCGACCTTGAAACTCATGTGTGCACAATGCTTGCCGCTGACGTCAGCGGCGAATCTCGGGTAGTGGCCGGAGCGCGCTTTCCGCTGGCGGCGGTTGCAGAGATTGAAGAGATTCGGCAGGGCAAGGTTCGCGTTGTCGACGATATCTCGCTCCTCTCCGAAGTCCCGCCAGTGGTTCAAATCCTGAAGGGTGAAGGAGTGCGTTCCTTACTCGTCGCCCCCCTCACGTGCCAGGATGAACTGATGGGCTCACTCAACCTGGGCGCGGACCACCCCGGCGCCTTTGCTCCCGAACACGTGGAGATCGTCGCCGAGGTGGCCGACTCGGTGGCGGTTGCCATTCAAAACACTCGGCTGTTTGAGGAAGTGCGTGCCGCGAGCGAGCGACTGCAGAACCTCTCCCGCCGGCTGGTGGAGGTGCAGGAGGCCGAGCGCCGCCGGATCGCTCGCGAACTCCACGACGAGATCGGCCAGGTCCTGACCGGGCTCAAACTCACCCTGGAGATGAACATGCGGTTACCGGCTGGCGCGGTCGGAGCGAGCCTGGTCGAGGCGAAGGCGCAGGTCAATGACATCATCGGGAAGGTGCGTGAGCTTTCCCTCGCTCTACGCCCGGCGATGCTGGACGACTTTGGCCTGCTGTCCGTGCTGCTGTGGCATTTCGAGCGGTATACCGTTCACACGAACGTGCAGGTGACCTTCGAGCAGGCGGGGCTGGAGGGACGACGTTTTAGACCGGAGATCGAAACCGCAGCCTATCGCATTGTGCAAGAAGCTCTGACCAACGTCGCCCGGCACGCTGGCGTGAGTGAGGTTACGGTGCGCCTCTGGACCGAACCAAACACGCTGTACTTACAGATTCAGGACCGGGGGAGCGGCTTCGACCCGGAGGCGGCCCAGGCCTCCCGTATCTGCAGCGGCCTGACCGGGATGCGCGAGCGTACGCTGTTGTTGGATGGGCACCTCACGCTTGAGTCGGCTCCGGGGGCCGGCACCCGGTTGATGGCCGAATTGCCCTTGGGCGACTCCGGTCGAAACGGGAAAGAAGAAACGGGAGATGAGCAAGACGACAATACTGCTGGCGGATGACCACCACGTCGTCCGTCAAGGCCTGCGGGCTCTGCTGGAAGCCGAGCCGGAGTTCTCGGTTGTCGGTGAGGCGGCTGATGGGCTTGAGGTGCCCGAGCTGGTGGAACGCCTGAAGCCAAAGGTCCTGGTGCTGGACCTGATGATGCCCGGCCTGGACGGCCTGGAGGTCACGCGCCGCGTGCGCCAGCGTTCCGCGCAGACCCGCATCGTCATCCTCTCAATGTACGCCAATGAGGCGTATGTGCTCCAGGCGCTGAGAAACGGGGCAGCTGGGTACGTCCTCAAAGATGCCACCGCCGCCGAGCTGGTGCAGGCGGTGCGCGAGGCAGCGGCCGGCCGTCGCCATCTCAGCCGGCCGCTTTCCGAGCGGGCAATCGAGGCCTACGTCTGGAAGGCCCACACCGCCACGCTGGACCTCTATGAGCCCCTCACGACTCGCGAGCGGGAGGTGCTCCACCTGGCCGCCGAGGGGTACAGCAACCCCCAAATCGCCGCTCGGTTGTTGATCAGCCCACGGACTGCTGAGACCCACCGGGCCAACCTGATGCGCAAACTGCGCCTGAATACCCAGACCGATCTGATCCGCTATGCGATGCGACGGGGAATTCTGCCGATGGAGGACTCCCGGTACCCCGCGCCTTGACGCTTCCCCTCTCGTAGGCTTCATCCCTCCTTCCCGGCCCGGCACTGTAACACTACGGCCGTTCTGGGCAGAAAATCCGGGGCTTTTTGGCACGAATTCCGTAGGTGTACGGATAGACGGCGCGAGCCCCGGCGTGTCACTCTTATTTCGGCTCCCACCCTGGTCGTATGGAGTGAAGCCGCTGGGGAGGGAGGCGGAAAAGGAGCAGACCAGCGGGGGCGTTTGTTGCCGAGGGGGGATCGGGCCACCGATGCGAGCCGACGAGGCTCGGCGCGCTGCGCTATGACGCGAATGTAGGTTTTTGAGAGCAGTTTGCACAGAGAGGCGACTCGGACGTGCCCAACAATCAAGAATCCCTATTTCCTGGGACAGGCGAACGGATTAAGCAGCGCCTAAAAGAGCTGGGTTATTGGAAGCACGAGCGGCCAGACGTGAAGCGATTCTGTGAGGAAAACGGCTATCTTTCCCAATACGTCTATGCCTGGCTCAAGGACCGAGTCCCAAGCTACAGGAACCTGAAGCGGGTGGCCGATGATCTGGAGGTCCCGATGGAGTGGGTCATGTTCGGCACAGGACTGGACGCGGGAGGGACCAGTTTCGCGGAAGAAGGAGCGGGCACAAAGAAGCTGGAATCTTCAGCGGTCAAGAGGGCACCAGGGCACAGCCTGACGGTACGAGGACGTCGAAGGTCGACAAGCGGAACGTGAGCGTCCCAGCTTACTCATCAGGTGAACATCGAGCTTTGTACCCCTCGTCTCCGGGATTGAGACCAACAAAGGACTCGGCCACACGCAGCCGACCCTCGAGGATTCCCCGGATATCTGCCCCTTACTCGTGGGTGTGGATGACGACAAATCCGTGGGAGCGCAAACCATCCTGATTCCCCGGCTTGCGTCGTTCTCCCTGCCGCCGATCGAAGATGACCTCTACACCCTCTTCCCCGCCAAACTCCCGCGTCAGACAGGTGTAGAGCTCATCGTTGTCCCGTGCCACGATGAACAGCACCTGAACCATGTGTCGCTCGTTTCGCCTTTAGTTACCTCACGCCTCTCCTTCGAGGTGGCGATAGCCCGGAGCGACAGCCTCACCCCGCTAAGATGTACGGATGCCCCGTTTTCTATTCGGCTGGTTTCCGTCTTTTTGTTGCTCGTCCCTCCCGGCCACTAGCCCCAGAATCTCCGATTCCGTGAAGCGCCACATGCGTCGGATTCTGTTTCCGGGAATCACGCCCGCCCGGGCCAGGCGGTACACGGTTCTGACATTGATCTTGAGAAGCGCGGCGACCTTGGATGCCGTGATGATCTCGCCTGCCACGTTCTCTCTCCAGCAGGAGTTAGCAGGAGGTCATTGGTAGGACGCGCTGCTCACCCCTGCCTGATCTCAGGGCACAAGGGCCGATCGAGAGGCGCATCACTGCCCCTGCGGCCAGACGAGGTCATGGCAATCCCGGCAGAACTCGCAGACCAAGCAGAGCTCCCGGACCCCGCCACACGATCTACAAGATGTAGGGTCATGGTTGCGGAATACGGGGCGGCTAGCCACAATATCTAGCGGTTCCACACCTGCCCTCCCCGCCCGATATCGTCTCCGCGATGCATCTCTACGCTCGGCTCCTCAGCGTCGGCCATGCGTGTGACATACTCACAGACCATAAATAAAGTGTCAAGCTAAACCTGTCAATGGTGTAGCGGACACATGAGCTGACCGCTCCCTGGCTGCGCCGGTGGCAGCGAAATGGCGACGCGGATCTACACGGAGGTCGTCAATGCCCAGCTCGGCGAAGCCGCGCTGAGGTTGCCGTCAGAATGGCAGCAGGCGGTACGGACAGGAGAGGAATAAGGTCCGGATTATGCTGCGATGTTGTCTACGATCTTTCTCTGGGTTCGAGAAGTGAGCCGTAACTACCGAGAAACAAAGAAAAGCGCCAGAGAAGGCCTGTAAGCCGGGTTCTGTTCCCTGGGCGGTTTCCTGCTCAGGTGATGGTCATTTCTCTAGGATGCCGGTTACCCGGCACCTCAAGCGGCCGAACCCGAGAGCGACGCGCGGGCCACGCTTCCCCCGCCCGGTGAGCGGAGTTGCTCTCCTATTTGGCCTTGCTCCGGGTGGGGTTTGCCGAGCCAGCCCGGTCACCCGGGCTGCTGGTGAGCTCTTACCTCACCGTTTCACCCTTACCGCCCCTCGCGGGACGGCGGTCTATTCTCTGTGGCACTGTCCGTGGGGTTGCCCCCCCTGGGCGTTACCCAGCACCCTGCCCTCCGGAGCCCGGACTTTCCTCCCGCTGCCCGCGGGCGGCAGCCGGCGACCATCCGGCCTTCTCTGGCGCCAGTCAAAGAACGAATTGCAAAATCGTATTATAGCATCCCCAAGCATGATCGTGGGGGACCCGGGTGCCCTAGGACGGTTTGCCGAGGCGGGCGCGGTTGGCCAACTGATCGGCGGCACGATTCCGCTCGCGCGGGATGTGCTCGATGGCGAATCGCTGGAACTGCCTCGCCAGGCGGAGGGCCTCCTCGTGAAGGGGTCGGAGCTTGGCGTCTTTCACACGATACTCACCCAAGAACTGGCGGACAAGGAGCTGGGAGTCAGAGCGGACCGCGACTGCCCGGGCACCGAGTTGCCGGGCCTTCCGGAGCCCGGCCAGGAGCGCCTCGTACTCCGCCTGGTTGTTGGTGGCATGCCCGATGGCTTCCCCCCACGCTGCCACCGGGGCTCCGTCGCTCGCCTCGATCACCACGCCGATCCCTCCTGGGCCCGGATTGCCTTCCACCGAGCCGTCGACGTAGATGATGAGCTCCAGAGGGCTCCGGTCAGGGGGCATCATGAGCGAGTGGCGGTGCGCCGCGGGGGTTCTTGAGCGAGGCTTCTTCCAGGGCCTACTCTTGGGACCAGTAGAGGTACCGGCCGCAGCTCTCGCAGATGTGGAGGGTCGCCTGCTGCTTGAGCTCCTGGAAGGTCTGCGGGGTCAGGCTCATGCGGCAGCCGCCGCAGATTCCGCCGGCCAGCGCTGGAACCACGGCGAGGTGGGTCCGGTGGCGGAGGACCTTCTCGTAGCTGGCCAGCAGCTCGATGGGAAGCTGGCGGGCCAGGTCGCTGCGGTCCGAACGGAGGAGGGCGAGGTCGGCCTGCAGTGCGACGAGGCGCTTTTCAATCTCCGCCTCTTCGATCTTCCCCTTGGCCTCGTGGCTCTGGCGCCGCGCTTCGGCCTCCCGGATCTCTCCGGCGAGCCGCTCCTGCCTCTCCATGAGCGCCAGGACCTGCTCCTCGATCCGGGACTTCTCCTGCTTGATCTCTTCAATCTCCGTCAGCACAGCAGAGTACTCTTTGTTGGTCTTCACCTCGTAGAGCCGAGCCTCGGCTTTGGCGCGCTTGGCGGCTGAGAACTCCAGGTCCTTTTCCTTCAGGTGGATCTCCTTCCTGGTGGCATCGATCTTGGCCTTGAGGGTCTCCATGGTCTCCACCGCCTGGGCGACATCCGTGCGGATCGCCTCGAGCAGCCGCGGGAGCCTGGCCTCCTCGCCCTCCAGGGAGGCGATCTTTGAATCGAGTCCCTGCAGATCGATGAGCACCTGAAGCTGCCGATCCACTTATCCTCCCTCAGATGGTGGGCCCACCCGGGCTCGAACCAGGACCTGACCGGTTATGAGCCGGCTGCTCTGCCGAATTGAGCTATGGGCCCACGGATCATGATACCGCAGCGGGGAAGGGGGGCAAAGAGGTGGGCCTGCGGAGCGAGCTCGGGACCCGCCAGCGGCCCCCCGGGCGCTCATGATTCCAGGAGGCTTCGGAGCTTCTTCGAGCGGGAGGGGTGACGGAGCTTGCGGAGCGCTTTGGCCTCGATCTGCCGAATCCGCTCCCGGGTCACGGCGAAGTCCTGCCCCACCTCCTCGAGCGTGTGCTCGCAGCCGTCGGTGAGGCCGAAGCGAAGCCGGAGGACCTTCTCCTCGCGCGGAGTGAGGGTGTTGAGCACCCTGTTGGTCTGCTCCCGGAGCGAGAGCCCGATGACCGATTCGACAGGGGAGACCGCCTGCTTATCCTCGATGAAGTCGCCCAGGTGGCTATCTTCTTCCTCGCCGATCGGTGTCTCCAGGGAGATGGGTTCCTGGGCGATCTTGAGTACCTTGCGCACCTTCTCCACCGGGACGTCCATCTTGATCGCGATCTCCTCCGGGGTCGGCTCGCGCCCCAGTTCCTGGACGAGCTGGCGGGAGGTGCGGATCAACTTGTTGATGGTTTCGATCATGTGCACGGGAATCCGGATGGTGCGGGCCTGGTCGGCGATGGCGCGGGTGATGGCCTGGCGGATCCACCAGGTGGCGTACGTGGAGAACTTGTAGCCGCGTCGGTACTCGAACTTGTCCACGGCCTTCATGAGGCCGATGTTCCCCTCCTGGATCAGGTCGAGGAACTGGAGCCCCCGGTTGGTGTACTTCTTGGCGATGGAGATCACGAGGCGCAAGTTGGCCTCCACCATGTCCTTCTTCGCCCGGGCGGCCTTCTGCTCTCCTGACTTGATGACGGCCACGATCCGCTTCAGCTCCTCCGCCTTCGCCTGGGCCTGCTCCTCTGCCCGCTTGATCCGCTGGTGCGCCACCCAGACGAGCCGGTCCTTGATGCTCGGGTAGCGGGCGGCGGCTTTCTGGTAGAGGTCGCCCTCATCTCGGTCGTCGTCAGCCAGCGAGGCCAGGAAGGCGTCAACCTCCGTGGGAACGGGCCGCTTGCTGTCTGACCAGAGGGCCACTTCCCGCTCCGCCTTCACGACCTTGTCCACCAGCTTCTTCAGGTCATGAACCCAGAGGTCCACGCGCGAGGGGCGGAGATTGAGGCGCCTCAGAATCTCGAGCACCTTCTCCTGCTTCCCCTGGGCCTGGCTCTCGAGCTTTTTCCGCAGCGTCTCCTTCCGCCGCTTTTTCGCGGCCCGGGCGTGACGCGTCCGGGCCTCGGCGAGGAGCCTCTTCCGCTCCCGAAGGAGCCGATCGACATGGCCGAGGGTGTGGATCACCTCCCGGGTCACCTCCGCTTCCCTGTCCTCAGGGAACTCTTCGTCGGAGGAGTCCACGACCTCTTTCACCGGGGCCAGTCCCTTCCTGACCTCGTCGCGGAGGGTGCGGATCTTCTCGATCGCCAGCTTCGTCCCCAGGATCGCCCGGACCACTTCCTCCTTCCCCTCCTCGATCCGCTTGGCCAGGGCGATCTCGCCCTCGCGGGTCAAGAGGGAGACCCGCCCCATCTCCCTGAGATAGAGGCGGACCGGATCCTCGGTGCGACCGATCGGGCCCGGGGTGAGGTCGATCTCCACCGGCTCCACCGCCTCGTCCCGCTCCTCGGTCAGCGGCTCTATCCCGGAGGCGAGTCGGCCGCGCTTGGCGGGGTCCACCACCTCGATGTCCATGGCGCCGAACATCATCATGATGTCGTCCAGTTGGTCGAGCGAGACGATATCCGAGGGCAGGGCGTCGTTCACCTCATCGTAGGTGAGGAAGCCTTTCCGTTTCCCCATGGAGATCAGCTTGTCCAGCTCGTTCCTCTTGGGTTCGTCAGCCATTGGTAGCGACTCCTTCGCGCCCTAGAACTGCTCCGGGCTGTTTCCCAGGCTGAGACGACGAATCTCGTCAGCCTCGGCGTGAAGCTCCCTGAGCTGCGCCGTTCGGTCCCTATCCCCGCCGGTCACGGAGATCGCCTGCGCGATCTCCCGAACCCTTCGGGTGCGGTGGCGACGCTCTACCCAATTCCTCGCCGCCTGGACCGAATAGTCCCATCGAGGCTCGGTCAGAAGGAATTTCGAGAGGATCCCCCGGCAGCTGTCGGACTCAGCGAGGCTCAGGATCTGGGTTGGGGCCAGGTCGGAATGGTGCCGAAGGAGATCCAGCAGCTCTCGGCTCACCGGATGACTGAGGTCCTCCGGATCCAGCACCGGCAGCAGCTCCTCCCTCGCCTGCCCGTTCGCCACGATGAGGTGGAGAAGGTCCTGCTCGAACACCGGGACGGGCATCTCGTCAGATCGGGGCTCGTCGGTCCGGCGCATTCCACCGGCCTTCGTGAGCGCCTGCTGCAGCCGCTGGGCCTCGATCCAGAGCTGGGTGGAATCCACGCCAAGCTTGCGGGCTCCTTCGCGGGAGAGCTCGGCGGCCTCCTGGGAGCCGCTCGCCTTGGACAGGATGAGGGCGATGCGGGCGAAGGCGGTCGCGCGCCCCCTGGCGGAGGCCACGTTCTCTTCCTCCAGCGCCCGCTCCACCGCGAAGGCCAGGAGACTCCGGGCGTCCCGGATGCGCTGGTCCAAGCCGTGAGGCCCCTCGGCCCTGAGGAACGAATCCGGATCGTGACCGCCGGGAAGCAGGGCCACCTTGACCTCGAGCGAGCGGCTCGCGCCAAAGCTCCCGGTTCGGTTGACCGCCCATGCGAGGCCCGAACCGGCGGGCTCGAGCAGCTCCTCCGCGCGCGCGGCCGCCCTCCGGCCCGCCGCGTCATCGTCGAAGAAGGTGATGACCTGGTCGCAGTAGCGGCGGAGCACGCCGAACTGGGCGCCCGTAAAGGCCGTTCCCAACGCGGCTACGGTTTCGGCAAACCCGTGCTGGTGCGCCATGAGGCAGTCGACATACCCCTCGACGAGGAGCGCCCGGTTCTTTCCGCGGATCGCCTCTCGGGCCTGGTCCAGCGAATACAATATCTGCCCCTTCACGTAGAGGGGGGTCTCCGGCGAGTTCAAATACTTCGGCTCCTCCACCCCCAAGGCCCGGCCGCCAAACGCGATGGGCCTTCCCTGGAGGTCCCGGATGGGGAAGACGAGTCGCCCGCGGAACCGGTCGTAGAAGCCTGGGCCGCTCTGCCGGGCGACAAGGAGGCCTGCCTGGACCAGCAGCTCTTCGCTCAGCCCCGAACCTTTCATGAAGGTCAGGAGGTGATCCCACCCCTCCGGGGCATAGCCGAGGCCGAAGCGCTTGGCGATGAGCGGGTCGATGCCGCGGCGCTCCAGATACCGCCGGGCGTGCTCCCCGTCTGGCCGGTTCCAGAGCGTCTCGGCGTAGAAGTCGGCTGCCAGGGCCATGACTCTGTAGAGGGCCTCGCGCGCGCCCTTCGCCTCGCCCAGCGGCTGGGTGGGGAGGGCGACTCCGGCGCGTTGCGCCAGCGCTCGCACCGCCTCGGGGAAAGAGAGGCGGTCCTGCCGCATGAGGAACCCGAAGGCGTCGCCTCCGACACCGCACCCGAAGCAGTGGAAGACCGCTCGTTTCGGGTTCACCGTAAACGAAGGGGTCTTTTCGGCGTGGAACGGGCAGAGCCCTTTCCAGCTCTCGCCAGCGCGCCGGAGATTCACGAACTGGCCGATGAGATCGACCAGGTCCACGCGGGAGCGAACCTCTTCGAGGAGCACCGACGAGAATCCCGCCGCCATCAGTCAGCTCGGAGTTCGACCACCGTCGCGCCTCCGCCCCCTTCGTGCGGCTCGCCGTCTCGAAACTGCTCCACAAGCGGGTGGGCAGCCAGGAGCTGGTGGATCGCTCTCCTCAGCGCGCCGGTCCCCTTGCCGTGCACCAGACGGACCGAGGCGAGCCCACCCAGGAAGGCGTCATCGAGATATTTTTCCACGAAGTCACGTGCCTCTTCGGTGGTCTTGCCGAGCAGGTGGAGCTCGGCAGGGACCTCCGGCTTGTCGGGCAGCGTGACTGGCGCCGAGCGCCCTGGGCGCGGTGCGACCGATTTCTCCACACCCGGTCGGGTGCCCGGGAGGAGGCGCAGCGCTTGGACCGGCACCCGCACGGTCACGTTCCCGGCCTGGATTGTGGCGGTGCTCCCCTCCTGGGCCACCAGGGCTCCCTTAAGCCCGAGGTGCGCCACCTCCACAGCATCCCCCACCTGGGGCGAGCCCCCGTCGACGTCAGGCTCACTATCCCTGAGCGCGGTGGCGATGGCGTTGACACGCTGGCGGCTCGCCTCCAGGGCTCGGCGCGAGCGTTCGCCGGTCTTGAGTCGCTCCCACTCCTCCGCCACCCCCCGCCGGATCTCGGTGAGGAGCGAGGCTCCCTCGGCCCTGGCCTTGGCAACGACCTCGCGGGCCTTGGCCTCGGCGTGCTCCAGCTCCAGCTTGCTCCGAGCCAGGAGAGTGGCGGCCTGGGTCTCGGCCCGTTCGATCGCCGCCGCCCGTTCGGAGCTCTCGCGGGCCTGGGAGTCAAGCTGAGACAGGAGCTCCTGCAGCGTCCGGGCCTGGGCCGAGCGGGTGGCCTGGGCGCGCTCGATCACTGTGGCCGGAAGCCCGAGCCGGGCTCCGATGGTCAGGGCATAGCTCTGCCCGGGCCGACCGTATGCAAGACGGAAGGTCGGGGTCAGGTGCTCTCGGTCAAACTCCACCGAGGCGTTCCGGGCTCGGGGATGCACGGCGGCGAAGGCCTTGAGTGGCTCCAGGTGTGTGGTCGCCATCACCAGCACCCCGCGGGCCTCGAGCTCCTCCAGGATGGCCTGGGCGAGCGCCGCGCCCTCATCGGGGTCTGTCCCCGCACCGAGCTCGTCGAGGAGCACCAGCGAGCCGTCGTCGACCTCGTCGAGGATGGTCTTCAGCTGGGCCACGAAGGCGGAGAAGGTGGAGAGGTTCTCGGCGATGCTCTGATCGTCTCCCACCACAGCGAAGAGTCGGGAGAACACCGGGAGCCGGCTCCCGGCTCGCACGGGCAGATGAAGGCCGGCTTGGGCCATCAGGGCCATGAGCCCCAGGCACTTGAGGGCGACTGTCTTGCCCCCGGCGTTGGATCCCGTGACCACCAGGAGCGGCTGGTCAGCCGACAGGAGGAGATCCACGGGCACCACGGGGCGCGACGGGTCCTTCCAGCTCTGGGCCAAGAGGAGCGGATGGCGGGCGGCCAGGAGCTCTACCCTCTTCTTCTCGTCCAGCTCCGGCTCGGTCGCCTCCATGCGCTCGGCCAGGACGGCTCGGGCGGTGATCATGTCCAGGGCGCCGATCTCCTCCACCAGGGCCTGGAGCTCTGGGAGGTGGCCTCTCACCTCGTCGGTCAAGCCACGGAGGACCCGGGCGGTCTCGGCCTCTTCCTCCCGGGAGAGCTCGATCAGTTCGTTGTTGGTTTCCACGACCGCTTCAGGCTCCACGAACAGCGTCGCCCCGCTCTGGGAGCGGTCGTGGACAAGGCCGCGCACGCGGGAGCGGGCCTCGGCCCGGACCGGGAGCACGTAGCGGCCGTGCCTGAGGGTGACGTAGCGGTCCTGGAAGGTGGTGTGGGCTTCGGCGGAGGAGAAGAAGGCTTCCAGGCGCTTGACGATCTCCCGCCTCAGGCTGCGGATCGTCTGTCGGACGCGGCGGAGGGCGGGACTCGCCTCATCTTTGAGCGTCCCGTCCGGGGTGAGGGAGCGCGAGAGGAGCTCCCTAAGGGCGGGGAGGAGCGGGAGCTGGCGGTAGCGGCGGGACAAGGTGGGAGCCGCTGGCTCGACTCGGCTCCCGTACGCCGTGAGGCGGGTCGAAGCTTCCAGCACGGGGACCAAGGCCGCCAACTCGGCCCCCTCAAGAACAGTTCCCGGCATCGCGGCCCGTTCCAAGCTCGGGCAGACATCAGGGACGACCCCCCAGGGCGGCAGCCCAGCGAGAGCTTCGGCCTGCCGGGCCTGGCGAGTCTCCCAGAGGGCCTGTCGAACAGCCTCGAGGTCAGTCAAGGGCGAGAGCGTCCGGGCACACTCTTGACCCATCGGCGTCACGGCTTCTCGGGCGAGGAGAGCCTGCACCTGCTCCCACTCGACTCCGCGACTCCAGAGACGACCCACCTGGCTACGCTTCTCCCTCAGACGGTCCCTCGTGGGGGTCGCCCGCAAACGACTGTGCGCGCACCTATTGGAAGAACCGCTCCCGCCGCTTGGCCTTCTTCCTGGCTGCTAGCGCCTTGCGCTTGCGCTTCACGCTGGGCTTCTCGTAATGCTGGCGCTTCTTGAACTCAGACAGGAGCCCCGCTTTTTCACACTGCTTCTTGAAGCGCTTGAGCGCGCTCTCGAAAGACTCATCGGGCTCCACGATTACCCTGGTCACTGACCCCCGTCCCCCCTCCCGCGGAGTTTCGAGCGAATAAGCGAATAAACGGTAAACTATATATCACGGACCCCCCCCTCTGTCAAAACTCCGTCTCGCGCCGTCTAAGATGTTACCGAGGAGGGTATCATCGCGCCATTTAAGATGTAACCCTTGCGGTCGTCAGACCAAAGGAGGGTTACAACGTGAGCTACGCCGCCAAATGGGAATACCTCAGAGCAATCCATGCTCGCTACCGTCAGGCCTCCCGCACCGACAGGCAGCGGATCCTGGACGAGTTCTGCCAGGTCTCGGGCTACCACCGGAAGTCCGCCCTCCGGCTCCTCCACGGCCCGCCGCCAGGGCCCTCTCGACCCCGGCGCCGCCGGCGGGCGCCCCGCTACGCCCTCTCGGTGATCCAGGTGCTCACGGCGATCTGGGAGGCAGCGGGCTACCCGTGGTCGGTGCGGCTCAAGGCCCTGCTCCCGCTGTGGCTGCCTTGGGCCCGCAACCGCTTTGCTCTCTCGCCCCCTCTCCACCAGCAGCTTCTCGCCCTCAGTCCCCGGCAGATGGACCGCCGGCTCAAGCCCTACAAGCGGCGACTCACGAGGCGACTTTACGGGCGCACCAAGCCCGGGACCCTCTTGAAGCACCACATCCCCCTCAAGACCGATCGCTGGGAGGTGACCACGCCCGGCTTCTCCGAGATCGACCTGGTCTCCCACTCTGGCAATTCGGGCGAGGGCGAGTTCATCCATTCCCTCAACCTCACCGACATCCACACCACGTGGGTGGAAGCCCGTGCCGTCATGGGTAAAAGCCAAGCCGGGGTGCAGCAGGCCCTCGAGGAGCTGCGCCAGGCCCTGCCCTTTGCGCTCCAGGGGATCGACTCCGACAACGGCTCGGA
>JBHIBG010000045.1:0-20358 GCA_046758965.1 Methylomirabilia bacterium | reverse complement strand
CTGTCGGACTCCCGCCTAGTCCTCTACCTCGGCGGTTTCCGCCGCCTTCTTCTCGGCGATGAACCGCTCGACCTCCTCCCACAGCGCGTCGACGATCTGGGCCTCGGGCACTTTTCGGACCACCTCTCCTCTGCGGAAGATCAAGCCGATCCCTTTCCCTCCCGCTACCCCGATGTCGGCGGCCCGGGCCTCGCCCGGACCGTTCACCTCACAGTTGTGTAGAGCGGCACCTGGAACCGAGAAAGAGTGAGCGCCCGCTACCTCCAGGTTATGGACATGGCCGACGTAAGGGAGGCGTCCAACAGCGCGTATGCCTGTGTAGAAGGCTCCCCGATGCAAGACCACCTGTCCCATTCTGGCAGCGGCGGACCTCGGCCGCGCGCGGAGCCCGAGGACTTGGCTGAGCCGGGCAAGGGCCAGCTTGGAGGTGACCGAGACGACCCAGTTTCGCTTCCGGCCTCGCTGATCACGATGGTGGAGGAACCCGGCGATCCCGAGGCGAAGCAGGATCTGATGGACCTGCACAGCGAGCACCCGCGAGGACGTGGAGTACGCGGCCCGCCAGTAACCGCGGACGCGACCCATGTAGCCATCCCCTTCCCAAAGGGCTCGAACCAGCGCCCGCTGCTTATCGTGAGGAAGCCGCCCCATCCAGCCGGGGAGAGACTTGGCCTGGGCACCTCGCCCGAAGAGACCCTCCAACAGCGTTCCGAGCGCTAGCGAATGGGTAATAACCTCCGCCGTGTGCCGCCTGCGCGTGAGGCTCGGCTTGATCCCGAGGTTTGTGAGGATGGCCTGGAGCCTCTCTACATAGGCATCCTCCCGCTCGTGGAAGTAGAAGAACTGGTGGTAAGGCTTCCCGCCCTTACCGGACAGCGTCCCTTCAGCCAGGTAGTAGCCGCACAGGGTCAGGAAACCCCAATCCACAGGAATCACGCCCATCCCCTCGGCCATCAGTGCCGCCCGGTCCTCTTTCTCTTGGAGCACCGGGTACGCAAGCACCCATCCCGGCCTCAGCTCTCCAGCGGTGACCCACCTCGGCGCGAGCCCCTCCTCGAGCGCGCTCAGAATATGGGGGCGCCTCTCCCTGCCGCCTTTCCGTCTTGAGGGGCGGGGGAAGGCCCAGACCGGATGGTTGGGGGTGACCCGGAAAGGAGGAAAACCTGTGGGATGCACCTCCACCAGCTCGCCTTGATGGGCGTGGTTGGTGATCAAGAGCACTTTCTGGTAAGAGCCCTCCTCAGTCAGCACCTCCTCTCCTTCCTCCAGAGCTTCGATGGGCTTCGGACCCTCTTTTGTCACGACCTGCTCGCCCGGAGGCAAACACCCCATGACCGCCACGTGCACGTTGGCGGTCACCCCCCTGAGTCGCTCCTCCACATCCCGCGCCAGCTTCACCAAGTCCACGTCCGCCCGACCGCATGAGGGACAGGCCACGAAGGTCAGGCCCTGCTTCCGGAGCCCGAACGCTTTGAGGATCTCGCTCCCGACCCGCACCTCCTCAACCGGGTCCGCAGCGAGGGAGACGCGGATGGTGTCGCCGATCCCCTCGGCCAGGAGCGTCCCGATGCCGAGAGCGGATTTGATACTGCCAACGGTGGGGGTTCCGGCCTCGGTCACGCCCAGGTGAAAGGGATAGTCCACCTGATCGGCCAGCATCCGGTAAGCCTCGATCGTCATGGCTGGATCCGAGGCCTTGAGCGAGATCTTCATCTCCGGATATCCGCACTCCTCGAGAATTCTGATGTGCCGGAGGGCGCTCTCGACCATCCCCTGAGCCGTGGGGCCGTCGTACGTGGCGAGGAGGTCTTTCTCGAGCGAGCCCGCGTTGACCCCGATCCGGATCGGGATCCGGCGCTCCTTGGCGACGTTGACGACCTCCATCACGAAGCGCTTCCCCCCGATGTTTCCGGGGTTGAGGCGCAGACCGTCGACGCCCTGCTCGAGGGCGATGAGCGCCAGCTTGTAGTTGAAGTGAATATCCGCCACCAGAGGGATCCGGATCCGCTTTCGGATCTCCCCGAGCTTCTCCGCCGCCTCCTTGACCGGGACCGCCACCCGGACAATGTCGCAGCCCGCCGCTTCGAGCGCCCAGATCTGAAGCAGCGTCGTCTCCAGATCCCGCGTGTCGGTCTTGGTCATCGACTGCACGGTGATGGGGGCGTCACCGCCGACCGTCACGGAGCCAAGCTGGATCTGCCGCGTCTTGCGCCGCGCTGTCATCGGTCGCTCCTACTTGAAGATCCTCGTCAGGTCATTGTACACGGCGAACACCATGAGCAGTACCAGGAGGACAAAGCCGACCTGCTGCGCCAGCTCGCGCTTCCGGACCGAGAGGGGACGGCCCATGAGGCCTTCGATGGCGAAGAAGAGGAGGTGCCCCCCGTCCAGCACGGGGACGGGCAGCAGGTTCAGGATGGCCAGGTTCACGCTGATCACGGCGGTGAACAAGGCCAGGCTCATGAGCCCTTGCTTCGCCTGCTTGCCGGCGACCACGGCGATCTGGATCGGTCCCCCGAGCGTGGACGTGGGGAGCTGGCCGGTGATGAGTTTCCAGAACCCCACGGCAGTCAGCGCGGTGATCTTTCCCGTGCGGACGATACCGAGGCCCACGGCCCGAACGGGATCGGACCGGACGTAAATGACGGAGGAAGCCGGACTGATGCCAATCCTCCCGACCTCGATCTCCTCTCCGGAAACGGTGCGCTCCGTCACGAGCTTCGGGGTGACCGCCACCGTGAGGATCTCGCCTCCCCGCTCCACGGTGAGCTCCACCTCCTGCTCCGGCCGCTTGCGGATGGCTTCGGCAAGCTCATCCCAGGTCGCGACAGGCATCCCACCAACTGCCACCACGGTGTCCCCGGACTGGAGCCCGGCCGCGGCCGCCGGATAGCTGGGAAGGACGTCGCGAATCTTCGGGGGCAGGTAGGGTCGGGTGCCGATCCCCCACACCTCGTGCGGGTCGCCGAAGAGATCCCGTGCGATGGAGCGAGTCGGGGTGAGCGCGACGCTGAACTCGCTGGCGCCCCGGCGCACGGTGAGCTGGATGCTCTTCCCATCCGCTTCCTTGACTGCCCGGGAGAGGGCCTCCCAATGCGCCACGGGACGCCCGTCAGCCGCCAGGATGCGGTCGCGGGTCTCTAGGCCAGCCCGAGCCGCCGGCCCGTCGGGCTCAATCGGCCCGAGTACCGGGGGGAGCATCGGCCGCCCGACCAGCACGAACACGCCAGCAAAGATCACCGCCGCCAGGGCGAAGTTCATCCCCGGGCCCGCGAAGACGATGACCGTCCGTGCCCACAGGGGCTTCAGCGAGAACGCCTTGGCCGGATCCGCCACCGCGGACCCGTCCCCCTCCAGCGGGTTCTCCTCCCCCGACATCTTCACGTAGCCGCCCATGGGGATCGCGGAGAGACAGTATTCGGTCTCCTTTCCCCTCCAGCGCAGCAGCACCGGCCCGAAGCCAATGGAGAATCGCTCGACCCCAACCCCGCTCCACCGGGCCACGATGAAGTGGCCCAGCTCGTGGATCAGGATCAGGAGACCGATCACGACGACGAACGAGAGAACGGTGGTCACGCGAACACGCCTCCTCCCTCAGCGCGGGGAACCCGCCGCGACAGAAACCCGCTGCCTCGAAATCCGCTCGCGAACCGCGCGTCGGCAGTCGAGGTCCACCGCGAGGCATTCCTGAACCGAGCCGGCCTCCCCGAGCCGCTCGCGCTCCAGGGCCTCGGCGATCAGCTCGGGAATCCCGGTAAACCGGATCTGGCTCGCCAGGAAGGCCTCGACGGCCACCTCGTTGGCCGCATTCAATACGACCGGCGCGGTTCCGCCCCGCGTCAGGACGCGACGTGCCAGGGCCAGGCACGGAAACCGCTCCGGGTCCGGCTCCTGGAAGGTGAGCTGACCCACGCGAGTCAGATCCAGGGTTGGCGCAGGGCAGGGTCGCCGGTCCGGAAAGGTCAGCGCGTAGAGGACGGGAATCCCCATGTCGGCCACGCCGAGCTGGGCGATCACCGAGCCGTCGATGTACTCCACCATAGAGTGAACGATGGACTGCGGGTGGACCAGGACCTGGGTCTGGTCCGGCGTCAGGTCAAAGAGCCAGCGCGCTTCGATGATCTCGAGTCCCTTGTTCATGAGCGTGGCCGAGTCCACGGTGATCTTGGCGCCCATCTTCCACGTCGGGTGCCGCAGAGCCTCGGCTACCGTCACCTGGGCGAGCTGCTCCCGGGTATACTCGCGGAACGGTCCACCCGAGGCCGTCAGGAAGACCCGTCTCACCTCCGCGCGGTTGTGCCCCGCCAGGCATTGGAAGATCGCGCTGTGCTCGGAGTCCACCGGCAGGAGCCGGACCTTTCGTTCTCGGGCCGCCCGCGTGACCAACGCCCCGGCCATCACGAGAACTTCCTTGTTTGCCAACGCGACGGAACGCCCTGCCTCGATGGCGGCCATCGTAGGAAGAAGCCCGGCCGCGCCCACCAGCGCTGACAGGACAATGTCGGAGTCGACCTGGGAGGCGAGTGTCACCAGGCCGGAGGCGCCGGCCAGAAGATCCGGGCGCGGAGCCGGAAGGGCCCGGGCCAGGGCATCCACCGCGGCGGGCTCCAGCAGGGCGACGGCTTTCGGCCGATGGCGGCGGCAGAGCTCGGCCAGGAGCTCGATGTTGCTCCCTCGCGCCGCCAGCCCTTCCACCCTGAAGTCGTCAGCGAAGGTCTCGACGAGCTCGAGCGCCCGCCTTCCCACGGACCCGGTGGCTCCGAGCACTGTCAGTCGCTTCATCTCCTCTCCCTTGGCGCCGTTCCAACTAACTTCGCCTTACTTCGTCCTCGGTCGTCGGCCATCCTCACCGTACACCCACGTACGCCTCCGGTGGCCGGGGGTCCCCACGAGGCGGAGCCGAGTGGGGTGCTGGACACCTCCCTGCGTCCTCGTCATGCCCGTGATTTGGCCCGGCACCTTAGCCCGTGGCGATAAAGCGGGCGTAATAGTAGAGGGCCGGCGCGTTGAACAGCAAGCTGTCCACCCGGTCGAGCAGGCCGCCGTGCCCCGGAATCAACGCTCCCGTATCCTTCGTGCGACAGCTCCGCTTGAGGAAGGATTCCGCCAGGTCCCCCAGCTGCCCCGCGATGCCCAGGAGGAGCCCCAGGCTTACCGCATCGAGCAGCGTGGACTCCGGAAAGAACCACCAGCGGCCCACCAGGGCCGCAGTGGGCGAGAGCACGAGCTGGGCCACGGCGCCCTCCACGGTCTTGGCGGGGCTCATCAGCGGCGCGAGCTTGTGGCGGCCGAGCGCGGAGCCCACGAAGTAGGCGCCGGATTCCCCTACCCAGGTCACCCACACCAGGAGGAAGATCCACTCCACGCCATGCGGGAGCTGCCGAAGCCATACGGCATGGCCGAGGAGCCAGTTGACGTACAGCACCCCGAGGAGCGTAGCCGCCGGCGGCGCCCAGCTCGGCTCCCGGGACCAGCCCGACCGGAGACCCGCGCTCAGGGGCCCGACCACGGCGAGCGTGAGAACGAGGAAGGTCAGGCCCGGCCGGTCCGGCCAGGCGAAGCTGGCTGTCACAACGAGACCGGCCAAGAGCCCGATCCGCCGATGCACCTCCACGCCAGCCCGCATGAACATTCGCCCATACTCCCACTGGGCCACTCCGCCCACCAGCACCACGAAGGCGGCGAACGTCCACCGGGGGGCATACGCGGTGAGCAAAATGAAGAACGGAATGAAGAGGAGACCACTGCCGACACGCTTGGCGAGGACAACGCCCCGTGGGGAGCGGGCGCCGAGCTCGCCGGTAGTCGGGCTGGCTCCGACCCCCACGCTCACACACCGCCGAAACGGCGCTCCCGGCGCTGATAGTCGGCCACCGCCAGGTAGAGCTCGTCGGGACCGAAATCCGGCCAGAGGGTGGGCGTGATCCAAAACTCCGTGTAGGCAAGCTGCCAGAGCAGGAAGTTCGAGATCCGCATCTCGCCGCTGGTCCGGACCAGAAGGTCGGGATCCGGGACCCCGTGAGTGTAGAGGGCCTCGGCGATTCGCAGCTCGTCGATCTCCTCTGGCGCGATCTCCCCGTGTTGGACTTGACGGGCCAGGGCACGGCAGGCGTCCACCAGCTCCTCGCGACCGCCGTAGCTGAACGCCATGATGAGCTTCATTCCCGTATTGCTTGCGGTAGCAGCTACGGCCCGGCCGATCCCTCGCCTCACGGGAAGTGGGATCCTCTCACCACGCCCAATGGTCAGGAGCTGCACATTATTCTCCATGAGTTCGGGGAGCTCCCGGCCGATGGAGCCCTTCAGGAGACTCATCAGGGTCGAGACCTCGTCCGACGGCCGGTTCCAGTTCTCCGATGAGAACGCGTAGAGCGTCAGGTACCGGATCCCCAGCTTGCTGGCCGCGCGCACGACCTGTCGGGTCGCCCTCACCCCCTGCCGGTGCCCCGCGACCCGCGGGAGCCCCCGCTGGACGGCCCAGCGACCGTTCCCATCCATGATGATGGCCACATGCCTGGGGATCGGTCCGGCCTTGACGCGGTCGAGGAGTTCGCTCCCGCCGAGAGCCGCCAACTGTCGAACGCTCAGGCGATCATCGCGCGTGACGGTCATAAAAGCTCAGAACGCCAGGATCTCCTCTTCTTTCTTCTTCAGCACCTCGTCCACCCGCTGCGTGAACTTGTCCGTGATCTTCTGAACCTGATCCTGGGCGCGCCGGCTGTCATCTTCCGAGATCTTCTTGTCTTTCTCCATGCCCTTCAGCTTTTTGTTCGCGTCGTGCCGGACGTTGCGGACGGCGACGCGAGCTTCCTCCGCCAGCTTTCCCACAGCTTTCGCCAGCTGCTTCCGGCGCTCCTCGGTCAGGGGCGGGATGACGAGGCGGATCACCTTCCCGTCATTCGCGGGTGTGAGCCCGAGGTCTGATTTCAAGATGGCCTTCTCGAAAGCCGGCAGCAGGCTCGCGTCCCACGGTTGGATGAGAATGGTCTTGGGGTCAGGAACGGAAAGGGAGGCTGCCTGGCTGAGCGGGGTCGGTGTTCCGTAGTAGTCCACGCGGATCGGCTCCACCAGGGCAGTAGTGGCCCTACCGGTGCGCACCCCGGCGAACTCCCGCGTCAGAACGTCGATGGCCCCCTGCATCCGCGTCTCCGCCTCCTTGAGCACGGCCTGCATGCTCCGTCACCCCCTCACAGGCGAATCGTCAGCAGTGACGAGGGAGCCGACGGGTTCCCCCGTGACGATCCGCGTGATGTTGCCGCGCGTGGTGAGGTCAAAGATCACGATGGGCAGCTTGTTGTCCATGCAGAGTGAGATGGCAGTGGCGTCCATGATCTGAAGTCCGCGGTTGAGCACTTCGATATAGGTGAGCCGGGGGATCCGTTTCGCCGTCGCGTCCTTTTTCGGGTCGGACGAGTACACCCCATCCACTTGGGTGGCCTTGAGGATCACCTCGGCTCCGATCTCGGCGGCCCGAAGGGCGGCGGCGGTGTCGGTGGTGAAGAACGGGTTTCCGGTTCCCGCGGCGAAGATCACCACCCGCCCTTTCTCCAGATGACGCATGGCGCGGCGGCGGATATACGGCTCTGACACCGCCCGCATTTCGATGGCGGAAAGCACCCGGGTGGGGACCCCGGTCTTCTCCACCGCATCCTGGAGGGCCAGGGCGTTCACCACCGTGGCGAGCATTCCCATGTAGTCCGCCGTGGCCCGGTCCATGCCGCCGGTCGAGGCCGCCAGCCCGCGGAAGATGTTCCCCCCGCCGATGACGAGAGCGATCTGGACCCCGAGATCGGCCACCTCCCGAACTTCCCCGGCGATCCCGACGAGCACGTCCGGGTCGATGCCATACCCCCGCCCGCCGGCCAGCGCCTCGCCGGAGAGCTTCAGGACGATCCGGCGGTAGACCGTTTCGGAAGAGGCGGCGGCCACCCTATCCCTCCTCATCCCTCCTCGCCGACCCTGAAGCGGGAAAAGCGGCGGACGACCACCTGCTCCTTCACCTGGGCGTTGACTTCGCTCACCAGGTCCTTGACTCGAATCTTGCCTGTGGCGTCCTTGATGAACGGCTGCTCCAAGAGACACTGCTCGGCATAGAACTTTTCCAGCTTTCCCTCCACAATCTTGTCCAGAATGTGGGGAGGCTTTTTCTGGTCTCCCATCTGCTGGCGATAGATCTCCCGCTCCTTGTCCAGCACCTCGGCCGGAATCTGCTCCCTGGAGATGTAGGTCGGATTGGCAGCTGCCACCTGCATCGCCAGATCCTTCACCAGCTGTTGGAAGGCGTCAGTCCGCACCACGAAATCGGTCTCGCAATCCACCTCCACCAGAACCCCCAGCCTCCCGCCGGGGTGGATATAGGCGCCGACGACCCCTTCCCGCGCCTCGCGGTGGGCTCGCTTGGCGGCATCGGCCAATCCCTTCTTCCTCAGGAACTCCACAGCCTTGTCCATCTCTCCCTGAGAGGCCTCGAGAGCGGCCTTGCAGTCCATGACCCCGGCACCCGTGCGGTCCCGGAGTTCTTTCACCAGCGTCGATGGTTGGGCCATGGATGCCAGTCCTCTCCTATGACGTCTGCTCGCCAGCAGGGGCCAAGGCTTCCTCAGCCGCCTCCAGCGTCGAAGGCTCGGCAGGCCCTTCCTTGGCCAACGCCCCGCGCCCTTCGATGACCGCCTCAGCAACCCGGGCGGTGATGAGCCGGACCGAGCGGATGGCATCGTCGTTGCCGGGGATGGGGTAGTCGATCTCCGTGGGATCGCAGTTGGTATCCACCAGGGCCACGATCGGGATGGCGAGTCGCCGAGCTTCGGCCACTGCGATCCTCTCGTCGTGGGGATCGATGACGAAGACGGCCGAGGGGAGCCGGTCCATCTCCTTGATTCCGATCAGGGCCCGCTCAAGCTTCTGCCGCTCCCGCTCGAGCCCCAGGACCTCCTTCTTGGGGAGCTGCTCGTAGTCCCCGCTCTCCTTCATCCCCTCCAGCCTCTTGAGGCGGGCGATAGACTTGACTACCGTGGCATAGTTGGTGAGCGTCCCGCCAAGCCATCGCTGGTTGACGTAGAACATCCCGCAGCGGGTGGCCTCCTCATACACGGCCTCCTGCGCCTGCTTCTTGGTCCCCACAAAGAGCAGCGTGCCCCCGTTCGCCGCCAGATCCCGGACGAAGCCGTAAGCTTCCCGGAACTTCTTGAGGGTCTTCTGCAAGTCTATGATGTAAATCCCGTTGCGCTCGCCGAAGATATACTTGGCCATCTTCGGGTTCCAGCGCTTGGTCTGGTGGCCAAAGTGCACCCCGGCCTCCAGGAGCTCCCTCATCGTCAGATTCGCCATGCAATTCCTCCTTCAGTTCCCCTTTACACCTTTCCCCGCGCCGGGGCGCACCCACGCTGAGGAGTCAGGTCGTGTATTTCGTATTGATCCGAACATACTCCTCCGAGAGGTCGCAGGTCCAGACCCGGTCCCGCCCCGCCCCCAGCCCCAGGTCGATCTGGATGGCGTACTCGGACCGGGCCATCACCTCCCGGACCCGATCCCACTTGGCGCCGGGTGTTAACTCCCCTCCCACCACCAATGCCTCCTCCCCGATCCAGATCCCGACCTTGTCCTGGACCACCGCGGCCCGGGATCTCCCCAGCGCGGCCATAATCCGTCCCCAGTTGGGATCCTGACCGTTCATGGCGGTCTTGACCAGGAGGGAGTTGGCCACTGACCGGGCAGCTCCCAGAGCGTCCCGCTTGCTCCGGGCCCCTCGCACGTGAACCTCAACGAGCTTGGTGGCTCCCTCCCCGCCCCTCACGAGCATCTGGGCCAACCGAAGGGTGATGGCCTCCACCCCTTTGGCGAAGGACCTGAGGCCACGGCTCCCTTTTTCGAGGGGGCTGTTCTCGGCCAGCCCGTTGGCCAGGATCGCCACCGTGTCGCTCGTGGACTGGTCCCCATCCACCGTGATCCGGTTGAAGGAGCGATCCACAGCTCGCCTCAGCACCATCCGAAGCGCATCACGGGAGACGGCCACCTCGGTGGCCAGAAAGCAGAACATCGTGGCCATGTTCGGCTCGATCATCCCGGCGCCTTTGGCAATGCCGCCGATCGTGATCGGTCGCCCGGCCACCTCCACGCGGAGGGCCGCTTCCTTGAGCGTCGTATCGGTGGTGAGGATCGCCTCGGCGGCGCTCCGGCCGCCCTGCGGGGAGAGCGCCCGGGCCAGCTTCGGCAGCGCCGCGCGGATCCGATCCATGGGGAGCGGTTGGCCGATCACTCCCGTGGAGGCCACCAGCACGTGACGCTCCGGGATACGGAGCAGGTCGGCCACGATCGTGGTCATCTCCCGCGCGTCTTTCGACCCCTGCGCTCCCGTGCAGACGTTGGAGCACCCGCTGGAGGCCACGATCGCCTGCGCCGTGCCCCCCTCCACGTGCTCCATGGAAACGAGAACCGGGGCGCCCTTCACCTGGTTGGTGGTGAAGAGTGCGGCGGCACGGGCCGGGACCGACGAGTAGATCAGGGCGAGATCCTTCTTCCCGCTCGCTTTGATCCCGCCGTGGATACCGGAAGCCAGAATACCTGGAACCGCGGTGATGCCCCCCTCGAGCCACTCCAGCTCGGGCATAGGCTAGGGGAACACCGGTGGCACGCCCAAGCCTGTCCGCTCGTCCCACCCCATCATGAGGTTCAGAGTGTGCACGCCGTTGGCCGCCCCGCCCTTCCCCAGATTGTCGATCGCGGAGAGGCAGACGGCCCGGTTGGTCCGAGCATCGGCGACCACTGCCAGGTCGCAGAAGTTGGACCCCATCACGGCCCTCGTCGACGGGAGCACCCCTTTGGGCAGCACGCGGACGAAGGGCTCGCCCGCATAGAACTCCCGGTAGAGCGCCAGAAGGTCGTCGCTCTCCGCTGAGGTGGCCAACGGAACATAGGCCGTGGTGAAAAGACCGCGGTTGAGAGGGACCAGATGGGGGGTGAACGAGACCCGCACGGGCTGGCCCGCGAGCGCGGACAGCTCCTGCTCGATCTCCGGGGTGTGGCGGTGGGCGGCCACGGTGTACGCCTGAACGTTCTCGTTCGCTTCAGTATAGAGATACATGGGGTTCACGTTGCGTCCCTGAGCTCCCGCGCCGGTCACCCCTGATTTGGAGTCGATGACGATCCCCTCGGTCCGCCCAACCCCCTGCCTGAGAAGCGGGGCGACGGCCAGCAGAGCCCCCACCGGGTAGCACCCCGGCGAGGCGATCAGGCTGGCTGCCGCGATGGCCTTGCGGTGGAGCTCGGGGAGCCCGTACACGGCCTCGGCCAGGCCAACGGGATCCGTGTGGGAGCTCGCGTACCACGTGGCATAGGCCTGAGCGTTCTTGAGCCGGTAGTCGGCGGAGAGGTCGATCGCCTTTCGCCCATTCCGCCGGAGCACCGGCACCACCTTCTGGGACTCCATGTGAGGGAGCGCCAGGAAAACGACCTCGGCCTCCCGGGCCAGGCGCGCGGAGTCGAGCTCCTGGAAGGTGAGCTCGGTCAAGCCCCGCAAGTGAGGGAAGAAGCGCTCCAAGGGCTCACCGGCAAGCCGCGCGGAGGTCACCGCCGTGACTCGGGCCTCGGGGTGAGCGAAAAGGAGGCGCAGGAGCTCAGCGCCCATGTACCCGCTGGCGCCCGCCACCCCGATGCGTATCATGACTCTTGCCGGCTTCCCGTCGGTGCCCGAAGCGCGGAGCTCGAACTGAGAGCAGCGCTCCCCGGCCCAAGCTACCTCTTCGAGTACTGAAACTGCTTCCGCGCGCCCGGCTGCCCGTACTTCTTCCGCTCTCGCATCCGCGGATCCCGGGTCAGGACCCCCGCACGCTTCAGCGTCTGTCGAAGCTTGTCATCATAGGCCAAGAGCGCCCGGGCGACGCCGTGCCGCACCGCGCCAGCCTGGCCAGCCGTGCCGCCCCCTGAGACGTTCGCTGCCACATCAAACTGTCCCTCGGTGTCGGTAACGTGGAACGGCTGCCAGATGATCCGCCGAAGCGTCTCACGCGGAAAATACTCCTCGAAGGGACGACGATTGACGGTGATGACCCCCTGTCCCGGTTTGAGCCAGACACGGGCCACAGCGGTCTTCCGTCGGCCGGTCCCGTAATACCGCGCCAGGTCCACCTCATGCCTCCTCTATGATCGTTTTAGGCGCGCCAGCGGGAGCGGCTCAGGACGCTGGGCCGCGTGAGGATGCTCCGTCCCCCGATAGACCTTGAGCTTCTTGGCCATGGCGCGACCGAGGCGGCTCCGGGGAAGCATCCCCTGCACCGCCCACTCAATGACCCGCTCGGGGCGGGTTTGGAGCATTTTCCCCGCGCTGACTTCCCTCAGGTTGCCGATATACCCCGTGTGCCAGCGGTAGATCTTGTCAGTCAGCTTCCGCCCCGTGAGATGCACCTTCTCAGCGTTGACGACGACCACGTGGTCGCCCACGTCCAGGTGGGGAGCATAGAACGGCTTATGCTTCCCCCTGAGCATGGCGGCGACTCGAGTGGCTAACCGCCCGAGCACCTGGCCCTGGGCGTCCACCAGGTACCACTTCCGGACCACCTCGCTCGCCTTCGGCTGGGGAGTGGGCACCTTCTTGCCCCTTCGGTCTTGCGGAATGAGCTGCAAACTCCTGTGAAAAATTACAAAAAGTAATCATAGCCGAACCCTCGACGAGAGTCAACTTCCCGACGCCGGGGCACCGTGCGGGGGCAGGCTACTTGCTTGTCTTGCCGGGCCAGGGGCAGAGAGCACGAACCGGGCAGGTGGGGCAGGCCGGGGTTCTGGCCCGGCAGACCTGGCGGCCGTGGCTGGTGAGCAGGTGGGTGAAGCGGGTCCAGCGGGCCCGGGGGGTGACCTCACAGAGCTGGTCGCAGACCTTCTCCGGGTCCTCGCCCTTGGCCAGGCCGAGTCGCTGAGAGACCCGGAGCACGTGGGTGTCCACGGCTATGGCGGGCTGCCCGAAGGCATTGCCGACTACGACGTTCGCAGTTTTCCGGCCCACGCCGGGAAGCGCGGTCAACCCGTCCACGTCCCGGGGCACCCTCCCGCCGTGCCTGGCGACGAGCTGCCGCGCCATGCCGACGATGGCCCGAGCCTTAGCCCTGTAAAACCCCGTGGAGCGGATCTCCTGCTCCAGGCGCCCCGGGGTCGCCTCGGCATAATCCTGAGCGGTCCGATACGTCTTGAAGAGGGACTCCGTCACCTGGTTGACGCGCTCGTCGGTACACTGAGCGGCCAGGATCGTCGCCACCAGAAGCTCGAGGGGGTTGGTGAACTCCAGGGCAATGGTCGCCGTCGGGTAGGCGCGCTCCAGGACCCGGACAACCCGGAGCGCCCGCGCCTTCTTTCGAGCCTGGGATTCGCTCACGGTCAGCTGCTCCCCCTCATGGCGAGGCGAACGGGAGCCCCCACCGACTCACTCAGCTCGAACGTCTGGCAAGGAAGCCGCCGATCCGCTCGAGACCCTCCTGGATCCGCGGCAGCGAGTTGGCGTAGGAGAAGCGCAGGTAGCCTTCGGCGTTCCGCCCGAAATCGATCCCTGGAGTCACGCCCACGTGGGCCTCGTTCAGGATCTCGAAGGCGAACTCGTAGGAGTTCCGGGTGAATTCCCGGGCGTTCGCCAGCACGTAGAACGCCCCGGTGGGCTCGGAGCCCACCCCCAACCCGATCCGCCGGAGCCCCGCAATCGTCGCCTGCCGGCGCTCATCAAAGACCCGCCGGAGCCGGGCGACCTCCTCCCCCGCCTCCCGCAGCGCCGCCACACCGGCCCACTGGACGAACTCGTTGGTGGAGATAAAGAAGTTCTGGTACGCCTTCTGCAACGTCCGGATGAACGGCATTGGGGCGATCAGGTAACCGAGGCGCCATCCGGTCATCGCGAAGGCCTTGGAGAAGCCGTTCAGGACGAAGGCCCGATCGGTGTACTCCAGGATGGTGTGCTCAACCCCTTCGTAGGTGAGGCCATGGTAGATCTCGTCTGACACCACCCACGGCCCTAGCTCCGCCACGGCCGCCATGCGCTCGGGCGAGAGGAGCGTCCCCGTCGGGTTGGCAGGCGAGTTGACCAGGATCGCCTTCACCCTCGGGGAGAGCCGCTTCCGGATCGCCTCCGGCCGGTACTGGAAGTCATCCTCCTCGTCCACGTCGACGTACACCGGCGCGCCTTCCGCATACCGGACGAAGTTGGGGTAGCACGCGTAGTGGGGGTCGGAGAGGATCACCTGGTCCCCGGGATCCAGCAGGGCTGTGAACAGAAGCAGCATGGCCGGCGAGGTTCCCGCCGTGACCAAGATCTGATCGGGGGAGACGTGGACTCCGTACCGCTCGTGATAGTGGTCGGCGATGGCCTCGCGGAGGGGGAGGATTCCCAGGCTGGCGGTGTATTTGGTGCGGCCGTCCTTGAGAGCCTTCTGGGCAGCTTCCTGGATGACTGGCGGCGTCTCGAAGTCAGGCTCGCCGAACTCCAGGTGGACGACGTCGATCCCCTGGCGCTCGAGCTCCTGGGCTCGCTCGAACACCTCGACGGCGAGGAATGGTTCGATCTCCTGCGCCCGGTGAGCGATGAACGCGCGGTTCGACACGCCCCTCACCCTCCGGGATCACCGGCAACGGGGCACACTATCGCTCCCCGTCTGGCCGCCCCTTCCACTGGACCGGGCCTTTCCCCTCCGCCGCCTCCTGGTAGCGCGCCAGAATGAAGATCAGGTCAGTGAGCCGGTTCAGATATCTCAGGACCTCAGGATTGTCGAGCCTGTCGGCCTCGCGGAGCTGCACCACCCGCCGCTCGCCCCGGCGAATGATGGTACGCGCCCAGTCCAGGAGGGACGGGATGTGGGAGGAGGAGCCCGGAATGATGAATGCGCGGGGAAGTTCAATCTTCTCCAGGCGCTCGTCGATGAGCGACTCCAGCCGGGCGGTGTGTTCGGGGGTAATCTGGCCGACGCGCAAACGCTCGCGGTCCTCGGGGGAGGTGGCCAGTTCGGCCGCGAGGAGGAAGAGGTCCTCCTGAACGAGATGGATGACAGCACGCAACTCCTCATCCTGGGTCTCGGCCCGGACGACTCCGAGGACCGAGGTGGCCTCGTCAAGCGTCCCGTAGGCCTCGGGGCGAAGATCGGACTTGGAGATGCGCTGGCCGCCGAACAGGGTGGTCTGGCCCTCATCTCCTTTCTTCGTGTAAATCTTCACCATATCAAGCGTTCCTCACGATAAATCCCGGCGCTTTCCCCTGTCAACGAAAAAGCCGTGAATGCGGGCCGCGACCGTCGAGGCGGGAGAGAACGGAGATCACCTCGCCGGGGGGAGCGTCCGTCGAAGCAGGTCCAGCGCCAAAGTGGCTGTCCGGATCCGGATCGAGGGAAGGTCGCCCCCGAGGCGGTACTCCCGCGTCTCCTCCCGTTCGTCCAGGGAAACCCCGAGCCCCACGATGATGACGGGCGGGCTGCTTGCTCGGTCCTCCTCGAAGACTGTCGCCACCCCTACCGCCGCCCCGCTCCACCTGCTCGCTCCCCGGGCGAGGAGCCCCGCGCGCGCCGCCGGCCGCTCCTCCGACGGTAGCTCCACCCCCAGCTTGAGCGCCGCACTCGCGTCCGGAAGGGTTACAGCAACCGCCAGGACCTCTTTCGCGCCATTCACGAGCCGCGCCGCGACGGCGCCGGCGCTGCCCAACTCCGCCACCGCCACCCGCCCACCGACGATCTCGAGCTGCTCGGCCACGAGGCCCTCGAGAGTGTCCGCGTCGGCGCCGAAGACAAACTCGCCCAGCCGGCGGCGGACCTCCGCCTCAACAGGCGCGATGAGCGCCAGGGTCTCGGCGGCGTTGGCGCCCTTGGCCGCGATCCGAACATCCACTTGCCCCAGGTGGGCGAGAGTTCCGACAGTGGGGTTTCGCCCCTGCTCCATGAAGTCGGCGATGAGCTCGCCGACTCGGCTTTCGCCGAGCCCCGCCGCCTTGAGGATGCGGAGTCGGATCTCCCCTCCGATCCCGTAGCGGTCGCGGAGGTACGGGAGCATCCGATGGACGAGGAGATACTCCATCTCCCGTGGAACACCCGGAAGAGCCATCACACAGCCTTCTGCGGCTTCCACGATGAAGGCCGGTGCCGTACCCACCGGATTCTCGATGGCGATCGCCCCCTGCGGGACATAGGCTTGGCGACGGTTGGACGGAGAGAGCTTGAATCCCCGCGAGGCGAAGAACGCCTCGATCTGGGCCATCAGAAGCTCTGAGAACTGAAGCTCTCGACCCATGGCCACCGCCACCGCCTGCCGGGTCAGATCGTCCGCCGTGGGACCGAGCCCTCCAGTGATGATCACCACCTGAGAGCGGGCCAGAGCTTGACGGATAACGGCGCTCAGGCGCTCGAGGTTGTCCCCTACCGTGGCCTTGTAATGGAGGTCGAGCCCGATGGCGGCAAGGTGGCGGGCGATGGTCGCGGAATTGGTGTCGACAATCTGTCCCAGGAGAAGCTCTGACCCGACGCTGATGATCTCGGCCCGCATCGGCACCCGAAGCAGCATCATAGCAGATCCTTCCCCCGGGGACTGACGCCCGGCGACGGAATACAGGGCGGGGCGGGGCTGTTTCAAGGGAACTATTGCACTTGGTCCGTTGTTTGCATATAATGGCAAGGTTGGGCACCTTCCGAATCTTCATGACTAGGCGGCCCCTCTTATGGGGGAGCGGGAAGGGATAGCGAGAGAATGACCTTCAAAGAGCCACAGACTCAAGACATAGGAGATACTGCCACATGTGTGGCGCCTCAGATCGGGTTTCCCGATACCAAGGCTGTCGCGGAGCGGCTCCTCAAGCCGGAACCCCTGGTCGAGGAGGGAGAGCCGGACGAGCCTACCGCGGCCCCGGCCGAGGATCCCGTTCGTCTGTATCTCAGAGAGATCGGCAAGGTGCCCCTCTTGACGGCGGCCCGCGAAGTCGAGATCGGTCGCTCGATCGAGCAGGGGCAGGCCGAGCTTCGGCGGGTCCTGGCCGGGATTCCTCAGGCGGTGCACACCCTTCTCCGGATCGCTGACCAGGTCAGAAAGCAGGAAATCCCCTTGGACGAGCTCATCCGCCTTCCCGATGGGACCGAGCCCAAACCGGAGGAGGTCAAGCCGCTCCTCGCTTGCTTCGCCCGGATCCGAAGGCTCGAACGGGAGATCGCGAAGCTCGAGGCTGCGCTCCAAGACCGTCGCCGGTCGGCTTCGACTCGCGCGGCCTACCACCGCTGGATCAGCCGGAACGGAGCGGCAATTCAGCAGATCGTTTCCGAGCTGCCCCTCAAGCCGGCCCTGCTGGACAAGCTGGTGGCTGAGCTCCGCCAGGCGGCGAGCGAGATCCAGGCGCTCAGGAGCCAGCCCTCGCCGTCAGCACGCAAGGCCGAAGCGCTCCGCCACCTGAAGGCGTTGGAGGAGCGGGTCGGGCTCCCCCGCCGGCAGTTCCTGAAGCTCCTGGCCGAGGTCGAGGAGAAGGACCGGCGGGTGAGGGAAGCCAAGCGCCATCTGATGGAGGCCAACCTCCGATTGGTCGTGTCGGTGGCCAAGCGCTACCTGGGCAGCGAGCTTTCCCTTCTCGATTTGATCCAGGAAGGGAACATCGGGCTCATGAAGGCCGTGGACCGCTTCCAGTACCGCCGGGGGTTCAAGTTCTCCACCTACGCGACGTGGTGGATCCGTCAGGCGATCACCCGCGCCATCGCCGACCACGCGCGGACCATCCGCATCCCGGTCCACATGGTCGAAACGCTCAACCGCCTCTCGCGGGTGAACCGGCGACTGGTCAACGAGATCGGGCGCGAGCCGACCCCGGAGGAGCTGGCCCAGCGCACGGGGATTCCCGCCAAGAAGGTGCGCCTGATCCTGGCGTCGGCCCGGAAGCCCCTGTCGCTGGAGACCCCCATCGGCGAGGACTCCGAGCTCGGGGACCTCCTCGAGGACAAGAACTCGACCGCGCCAGACAAGGGCCTGATGAGCCACGACCTGATGGCGCAGGTGAATCGGGTGCTGGGCACGCTCTCCCCCCGGGAGCGGGACATCCTTCGCCTCCGCTTCGGCATCGGCGGGGACGGCGAGGAGACCCTCGAGGAGGTCGGGCGACGCTTCTCGGTGACGCGGGAGCGGATCCGGCAAATTGAAGCCAAAGCGCTCAGGAAGCTCCGCCATCCTCTGCGGGGGCGCAGGCTCAAGGCCTTCGTCCAGACCTGATCGCCCGCGCTCAGTTTCCCGGACCGTCCTTGCCGATCTCAGCCGACCGTGGGTCAGCGTAGGCGGGCAGCCCAGGAGCGTGGTGAGACGTTCGATCCTCACCCGAGAAGCGCGACGGTGTCTCCCTCCTGAACCGTGTCGCCCTCGCTGACCTTGACCTCGACCACCGTGCCATCCAGCGGCGCTTCCACGGGGATCTCCATCTTCATGGACTCCAGCACCAGGATCGGGTCCCCGGCTTGAACCCTGTCTCCCGACTTGGCCACCACCTGGAAGACCACGCCGGTGATGTGGGCTTTGACCTCTTCAGGCATCGAAGGCTCCTCGCTCGACCATCTGCGTGTGAATCGCCCCTTCTCGGAAGTCCCTGTGCGCCATCACGCGCTGGTGGAAGGGAACGGTCGTCTTCACCCCCTCCACCTTGAACTCGGCCAGAGCCCGGGCCATTCGGTCAATCGCCTCGGCCCGGGTCTCCCCACGCGTGACCAGCTTGGCCAGCAGCGGGTCGTAGTGGACCGTCACCTCGATCCCAGGCGCGACGCCGCACTCCACGCGGACGCCCTCTCCCTCGGGGAGGACGAGGGCGGCAATCGTCCCCGGGGAGGGCAGGAAACGCCGCGCCGGATCCTCGGCATAGATCCGACATTCCACGCTCACCCCCCGCTGCGGGATCTCGGCTTGATCCCACGAAAACCTCTCGCCCGCCGCGACCCTGAGCTGGGCCTGGACGAGGTCAACTCCGGTGACCTCCTCGGTGACCGGATGCTCGACCTGGAGGCGCGTGTTCATCTCCAGGAAGTAGAAGCGGTCGCCGGAAACCAAGAACTCGACGGTCCCGGCATTGACGTAGCCGACCGCCCGGGCCACGGCCAACGCCGCCTCCGTAAGCCGCCCCTTGAGCCCGCTCGGGAGCCCAGGGGCCGGGCTCTCTTCCACCAGCTTCTGGTGTCGGCGCTGGACCGAGCACTCCCGCTCGTGGAGGTGCACGATCTGGCCGTGGGAATCCCCGAAGATCTGAACTTCCACGTGCCGCGGGGCCTCGAGACAGCGCTCGAGGTAGAGCGCCCCGCTGCCGAAGGCCGCCTGCGCCCGACGCTGGGCCACGGCGAAGGCCTGGGTGAGCCCTTCGGGATCGTCAGCCCGGACCATGCCAATGCCGCCGCCGCCGCCGACCGCCTTCAGCAGAATCGGATAGCCGATTCTCGCCGCAACACCCTTCGCCTCCTCAGGGTCGCCCACGGGGCCCTCGCTCCCTGGCACGACGGGCACGCCGACTCCCGCGACACGCTCACGAGCCTGGGTCTTCAGAGCCATCGTCTTGATGGCCTCCCAGGGAGGTCCGACGAATACGAGCCCGGCCTCCTCGCAGGCCCGGGCGAAACGCCACTCCTCGGAGAGGAACCCGTAACCTGGATGCACGGCCTGGGCCCCGCTCCGGCGCGCCGCTTCGAGAATCCGCTCGACGTTGAGGTAGCTCTCGCGCGCCGGCGCTGGGCCGATGAGGACGGCGTGATCGGCCTCCTTCACATGCGGCCAGCCGGCATCAGCTTCCGAGTACACCACGACGCTCCTCATCCCGAGCCCGCGGCAAGCCCGCACGATCCGGCGGGCGATCTCGCCGCGGTTGGCCACGAGCACGCTGTCAAGCATTCCCGGTGGGCATCCGACAGAGCTGGCTGGAAACGGGAAGTGATCCTAGGAGCCGGAGGTCTCTCGACTCCTCACGACCTCAGCTTCAAGCACCTCCCAGTGACCGTCCCGGCTGCCCCAGCGGAGCTGGAGGATCGCCCCTGCGGTCGGCCCTTTCAGGAGGAGCTTGACGACGCGCTGGCCGCCGAGCTTGGCGAAGCCCACGATCCGATAGCTGACGAACCCGGTGGAGGGGAGCGCTCGGTACACGGTCATCCCGCGCTCCCGATAGCCGGGGTCGAAGTCCTGGTCCAGCGCCCCATACTCCCGGCGCTGGAGATGCCGGACGTGGGTGTCCAGAGAGGCTTTGAGCTCAGGCAGGATCGGCCACTCCCCGGTCGGCCGTTCGAGCTCGACCAGCTCCTGAGCCACGCCGCCTGGATCGGGTGCCAGATCACGCACGCGAAAGGCTCCGGCGCCTCTCCCCGTCACACCCCCTGCATCCACGAGCAGAGCGTCCAGTCGCTCCCGCCACCT
>JBHIBG010000044.1:0-20865 GCA_046758965.1 Methylomirabilia bacterium | reverse complement strand
CCCCGCTACGTGGTCCAGAGCCACGCGTCCTACCGCTAGACGATCTCCCAGCGCAGTGGTCATTACAGCACAGGGGAAACCTCTCGTCAAGGAAACGACCGAGACAGATGCTCGCCCATGGAGCGGGGCGTCACGCGGACGACGTCTGAAATGAGGCTAGCGGCTCAGCGAATCGCCTGCTTCAGGGCCTTGCTGGGCTTGAATCGGGGAACGCGCACGGAGGGAATCCTGATGGCCTTCCCGGTCCTCGGGTTTCGTCCGTTGCGAGCCGCACGCCTGCTGGTCGAGAACGTCCCGAATCCAACGAGGGTCACCCGCCGCCCGCGTTTGAGGGAATCGCGGATGGCCCCGAGCAAGGCGTTGATCCCACGCTCGGCCGCCACCTTCGTCCCGCCCGACGCCTTGGCCACCCCGGCCACCAGATCCGTCTTCGTCGTCATGATATTCCTCCTCCCCCGGTGCACGGCCCCTGGTGATACCCCTTGGGTATACCCGAACTCTTCCAGGGGTGTCAATAGCCAGCGAGGCGTGAGCTGCCGCCGCCAAGGCGGATGGCCAGTCCCTGATATAATGGGGCGGCCCGATTTACACCTGGGGAAAGGAGCGGCGCATGTTGCGGGGACCGCAGCTGGATGCTTCGATCATTATTCTCCTCAGCCTGGCTCTGATTCTCACCGTGCTCGCCTACCTGAAGGACCCCGGGCTCCCCTGGATCGGGGCGCGGAACGGACTCTCACTGTTTTGGTTTATCCTCCCCCGGCTCATCCTCGCCCTGCTCCTCACCGGAATGCTCCAGGTGCTGGCCCCTGAGGAGTTGGTGAGCCGGTACTTCGGCCGCGAGGCAGGTTTCCGGGGAATCGTGGCGGCCTCCGTCGCCGGTGTGCTGACACCGGGCGGGCCAATGGTGAGCGTGCCGCTCCTGGTGACTCTCGCCAACTCCGGTGCGGGGATGGCTGCCCTCGTGGCGTACATGACTTCGTGGTCGCTCTTCGGGATCCAGCGGATCATCGCCTGGGAGGCTCCGCTCATGGGGTGGCGCTTCGTGCTGGTGCGAGCAGTGCCCAGCCTGGCGTTCCCCGTGCTCGCCGGGTGGCTCGTCAAGGTGTTTTACCAGGAGTAGGCCGGTGCCGCTCCGTGACCTCCGCGAATTCATCGGGATCCTGGACAAGCGCGACCAGCTCAGGCGGATCAGTGTTCCCGTGAGGCGGGAACTCGAGATCACGGAAATCACCGACCGCATCTCCAAGGGACCCGCCGAGAAGAACGTCGCCCTCCTCTTTGAGCGTGTGGAGGGCTTCGACATGCCGGTGCTGATCAACGCCTTCGGCGCGCATCAGCGCATGGCCTGGGCCCTGGGGATCGAGGACCTGAATGAGCTCTCGGCCCGCATGGCCACGCTCCTGGATTTCAGAATGCCCGGCTCGTTCTTTGAGAAACTCCGGAAGCTCGGAGATCTCTTCGACTTGACGAGAGCCGGCCCCAAGCATGTCCGGTCGGGGCCCTGTCAGGAGGTGGTGGAGACCCAGCGCCCTTCCATCAAGGAGCTTCCCATCCTCCAATGCTGGCCCAAGGACGCGGGCTACTACATCACCCTCCCGCTGGTCTTCACGAAGGACCCGACGACCCGGGCGCGGAACGTCGGGATGTATCGCCTCCAGGTCTTCGACGACCACACGCTCGGGATGCACTGGCAGACTCACAAAGGCTCGGCCGAGCACCACCGGGAAGCCGAGCGCGTCCGGCAGCCGATGGAAGTGGCCGTTGCCCTGGGCGGGGATCCGGCCACCATCTACACCGGGGCGGCGCCGCTCCCCCCGGGGATCGACGAGATCCTCTTCGCCGGATGGCTGCGCGGGGCCGGGGTGGAGATGGTGAAATGCAAGACCGTCGATCTCGAAGTGCCGGCCCATGCCGAGATCGTGCTTGAGGGCTACGTGGACCCCGCTGAACGCCGGCGGGAAGGCCCCTTCGGCGACCACACCGGCTACTACTCCCTTGCGCACGACTACCCGGTCTTCCACCTCACGGCCGTCACGCGGCGCCGGGATCCGATCTACCCCACGATCATCGTGGGGCGCCCCCCGCAGGAGGACTACTGGCTGGGCAAGGCCACCGAGCGGATCTTCCTGCCCATCATCCGCCTTCTCCTTCCCGAGGTGGTGGAGATCAACATGCCCGCCCAGGGGATCTTCCACAATCTGGTGATCGTATCCATCAAGAAGCGCTACCCGGGCCAGGCGCAGAAGGTGATGTACGCCCTCTGGGGGCTCGGCCTCATGATGCTGGCCAAGACCATCATCGTCGTCAGCGAGCACGTCAACGTCCACGACCTGTCGGAGGTGGCCTGGCGGGCCACGGGGAACATCGACCCCAAGCGAGACCTGGTGATCGTGGAAGGACCAATGGATGATCTGGACCACGCCGCCCTCCGCCACCGGTACGGGGGCAAGCTCGGGATCGATGCCACCGACAAAGGGGCCCTGGACCACGTGGCCCAGGAGTGGCCGGAGGAGATCCTGATCACCGAGGAGATCAGATCACTCGTCGCGCGCCGCTGGCAGGAGTACGGTTTCTGATCGGCGGGCCCGTTGACCGCTGCCCCCCAAATGGCTGGCCGGACTGAGACGCCTGATGGGCAAGCTTCGCTATTTTCTCGACGCCATCAAGTTCCAGCACACCATCTTCGCCCTTCCCTTCGCCTATATCGCCATGGTGCTGGCCGCGGGCGGATGGCCGGGGTGGCGGATCACGATCTGGGTGACCCTGGCTATGGTCGGCGCTCGGACGCTCGCCATGAGCGTGAACCGGTTGGTGGACCGGGTCGTCGACGCCAGGAACCCGCGCACCGCCAACCGGCACCTCCCGAAAGGGCTGCTCAAAGCCTGGGAGGTGAGTAGCTGGGCAGCCGCGTCGGCGATCCTCCTGCTGCTCTCGGCTTGGCAGCTCAATCCCCTCTGCCTGAAGCTGGCGCCCCTGGCCGTCATCTTCCTGGTGGGCTACCACTACACGAAGTACTTCACCTGGACGTCTCACTGGATCCTCGGCTTCACCGATGGAATCGCGGCGGCAGGGGGATGGATCGCTGTGCGGGAGGCCTTCGAGCCACCAGCCTTTCTCCTCTGGTTCGCGGTCACGGTCTGGATCGCTGGCTTCGACCTGATCTATGCCTGCCAGGATGTCGAGTTCGACCGCCGCGAGGGGCTCCAGTCGATACCCGCGCGCTTCGGGATCCCGACGGCGCTGTGGCTGGCGCGGGGCTGTCACCTGCTGACCGCCTTGGGCCTGGCCGCCGTCGGTCCCGTGATGGGACTCGGCTGGGCGTACTGGGTCGGATGGCTCGCCGTGGCAGGCCTCTTGGTCTATGAGCATCGGCTGGTGTCGGCCACCGACCTCTCCCGGCTGGACGTCGCGTTCTTCAACGTCAACGGTTACATCGCGGTCATCACCTTTGCTGCCGCTCTGGCCGGACTCTGGCTCTAACTGCCGGCCCGGCGGGGTGGCCCGGAACCATGACGCTCCAACCGCCCGCTGACAAGGCTCGGCTCGTGCGGGAGATGTTCAGCCGCATCGCCCCGCGCTACGACCTGATGAACAGCCTGATGACCTTCGGCCGCCACCGCGCCTGGCGGCGAGTCGCGGCCCGGATGGCAGCGCCGGCGCCCGGTGGGCTGGCGCTGGACGTGGCCATCGGCACCGGGGACCTGGCGTTGGCGCTCCTCGAGGCGGCGCGGGTCCGGCGCGTGGTTGGCGTCGACTTCTCGGACGGCATGCTCCAGGTGGGGCGCCAGAAGCTCGCTCGGCTCGATCCCGGGAGACGGATCTCCCTGCTGGCAGCCGATGCCCTCAGGCTTCCCTTCCGGGACCGCACGTTCTCCTGCGTGACCTCAGCGTTTCTCCTCCGGAATCTGGCGGATCTGCCGCAAGGGCTGGCGGAGATGCGGCGGGTGACGCAACCCGGAGGAAAAGTCATGATGCTGGAAATTGCCCAGCCGACCCGGAGGGGCTTCGGCGCGCTCTTCCACTGCTACTTTCACGGCCTGGTGCCGTGGGTGGGATCGCTCGTCAGCGGAGACCGCGACGCCTACACCTACCTTCCGAGATCTGTGGCCCAGTTCCTTCCCCCGCGGGAACTGGTGCGCCTGATGGCGCAGGTGGGCTTGCGGGAGGTGGGCTACGTGAGGGTCGGCCTCGGGAGTGTGACGATACACGTGGGAGAGGCCTGAATCCGCCGCGGCGAAGGAACTCTCCTCTGAGCCGAACATCTGGATACGCCACTCGATCGGAGAGGGAGAGAGGTTGCGGTGAGCCACAGGTGATCGCGATTGACAGCCCCCCATGAGCGGGGGCATGATGGTGAGCGACAATTTCGCTCCCTACAAGGCGTTTTGTGCAACTCACCACAGAGTTCGGCTTCGACGCCGCTCACCGGATCCTGGGCCACCCGGGAAAGTGCGCGTACCTGCATGGCCACACCTACCGGCTGGAGGTGACGGTGAGCACCGATCAGCTCAACCGGCTGGGCATGGTCGTCGACATCGACGATCTGAGAGCCGTGGTGAAGAAGGCCGTGCTAGAGCCGTGGGACCACGCCACCCTCCTCTGGTCCGAAGACCCTCTGGCTCCTGCCATCGAGGCCGTGCAGTCGGAGGCGCCCGAGAAGGTCGTGCGGCTGCCCGGGAACCCGACGGCCGAGGTGCTGACTCGGGAGGCGTGGGAGGCGATCGGCCGGGGTCTCCCCGCGGGCCTCAGGCTGGAGCGGCTCGTGATCTCCGAGAGCCTGACCTGCCGGAGCGAACTCACCCGCGCCCGCTGATGACGCCCGCGACGACGGCCGGCCACATTACCGAGTGCTTCTTCTCCATCCAGGGCGAAGGCGTGACCGCGGGTCTCCCCGCAGTCTTCATACGCCTGCAGGGTTGCTCGGTCGGGTGCCGGTGGTGCGACACCAAGTACTCCTGGGATCCGGCGGGCGGAGAGCCGGTGACGCCGGAGGCCCTGCTGGCGCAGGCGCGAGCGTTCCCCTGCCGCCGGGCAGTGGTCACGGGAGGCGAACCGCTGGAGTCGGCCCTGTTTGTGCCCGTGGTGAACGGGCTCAAGCGCTCCGGGTTTACCGTCGAAGTGGAGACCTCGGGCATCCTCTCGCCCCCGCCTGTGCCGGTGGATCAGTGGAATGTCTCGGTGAAACTTGCGGGTTCAGGCGTGGCCGAGGGCCGGCGGATCAACCCCGAGGCGATCCGGGCGTTCCTCGATCGCGGGGCGTGGTGGAAGTTCGTGGTCGTGGACGAAGACGACCCGGCCGAAGTGCTGAGACTCGCCGAGCGCTTCGCCCTCCCTCGGGCGCGGATCCTCCTGATGCCCGAGGGGATGCGCCGGGAGGAGATCCTCGAGCGCTCGCCCTGGGTCATCGAGGCGTGCAAGGCTCACGGCTTTCGTTATTCGCCGCGTCTGCACATCCTTCTGTGGAGCGCCAGGCGGGGGGTGTGACGGGCTGAAGACGGCGGTGGTGCTCCTCTCCGGGGGGCTGGACTCGGCCACGACGCTGGCGATCGCCCGGGGTGAGGGGTTCGCGCCCTACGCCCTTTCGTTCGCCTACGGCCAGCGCCACACCCGGGAGTTGGAGTCGGCCAAACAGGTCGCCACCGCCCTCGGCGCCAGGGAGCATTTGATCCTGACCCTCGACCTCCGGCCGATCGGAGGCTCAGCCTTGACCGCTGACATTCCTGTGCCGAAGGGGCGGAGCCGCGATGAGATCGGCTCCGGCATCCCCGTCACCTACGTGCCCGCCCGCAACACGATCTTCCTCGCCCACGCGCTGGGGTGGGCCGAGGTGCTCGGGGCCGACGATCTCTTCTTCGGCGCCAACATCCTGGACCACCCGGGGTACCCTGACTGCCGGCCCGAATTCGTCGAGGCCTTCGAGCGACTGGCTAATCTGGCAACGAAGGCCGGCGTGGAAGGAAAACGCCGCTTCAGGATCCACACCCCTCTGATCCGGATGAGCAAGGCCGAGATCATCCGGAAAGGCCACGAGTTGGGGGTGGACTTGGGGCTGACCTGGTCTTGCTACGAGCCGAGCGAGCAGGGTGCCCTCGCCTGCGGCCTCTGCGACGCGTGCCTGCTTCGGAGGAAGGCGTTCGCCGAAGCCGGCCTGGTCGATCCGCTCCCCTACGCTCGCTGAGACGATGGTGATCGTCGACTTCTTCAGGCGGCGCCTTCAGGTCAAGGTGATCTCGCTCATCGCGGTGATCCTCGTCCTGGGCTTCGGGGTGCTGGTGATCCTCAACATTCAGCGGGAGTCCAACGCCCTGATCGGCCAGAATCGGGAGACATCCCGCCTCCTCGCCTCCGCGATCGCCAGAAGCATCGAGAACGGGATGCTGGAGGGACGACCGGACATCATCCGGATGCTCATCCGCGATCTCAACGCCGAGCTGACGGACGTCAGGCAGCTCGATGTGTTCCGCCGAAACGGCGTGGAAGCCTTCTCCGACCTGGTCACGGTTCTGGAAGTGGACCGGATCTACGGCCTCGATCCGACGGTGCTGGAGCGGATCAAAGAGATGGAGCGCGCGCCCGGGCAGACCATCTCCCATCCGCTCTTCAGGCGGGCCGTCGAGACGATGGAGGCGCAGGAGCAATACGAGATGGTCAGCGGCGCCCGGTTCCTGACCCTCTTCCACCCGCTCCGGAACCGCGCGGTGTGTCAAGGGTGCCACGGTGCTGACCACCGGGTGCGGGGGATCGTCAGGCTCTCGCTCTCGCTCGACACGCTCGAGGCCGAGCTCCGGGCCAACCGAAACCGGCAGATCGGCGTGGCGCTTCTGACCATCCTCGGCGCCATGGTCAGCCTGGTCGTGCTCATGCGGAAGGTGGTCCTGACCCCGATCCGGAGAGCGATGGAAACGGCCCGGCGCATCGGCAGCGGCGACTTCGGCGCCCTGGTCAGCGTCCGGACCGAAGACGAGATCGGGCAGCTCAGCATGGCCATCAACGAGATGACCGGGCGGCTCAAGACCGCCTACGACGATCTGGCCACCAAGAACCTCGAGCTGAACGAGGCGCTCCGGAACCTGCAGGAGTCCGTCCGGAAAGTCGAGCTGCTCGAGCAGATCAAAGGAGAGCTCACCAAGTTCGTCCCCGAGTCCGTGACGCGCCTGCTCGAGCGGAACCCGGACGCGCGGGAGCTCGAAAAGCGCGAGGTGGACGTGTCGGTCCTGTTCCTCGATATGGAGAGCTACACCCAGCTCTCCGAGCAGCTCCCGCCCCAGCGGCTGAACCGGCTCATCCAGGATTACTTCTCCAGCTTCCTGGAGATCATCCGCGCCCACCACGGTGACGTCAACGAGACCGCCGGCGACGGACTGATGGTGATCTTCCAGAGCGAGGGAAGCCAGTCCCGCCACGCGCTCAACGCGACCGGAGCCGCGGTCCAGATCCAGGCCAGGCTCGGCGATCTCAACCGCGAATTCGCGGGGATCTACCCGTCGGTGTCGATCCACGTGGGCATCAACAGCGGCACGGCCTTCGTCGGGGCCACAAAGCTGGACATCTCGGGCGGCGGCCGCTGGACCTTCACCGCCTCCGGGCTGACGACCAACCTCGCCGCGCGCATCGCCGAGCGCGCAAGCGGAGGCGACATCATGGTCGGCGCCGAAACGGCCGAGCGGATCAAGCACCAGTACGTCCTGGAGGACATGGGTGAGCAGCGGCTGAGGAACGTCTCGGACCCGGTGCGCGTGTTCCGTCTGGTGCCGCCGGGCGTGTACTTGAAGGTCTCGGCATAAGCGTCGTTCGAGAGCGCCGAGCCCGGAGGGGGGCCTGTCACGGACGCGGCAGGCTGCCGATAAAGCGATCCAGAACGCTGGCGAAGGCCACCGGACGATCCAACACCACGTGGTGGTAGCTGCCCGGGATCTCCTCGAGCTGCGCGCCGGGAATTCGCCCAGCCATCATGGCTGCCATCCCACGGGGCAGGATGGGGCTCCACTCGCCGCGCGTGATGAGGGTCGGTGCCGCGACGCGAGAGAGAAGCGGCCAGGCATCGACGGGCTGGCGGGCCCCATTGCAGGCCGGATCGAACCGATAGACCCAGCGCCCCTCGCGCTCCACGATGCCGGCGCGTGACAGATGGTCAAGGAGCGCGGCGTCAGCGAGCGTCTCCGGCGGGAGGAGACGGAAGCGCGCTGCTGCCCCCTCGGCACTCTCGTACGTCCGCAGGGCACGGCGCCCCCTGGCCTGCCTCGCCAAGAGCCGCTCAAGCGGGATCGCCGGACGGCTATCGACGATCACGAGACCGCGAACCTGCTCGGGATGCCAGGCGGCAAAGGCCATGGCGTTGTGGCCACCCATGGAATGGCCGACGAGGATCACCTGCTCCCAGCCCAGCTTGTCCAGAACCTGTCGGAGATCCGCGCAGAAGTCCTCGGTGCGGTAGGCCGGCGGATCGGGCCAGTGGCTCTCCCCGTGGCCTCGCTGATCCAGCGCGACCACGTGAAAGCGGTCAGCGAAGACGGGCACCACGGCGTCGAACCAGTGGCAGTGGGCGGACCCCCCATGGAGGAAGAGAAGACCGGACTCGCGCGGGGTCCCCCACTCAAGGGCGTGAAGCGCAAGCCCGCTGCCGGCGAGGATGCGGTGTCGAGCACCCGCGCAGGCGAAGGAGGAATCGGATCTCACAGGCCCCATTGTACTCGAAAGTGAAACTTTTGCTATCCCGCCACCCGGGGGGGTAAGCTAGAAGTATCTGATGTTTAGCCCGCGCGTTTCCCCCATCTCCCGCCACCTGCTGGACAGCGGCCTAGCGCTCGGCACGCTGAGCCTGGCTGTCCTCATCGGCTATCTCCTGCTCGCCCCTGAACAGCCGCGTGCCACGCCGGTCCCGTCGGCTCAGTCCTGGGTGGACGGTCAACGGCCTCCGCCCGTCCCTCTCGTTCTGCCGGAGCCGTGGCCGGAGCCCGCCCGGGGGGTGGTGCTGGATGCCGATCACGGCCTCCCGATCGCCGGGGCAACGGTCTCGGTCGGGCGGTATGAAGCCATGACAGATGCGCACGGGCGTTTCACTCTCGACTCGTTCTCGCCGGATGCCAAGCCGCTCGTCAAGGCTCCGGGCTACAAGCCAAGGCGCATGCCGATCCGCGCGGGTTGGAGCACGGTCACCCTGAAGCCCCACGCCATCAAGGCGGCGTATCTCAGCTACTACGGGATCAGTGACCGGGGAACGCGGGAGCGGGTGTTCGAGCTCCTGGACCGAACAGAGCTGAACGCCGTCGTGATCGACGTCAAGGGAGACCGGGGGTTCATCCCCTATCTGACCCGGGTTCCACTGGCCGTGGAGGCCGGCGCCCGGGGTCCGGTGCGCGTCCAGAACTTCGAGCAGCTGCTCGCGGGGCTCAAGACCAGAGGGATCTACACCATCGGGCGGATTGTGGTGTTCAAGGACGATCTCCTGGCCCGCTACCGGCCGGAGTGGGCCATTCTCGACGCCCGGACGGCGGAGCCCTGGATCGACGACGAAGAGCTGGCCTGGGTGGATCCGTTCCGGGAGGAGGTCTGGGAGTACGTCATTGCGGTCGCGCGCGAGGCCGCCCTGAAGGGGTTCAATGAGATCCAGTTCGACTACCTCCGCTTCCCCACCGACGGCAAGCTGAGCGCGGCCCGGTACTCGAGGCCCAACACGCAGAAGGCCCGGCTCGAGGCCATCTCGACGTTCCTGGCCAGGGTGCGGCGGGAGCTGGCCCCGCTAGGTGTCTTCCTGGCTGCCGACGTGTTCGGCTACATCGCTTTCAACGCGGATGACACCCAGATCGGCCAGCGGGTGGAAGAGCTCGCCCGCCACCTGGACTACCTCTCCCCCATGGTCTACCCGTCGAGCTACCATCGGGGCGTCCCCGGCTACCCGAATCCCGTGGAGCACCCCTACGAGGTGGTCCGGGCCACGATCAGGCTGATGCTGAAGCGCGCGGCCCACGCCCCTGTTCAGGTCCGCCCCTGGCTCCAGGACTTCCGCGACTACGCCTTCGACCGACGCCCGTTCGGCGTCAAGGAGCTGCGCGCTCAGATCAAGGGCGCCGAGGACGCCGGATCTCAGGGCTGGATGCTCTGGAACCCGCGCAATCGCTACACCGTCGAGGCGCTTCGCCGAGAGGCTCAGCTGGCCGACCCAGAGCCGTGGTCCGAGCCCTGACCGGTCGCGCCCGTCAATTCTGTTCCGCCAGCCTGGCCCTCTGGCTGGCCGTGTCGGTAGCGGGGTTTCCCACCTCTGCGCGGGGAGAGCGCCCCGCCAACGAGCTGGGCCGCATCATGATCCTGGAGTACCACAGGATCGCCGAGCCGGAAGGGCGCTGGACGAGGACGCCAGCCAACTTTCGCCGGGACCTCGAGCGACTTTGGGCGCGGGGCTACCGCCCCATCTCTCTCACCGAGCTCCTCGACGGGATCATCACCGTCCCTGCGGGGACGACCCCCGTGGTTCTGACGTTTGATGACTCCTCCCCGGGACAGTTCCGTTACCTGGAGGAGAACGGCCGGCTGGTGATCGATCCGGACTCCGCCGTGGGAATCCTGGAGGCCTTCTCCCGGACCCACCCCGAGTTCGGCCTCCGCGCGACCTTCTACGTGCTGCCGGGCGCCTCTCAGCCCCACCGGCTTTTCGGCCAGCCCCAACACGAGGGGCGGAAGCTCCGGTACTTGGTGAGTCGCGGCTTCGAACTCGGCAACCACACCCTCTGGCACGCCAACCTCTCGAAGTATCCCGAGACCACGGTGCGCAGTCAGCTCGCGCAGGCCCAGCAGTGGATCCAGCGCCACGTCCCCGGCTACCGACTCCGGACGCTCGCCCTCCCCATGGGGGCGTACCCTCGGGAGCTCGCATGGGCAGTCTGGGGGAGCGTGAACGGCACGACCTACCAGCACGACGCCATCCTGATGGTGGCGGGCGGGCCCGCACCCTCGCCGTTCTCACGGCGGTTTGACCCCTACCGGCTGCCGCGGATCCAGGCCCTGGAGGCTGAGATCGGTCGCTGGCTCCGCTACTTCGAGCGGCACCCCGAGGAGCGATTTGTGAGCGAGGGCGACCCATCCACACTGACGGTTCCGAAAGCGCAGCGGGGAGCGCTCCGGGAAGGCAGTTGGGAAGCCCTCCGGGTCATCGAGCGTGACTGAGCAGACCCCTCACTCCCGACGCGAGGCGGAGGACTCCGGAGCCAGCCCCTCAACGATAGAGGAGGTACGAGGCGCGCCGCTGCATGAAGCTGATCCGGGCGGCCTCGGCGACGTCCATGAGCCGGATGAGCGGCTCGCCGCGGAGGAGCGCCCACATGGTGGCGCGGTTCACGAGAAGAGCCTGGATCAGCTCCGGACGGAACTCTCTCGGGTGGCGCTCTCGGAGTTCTCGGGCGAGCGCCAGCGCCATCGTCACCGGGCGCACGGCCTCCCGGTCGGTCACCACGAACCGGAGCCCGGCCACCTGCTCCCCCTCGTACTTGTCTGCCGTGGGGGTGAACTGTACGGCCTGGAACTCTATCCCGGCCAGGCGCTTTCCGTTCATGGCGTCGGCCAACGCGACCGGATCGATCCACGGGGCCCCGACGAGCTCGAACGGCGCCTCGGTGCCGCGTCCCACGGAGAGGTTTGTTGCCTCGAGGAGCCCCACGCCGGCGTACAGGAGCGCGCCGGCGACCGACCGGATGTTCGGAGACGGGTTGACCCACGGCAGCCCGGTCTCATCGTACCAGAAGGCACGCGACCATCCGGCCAGAGGAACCACGCCGAGCGAGACGGAAAGCCCGCGCTCGGCGACGACCAGCTTCGCGAACTCGCCGATGGTGAGTCCCGGCCTCACGGGGATCGGATGGGGCCCGGTGAACGAACCGAGGTCCGGGTCCATGATCGGCCCCTCGACAATACCGCCGGTAATCGGGTTAGGGCGGTCCAGCACCACCACCGGGATCCTGCGGCGCGCTCCCTCCTCCAGGAGGTAGACCAGGGTCGTGAGGTAGGTGTAGTAGCGGACGCCGACATCCTGAAGGTCCACCACGATGGTGTCAACGCCCTGGAGCATGGCGTCGGTGGGCCGACGCTCGTCTCCGTAAAGGCTCCAGATCGGCAACCCTGTGGCCGCGTCCCGTCCGTGGGGAATCGAGCCCGTCGCCTCCCCGGTCAGGCCGTGCTCGGGAGTGAAGATCGCCTTGAGCCGCACGCCAGGGGCCCGAGCGAAGAGATCCACTCCCCGACGGCCCTGAGCGTCCACGCCGGTCCGGTTCGTCACAAGCACGAGCGAGCGCCCGACCAGCGGAGCGAACCCCTGGCGCGCCAGGATGTCGAGCCCGCTCATGGTGCGACCTCGCGGCATCGCACCCGCCTTCCCGTGGGCCGGCGGCGCCTTCGGAACCGACGCCGACAGCCGTGGGAGCCGCGAGGCGAACAGCGCCGTGCCCACCGCAGCTGCCACGCGCGTTCGGAGTTCCTTGACCTCGCCGCCGCCGTAGGGGTGTACGCGGTTGGTCAGGATAATGAGGAAGGTCTGGCTGGCCGGGTCTATCCAAAGGGCCGTCCCGGTGAACCCGGTGTGCCCGAAGGAGCCCTTCGGGAAGAACAGACCCAACCTGCGGGCGAAGGGGGAGGTCATATCCCAGCCGAGCCCGCGGAGCCCCTCGCCCGTGTCGTGAGGAGTGAGCATTGCCCGGATCGTGCCGGGCTTGAGGACCTGCCGTCCCTGGGCCCGCCCGTTCTCCACCAGCATCCGGCAGAAGCGCGCGAGATCGTCGACGGTGGAAAAGACCCCGGCGTGGCCCGCTACCCCGCCAAGCGCCCGGGAGTTGCCATCGTGGACGCGACCCCTGAGCAGCCCGCTCTTGACGACTGTCGTCGGGGCGATCCGGGCTCGCAGCCGCTTGGGCGGCCGAAACGTCGTCTCGCGCATGCCCAAGGGCGCAAAGAGCTCTTTGGCCACAAAGCGGTCAAGCCGCGCGCCGCTCACGCGACGGACGAGCTCGCCGAGGAGGATGAACCCGCTGTCACTATAGCGGAACCCTCGGCCAGGCGGGTAGTCGAGCCCCGCGCTGGCCAGCGCGCCCGCCGCCTGCGGGAACCCTTTCCGCATGGCAGCACGAGGCGGTAGGGGCGGCAGCCCGGCCGTATGAGTGAGAATCCGGCGTACGGTGATCCCACGATACAAATCCCCCCTGAACTCTTTCAGGTACCGTCCCAGCGGGGCGTCCAGCTCCAGCTTGCCGCGCTCCCAGAGGAGAAGGACCGCGGGTGCGGTGGCGAGCACCTTGGTGAGGGAGGCGACGTCGAAGATCGTGTCCGGCGTCATGGGTTCGCGTCGGGGGATGAGGCTCCGGAACCCGAACGCCTTGCGGTACAGGATTTTCTCGCCCTGGCCAACCAGGATCACGACCCCCGGGACGTCCTTAGCCGTCACCGCGTCAAGGGCGGCCTCATCCACCTGAGAGAAGTCGGGTGTCCGGGCCTGGGCAGCGGACGGTCCGACGGTGAGGAGCATGACAAGCCCGAGAGATCCCATCAAGCGGCCCATGGCGCCATGATACCGACCGGTAACAAGGCGCGGAGAGAAAAAACGCGGGCCGTTGCGGGGCCCTGGACAGAGTGCTAGGATTCGCCAGGATATCGGCGCCATGTCGCGGGTGTTCCTGACCGGCGGGACGGGGTTCGTGGGCAAGGCGGTGATCCATGCCCTTCAGGCTCGAGGCCTCACCGTCCGTTGCCTGGTCCGTCCCGGCTCTGAGCAGCACCTGCGGGGCTTCGAGGCGATCGAGCGAGTCCCCGGAGATGTGCTGAGCCAGCAAGGGCTCGCGGCCTCGATGCAGGGATGCGACACCGTGATCCACCTGGTGGGGATCATCCGGGAGCACCCAAGCCGCGGCGTCACCTTCAAACGCCTTCATCCCGTGGCCACGGCCAACGTGGTGGGGGCCGCTGAGAGTGCGGGGGTGCGCCGCTACCTGCAGATGAGCGCCCTCGGGACCCGCCCCAGCGCGCGTTCGCGCTACCACCAGACCAAGTGGCAGGCCGAGGAGGCCGTGCGGCAAAGCAAGCTCGAGTGGACCGTGTTCCGCCCTTCGGTGATCTACGGTCCGGGAGATGGCTTCATCACCATGCTGGCCCGCCTGGTGCGCCGTCTTCCCATAGTGCCGGTAATCGGCGATGGGCGGTATCGGCTCCAGCCGGTTCCGGTGGAGCAAGTGGCCGAAGGTTTCGCCCGGGCGGTGGAACGGGGGACGACCGTGGGCCAGACGTACGAGGTCGGGGGGCCGCGCGCCTATGCCTTTACAGAAATCGTCGATCTGATCGGGACTGTCCTGGGAAAGCCGGAGGTTCGGAAGCTCTACGAGCCCCTGTGGCTGATGCGTCCGGTGGTCTTTGTCCTCGAGCGCCTGCCCTTCTTCCCGCTCACGTCGGACCAACTCCTTATGCTGGAGGAGTCAAACGTCTGCGAGTGCGGGACGTTCTTCAACACCTTTGACCTGACGCCTATCGAGTTTCCCGACGGCCTACAGCGGATGCTGGCCTCGTGAGCGCCCGGTTCGGCACCTCGCTCCGCCGGGACCCCGAGGACTCCCGAACCCTCCTTGAGCGGATCAACGCCCAGGTCCGCGAGCGCCTGGAGGAAGCCGTGGAGTTCGTCTGCCTGGACCTCATGGTCCAGCGCCGCCAACGTCACGGCCGGCCAACCCCCGACAAGAGCAGCCAAACGGACCGCCAGCAATTCACCGGGCTGGTGCGCGAATTCCTCCTCTGCCTTCACAGGGCGTTCTGGGCCCGACTGTCCGAAGCCGAGCAGGCGCACGTGAGCGAGGCCGCGGCGGCTCTCGGGGATGAGGAGCCTCAACGCCTCCTGGCCATCCAGGTGAGCCTGGCCCAGCGGCTGCCCGACTACTGGCAACAGTTCGAGCAGCTCAGGGCCGCCTTCGTCGAGGAACGGCTCGCGGCTCCGCCAGCTCCTCACCTTGGCCTGCTCAGCCGCCTCCTTCCCCGCTGGCGGCGCAGCCGGGCCCTCGTCGCCCTCGCAACGCTCTCGGTCCCGCTCGGGGCGCTGCCCACTCCCGCCACCGCGGAAGTCAGCATCGGCCTCACCGGAGGCGCCGTGTTCGGCGCCGACCAAGACCTGAAGGTGAAGCAGTTCGGGCCAGGCAGCCAGCTGCTGAGTGCGGACGAGCAGCGGGATCGGTCGGTCTCGCCCGGTCCGTTCGGCGGCCTAACCATCACCGTCTGGGGTGAGCAGTTCCCGGCTTTCGGCCTTCAGCTCGACGCCGTCCACTGGAGAGTTTCTACTGAGACCCAGCCAGGAACGCCCCCCGAGCTGACTGTGACCCAGGAGCGGACCGCGCTGTTCCTCAGCCTGCTCGGTCGGGTCCCGCTCCTCCCCACCAGGGGCGTCTTTGCCTACGCGGGGTTTGGGGGTGGGGCGGTCCTGAGCAGCGTGAGCCCTGGCGCCGAGGAAATCGGCCCCAGCGTCAGCGTCCTCACCGGCATCGCGGCGCCCCTGGCCTCGCATCTTCGACTCCGTGTAGAGGCGCGGTTCATCGTCACCCCGGACGTTGATGCCACCCGAGGGCCAGGTACGCGTGTCGAGACATCCGGGACGGACACCCCCGCCAGCGGCCGGTTCCTCTTCGGCTCGCATCTGGATACCGGCTTCTTCCCCGTGGTGCTCGGCCTGGACTGGGTTTTTTGACGGTCCGCGAAGCCCGCCGGACCGTCTGCTCGGCAGCGGCTGAGGGTTCAGGCTGCCGTCCGGAGGGCCTCGGCAGCGCCCGGCTGCTTCGCTTCCCACCCTGCTAGGGCCCAAAGCATCTCGATTTCCATCAGGGTCTGTTCCCAGATCGTGTACCGGTCGAGGAGGTCGGCTCTGAGGGCGGCAAGCCGAGTCTCGGCGTCCTCCACGCGGGCCCGAAGCGCTGGGTGGTAAGCCGCTACAAAGCCCACCGTTCCTTCCTCCGAGGTAGCGGCGATCCGTTCCACCGACCCACAGACATCAGCTGTCAAGAGGTGGCTCAAGGCATTCATCTTCTTCAACGCCTCCTTTCTATATACTCAACACATGATTGGCTGTACAGTCAAGAAAAAAACCCCGGAGACCCGAAGGAGGCCTGCCATCACCTAGCCCGGGGCTTCAGGGCAAGCGTGCTAGACTGGTCGGCCGAACCGTCGTCACGGACAATGGCTGCCACGCACCCCATGACGCCGTTGATGACCCTGCTGCTGGCCGGGTTCCTGGCCCGCTTCGGCTATCAGATGGCTCGCAGCCCGGTCCTCCCGCGCTTTGCCCAGGACCTCGGCGCAGCTCCAGAGCTGATCGGGCTGATCGTGGCAGCTTCGACTGTCACCGGGATCGTCATCAAGCTCCCGGCGGGAGCGCTCTCCGACGTGCTCGGACGCAAGCGCGTGATGATGCTCGGGTGCCTCTTCTTCGCGGCCCCCCCGTTCCTCTACCCGTTCGTCCACTCTCCCGGAGCCCTCTTGGCGCTGCGTTTCCTCCACGGCTCCGCCACCGCTCTCTTCTCGCCCGTGGCCGCGGCCTCAGTGGCCGACCTCTCCCCCCGGGGGCGCGGCGCCAAGCTCGGCTGGTTTGCTTCGGCGAACGACTTGGGGGCGACTGCGGGACCGCTCCTCGGGGGTCTTCTCCTCTTCTACACGGCCAGCTACCGCACCACGTACTTCGCCGTCGGCCTCCTCGGCCTGCTCCCGCTCCTCATCGTCCTCCGCCTGCCCGATGACGAGCAGCCCCGCGCCGCAGGCTCCACCCTCGGCGCTCACGCCCGACAGTTCTGGGGCGGGATCCGGGAGGTTCTTTCAAGCCGCACGGTGATCATCGCCTCCACGCTGGAAGCGGCTCTCTACGTGGGCTACGGAGCATTCCTCGGCTTCTTTCCTCCCTATGCGAAGGGGATCGGCCTCAACGATGCGCAGATCGCCCTCGTGATGGGGTTTCAGCTCGCCACGACCATGCTCGCCAAGCCTCTCGCGGGGCGGCTCTCCGACCAGTTCGGGCGGAGGCCGATGATCCTGGCCGGGCTCTTCCTCTCCGCCGCCACGCTGCCGGTGATCCCCACACTCGTCTCCCTCTGGCTTCTCTTCCCGGTCTCGGCGCTCTTTGGGCTCGGAGTCGCCATCGTCACCCCGTCGACCACGGCGCTGGTGGCGGACCTGGTCAGGGCTGGCCGGATGGGATCAGCGATGGGAGTGTTCGGCACCATCTGGGACAGCGGCGAGGCGGCGGGGCCGATACTGGCCGGCTTCTTGATCGCCTCCCTCTCCTACCCGCCAGCTTTCAGCCTCATCGCGGCCTTCATGGCGGCGACGGCCCTGCTCTTCCTCGTCACGGTGAAAGACCCGGCGCCCCCCGTCTCGGCGCCCGGAGAGCGGGTGGCCTGAGTCGTTCTCCCTGATCAGTGGGCGACCGGCGCCAACCACTCCGCGAGCTCCGCCAAGGTGCGAAACTCGCGGTCGGGAGAACGACCCTCGGGTGCCCGCTCGCCTTTGCGGTTGATCCACGAAACGGGGATCCCGAGCCCCTGTGCGGGGGCGATGTCGTGGAAGTGGCTCTGGGCCGCGTGGAGCCAGCGGTGGCTCCCAACGCGCTCACGCGCCGTGAGGAAGTGGCCGTGGGCGGGTTTGTACGAGCCGACCTGCTGCGCGGTGACCAGGAGATCGAAGCGAGCGCTGAAGTGGCGGGTGGTGGCCTGAAGGAGATCATCGTCCACGTTCGAGAGGATGCCCAGGCGGTACCCTGCCGCGGCGAGCCGTTCGAGAGCCGGGTTGGTGTCGGGAAAGGGTCTCCAGTTCGGCAGGCTGTCCGGCAGGAAGCGCGCCTGCTCGGCCGCCACCGTCCACCCCAGCCTCTCCGCCACCCGCTGCGCCGTTTCCGTGAGCACTGCCCGGTAGCTGCGATAGGATTCGGCCTCGATGACGGGCGCGACCTCCGCGTAAGCCGCCAGCAGTGCGGAAGGCTCCAGCGCGATCCCATCGCGCGCCGCCGCTCCGGCGAACGCCGCGCTGATGCCGCTCTCCCAGTCGATCAGCGTTCCGTAACAGTCGAAGGTGATCACGTCGTAGAGTCGAGTCGCTGGTGACATCGGGGCCTCACTCCGTCTCGACCACGAGGACCGGATAGCCACGGGCCGCCAGCTGCTCCGCGAACCTCACCGCGCTCTCCCGGCTGGCGTACGGCCCCACCTGCACCCGGTAATACGTCACCCCACCGACAACCCGGGGACTGACCGCCACCCGACCGGCGTGCGGTGCCAGGTTGGCTCGGAGCGCCTCTGCCGTGGCGGGATCGGTGAACGCTCCCACCTGGACCGCGTATCCGACCGCCCGCCGGGAAGAGACCCGACCCGGCGCAGCGACAACGCGCAGGTGAACAGGAATCACCCCAGGCTTCACAGCGCCCAAGAGTCGCGCCGCGGCGTACGAGAGATCGATAATCCGTCCGGCGACGAAGGGACCGCGGTCGTTGATCCGCACCTGCACCGACCGACCGTTGCGGAGGTTGGTGACCAGCACCACGGTACCCAGAGGCAGGGTGCGGTGAGCGGCCGTCAGTTGGTACATGTTGTACACCTCGCCGCTGGCGGTGCGACGCCCGTGAAAAGAAAAGCCATACCAGGACGCCTTGCCGGTCTGCTGGGCGCCAACGAGCGGGGAGATAGGCCGCACCACGACGCGCGGGGCGGCGCAGCCGGAGAGGACGACCAGCAGCAGTAGCCCCCAGGCCCGCCACGCGTTCATTGGCCCTGCGAGCCGGCGCCCCTCTTTTGAGAGCGACCTATCGCGCTGACAAACTGGAGCCAGGGGTGAGTCGTCTCCGTTGAGCCTACTGCGGGACCCAATACCCCGCACCCAGACTCGCCGGTGATACCCCGCCAGGACTGGTCGGGCCTCGTACCGTCCCGGGACCCAGGTTCCGCTCGGCGACCAGTGCCCGCGAACCCAGACATCCGAGGTGCGACTGCCGGCAAGTCACTTCCGCCGTCGAAAGCGATGGTAGTGGCTTCTCCCGAACACTGTCAACTTTTGCCTCGCGCCCGAGCCGCGACCAGCGGTGCCGGACCGCGTTCCATCGCCCGGGCATGCCACCCCGGCCTGCCACGGTGCGGCTATTTGACGGCACTTCCCGCCGACGAGACAGCCAGGCCGGCTCCGATCACCCGCGGAGAGAAGGGAGAATGTTCCTCCGACCCATCCAAACGCGGCGATTCGGCGGGAGATTACCTGGGGGTGAAATAGAGACGCAGAGCCGAGGCGGAAGACAGTCGCGCGCGAGGGGCCACTCCACCCGGCGTCGCCCGCAGCCGGTCACCCGATGCGCCGGGGCGATCGCCGGGCGGCTGACTAGAGCCGCACGTTAAACGTGGTCGTGCTGGCCCCCTGACCGCTTCCGGCGCGGACGGTTACCAGCGTCTGATAGGTTCCAGGTCGGGCATCCTTGGGCAGAGTGATCTGGACGGCGCTCGACCAGGTTCCCGCCCGCCGCTTGATGTGGAGAACAGGATCACCCACCAGCTGGCCGTCAAACGTGATCTCCCGTCGCTCAGTCACTCCGATCGTCTGAGCGGGGTCCGGATGCAGCAAGGCATAGGTCACCAAGATATTGACCGTCTGCCCTGGCCTCACCTGCCTCGGATTCACCCAAACGCTCTCCACCTTGACCCGGGTCCCCTGCTGAGGGTCGTAGCTGTACTCCTTCGTGGTTTCGGCATACCCCCGCTCCCGGCGCTCGAAGATAGACCCGAGGATCCCGCCACCCAGGGCGCCAATGAGACCACCCGCCAGCGCTGCCGTGGTGCTGTTGAAGGCCAGCCCGCCGATTAGCAGCCCGCCTGCCGCTCCCGCCGCCGCCCCCAGGACGGCCTTGGGATTCTCCCGGATCGCCTGCTGGAGCTCTGCACAGCCGGAGAGCGTCACCATCACGAAGGCCAGGAAGACCGTCACGGCGACTAAGCGCTTCATCGTTCCCCCTCCTCTCGGATCTGGCCCCTAGTTGATCCCATGTCGCGGAGGGCTGTCAACACCTTTCCACTGCCACGGAGCGCCCGCGAAGCCGGCCGGTCCCAGCGAGGGAAGATGGCGGCGATTCCCGGGTGGCGGGTCACTCTTTAACGCGGGTGCCGAGCGCGCAGGAAATCGCGTAGCGGTTCCGGGCCACCCACGCATACACACGAGGAGCGAGAAGCCCCACCCCAGGAAGTCTGAAGCAAGCCCCCAGCCACCGCCACCCGCGGAGCCGGTTGAGAATCTCGGAGATGGCGGCATCACGCGGGAGGACACGCCCATCGGCAAGAACAAGCTGCATGGCCTCAAGGCAGGTCTGCTCAGCCATCCAAGGAAAGCGCGAGCGCCGCTCCAGCGACTGGCACGGCAGGAATTCGAACTGGCCGGGCAGTGCGCGGCGCTGCACCCAGCGCATCCCGCCCCGGCAGATGGGGCAGGCGCTGTCGTAGATGAGCACCGCGGGAGCCGTCATGTGCTCCCCCAGGAGTTACGGGCAGGCGAACATGAGGGAGTTAGACTACAGCCCTGCACTTGGCCGCGGGAGCAACTCAAGCCCTTCTCTCTTCGCCGCCTTTTCGAGACCGAGGTCCCAGGAGGCAAAAACAACAGGCTCAGCGAGCCGCCCATGGACGGCAACCGCCGAAGCCACGTGGAGCGCGTCGTAGGCCCTCAACCGATGCGCCGCAGCGAGCCGGGTGCCCTCTCGGATGAGCGAATCCGTGACCTCGACGGCCAGATAGCGGGCCCAGTCGGCATCAAGATCCCGGACGATTCTCCGGCAATCTCCACTCGACAGCGCTCCCTCATACCGTCGCCTGGCGAAGGCTGCCCGCGCCTCCACGTAGGCGA
>JBHIBG010000043.1:0-20871 GCA_046758965.1 Methylomirabilia bacterium | reverse complement strand
CTGGCCGACCGCTGGCTCTCCCTCATCCAGGTGAAACAGAAGCGCCGCCAGTTCGCGATCTACGGGACCGAGCTGCAGGCGGAAGAGTACCGCAATCCGCCGGAGCACTACTTTGGCGTCCCCGCGGTGGGCGCTCGCGCACCCGAGGAGCTCGAGAAGACCCTGAGGGAGGCGCTCCAGGCCGACGGCCCCACTGTCATCGAGGCGGTGGTGGACTCGAGCCACTACATCGAGACGGTGTACGACTGAGACGGAAAGCCCGACCACGACCTATGGGATCAGGCCTCGAGGAGGCATTCGGGTTCCAAGGGGGAAGAATGCAGATAAGAGTATTGATGGCCAAGGTAGGGATGGACGGCCACGACGCCGGGGTGAAAGTGGTGACAGCGGCCCTTCGGGACGCGGGCATGGACGTCGTCTACACCGGCCCCTTTCAGACGGTCCAGTCGGTGGCCGAGACCGCCATTCAGGAAGACGTGGACGTGATCGGCATAAGCTCTCTGGCTTCGGATCATGTCCTCGTCCCCAAGCTCGTGGCACTGCTGCGGGAGCGCAATGCGGACAGGATAGCAGTCATCGTGGGGGGGGTCGTCCCCGACGAAGACGCCGCTGTACTCAAGCGGGCAGGCGTGGCGGAAGTTTTCCCGCCCGGCTCGACACTCGATTCCATGGTGGATTTCATACGCAGATCCGTGAGCGCTTCCAGAATAGGGGCGCGAGGTCGTGATACGAAGGCGCCTCAAGATATCACGAGCGATGCCGGCCGCGAGGACGAGGCTCCACGGCGGCGCAGCAGAGCGGGCGAGAGAAAGAACCTGTCGGGGATCACGATGAAGTCTCTGTACACGCCGCAGGACGTTCAGGACTTGGATCCCGCGGGGCACCTGGGCAATCCAGGAGAATACCCATTCGTGCGAGGGGTCTATCCCACCATGTACAGGGGGCAACTCTGGAGCAAGAGGATGCTCATCGGCTTCGAATCTCCTGAAGTATGGAACGATCGCCAGAAAGCCATGTTCGATGCCGGCCAGACGGCCGTGAATTTGGTCTTCTGCAACACCTGGATGAGGGGTTATGACATCGACCAGGTGGAGAAAGAACTGGTGGGGACCTGCGGCACGCCCATAAACGTCCTGGCGGACATGGGAATATGTTTCGACGGCATCCCGGTGGAAAATGTCAGCGTTGCCCTCAACGACTGCGGCCCCTTCACCAGCACCGCCATGTTCGCGGCTATGGCGCAGAAGCGCGGCGTATCGCTGGACCGCATCCGCGGCACAACCAACCAGGCAGACTTCATCTCGCACTATGTGAGCCTTCACATGTATTACCGGTTCTCCCTGGAAGGCCATGAGCGCATGACCATAGACCACGTCAAATACGTCACTCAACACATGCCCCTCTGGAACCCGCTCAGCCTCATAGGGCAGCACATGCAGCAGGCAGGAGCTACGCCGGTTCAGGAGATGGCCTTTACCATTGCCTCCGGCATTTACTATGTAGACCGGTGCGTGAAAAAGGGCATGAACGTGGACGCTTTCGCTCCCCGCTTCTCCTTCTTCTTCAACGTGACAATCAGTATCTTCGAGGAAGCGGCCAAGTTCCGGGCCGGAAGAAGGGTATGGGCGAAGCTCCTGAAAGAGCGCTTCGGGGCGAAGGACCCCCGCTCCATGAGAATGAAATTCCACGCCCAGACTTCCGGCCGCGAGCTTACCAGGCACCAGGTTCAGAACAACATCGCCCGCGTGGCCTTCCAGGCCCTGGCAGCCATAGTTGGCGGCGCGCAGTCCCTGCATACCGACGCCTACGATGAGGCCCTGAGTAGCCCCTCGCGGGAAGCGGCCCGTGTAGCCCTGATGACACAGAACATCATCGCCGAAGAAACGGGCGTGGCGGACGTCATAGACCCACTCGGCGGCTCCTACTACCTGGAGACGCTCACGAATCAGGTAGAGGAGAAAATCTGGGAATACATCCGCAAGATAGACGCCCTGGGAGGCATGCTGGAGGCGGCGAAAAAAGGGTTCATTCAGTCCGAGATTGAGAGGGCTTCCCTGGAATACCAGAGGGCCGTTGACAATAAAGAGCGCATCATAGTGGGCCTGAACGACTATGTGATCCCGGAGAGAGAAGAGATCAGGCCGGCTATACCCCGACCCAACCCTCAGGCGGTGGACCGGCATATCGAGCGTATCAAGAAACTCAAAACAGATCGCGACCAGGCAAGGGCCAGGGCCGCCAAGGGCGACCTCAAAAAAGCCGCAGAGGACGAGGATGCCAACCTATTCGAGGCGGTCATCCAGGCAGTGCAGGCCGATGTCACCCACGGCGAGGTAGTCTCGACGCTACAGGAAGTCTACGGAGTGGGTGTGCCCCTGGCCACCATCGGACAGAGATAAAAGCAGACGAACCGTTTGGTAGGCGAGTTGATATCTTGCCTCTGGAGACCCCCCATGAAGTGTGCCCGGCGCCAGGCCGAGAACCGACCGCAGGCGAAGTTCTGCGAGGAGTGCGCCACCCCGCTAGCGCGGACCTGCGCTCCCTGCGGCACCCGGCTCTCCGCGAGGGCGAAGTTCTGCCCCGAGTGCGCCGATCCCGTTGCCGCACCGACTATCGTAGAGCCGCGCTTCGGCTCTCCCGAAACCTACACCCCCAAGCACCCCGCCGAGAAGATCGGCACCTCCAAGAGCGCCCTCGAAGAGGAGCGCAAGGCGCGTAGGCGACATAAAGACCTGCTGGCCGGCGGGCGTCAGCTCCGTCCAGGAACCGCCGGCGCTTTCCAGGTCACCCGCAGGCTCAGCTGGAGCGCGCCTTCCTCCATGCCCGTGCGATCTGCGAGACGTCCTGGGAATGAGCCCTTACCCTTTCATCACCCCGGCGGCCTTCCATTCGCTGATCGTAGTACTGACGATGCGGCCGACTTCGGCTGGCTCGCCGCCGCCAAAGAGGCGGGTCTTGAAGTTCTTGGTGACTTGGACGGCGACAGCCAAGATCTTCTCGTACTCCTCCGAGGCGATAATCTTTTGAAGGGTGTCCAGCCGTCCGAGGTAGAGCGCGAAGAAGGTCATGTCCTCATAGGCTCCACCTCCAGGGGCCAGGTAGAACGGGCCGACACGCGTTATCTCCTTCTGTCTATCCCAGAAGCTCCGCGCCCTCTCGTCCAGGGCCAATACCAGGTTCTCCCGGCCAGGTAGGACTCCCCCGTGGCTGACCATATATCCCCCGACAATCATGACCGTCCCTCCTATTCGCTAGGGAAGACACTGGCTTGGTCCGAAGCGCGTCCAGAAGGAACGCTACGAGGGTGGGCTACGAGAAGGCAAACGCTCCGGCCAGTCTGCATGACCACCGAGCGCGCGGAAGGATTGTCCGGGCACCCTGTTCAGGGGCCCGGCCACCTCCGCAGCAGGACGGCGCTCAAGACGTACCGTGAGACTACGTTACCCGCTAGAGGTATGTCAAGGTGGGCTCGTGGGCCGAGTCACGGTCCTCCGGGGATCCATCATCGTGTCGTCTCGGAACCGTCTGTGAGGTGAAGCAGGTGATCTGGCGGGACAGGTAGTCAACACGAACGCGAAGCCGGCGGTGAATGCGGGCGTCTTGTGCGACGCTGAGACCAGGGCCTCGAGACAGCGACTGCCTGGACTTTCTGGACTTGACCGGTTCGGGCACGGCAGCATAAGCTCCTCGCATCACCGGCCCGAGTAGTGGAGGCCCGGCTATGAAGTGCTCCCGGTGCCAGGCAGAGAACCGCGAGGGACGCCGTTTCTGCGCTGGGTGCGGAGCGTCGTTGGCCCTCACCTGTCCCTCCTGTGGGTTCTCTAACGAGCCCGCGGAGAAGTTCTGCGGCGGATGCGGCCAGGCACTGGGGGTCGTGGCTGCTACTGCTCCGGCACCAAAGTTTGCCTCCCCCGAAACCTACACCCCCAAGCACCTCGCCGAGAAGATCCTCACCTCCAGAAGCGCGTTGGAGGGCGAGCGCAAACAGGTCACGGTGCTGTTCGCTGACCTGAAGGGGTCCATGGAGCTGCTCGCCGACCGGGACCCCGAGGAGGCGCGGAAGCTCCTCGATCCGGTCCTCGAACGGATGATGGAGGCCGTTCACCGCTACGAGGGGACCGTGAACCAGGTGATGGGCGATGGGATCATGGCCCTCTTTGGGGCACCGCTGGCCCATGAGGACCACGCGGTGCGGGCGTGCTATACGGCGCTCAGGATGCAAGAAAGCGTGGGGCGGTACGGCGACCAGATTCAGCGGACCCACGGGATCCCCGTGCAGATCCGCGTCGGGCTGAACTCGGGCGAGGTGGTCGTCCGGTCGATCGGGAGCGATCTCCACATGGACTACACGGCGGTGGGCCAGACCACCCACCTTGCAGCCCGGATGGAGCAGATGGCTAAGCCGGGCTCGATCCTGCTCACCGCGGATGCCCTGCGGCTGGCCGAGGGCTTCGTCCAGGTCAAGCCGCTGGGTTCGGTGCCGGTGAAAGGGCTGGAGACCCCGATCGAAGTCTACGAGGTCACTGGCGCGGGGCCGGTACGGAGGCGACTTGACGCTGCCGTGGCTCGCGGGCTGACCCGCTTCGTCGGGCGCGATGCTGAACTCGATCACCTCCGTAAGGCGTTAGAGCGGTCAGGGGCGGGCCACGGTCAGCTCGTCGCGGTCGTTGGCGAACCGGGCGTGGGCAAATCGCGCCTGTTCTACGAGTTCACGCACTCGCACCGAACGCACGGCTGGCTGGTCCTCGAAAGTGGCTCGGTCTCCTACGGCAAGGCCACCACCTACCTCCCGGTCATCGACCTCCTCAAGGCGTACTTCCAGATCGAGACCCGCGACGATGCCCGGAAGATCCGGGAGAAGGTCACCGGGAAGCTCCTCACACTGGATCGGGCCTTGGAGCCGATGCTACCCGCCTTCCTCTCCCTCCTGGACGTGCCCGTCGAGGACCCTCATTGGCAGGACCTCGATCCCCCCCAACGCCGTCAGCGCACCCTGGATGCCGTCAAGCGTCTCCTACTGCGAGAGAGCCAGGTCCAGCCCCTCTGTCTCGTCTTCGAGGATCTGCACTGGATCGATTCCGAGACCCAGGCGGTCCTCGACAGCGTGGTCGAAAGCCTCCCCGCGGCACCGATCCTGCTGTTGGTGAATTATCGACCAGACTGCCAGCACAACTGGGGAGGCAAGAGCTACTACACCCAGCTGCGACTGGATCCCCTGCCCCCCGAGAGTGCTGAGGAGTTGCTCCGCGCTCTCCTGGGGGCCGACGCCACCCTGGGGCCCCTCAAGCAACTCCTGATCGTGCGGACCGAGGGGAATCCCTTCTTCCTCGAGGAGAGCGTGCGCACCCTCGTGGAGACCCGGGCCCTGGTCGGCGAGCCGGGAGCGTATCGCCTGGCGAAACCCGTTCATGCCATCCGGGTACCACCCACCGTGCAGGCCGTCCTCTCCGCTCGTATCGACCGCCTGCCGCCCGAGGGGAAGAGCCTGCTCCAAATCGTAGCCGTCATTGGCAAGGACATACCCTACGCGCTTCTCCGGGACATCGCCGACATGCCGGAGGATGAGCTGCGCCGTGGCCTGGGGAATCTCCAAGCAGCCGAGTTCCTGTACGAAGCGAACCTCTTCCCCGAACTCGAGTACACCTTCAAGCACTCCCTCACGTACCAGGTCGCCTACCAGAGCCTGCTGCGCGACCGCCGCCGCGCGCTCCATGCGCGGATTGCCGACGCCATTGAACGTCTGTATTCGGCGCACCTCGCGGACCAGGTGGATCGGCTCGCGCACCACGCCATGGCGGGCGAGGTCTGGAGCAAGGCACTCCCCTATTGTCGCCAGGCCGGTGCGAAGGCGTTCGCGCGCTCAGTTCCCAGAGCGGCCGTCGGCTGGTTTGAGCAAGCGCTCGAAGCCCTCAAATACCTTCCCGAGAGCCGGGAGACGCTCGAGCAGGCCGTGGACCTCCGGCTCGATCTTCGATACTCGCTGATCCCACTGGGGGAATTCGGCAGAATCTTCGACGAGCTCTGTACGGCCGAACGCTTGGCCCGGGACCTCGGGGATCGACGCCGACTCGGAGCCGTCTCGGCCTTTCTGAGTAACTATTTCACCATTATGAGCGACCTAAACCGCGGCGTCGAATACGGCCACGGAGCGCTCGCCATCGCTGACGCCCTCGGCGAGCTGTCGCTCCGCGTTCTAGCCAATAGTGCCCTCGCGATGGCCTACTGCAGATTGGGCGCATATCAGCGAGCGATTGACCACGCTAGAGCAAACGTGATGGCGCTCCAGGGGAATCTGCTCCGTGAGCGATTCGGCATGGCCCCGATAGCCTCCGTGTACTCCAGAACCGTGTTGGCTTGGTCTCTGGCCGAGGTGGGAGAGTTTGCCGAAGGAGCTGCCATCGGAGAAGAAGGGGTCCGAATTGCCGAAGCGGCCAATCATCCCCACAGTATCATCTTTGCGTGCCAGGGTGTCGGTGTCCTTTGTCTGCGTAAGGGCGACTTTGAGCACGCGATCTCCGCACTCGAGCGCGCGCTGGCACTGTGCGACGTTGCGGATGTGCCGCTGCTCTCTTCAATAATCGTCGCGCCGTTGGCCTCGGCATATGCCGTCTCGGGGCGTGCCACCGAATCTCTTGCGCTCTTAGAGCAAGGGGTGAGGCGCGCTGTTACCCTCGGAGATCCCTTCGGGCACTGGCTGAGGACGGGAGGGCTGAGTGAAGCCTTCCTCTTCGCCGGCCGAGTCGAGGAGGCGATCCCATTGGCGCGGCGCGCGGTCGAGATTACGCGCTATATCGATGCGCGAGGGTCCGAGGCATGGGCCCTGTCGCTCATGGGAGAGGTTACGTCGCATCAGGACCCTCCGAATGCCGAGGAGGCCCAAGCGTGCTACCGTCAGGCCCGTGCTCGCGCCGACGAACTCGGGATGCGTCCTCTCGTCGCCCACTGCCACCTCGGCCTCGGCAAGCTGTACCGGCGAACCGGGGACCGCCCGAAGGCCCAGGAGCATCTAAGCACGGCCACCACGCTCTTCCGCGAGATGGACATGCAGTTCTGGCTGGAGCAGGCGGAGGCGGAGCTGAAGGCGTTGGGGTCTAAGAGCACCAAGAAAGCGAGGAGGCGAAGATGAAGGTCAGAACAGCGGCCCTCATCCTCACCCTCGCCCTCGGCCTTGTCGCGGAGCCGCTGCCTGCGGAGGCGCAGAAGGCGAGGAAGGTGTACCGGATCGGCATCCTAGCGCCCGCTTCCGCTGGTGGTGTAGGGAGCGTGGCTCACCGGGTCCCCCCTTTTCTGAAAGTGGAGTTCGGCTACGTTGAGGGGACGAGCGCCGTCTTTGAGTACAGACAAGCGGTGGGAACGGACGAACGGCTCCCCGAACTCGCGGCCGAGCTCGTGCGTCTCCCGGTTGACATCATCGTGACGGAGGGTACCCTCGCGATCCGGGCTGCCAAAAACACCACCAGGACGATTCCCATCGTCATGCTGACCCCTGAAGATCCCGTCGAGGCCGGTCTCGTGGCTAGCCTCGCTCGTCCGGGTGGGAACATCACAGGGGTGACCAGCCTTGTCCCGGAGTTGAGCGGGAAACGGCTGCAGCTGCTCCAGGAGGTGGTTCCAGGGCTGACCCGCGTGGCTGTCCTGTGGAATCCGAGCGATCCAACCAGTGCAGAAGAGTGGAGGGAGACACTGGCGGCGGCTCGGCTGTTGGGTGTGGAGCTTCAATCCGTGGAGGCGCGTAGTCGGGAGGATTTCGAGCCCGCATTTGAAGTCGCAACCAGGGAACGGGCTAGCGCCCTCCTCGTGCTGTCAAGCCCCCTCTTCAGGTTTCACGTAAGAACGCTCGGTGCCCTCGCGACGAAGAGCCGGCTGCCGACGATCTACCCACAGCAGGGCTACGTAAAGTATGGAGAAGGCCTTATGTCCTACGGTCCGAGCTTTATTGACTTGATGCGGCGCCTCACCGCCTACGTCGACAAGATCCTCAAGGGCGCCAAACCCGCCGACCTGCCCGTGGAGCAGCCCACGCGCTACGAGTTGACCATCAACCTCAAAACCGCCAAGGCCCTCGGGCTTAGGATCCCCCCGTCCCTCCTCTTCCAGGCGGAGAAGGTGATCAAGTGAATTCCCTTTCCCCCACAGCGACCGCCGAAGAATGAGTCTTGGGAGCGGGGACTATGACGAGAATGTCGGAGCCCTCGATCAATTCTGAGATAGACGCCATCGAAGAGCTCTACTCCCGGGGGTTCACCGACGGCCTGCCCGTGGTGCCGCCGACACTGTCGCGCGTTGAACGGGCCATTGCCGCGGCAGGGCGCGCGGGCGGTGAACTGATCGGGTTGGTGGCTCCCAGGTTTGGCCGTGCAACCGTGGAGAAGATTGCGGTGAACGCAGTCATGGCCGGCTGCCGGCCGGAGTACCTTGCCGTGGTTATCGCCGGGGTGCAGGCAATATGTGACGACGCCTTTGACCTGCTCGGCATTTCAGGCACCACCGACGCGGTGGCTCCCTTCTTCCTGATCAACGGACCTGTGCGCAAGGCGCTGGACATTAACTGCGGCGCGGGCGTCTTCGGCCCCGGCTGGCGTGCGAACGCCACCATCGGCCGCGCTCTCCGCCTGGTTTGGGTCAACATCGGGGGTGCGAAGCCGGGGATTATCAGCATGTCCACCTTTGGGCACCCCGGCCGCTACACCTACTGCATCGGCGAGAACGAGGAGGAGAACCCCTGGGAACCTTTCCATGTCGAGCAGGGGTTCCGGCATAGCGACAGCACGATTTCAGCCCTTGCCGGCGAGGCGCCGCAGGTAACTTCTGCCCCTCGGAGCCGCACCGCTAAGGACATCCTTACCGCCATTGCTCGGAGCATGGAGGTCATCGGGCACTATAAGGCCACGGCCCTGGGAGACACGCTCGTCGTCCTCTCTCCCGAGCACGCCCGTACTATTGCGGCGGACGGTTGGTCAAAAGCCGATGTTCGGCAGTTTCTCTGGGAGCGGCTCCAGAAGCCGTTCAAAGAGTTACTTCCTGGTATAGACGGCGGGGAGGGATTGCCCGACCACATCCTGGCCGCGCATCAAAGCCCGGAGACCAACGGCACGTTGATCCCCAAGTTCCGCGCGCCCGAACAGTTGAAGGTGGCGGTCGCGGGCGGGACCGCGGGAAGGTTCACGGCAGTGATCGCAGGCTGGCCTTTCGCCAACGCACCATCAAGCCTGGTCATCAAGAAGGTCCGCGCGCCCGAGTGACGAGCGCGAAGGACGATCATGAGCTTCAGACTCGCGGTACTCATCCTCACCCTCGCTCTCGGACTGCTCGCTGCCCCGCGCTCTACGTTCGCCGTGAGTTCATGGCCTCCTCGTCGGCGCTGACCGCATGTTGTCTCTGAGGGGTAGTCCATGCCACAATGTCGAGCGGGCCAGCCGCTTCATCCCATTCACGCCGTCATGATCAAGGAGGAAGAGCCATGGCGATCGCACTGCCGGAGTCCGTGAAGAAGATTCTGCAGGACAAGGCCTACGGGCACGTCGTCACGTTCAACGCGGAGGGAAAGCCGCAGCTGACGATGGTCTGGATGGACGTCGAAGGCGACGAGGTGCTGTTCAACACTGCCGAAGGGCGCCTCAAGCCGAAGAACCTGCGCCGCGACCCCCGCGCCATCATCTCCGTGCAGGACCGCAACGATCCCCAGTCCTACATGGTCTTCCACGGAAAGGCGAGCGTGACTGAGGCTGGGGCCGACGAGCAGATCGACAAGCTTGCGAAGCGCTTCTTGGGTGTGGACAAGTACCCGTTCCGCCGACCCGGAGAGAAGCGATTGGTCGTGCGGGTCAAGGTCGATCGGATCGGCGGCTACGGTCCCAAGATGCAACCCTGGGCATGACCTCGTTCCGGGCGGCCATGACGGAGCCTCCGCTCGGCTGTCTAACGGACAGGAGATGAGCTGCCGGGCGGATAACGTGATTAAGTGAGCCTCGGCGGGTGTGGCGGGGGAGAGCCGGATCAAGCGGCCGAGGTGGTTCACCTCCACGTCGGCCCGGGGCGAGAAGACAGGTCGATACCGACGGGCACCCGGACCCAGGGGCGGCCCGCCGGGCGGTGGACCGGCTGGACGACGCCACCGGACGCAACCTATACGCAGCCGGCGTGCCGGTGAGGGCCAACCATGATGCCTGACGATGGGCGGCAAGCGCCTGTGAAGCCGGTGAGGTTCTACTACCGTCCCGGGTGAAGCTCCTGCGCCAAGACGAAGGAGTTGCTTTCGTCATGGGGGGTCGAGTTCGAAGCGATCAACGTTGAGGCGAGCCCGACGGCGATCCACGAGCTCCATCGGGCCGGCGTGAGTACGGTCCCGGCAGTGCTTACGGGGGAACGGGCGGTGGAAGGGTGGAGTCCGCGTGCTGTCGCTGAACTCCTGGGTGTTCCCTATGCCGAGCCCGAGCGGCTCTTACCCGCACTGCTGCTCGAGCGGTTGGACAGGATCCTCGCCGGAGCCCAGCGGGCCATCCGCCAGGTTCCGGTGGAGAAGCTCGAGCTGAAGTCTCCGGACAGGGATCGCCCGGTGCGCCAGCTTGGCTACCATGTCTTCAGGCTCAGCGCGGCGTTTGTCGACGGCGTGGAGCAGAACCAGTATCCTTACGAGTGGCTGGTCGAGCCCGTTCCGCCGGAGCTCGGTGACGGTGAGGCCATCGCGCGCTACGGAGAGCGTGTCCGCTCTCGGCTCCGGGAATGGCGCGCCAGAGCGGAGAGCGCCGTCTACGCGCGGCCCGTCACCACCTACTACGGCGCGCAGACCGTCCACGAGCTTCTGGAGCGGACGACCTGGCATGCGGCCCAGCATCTCCGCCAGCTCTATGCGTTCCTCGGGATGATGGATGTCCAGCCGGACGAGCCGCTCGGGGACGAGGATTTCAAGGGCCTCCCGCTCCCCGAGGCGCTCTGGTAGGATCAGGAGGGGCGGATGACGCGGAAGCTGAAGTCGGAGTAGCGGAGGTGGGGCGGGAGGCTCGAGCGAAATGCCACGCGGCTCCACGGGTACTGATGTCGCCACGAGCCACCGCGAGAGACCCGTCGCGTGCCGCTGAGCGGGCCGCGGGGGTTCAGGCTGGGGGAGACCGAGTAGTAGTCCTGCTCGTACCAGTCCTGACACCACTCGTGACAGGAGCCTGACAGATCCGTCAGCCCGAAGCCGTTCGGCGGGCCGGAGGCGACCTGAGGGGGCCGGTCCATCGGGAGCGTGACGCCGGGGAAAACCTCCTCGGGCGTCGCGTTGCCCCAGGGGTAGCGGGCGCCCTCAAGGCCTCCGCGGGCGGCCTTTTCCCACTCGGCCTCGGTGGGGAGCCGGTGAGTCTCCCCGCTGTTCAGGGTGAGCCAGTCGCAGTAGGCCGTGGCCTCGGACCAGCTCACCCCGACCACGGGTTGGTTCGGTTCGGCGAAGCGGGGCTTGCCCCAGAACGCTGGCGGTGAGAGTGACGTGGCCTCGAGGAAGCGCGCGTATTCGGCGTTCGTCACCGGGGTCCTGGCGATCGCAAACGCGTCCAGCCAGACCGAGTGGCGCGGTCCCTCCCCTAGCAGGCCCTCTTCCCACCCCATCCAGAACTTGCCGGTGGGAATCTCTACGAACTCCACGGCGTCCAGTATAATGGGAAATTTGACGGAGGGAATCCCATGAACGTCGCAGAACGGATGTCTCGCCTCGGCACAGAGTCGGCCTTCGAGGTCCTCGCGATGGCCAAGAACCTGGAGCGTCAAGGCAAGGCGATCGTCCACCTGGAGATCGGCGAGCCGGACTTCGACACCCCAGAGCCCATCAAGGCCGCGGCGTCACAGGCGCTGGCCGCCGGCGTGACCCACTATGGCCCCTCTGCCGGGCTCCCGGAGCTCCGCGAAGCGATCGCCAAGCATATCGCCTCCACGCGCGGGACCCCGGTGAGCCCCGAAGAGGTGGTGGTCACTCCCGGGGCCAAGCCGATCATGTTCTTCACCATTTTGGCTCTGGTGAACCGGGGCGACGAGGTCATCTATCCCAACCCCGGATTCCCCATTTACGAGTCGGTGATCAACTTCGTCGGCGGCGTGCCGGTCCCGATTCCCCTCCGCGAGGAGACTGGCTTCGGCTTCGACATGGAGGTGTTCGAGCGGAAGGCGTCGCAGAAGACGAAGCTGATCATCATCAACTCGCCCCAGAACCCGACAGGGGGCGTCCTGGATCGGGGTCAGCTCGAGCGGATCGCTGAGATGGCCCGGCACTGGAGGATCCCGGTGCTGGCCGACGAGATCTACCGAGAGTTCCTCTACGAGGGGGAGTTTGCCTCCATCGCCTCGCTTCCGGGAATGAAGCCGCTCACGGTGATCCTCGACGGCTTTTCCAAGGCGTACGCCATGACCGGGTGGCGGCTCGGCTACGGCGTGATGCCGGAACCCCTGGCTGAGCACCTGACCCGCCTGATGGTCAACTCGGCCTCCTGCACGGCGACGTTCATCCAGCTCGCCGGCATCGCCGCCCTCCAGGGCGACCAGTCGCCGGTGCATCGGATGGTGGCCGAGTTCAAGCGCCGGAGGGATCTCCTCGTGGAGCAGCTCAACCGGCTTCCGGGAATCTCCTGCACCCGGCCGCGGGGCGCCTTCTACGTCTTTCCCAACGTGAAAGCCCTCAAACGCCCCGCGAAGGAGATCGCCACCCGCCTTCTGGAGGAGGCCGGCGTCGCGGTCCTCTGGGGGAGCGCGTTCGGAGAGTACGGCGAGGGGTATCTCCGTCTCTCCTACGCCAACTCGGAGACCAACCTCCGCCTCGCCCTCAAGCGGATGGCCCCGGTCTTCGAGCGTCTGGCGCGGTGAGGCTCTCATGCCGGACCTCGCCTCCCGCGTGAGGGGCCATCGATCGTAGCGAGCCCGGAGAGGAGAGGGAGGGAATCATGAGGTACTCGGCTTATCAAATGGTCGAAGTCAAGCGTGACGGGACCGTGCTGGTCCTGACGCTGAACCGGCCGGAGAAGCTCAACGCCATCAACGCCACCCTCCACGCCGAACTGGCCAGAATCTTCGGGGATGTCGCCAGGGACCCGGAGGCCCGCGCCATCGTCCTCACGGGAGCCGGACGCGCCTTCTCGGCCGGAGGGGACGTGGAGTGGTTCCAGGAGCTCCAGGCGGACCCCCGGGCGTTTGACCTGGTCCAGTGGGAGGCGAGGAAGATCATCTCTGACCTCCTGGATCTCGAGGCCCCGCTGATCGCGGCGGTCAACGGCCACGCCACCGGGCTCGGCGCGACGCTGGCCCTCTTCTGCGATACGATCTTCATGGCCGATACCGCGAAGATCGGCGATCCCCACGTGAAGATGGGGATTGTCGCAGGTGATGGCGGCGCGGTGATCTGGCCGTGGCTCGTCGGCCCCGCCCACGCCAAGGAGTACCTGATGACGGGTGACCTCCTCGCTGCCCAGGAGGCGGAGCGGATCGGCCTGGTGAACCACGTGGTGCCCGCGGCCGAATCTCTCGGCCGAGCCCTCGAGTTCGCCCACCGGCTCGCCGGCGGCCCCATCCTGGCGGTGAAGTGGACCAAGGTTTCGGTTAACAAGCTTCTCAAAGCGGCCGTAAATCTGGTGCTCGACACCTCGCTGGCCCTGGAGGCCCAGACCTTCAGGACTGAGGACCATCACGAGGCGGTGCGCGCCTTTGTCGAGAAGCGATCAGCCAACTTTCAGGGACGGTAGAGGAGGAAGCGCTGGTTTCGTCCTGAGGCTCCTTGGGTGGCCGCGGGGGGTTGGCTACGACCGCTCCTGGGCGGAGCGGGGGAGCCGCGACGACCTGCCGGTGGCGCGGTAGCCGGTCGCCGCGGAGCGAGGTATAATGGCGGGGGGATTTCAGAGGAGGAGATCCGGATGGCGATTCTTTCCGAGAGAGACGTCGAGGCAGTCCGGAGGGAGTTCCAGAAGCTCACCAATCCCGTGACGCTGACCGTCTTCTCCCAAGAACTGGGATCGGAGGCCTGCCGGCAGACCGAATGGCTTGCCAAGGAGGTGGCCGACTGCTCGGACAAGGTCTCAGCGAGGGTTTTGAACCTGGTGCTGGACCGTGAGAGCGCTGAGGCCTACGAGGTGGATCGGGTCCCCGCCATCGTGGTGGAAGGGGAGCGCGACTACGGCATTCGCTTCTTCGGCCTCCCGTCAGGCTACGAGTTTACCAACCTGGTCGACGCGATCGTTGTGGCCTCGACGGGGGAGCCAGCGCTCGCTCAGGAGACTAGGGAGACCCTTGCTGCGCTGGCCAAGCCGGTTCACATCATGGTGTTCACCACCCCGACCTGACCGCACTGCCCCCGGGCCGTGCGCCTGGCTCAGCACATGGCGGTGGCGTCCCCCCGGCTCCGCGCCGACTGCATCGAGGCCACCGAGTTCCCGGCCCTCTCCCGCAAGTACGCGGTGATGGCCGTGCCGAAGATCATCATCAACGACCGGGTCCAGTTCGAAGGGGCACTTCCGGAACGCCAGTTCCTGGATGCCGTGCTCCGGGCCGCGAACGGAGGGGGAAATCTGACATGACGTGGACCGAAATCCTCGTGGGCGGGGGCCTGATCGTCGGCTTGCTGGTTCTGAGGCAGTGGGTGTTGCCACGCTTCGGAGTCCCCACCTGACAGAGCACAGCGACGTGCTCCCGTGAGGAGCCGGAAGTCCGAAAGCCCGACTCGTGAGACGGCTCGCCTCTCTTCTGTCGACCACCGCGCGGCTCAGTCAGCCGGGGCAGTGAGCGGCGGCTCCGACTTCCTCTTTGTCTATGGCACCCTCATGCGCGGGCTCCCGCTGCATCACCTGATCGCAGGCAGAGCCGACTTCGTTGAGGCGGGAACCGCGGGGGGCGGCCTCCTGGACCTGGATGGCTATCCCGGCGCGGTCCAGGATCACGGCGGGCTGATTCGCGGCGAGGTGTATCGCTTCAGCGCGCCGGGGCTCCTCGCCGTCCTGGACCGCGAGGAGGGATACGATCCTGCCGCCGAGGATCGGAGTCTCTACCTCCGGCGGCAGACGCGGGTTCACCTCACCGGCGGGGGGCAGGTGACGGCGTGGATCTACTGGTACAACGGCCGTCGTCGCCGCGCGGTCCCCATCTCCGGCGGCGACTACCGGCAGCACCTCAGCGCGCAGAGGCTTCACCGGTCGCGGTCCTTCTTCACTTCGGGGAGGGTTCTTCATGGCGCCGCAGAGTCCAGCAGACCTCGTCAAGGCTGATCACGCGCATCTGATCCACTCCCTGCATCACCCTATCGATCACGCTGATCCCCTGGTCGCTGTCAAGGGACGCGGGGCGGTGATCACCGACGTGCACGGCCGCGAGTATCTCGACGGCCTCGCCGGCCTCTGGAACGTCAACGTGGGACACGGTCGGGCGGAGCTCGCCGAAGCTGCCGGGGCCCAGATGAAGGACCTCGCCTATTTCTCCAACTACATCGGCTCGTCCAACATCCCGGCCATCACCCTGGCGGAGCGCTTGATCGGCCTCGCGTATCGGAGTATGCAGGCGATCTTCTTCACCTGCGGGGGGGCCGAATCCAACGAGTCGGCCTTCAAGACGGCGCGCTTCTACTGGAAAGCCAGGGGTCGGCCCGAGAAAGTCAAGATCATCGCCCGGCGCGAGGCCTACCACGGCGTGACGCTCCAGGCCATGAGCGCCACCGGCATGGCTCTCTACTGGAAGATGTTCGAGCCGCGCGTGCCGGGCTTTGTCCACATCCAGCCGCCCTACGCCTATCGGTTCGAGGGCGCCAAGCCCGGGGAGAGCGTGGGGCAGGCCGCTGCGCGCGAGCTGGAGGAGGCGATCCTCCGCGAGGGGGCCGGCACCGTAGCGGCCTTCATCGCCGAGCCGATCATCGGGGGTGGCGGCGTCATCGTTCCGCCCGACGACTACTTCCCGCGCGTCAGGGAGATCTGCACCCGCCACCAGGTGCTCTTCATCGCCGACGAGGTGATCACGGGCTTCTGCCGCACCGGCCACTGGTTCGCCCTGACCCACTGGGGCGTGGAGCCAGACATCATGTCCTTCGCCAAGGGGGTGACCTCGGGGTACGTCCCGCTGGGAGGGATCATGGTGACGCGCGAGATCAAGGAGGCCCTGGACTCGGTGCCGCCGGAGAGCCGGTGGATGCACGCCTATACCTACTCCGGGCACCCGACCTGTTGCGCGGTCGGGATTAGGAACGTGGAGATCATGGAGCGGGAGCGTCTCTGGGAGAATGCGGCACGGATGGGGACGCGCCTGTACGAGGGGCTCAAGCAGACCTTCGGCGACCACCCGCACGCGGGAGACATCAGGGGAGGGAAGGGCCTCCTGGCCGCCATCGAGCTCGTGAAGGACAAGGGCACCAAGGCCACCTTCCCGGCGGAGCAGAAGGTGGGCCCGCGCGTTCGCCAGGAGATGATGAAGCGAGGCGTGGTGACCCGGATCCGCGGCGAGTCGGTCTTCTTCGCTCCGCCTCTGGTGGTGACCGAGGCGCAGGTGGACCGGCTGGTCGCCATCACGCGGGATGCGGTGAAGGCGGGTCTCGGCGTCTAGCACCCCGGCCCCGGCCCGCCACGACGGGCAGAGAGGGAGCGGCTGAAGGAGTAGCGCCTTTTCACGAAGGGGGGTCAAACCATGAGATCGACAAGATGGCAGCAGTGGGCGACGACGGGCATCGGAATAATCACCTTTTTGTTCACCCTCGCGATAGATGGCCATGCCGGCGAGGTGACGAGGGCTTCCGGAATAGAAGGCCTCGGCCATCTGAAGAAGTTTTACCGCGTGCCCGAATTCAAGATAGGAGGAACATACGAATTCGGCGATGAGTCGGCCTATGCATTCGGGGGAAGGGGCGGGGTTACGCTGGAGTCGTTAGGGGCTAAACCACTTCGTTTGGCGTATATCGATGTAGGAACCCCCAAGCGGGACGCCGACGGCAGAATCATCAACGCCGTGATCATCAGCTCCTATTATTCCGGGGACGCGGCGTTTTCCTACAATTTCTGGTACGAGGGACAGGCCGGCAACAAGTTTTCCAAAGGCGCTGTCGTCGGACCGGGCAAGCTCATCGATACCGATAAGTACTATGTCGTATTTCTCGATGCTTTGGGTCTGTGGGGCGCCAGCAAACCCAGTGATGGGCTCGGGCTGAAATTTCCTCAATACAGTTTTATGGACATGGTCCAGGCCAACTATCGCCTGTTGAAGGACGGGCTCAACGTCGGCAAGGTGAAGTTGGCCACAGGGGTCTCAATGGGTGCCATCCAGAGCTACCTTTGGGCTGTTCTGCATCCCGATTACGTTGAGGCCATCATGCCGATTGGAGGAATCACGGCGAACGATCCCGTGGTCGGCTGGCTCTTTCAGCTCATGACCGCGGCAATGAAGAGCGATCCCGTCTGGCGCGAAACAAGAGGGGACTATTACCATCTGCCGAAAGAACGGCATCCCAATCAGGGGATGATGTTCGGATGGTCGGTCCTCACTCAGACAGGGTTGAGTTTTGATCTTCGGGTCAAGCAGGGTTGGGATGTGGTCAAGAAGGAAGTGTTCTATTGGGATCCCAAGGGGGAACAGGGAGTGAACCTCATCAGGCGGGCCCGGGCGTATGACGTGAACGACCTGCTGTACAGAAATGAGGCATTGCCCGGGTACAATATCAACGATCAGCTCCGAAGAATTCAGGCGAGAACGCTGATAATCCACGTCAAGAATGATCAATGGCTTCGTTTCGTCACGGCGCAGGAAGCGGCGAAGAATATCGAGGGGGCTAGATTGGGAAGTTTCGAAAGCCCGCTCGCGCACTATGCGGTTTTTCAGGGCCCTAACGTTTTGAAGGATAGCGTAACGGCATTTTTCAAGGAACTAGGAATGAAATAGGGGCGGGGCGCTTCGCGTCGAGCGCGTCCCGGAACGAGAGGCGGCGCGTACCGCGGGGGCGCACTCTGTCCACGTCTGCTCCCAGAGTCACGGGGGATCTCCTAGAACAGGTGATGGCTTCGGCGGTACACTGAGGGGGACCATGGCAGTACCGGTCACCCTCGAGAAGGTCCTGTCCCGGCTCGCCCGCGAGGGAGAGCTCTGCGAGCGGCTCCCCGAGGGGCGCGTGCGCTGTTACGCGTGCGGCCACCGCTGTCTCATCCTGCCCGGCCAGAAGGGGATCTGCAAGGTCCGCTGGAACGAGGACGGCTGCCTGATGGTCCCCACGGGCTACGTGGCCGCGCTCCAGCTCGACCCGATCGAGAAGAAACCGTTCTTCCATGCCTACCCCGGCGCCCGCGCGCTCTCCTTCGGGATGCTCGGATGTGACTATCACTGCAGCTACTGTTTCCTCGGCGACACGCCAATTCTGACGCCGGCGGGGGTCGTATCGATTAAGGCGATATTCGATGGGGCCGGGGAAACGATCTGCGCGCCTGATGGCCAGGTGGGATTTCCGCACGGAGTGAACGTAATCGCGGCATCCGGCGAGGTGAGACCCGTTGTCAAGGCGTTCAAACACTCGTACCGGGGCCCCTTGTCCGTCATCAGGCCGATGTATCTTCCCGCCATCCGGTGCACTCCGGATCATCGGTGGGTGGCCACCACCGACCCCTCCACGGGCGAGTTCGAAGAAGTTGCGGCGAGGGATCTCACGCCACGGCATTTCCTGCTCGTTCCCAAGCTACTATCCCCTGGAGAGCGAATCACGCTGGATGCGGCCGATCTCTTGAAGACCATCGCCGCCACCTTCTTGATCCCTCGCTCGTTGTCTCCGAAAGACGTCGAGGCGCTCGTGCGGGCAGCAGAAAATGGCGAGTCCTCGCGCGCTATCGGAGTTCATCTCGGCAGAGATCCGTCATACATACGGCACGTGCGGAGTAAAGTTCGTCGGGGTCGCTGGGTGTACGAGAAGACTCAGGGAATGATGGTCGAAGGCGATAGGGTTCGGTTCCCCAACGAGCGGAGGCCCGGCATTCCCAGGTTTATCGCGTTAGACAAGACCTTCGCGAGGCTTCTTGGGTTCTACTGTGCTGAAGGGTCTATCATGCGCTCGAAGGGTCGGCCGAACAGCTTAAACCTCGTCTTCAGCTTCAGCCATTCCGAGGAGCAAGCGAGAAATGAGGTCAAAGAGTCCCTAGAGCAATTGTTTGGAGTCCGTCCTCAGGAAGTCCGCCGCTCAACCGCGACCGCCCTTGAGGTCGGTAAATCTTCGCTCGGGCTCTTCTTCGAGGCGCTGTGTGGGAGGGGTGCCGCACGGAAGCGGGTTCCGCGTGAGATATTCGCCGCTGACGCTTCTGTCCAAGAGGCGTTCTTGGACGCCTACGTTGCGGGCGACGGTCACGAATATCGCGGAGGGAAGTTGAGCGCGACGACCGTCTCGCGAGACCTAGCCTACGGAATCGCCGCGCTCATTCTTCGCTTGGGATATCTTCCCTCCGTCTACGTCGCTTCAGTGGGTTTCCAGGGATGCATTCAGGGGCGGCCCGTTCGCCGCCAACCCGAACAGTTCACCGTCGTATGGTACAGGGAGCATAGGGCCCGGCAGAAATTCCGTGAGTCGAACTGTCATTTCTTGGTGCCGGTGCGGTCGGTGATCAGCGAGCCTTTCGAAGGAGAAGTCTACAACCTCGAGGTGGCAGGGGAGCACTCTTACGTCGCCGGGTTCTTCTCGGTGAAGAACTGCCAGAACTTCTTGACCTCGCAGGCTCTGCGCGATCGCGTGGCGGGGGTGCCGCCCGAGCAGATGAGCGCGCAGCAGATCGTCGACATGGCCTTCCGCCATCGGGCGCGCGTCCTCACCTCCACCTACAACGAGCCGCTGATCACCAGCGAGTGGGCCATTGAGGTGTTCAAGGAGGGGAAGGCGCGCGGGCTGGTCGGCTCCTACGTCTCGAACGGCAACGCCACTCCGGAGGTGCTGGAGTACATCCGCCCGTGGGTGGACCTCTACAAGGTGGATCTCAAGGGGTTTGATGACAAGCACTACCGCAAGCTGGGCGGCGTCCTCAAGGTGGTCCTGGAGTCGATTGGGCGTCTCCGCGCGAAGGGGTTCTGGCTCGAGGTCGTGACGCTGGTGATCCCGGGGTTCAACGACTCGGACGGGGAGCTCCGAGAGATCGCAAAGTTCCTCGCCTCGGTCTCCCCCGATATCCCGTGGCACGTGACCGCCTTTCATCAGGAGTACAGGATGACCGATCGGGCGAACACCACCGAGAAGACCCTGCTCCGCGCCGCCGAGATCGGAGTCTCCGAGGGGCTGCGCTTCGTCTATGCCGGAAACCTCCCGGGCCGGGTGGGGCGGTTTGAGAGCACCTACTGCCCCACCTGCGGGGCACTCCTCATCGAGCGGGTGGGGTACACCATCGTGAAGGACCTCCTCACCCCCAACCGAGGCGTGTGCCCCTCCTGTTCAGCGAAGATTCCGGGGGTCTGGAGCTAGAAGGTACCGAGCGCCCGAGGAGTGGGAGAGGTGGTGGAGGTCGAGAGGTGGGATGCCGAGCGGGACGGCCCGCTGTCGGAGACGGCGCTCCGGCAGAAACTGGGGCAGCGGGGCTGTCGCGTTTCGGGATACATGTACCCGCATGCACGCCATCGACAAGATCGACGCGGTCCTGTCCGGCCGGTTTCGCATGAGGATGGAAGGCCATGGGGTGATCCTTGAGCCGGGTGACTGTCTGGCCGCGCCGCGGGGCGCGGTGCACAGTGCTGAGGTGCTCGGAGACGAGCCCGTTGTCAGCCTCGACGCGACGAAGGCATAGAGCTGTCCAGCAGCCGCAATTTTTTTGGGCTTGATTACCCATCATGTGTATAGTATTCACTCCGCAGGAGGTGAAATCTTGGATCGGCACCACTCGCCTACGTGGAGGCGCGGGCAGCCTTCGCCAGGCGACGGTATGAGGGAGCGCT
>JBHIBG010000042.1:0-22000 GCA_046758965.1 Methylomirabilia bacterium | reverse complement strand
CCGCTACGGCTCGTCGGATTCGCTCGGCAAGGCATCCCCGGCGCGCGACGCCTCCAAATCGTGGGGCGCTATTTAGACAGGCGAAAGGGTAGGTAATGACCGATGCCTGAACAGACCTGGCGACTGGCCCCTTCCGATCTGACCTTCCTGTGGCACGACTGCCCGCGGTGCTTCTACGTGAAGGTTCGGGAGGGGTTACGCCACCCGACGATGATTCCGGCCATCTTCAATCAAATCGACAGCTGCATGAAGGTGGCGTTGCTCGGCACCCGAACCGAGGCGGTGTCGCCTGATGCCCCGACCGGCGTGTTTGAGCTCGCTGACCAGGACGTGGAATCGAGTCCGATTCGAATTCCCGGCCGGGCCTCGACGTGCTTTATCAGGGGCAGGCTGGACAGCCTCGTGAAGTTTGAGGACGGTACGTACGGTGTCGTCGACTTCAAGACCGCCGGCCGGAAACTCGAGGAGTTAAGTCTGTACGCCCTTCAGCTCCACGCCTACGCCTATGCCCTTGAGCATCCCGCACCCGACCGACCGGCTGTCAGCCCGGTGAGCAAGCTGGTGTTGCTCGTCTTCGAGCCGGAGGTGTTCGCACCCCAGGACAAGCAGTCCGGGACGCTTCGTGGAGCCCTCAGGTGGATTGAGATCCCGCGGCATGACGGGGCCTTCTTGGATTTCCTGGCGGAGGTGCTCTATGTGCTTGAACAATCCTCGCCGCCAGAAGGTACGCCGTCGTGCGAGTGGTGCCAATACAGGAACCGGAGTCGACAAGTGACGCTTTGAGCGCCGGAACACGCGGGCTACAAGACAGGCTTCCCCTCGTGGTGAAAGACCCAGGGGATGATGATACCCAAGATATAGCCGCAAACGGTGGACGTGTACCCTATCGGTCGTTTTTTTGATTGACAAAGTGCCAAGATGGCGCTAGTAGCTTTAAGAGGCTGGTGTGGTCTCATAGGACCTATAGGACTCCCGGAGTGAGGCGAGGGGCGAAGAAGCAAGAAAGCACGTGAGCCTCGACCCCATCGTGAGCGAGCTCGTGGATGCGACCGCACACGGGATGGGGAGCGATCCTCGATATCCGACCCCGTGCAAACCCGATCTGCTAAACAAGGCGTCCCGACTAGTATCTCCCGTTGTAAGGAACGCAAAGAACTTCGAGAAGTAATAGAGGCTCCCGTGGTCACCGCTCTCGTGGTCCCATCGCGACGTCTGGTGCCCGGAGCGGCTCGCCTCCCGCAGGGGCTCGGGATTGGCGAGATCTTTCCACTGTGGCACATCTCGAGTCCAGCATTCCAGTTGAGGGTAAGATCGCGTTCGACAAAAGCGTCTTCGAATGTATTGCAGGCTATCCGGCGATCTCGTACCCGCCTGGAACAGATGAGATCGAGTGACACTTCTGCGCGAAAACCGCTCGTCCGGAAGAAGAGATCGTGAGACTCAAAGCCCGCGAGCAACAGCTTTTCCAGGCAACCGAAATCAGAATGAGGGTCTGCGCGGATGACTGACGCGGACAGGCAGGCGACGGTTCGAGACGGCGGGCGTCTAGCGGACAGGAGATCCTCCTATGCGAAGGTGGGAGTTGATACTCAAAGGGAAGAGCTTGGCTTGGAGACGGTTCTTCAACAGCTGGAGAAGACCTTTGGAACGAGGCCCGATGGCTTAGGGAGCGTGAAGCTTCCATTCCGATTCTTTGCAAATGTCATTGAGGTGAGCGGGACAGGTGTTGCCATATCGACGGATGGAGTCGGGACGAAGATTCTTGTCGCCCAACTGATGGACAAGTACGACACGATCGGGATTGACTGTGTCGCGATGAACGTTAACGACATCCTATGCGTGGGTGCCGAGCCTCTGACGATGGTGGACTACATTGCGGTGGAGAAGCCGAACGTCCACCTTCTCTCCGAACTGGCGATTGGCTTGAAACAAGGCGCTCTGGATGCCGGGATCACCATTCCCGGGGGCGAAATCGCCCAGGTTCGAGAGATGATCAAAGGCAAGAAGCGCGGCTATGGTTTTGATCTCGCTGGGACCGCCGTGGGTACTGTCCCGCTAGATAGGATCCTAGTCGGCCGGCAGATAGAGCCGGATGACGTCGTGCTTGGGTTGCGAAGCAGCGGTATTCACAGCAATGGCCTTACCCTTGCTCGGCGTCTTTTCAGAAAGCACGCCATCGGCAGTCGCTTCGAGGAACTTGGACGGACGCTCGGCGAAGAGCTTCTCGTGCCGACCCGTATCTATGCTCGCGGCGTCGTCGAGGTGTTGAAGAGCGGCGTTGACGTCAAGGCGCTCGTGCACATCACCGGTGATGGATTGCTGAACTTGCTTCGTGTCGAGTCGGATATAGGGTATGTGATCCATTCTCTGCCCGAGACACCCCCCATATTCAAAATCATCCAGAGCGAAGCGAATGTGAGTGTTCAAGAGATGTTTCGGGTGTTCAATATGGGGATCGGCTTCTGCTTGGTCGTCTCCCATCGAGGCGATCATGTCGAACGAGCGAGAGCGATCCTCAGGCGACATGACGCCGACTGCGACGAGATTGGCCGGGCCGTCCGTTCGCCGCAGGAGGCCGTTGTCGTGGAGCCGGCCAAGTTGATCGGTGAGAAGGGACAGTTCCGAAAAGTGTCAAGGCGGAAGCAGCGAGGATGAGTTGCACCGAGCGCGTACACTGACCCCGTTCGATGAGGAGCTTGACGCTCTGTGGGCCTCAAGAGCCCGGAGGGGAGTCGGGACCCATCGTGTTGGCCCTCGATGGATCGGTCCGAGGTTGGACTCTTCATCAGTAGGTTCGAGGTTCCGGGAACCATAGGCGTCCGACTCTTGGGCGCCCGCCATCCAACCAAGATTCCATTGTTGTGATCTGCCTGGAGATCTGCCCGGATCGGCCTGTAACCGACCCAACACCACGCCACTCGTAGCCCAGCTCAACGGCAAACGGAGGGCAGTGCCTAAGAGCTGCTGGACCAGCCTCCCGCGTGGTGTGTCAGTTTTGTGTCAGAGCTACTCCGTCCCTGCCCACCAGGTTTCTTTCCTCCTGTTGATCAGCTACGGATCTCCCTCTGAAGGTCGCCGTGCACTTTGCCCAAACTTGGCCGGCTCAGAGTCCCAACGTCCGGGACATGGTCACTGAGGCGGAGGTGAATACGGCCAAGTAGAACAAGGGGTTAGAGGTGACTCATTAAACCCGGCGCTCGAGCGGCGCAGAGTGGCCCGCTATGGCTGCCGCGCCATGGATTTCCTGCCAGAGTTCTGGCGTTCCTGCCAGAGCCTCCCGTTGTGAGCGTTCTTCGTCTCATCGCCCTAACCCCTCTCCACACCTAGGCTTTTCCGTCCTGAGCTCCCTTCCAGGGATCCTGGAACAAGGCTTGCTTGTTCGGGAATTCTGCGGGGTTACCCGGCTGCGGCCGGGCATCTCCCCGTCGGAAGCGCACAAGGGACTTTTTAGGAGGATAGGCCAATGACCAACACGCTTCGCCGTATCTCGTGGACGTTCCTTATTGTCGTCGCGGTGCTGGCTCTCGCCGTGCGCCCCTCAGCCGTGATGGCCGGGCCATTTGAGGCCGCGGTCAAGGCATACGAGGCGGACAAGTTCATCGATGCTGAGCGCGCGCTGAGGGCGATCCTCAAGAAGTCGCCGGATGGGACGCAGGCGCGCCTGCTCCTGGGTTGGACGGTGTGGAATCAGGGGCGGTACGACGAGTCCCTGCTGATCTTCAAGCGAGTGCTCCGCGAGGCCCCTTCGCATCGGCGACTCACGTTGGAGGAGCAACACACCTTCAAACTCCCGGACGAGGTGGCGTCTTGGGACGAGGTGGGTCCTATCGAAAACCCGGACATTTCCCAAGCGCGAAAGGGGCTGGGGTGGACCTACCTCAAGAAGAGCTGGCCCCGCTCGGCGTTCGTTCAGTTCGATCTGCTTCAAGGCCAGTCCGAGGAGTGGGACGAGCCGTATCTCGGTCGCGGCTACGCGCACATGGCGCTGGGTCGCCTGGGGAAGGCGAAGGACGACTTCAGCGAATACATGAAGCGCACATCCAAGAAGCGCGATGGGGAGCGGGCTTTCGGAGATCTCCTGGTCGCGCGGAAGCAGGTTGACAAGGCGATCCCGCATTACGAGGCCGCGCTCAAGCTCAAGCCGAAGTGGCCTGAGGTGCAGTCGGCGCTCGCATGGGCGTACGTCGCCGCCGGCCGCCACGCGGACGCCGAAAAGCTCTTCAACGCGCTCAAGCGCACGCGGCCTATTGAATGGGAGACAGGCATGGCGCGGATTGCGCTCGCCCGTGGCAAGTTCGATGAGGCGGAGGCTGCCCTTGCCCGCGCTCTTGCTGCTTCGCCGTACTACGGGCGTGCCCGGGAGGTTTCACGGCTCCTGCGAGGCACGCGGTACAAGGAGTTCGACAAAGCCTGGGCCCTCTACTATCGAGGCAAGCCGAAGCAGGCCGCGGCGGCCTTTCAGGCTCTGCTGAAGCGGCCGGGTCCGCTGCCGAAATCCATCAAGTTCTCCATCTTCAACGGTCTCGGATGGGCGCGGCTCGCGCTCAAGAAGTACGAGGCTGCCAAAACGGCGTTCCAGGCCTCCCTGAAGGCGTTCCCCAATGGGGCGGAAGCGACCGCCGGCCTCGGGTGGATCGCGCTCCACCGCAAGGATTTGAGCGCCGCCGAGAAAGCGTTCACCAAGGCCGCCGCCGCCGCGCCGCGGCTGATCGCCGCGCGGCAGGGATTCAGGGCTCTGCGGCGGGCGCGCCTCGGCGCCTACGACGAGGCGTGGGCGCTGTATTACAGAGGGAAAGCATCTGATGCCGTCAAAGCCTTCCGGAAGCTCACGCCCAAGTCCAGGCGCCTGTCTCCGGCAACGATGGCGTTTGCCCGCGCGGGCCTGGCGTGGGCGCAAGTGAAGCTCGGGAAGCTGGCCGAGGCGGAACGGATGTTCGCGAAGCTCTCCGGCCGGTCCGGCAACGTTGGCGCCGAGGGCAAGGCCGGGCTCGGATGGATTGCGCTCAAGCGCAAGCAGCCGGATCGCGCGCGCGCGCGCTTCCTCGAGGCGCTGAAGCTCGTGCCCGGCCATCTGGCCGCCCGGCGTGGATTGGCCGCGCTCAGGCGCCTGGAGGTGCCACACCTGCAGGCGGCGTGGCGCGCCTACTACGCGGGGAGGTTCGCGGAGGCCGCCGACAAGTTTCGGAGCACTGCGCACAATGCCAAGCTCAAGGCCGAGTATCGGGCCGAGGCCGCCCGTGGCCTGGCCTGGGCCCTCCTGAAGGGTGGCAACCCGAAGAAGGCCCTGAAGGCGTTTGATGCGCTCGTCGCGCTTTCGGCTGACGCCGACGCCCTCTATGGCCGCGGGCTCACGCTCGCCCGGGCGGGCCGACATGCCGACGCGATCAAGCCGTTGAAGCGCGCCGCATCCCTGGCCCCCCTCTCTGCTGACATCCACCTCGCCCACGGGAAGGCCGTTCTAGAGAGCGGCGACCCGAAGGCGGCCGAGGCGATCTTCCTGGCCGCGTACCGACTGGCGCCGGCATCCGCCGAGGTGAACCGCTGGATCGGCTGGGCCCGGGTCCGCCAGAACCGCGTCAAGCAGGCGCTGCCGGCGTTTCGCTACGCCCTGGTCTACGCGCCCGGTTCCGTTGACGACGCGGAGTTCCGGAAGCTTCTCCAGAAGAAGGAATACCGCGGCCTCAGGCGCGACCTCGCGTGGGCGTACGTCCGCTGGAGCGCGTTCGGTCGGGCGCGGCCGATTTTTGAGAAGCTCGTGCGAGAGAATCGCCATGACGGCGATGCTCAGTTCGGGCTCGGCTACACCCTCTACAAGGCCCGCGATTACAAGAAAGCGGACAAGGCCCTCAAGCGGGCGATCAAGGCCAAGCAGCGCCCCCAGCCCCGCCCGGTCTGGGTGGTGTTCCCCAAGATCGGCTCGTATCCGATTCTGACCGACGCGTCGTCGATCCGGGGATGGGTGGCGCTCTTTTCCAAAGATATCCCGGGCGCTATCGAGCGTTTCAAGGAATCCCTGGATCGTGAGCCCGACCTGGTAAGCTCCCTCGCGGGCCTCGGTCTGGCGCTCCAGAAATCCGGCGACCGCGAGGGCGCCCGCGAGGCGTATCTGCGAGCAAGCGAGATCTATCCCACCTATCCCGTAGTTGTCTCGGGTCTTCGCGAGACCCAACGGACCACGACGGCAAAGCGGGAGGACCAATAGATGGCTGCCATCAAGTGCGCTCCAGATGTGGCTTCGAGCCTGGTCTTCAAGCCCGACAGCGGGGACGTGTTCACGCTGAACTCGACCGGAGCCCTGGTCTGGGAGCTGTACTCGAAAGACCTCGCGGCTGACACGGTGGCCAGCCGCCTGGTGAAGCGGTATGGGATCAGTCACGATCAGGCCCGGCACGATGTGTTTGCGTTCGTCGCAGAGGTCCGCCGCCATGGGCTCGAGATCCGGGCGTAGCCTGACCGTCGGTGTGACCGGCCTCGCCGCCGCCGCCAACCCTGCTCCGGGGGTGGCGGTGGCGCGGAGCCTCCGGGCCGCTCGGGAGTTCCGCGGTCGCCTGGTCGGTCTCACCTTCGACTTGCGATTCACCGGGTCGTACAGCTCCTATTTCGACGCCGTTCATCTGACCCCGGCGCCAGCCAGCGGGGAGGCGGCGTACCTCGCCGCCCTGCAGCGCATCGCGCGCTCCGAAAAGATCGATGTCCTCATCCCGACCCTCGATCCGGAGGCGCTCCTCTGCGCCTCCGGGCGCCGGAGCCTGGCCCGGATGCGGGTCCGCACTCTCCTGCCCAGCGACAGTGCCATTCGCAGGCGGGCCAAGACGACCCTGCCGGAGCTGGCGCCCCAGACCGGCTTCAACGTCCCCCGGACCCTCGTGGTCACGTCGCGCGCGGCGCTGGACACCGCGCTCCGCCAGCTGCCGCTGCCTTTTTTCCTGAAGGGCTCGTTCGCGGACGCCAAGCTCGTCATGACGGCGGATCACGCCTACCTCGAGTTCGACCGGCTGAGTGCCCGGTGGGGGCTCCCGCTGCTGGCCCAGGAGCGCGTGGCGGGGGACGAGCTGGACGTGGCGGTGCTCTATGGCGGTGACGGGCGCCTGGTCGGGGCCGTCCCCATGCGGAAGCTCGGGATCACCAACGAGGGAAAGGCGTGGGCCGGCGTCACGCTTGACGCGCCTGACGTGGTGACGCTATCCGATCGGCTGATGCGGGCGCTCGGCTGGGCAGGCGCGGCGGAACTGGAGATCATCCGGGACCGCACCAGCGGGGCACTCTACCTCCTCGAAGTCAACCCTCGCTTTCCCGCCTGGGTGTATCTGGCGACCGCCGCCGAGACCAACCTGCCGTGGGCCGCGGTGAGGATTGCGGCCGGCGAGCACGTAGCCCCACTGCCTCCCCCGCCGCCAGGGGTGCTGTTTGCCCGCATGGTCGAAGACCACTTTAGTCCGGTCGACAGCGTGGAGGCGCTCGCCGGACCGGACGGTGCGAGGAGACTCCGTTCTTGAGCCGGCCGGTCTCCGTCGCGATTACCTCCGTGTACGGGGGGGATACCCCTTCGGCAGGGCTGTTGGCCGCGCAGATGCTCCGGCGCCAGCAGGGGATGGATCTGCGTGTCATCGTGCTGGCGACGGAGGCCTTCGGGGACGGCATCTTCGGCCTTCACGTGGCCGACCGCGTCGTGGTCACGCCACCACTCGCCCGGGACCCCGAAGCCTTCCTCGCGGAGCTTCGACGCCTCAGGCGGGAGGTGGGTCGGCTGGTCCTCTTACCCGGGAGCCCGGGCGACATCATCGCCCTGGCCCCCTGGCAGCCAGCCCTCCAGCGGGCCGGGGTGCGGTCCGTCCTACCCAGGGCGGCCCGGCTCGGCGAGCTGCCTTTTCCCTCGACCGGTCGTGCGGTGCGAGCGCCCAAATACTTCGTGGTCGCCGGCCCGAACGCACTCCAGGCGCTCCGCCGTCCATGGCGGTATCCGGTGGTGGTTCGGTGGGCCGACGGCCGGGTGGCATGGGCCCACAGCTCCACAGACCTCCACGCCGTCCTCTATGCGGCTCCGGCCGGGGCCACAGCGGGCATCCATGAAACCATTCCGGGCATCGAGATCGGCGTCGCGACGGTGACCGCTGGCGCCGCACCCGGCGGCCTGGTCGCCGCGCGGCCGCTCAACGTGTCCGAGAGCGGCGTGGTGTGGTCAGCAGTCACGATGTCCACGCCGCGCCTGGTGGGAGACGCGCGGCGCACCCTCGCCGCGCTTCGGTGGACCGGCCCGGCGGAGGCCCGCTTCGTGCTGGACGAGCGCGGTCGCCTGTGGTTCACCGGACTCACCCCGGGGTTCCCTTCCTGGGTCCCGCTCACGGCGGCGGCCGGCCAGGACCTGGTCCTGGAGTATGTGCGGCTCGCGCTCGGCCTCCGGGCGAGCCGTCGGACGACCTTCGCCGACGGCACGTTCCTGGCCCGGGTGTCCGTGGATCATGCCACGACGATCGATGCGCTGCGCCAACTGGTGGTCCAAGGAGAAATCAACCATGAAGCGAGTCACGCCAGATACCTACGAACGCCCCCTCATCGTCCCGCGCGGGTTGCTCGCGCCGGATAGCCAGTGGGTAGATGGCCGCTGCGTACGTCCGGTGGCGGTGGAGCCGGCCATCGACGGCGTCCCGGTGCAGGCCATTCGCGCTCGCTTTGGCTCGCCCGTCTACGTGGTGTCGGAGGCCGGGCTCAGGCGGAACTATCGGGTGATGGCAGCCGCGTTCAGGTCGCGTTACCCTGACACGGTCATCGCCTACTCTTACAAGACGAACTACGTGCCCGGCATTGTCCGCGTCTTCCACCAGGAGGGCGCCCATGCCGAAGTGGTCTCCGGGTTCGAGATGGAGCTGGCGCGCCACCTCGGCGTGCCCGGGAAGCAGATCGTCTACAACGGCCCGCACAAGCCGATCGAGGCGTTGAGACAGGCCATCGCCCTTGGTGCCCGCATCAACGTGGACTCTCTGGAGGAGCTCTCGGATATCCAGGAGCTGGCGCGCTCGGCAAGTCGGCGGGTGAAGGTCGGCATCCGAGTGAACATGCGGCTCAACGATCCGCCCTGGGATCGTTTCGGCTTCAACCTGGAGTCCGGGCAGGCGCTGGACGCGTGCCGTCGCGTCCATGCCTCGCCCCATCTTTCCCTCTCCGGGTTTCACCTCCACGCCGGGACGTATCTCGCCCAGGTGGAGATCTATGCGCGCGCCGTCGCCGGACTTCTGGAGCTCGCGAAGGCGGCGGAGGCGCAGGGGTGCGGGCCCATCGAGTATCTCGACCTGGGCGGTGGATACGCCTCCCGCAACACCCTGCTCGGACAGCTGTTGCCCGGCGACCTGACCACGCCGGGGTTCGACCAGTACGCCGAGGCCATCTGTCGGCCGCTGAAGACAGGTCTGCGCGGCCTGCGTGGCCGGCCGACGCTGATCCTCGAGCCGGGCCGGGCGCTGGTGGACGAACCGGTGTCGCTGCTGGTCAGCGTGGTGTCGGTCAAGACCATGCTCGGGGAGCGCAAGGGCGTGGTGGTTGACGGCGGGGTGAACCTCCTGTCCACCGCTTACTATTTCCGCCACGCCGTCAGCGCCGGGCAGGAGCCTGACGGTCCGGTCGAGACCGCCGACCTGCTCGGGCCGCTCTGTATGCAAATCGACGTGCTGCGGCGGGACATCCCGTTGCCGTCCCTCCAGCGCGGCGCGATTCTCCTCATCAAGCATGCGGGCGCCTACACGATCTCCAACTCCATGCAGTTCATCTATCCCCGCCCGCCGGTGGTGATGGTGAGCCAGGGGCAGCTTCACCTCCTGCGCCGGGGCGAGCGTACGGAGGACCTCATCCGGCTGGACGAGATCCCGACACATCTCCGGTCGGCCCGCCCGCCCGCCGGGTGCGCGGTCAGAACCGAGGTGAGCCGAAACGGCAATGGCCGGAACGGGAATAGCCGGAACGGGCATGGGCCGTGATGAGGGCGCGAACCTGGGCGGAGACGCTTCTCTCGGGTGTCGCCCAGATCTTACTGTCGAACAGGCCAGCAGCAGGCGCCGCCCTGGTCGCCGCCGCGGCGCTCGTTGCCCCGCTTCATACGCTCACCGCCCTGGTCGGTCTCTGCGCGGCCACGGCCTTCGCCGCCTCGTCCAGGTGGAATCGCCTCCTCCTCCGTAGCGGTCTCTTCGGCTTCAACGGGGCGATGGTGGGGCTGGTCTGGCCGGAGCTGTTCGAGGTCAGCTCACCGGGGTTCTGGCTTCTCGTACCGGCCGCGGTCGGCGCGACGTGGCTCCAGGGTGAGTTGCTCCCCCCGCTGTCCCGTCTCGACCTGCCGGTCCTGGGACTCCCTTTCCTTCTGGTCACCGGGGCGTTCTCCATCGGCGGAACGATCGCGGGCTGGCGGGAGGTCGTGGCGGAACCCCTGCCACATATCAGCGGCCCGCTGGCGGGCTGGGACAACCCGGTCCTGCTGGGCGAGGTCGCCGAGGCTGCGTCGCAAGCCCTTCCCGCGCTCATCCTCATGGCGACGGCCGCCGCCCTGGTGTCGGGGGCGTTGCTCGCTGTGGCGCTTCTCGGGGCCGCAGCGGGTCTCGCGGTCGTGGCCGCCTCGGGCGGGGTCGAAGGGGTGCTGTGGACTGGGGCGGTCGCCTACAACGCCGTTCCGGCGGCGGTCGGCATCGGCGTTGTCTTCTTCCCGCTCAACGCCGCCAGTGTTGTTGCCGCCGCCGTCGCTGCGGGGCTCGCCGCGATGCTGTGGGTGCTGGTCACCCCGCCGCTCGCGAGCGTTGGGCTGTTCCCGCTTACCATGCCCATGCACATCGTGCTGCTCGGAAGCCTGGTTCTCGCCCGCCGGGGCGTGACGGCAGGCGTGGGGCTGGTCCCCGCCCCGCTGAGCTTGGGCGGGCCTTCCCGGCCGGAGGCGCCTGCGAGCACGTCGCGCACACCGTCGAAAGACCTTCAGGCGCTCAGCGGCCTGCTCCGGCGCTCATCGCGCATCGTCGTCCTGTCCGGCGCGGGGATGAGCACGGAGTCGGGGGTCCCGGACTACCGAAGCCAGCTCGGGTTCTGGTTCGATGCGAACGCGGAGGACCTCGTCTACCAACGCTTTCTGGAGTCGGAGCGCTCGCGCCGGCTCTACTGGCGGCTGCAGAAGCGGTTCATGCACGTGCTCGACCGGAGCGCCCCGAACGCCGGGCACCGGGGGCTGGCGAGCCTGGAGGCGTCCGGCCGTCTGCTGGGCATCATCACGCAGAACGTGGACGGGCTGCACCAGGCCGCGGGGTGCTCGCCGACTCGGGTGATCGAGCTCCACGGCAGCGCCCGCTGGGTCGTGTGCGTGGCATGCGGGCGTCGGACACCGTTCGGGACAATGGCGCAGCGGATCAACGGGGTCGCCCCACGATGCGATGCATGCGATGGGTTGCTGAAGACGGAGACCGTCAGCTTCGGGGAGCCGCTGGCGCCGGAGCGGCTGGCTCAGGCCGTCGAATGGTGCCACGGGGCGGATCTGATGCTGATTCTCGGAACCTCCCTCCAGGTCGAGCCGGCGGCGAGCCTGCCCGAGATCATCCGCTCCCGGGGGGCGCCGCTCGTCGTCATGAACCGAACGCCGACGCCGTGGGACGCGCAGGCGACGCTGGTTCTCCGGCGAGACGTGGCCGTGGCGCTTCCCGCTGCCATCGGCGAGCTCAGAGGGCCGCGGATCCGACGCATGACAAAGGCCGACTACTGGTTCCTGTGCCAAGTCGTCGACGCGTGGTGGGGCGATGCGGTTCAGTATCTCCTCCATCCCATGTATGTCGAGCATTTCTCCGACACGGCGCTGGTGCTGGAGGATGACCGGGGGCTCGCGGGATTCCTCGTCGGCTTCGTCTGCCAAAGCCATCCGGAAGAAGCATACGTCCACATGATCGGGACGGCACCGGACCGGCGCGGCCAAGGGGTCGGGCGCGCGCTTTACGAGAGCTTCTTTCGCCTCGTCCGGGGCCGGGGATGCCGGAAGGTTGTGGCGATCACGGTCCCCAACAACACCGGCTCGCTCGCCTTCCACCGGCGCCTCGGCTTCACATTTCGTGAGGGCGACGCCGTGTGGCAGGGCGACGTGCCGACCGTCCTCGACTACGCGGGACTCGGCGTTCACTGTGTCGTAATGGAGCGGAGGTTCTGACCGCTCGGGTCGGCGTTCGACGTGTGGTGATCGGCCAGGGTCCGCGCGAGCGGGAGAGACAATTTTCCCAGCACGGCCCCACTGAAGGCTCCCTTCGTGTGGCCGGAGAGTTCTGACAGGACCGGGCTGTCGCTCTCAGCTAGCCGCTCGCCGGCCCCGAGCACCTCCCGGATCGCTTTGCTCTCCCCCACCACGACGCGAGGCGGATCCGTCTGGGTGATGAGGCCTTTGAGGTGAACGTTCTGCCTTCTGAGAGCGCGCTTCTCGACCGCCTTGGCGACAAGCTCCACCAGCTCAGCCTCGCCCAAGGCCTTGGCGAGGGACTGGCAGGCGCCGAGGCGCATCGGTTACCGAAATGGTTGAGCGCGTGATCTGGGACGTCGGGCTTGCGCCGTACCGGGCCGTGGAGCACGGCGGCAGATTTGGGCGGCCGGGCCGTGGCGAGGCGCGCCGACCAGAGCCGCCGTGTCGCGGCGCGTGTGCCTTGACACGCGTGGCCGCCCCTGGTAATGTTCGCGCCATGGCGTGAGGGCTCGGGGGTGCGGCCCGGCCCAGTTTCGCCAACTCTGAGGAAGGCGTCCTAGCTCGGGGCGATTCGCTCCTCGCGCGGGGCCGAAATCCACGTTCCTAGCTAACGGGACACGGGGGAGGCCAAACATGACATCACAAAGGTTGGGGACGTTTCTTGCGGCCGTGCTGGTCTCGCTCGCGACCGCGGCCACCGGTCGCGCCGACACCTCGGACGTCAAGGGGCCGCCCGCGGTCGTAGTCAAGAAGAGCGGCGTCCACTGCAAGGACGATCGCAACTGCTTCAACCGCTACCACCCGGCGATCAAACCGGTGGCCCGCGCCAGGCCGGGCCAGTTCATCCTCTTTGAGACGCGGGATGCGCTGGACAGCGACCTGAACTTCCAGTCGACTCCGGACGACGTGTCCGCCGTGGACCTGAACCTGGTCCACCCCATGACCGGGCCGGTCTTCATCGAGGGGGCGAAGCGGGGCGACGTGCTGGCCGTCACCCTCGTGGACATCGACCCCGACGAGTACGGCTACACGGTGATCATCCCGGGCTTCGGCTTCCTGCGCGACAAATTCACGAAGCCGTTCATCGCGAACTGGCGGCTTACCCGCCTCGAGGCCACGTCAGAGGAGATCCCCGGCGTAGCCGTCCCCTTCAACGGCTTCATGGGCTCGGTCGGCGTGCTCCCCGGAGAGCCTGAGGTCCGGAAGATCTTGGCGCGCGAAGCCCAACTGGCCCGGGCAGGGGGGATCGTGCTCACGCCCCAGCCCGCGGGCGCGTTGCCGGCCGATATCTGCGGGCCCCAGGGCAGATTCAAGGACACGTGTCTCAGGACCATTCCCCCGCGCGAGAACGGCGGCAACATGGACGTCAAGCAGATGCAGGTGGGCACGACGCTTCTCCTGCCCTGCTTCATCGACGGCTGCGGCCTGTTCGTGGGCGACGTGCACTACGCCCAGGGCGACGGCGAGGTGTCAGGCACGGCTGTCGAAATGGGTGCCAAGGTCACGGTGAAAACCGAGGTGCGCAAGGGCCTGGGCGCGTTCGTCAAGGTCCCGCATTTCGAGGGGGGCGCGCAGCTCAAGCAGCTGGAGCCCACGTCGTTCTACGCGACCACCGGCGTTCCACTGAAGAAGGCCGGGGAGGTTCCGATCTACGAGACTTACCTCGACAGCAAGAAGATCGGGCCGCTTACCAACCTGTCGGAGGACTTGACGGTCGCCGCCCGCAACGCGCTGCTCGAGATCATCGACTACATGGTCAGGGAAAAGGGGCTCACGGCCGAACAGGCCTACATCGTCTCGAGCGTCGCCGTTGACCTCAGGATCGGGCAGCTCGTGGACGTGCCGAACTACATCGTATCGGCCATCCTGCCGCTCGACATCTTCAAGAGATAGGTGTTCGCGCGGCGACACGCCAGCTGGCCGGAAGGGTGACGGGTGGGGGCGCGGGCCCCCACCCGGCTTTCTTTCTGCGGGGCGTTATGACGCGAGGGGCGTTCCTGAAATTGGCGCTGGCCGGCGCGGCGTGGACCTTCGGCACGGGCCACACGCCCTACCGGCAGTGGGTGGTCTATCGCAAGCGGCATCTGCTGATTCTCACCAGCCGGACCGACGGGCCCTCCTATCCGCTGGGCAAACGGGTGGCGGAGATCCTGGCCACCCACCTTCCGGCCAGCAAGGCCCGCGTGAGTCGCGCGCCGTACACGGAGCGGATCGCCAGCCTCATCAGCACCAAACAGATGGATGTGGCGCTCCTCTCGCGCGACGACGCCGCGGCCCTGCTCGAGGGTCGGCCGCCGTTCGCCGATTACGGCCCGGTGCCACTCAGGGTGATCATCGGCCTCGGCAACTACCTGCTGGTCTGCCGCGACGACTTTCCCGCGCCGCACGCCTACCTCGTGGCCAGGACCTTGAGCGCGCACCGCGCGGAGGTCCCCGTGCCGGTGTTCCCGGATCCGCCGGGGGCAAAAGAACCGGACGCGACGGTGCCGACCCACCCCGGCGCCCTTGCTTACTTCGAAGGCCGTCCGCTGCCGGAAGTCGAGGCCAAGGAACGATGACGGGGGCCGCCCTCGTCGGTCACCGAGACCAGCGGGACCGTTTGGGGGTTCGCGTGTTCGGAGTTTGAGGACCCGGGATCGTCAGTTGCTGTTTCCGAGGACGACCGGCTCCGGATACTCATTGCGCCTCAGTGACCGTCTCCCCTGGGCCCGGCCGTCACCGGTGAGGGTTCTCGGTTCAGCGCTGGTCCTCTTCGTCCTGCTGTTTCCTCGCGCTCGCCTCCACGCCCATCCAGCCAACGTCGCCTACGCGGACATCGTCGTGCACGCCAAGAGCGTCGAGATTGACCTTAGCGTGAACCTGTTCGAGCTGGATCTGCTGCTCTCGCTGGACCAAAACTTGAACGCCCGGGTGGAGCCGGACGAGCTGGAGCGCAAGCGGGCAGAGATCCGGGAGTATCTGCGGCAGCGGGTGTCGGTGTCCAGCTCGGGAAGAGAGCTCCCAATGGAGACCGGGAGCTCACGGGTCACGCGGGGGGCGGACGGGAAGGCCCTCTTCAAGATCACGCTTCGCTTCCCCTCCGAAACCCGCCTCCAGCGCCTGGCGATCCGGTGCGAGCCCCTCGCCGAACTCGGTACCGATCACAGAACCATCGCGAGGATTACCTCCCGAGACCGGGTGGAGCAGTTCGTGTTCCAGCAGGGAGTGGTCTATGAAGGGCGCAGGGGCGTGGTCGGGTACCTGATCCAGTTCCTGCGGCTGGGCATCATCCACATCTTCATCGGGTACGACCACATCGCCTTTCTGATAGGGCTGCTCCTCATGGGAGGAAGGCTGTTGACCCTGGTCAAGATCGTCACCGCCTTCACGGTAGCCCACAGTCTCACGCTTTCTCTGGCAGCCGTTGACATGGTTCGTCTGCCCTCGCGTGTAGTCGAGGTGGGAATTGCGCTCAGCATCGTCTACATCGCCCTGGAGAACTTCCTGGCCAAGAGCTTTGACCGGCGGTGGCGGGTCAGTTTCGTATTCGGCCTTCTGCACGGCTTCGGGTTCGCGAGTGTCTTGAGGGAGATCGGGCTCCCGCGATCCGGGCTGGTCTCCGCCCTGTTCTCGTTCAACCTGGGCGTCGAGGTGGGTCAGCTGGTGATTGTCGTGCTCCTCACCCCGCTGCTCTGGCTTCTCAGCCACACCCGGGCGCACCGGCTGGCAACCCGGTCAGTCTCGGCGCTCATCCTCTGCCTGGGGGTATTCTGGCTCTACCAGCGAGTGTGGTGAGATGCCGGGATCCCCTGCCGTCGTCGCTTTCGCGCTGCTCCTGACTTTCGCTCTTCCCTCGTCCGCCGACATCATCCTTGACCCGGAGCTGATCGAAGAGATGCTCCGGCAGATTGCCGAGCACGCCGCTGAAAGCCGGGAGGGGCGAACCCGTGAGGCCAGGGCGGATGCCGTCTACCACCTGGGCGAGCGTGCGGAGGCGCTCGTCTCACTGCTCAACCGGGATATTCGCTCTCACGGAGAGAGCAGCCTCTTCGCCCAGCTCCTGCTCAAGCGGCTGAGGGCGTACTCCATCAAGATCACCTTTGCTGAGCCGGACAGAGAGTACGCGTACGATCTCGCCGCCTTCCGGGAGTATCTCAGGCGGGCCCCCGAAGGCCAGTGGGCGGCGGAAGCAAGATTCAAGGTGATAGCCCGGACCTTCCACGATACCCTCGGCGTGGATCCGGCAACGCTGGTGAACACCGACCTCGCCGGGCTGCTTCGGGCGATCGCCCGGGAGGAGCAGTTCCTCGTTGCGTATCCTGGTCACGAGCGGGCAAAGGATGTCCAGTTCTTTCTGGCGGTCGATTACTACCGGATCTCGCAACACACCCAGGATCAGGCGACAGCCAGCGAGTACGCGGGCCGTGCTCGCCGGGCGCTGGAGCAGTTCCGCAACCGCTTCCCCGGAAGCATCGAGGCGCGAGCGGCCGAGGCCTTGTTGGAGAGGCTGGTGACCTCTGAGGCCCACGGCAGCACGCCCCCGAATTGACAAACAGACCGCTACCGAAAGTCGCTATCCTGGAGCTTGAGGAGCCAGCCAGGCCTGCGCGGGTCGATCTGGATCGTCCGATCAAAGCGGCCCACCACCCGTTCGCCGTATTGAGTCTCGACATACGCCCGGGCGATGATGCGGTGGGTGCCGATGTCCAAGCCCCACGGGACCACCTGATTGGGCGGGAGAACGACGGGCGTCGTCGCCCCCACGTTGTTCGGGTCAGCGTTGATATAGACGCGAACAACCCACGGCGTGCCGTTGATAAACTCGCCTTTCGTGGGGTCGCCCGCAGGTCTACTGGCTACCACCTGCGGCGGTGGGGGAGGCGGTCCGACTGCCTGGGGCGCTGCTGGAGGCGGAGGAGGCGGGTAAGCCGGAGCGCCTCGCTCCCGTTCCACTTTCTGTAGCTGGTCGCCCAGCAAGGCCCCGCTCAGCGCCCCTATCCCCCCTCCGATGAGCGCACCGACCCCTGCCTTCCCGCCCGATGCGGCCCCGATGAGCGCACCGGTCCCGGCGCCAATGGCCGCACCGCCGAGGGTGGTCTTCTCGCGTGTCGTCCCCGGTCCACTGGCACAACCGCTCAGGGCGAACACCAAGATCACTGCACCACAGAACCCCTTCATCGCACATGCTCCTTTCCGTGACTGTTTAGCAACGCCTCACACGTAACTATCATAAACGCGCTTACGGGCGCGAGGGTCTTCCCCCCGAAGCTCCTGCTCTATCTACCACTGCTGCCAGATCCAGTGGCCCGGCACCCAGAGCCAACGGAAGCCGTTCCAGTGCCAGAACCCCGCCACCCACACCGGCCGGGGAACCGGGCGGACCGCGATGGCGTGGCGCCTGAAGTGGAGAGGGTGGAACCTGTGGTGATGGAAGCGGTGGCCGAAAGTGTGGTGTCTGAGGCGCCCGTGGTGCTCGAACTTATGGTCGTGTCGTTCGAACCTATGGTGGCGGCGGTGAGTCCTGAACTTCTGGTGGCGCCCGTGGCCAATGAAAACCTTCACGCCCCCAGCGTGGACTCCCATCTGGACGCCGCTGCGAAAGGCATGAGGACCCCAGGCCCAGGCCGCTCCCGATAGGACAGTGAGGCCGAACGTGAAGGCGAGAACGAGCGCGAGGCCGATCCGTCTCATTGGTGAACCCTCCTCTCCCGACCCATGCCCTGAGCTTACCTCACTGATCAGCTGGCACCCGGCGCTTCATTTCCTTCGCTTATGTAGTTCCCCGTTGCGCCGCCGGCTCTCGACAGCGCGCCAGAAAATGTTTTTTTGGCCCTTAAAATTAACTACTTGTGTGCTATAAAGAGCGCTGTCTGTGACACGTTGGGCCATGGTGGGGAACACATAGTGGGGAAGGGCTGTGACGAGCTGGCTGATGCCATGGCGCAGGATGCCATGGCGGAGGGTGATTTCCGACAGGCACTGGAGGTGCTGGTCGCTAGCTATCAGCACCGGATCGTCCGCTACTGTACCAACATGCTGGGCGGGTTTGGTGCGGACGCTGCCGACGTCGCGCAAGAGGTGTTCTTAAGTGCCTACGAGGCGATGCCCCGTTTCCGTGGACAGGCATCAGTCTGTACGTGGCTGTACGGGATCGCCCATAAGAGATGCCTCAAAACGTTGCGGGACCGCAGCCGAAGGGCACGCATCGAGACTCAAAGACAGGAGAGCATCGCCGCGGAAGTCTATCCGGGTGCGCCGGCACCCCCAGGATCTGATCTCGAGGAGGAGCATCGGCGCATGGAGGAGAAAGTGAGGAGAGGGCTGAAAAGACTCAGCAGGCTGGAAGCGTCGGTGCTGCTGGCGCACTACACCGACGGTCACTCGCTGGCAAATATCGCGAGCATTCATAGGATCTCGCTGGCAACGGTCCACAGGCTACGGAGGAGAGCCCTGGAGCGCCTCCAGCAGGAGATAGACCATGAAGCCTCCTGAACCAGGAGCGGATCGGAATCTCATAGAAGCGTTGAGTCGCTTGTCACGCGACGCGCAGGCACCGCCAGATTTTTTCAGGACTGTTATGGCCAGGGCCGATAGGCTGGGTTCGCCACGAAGAACGTTCCTGAACAGGTTCGCAACATGGTTCACGGGACCGTGGCCCATGGGGACAAGAGTGGCTGTCACTGCAGTGCTTGTTCTCATCCTGTTTGGCGCGATCCCTCAGTACATTGCGTGGCTCAGATCGTATGCGGTTGGCACGCCTCAGGCTCGCCTTTGGGAGAAGAACTACGCCTGTGCGAGCAATCTTGATGCGAATGCTACGACTCATGCCAGCTTTGAACGCGGGCGTGTCTCCGCGGTGATGTGGGGCTGTCCATCCGGCGATGTTCTGGTGGAGGTGTCTTCGAAAGACCAGCTGAGTGGACGGCGTGTATGGATCCCGCTCGATCCGGATGAAGGATTGGCGAGTCGGTTTCCTGCGCCTGTCGCGACGGCGTTTGCCGGAGAGAAGCAATCCCTCCGTTCCAACGTGCACGTGGCCCAAACTGTACGAGTCCTCTGCATGAAGAGGCTCCGCAGCGGGTTCATCAAGCGGCGGATACAGCTTCCTGATGGCCGTTGTCGGGATGAAGTGATCGATACGTCTAACGGGCGAGTGGTAAACGCCAACCCTGCGCCCTGTTCCTGCGAGTCCTTTTGAAGCCCAGGTGAACAGAATGCCGTAGCACTCTCCTCCGCCCTACCGGTCCCACTCCGAGCGTCCGCCTCGAAGCGTAACAGTTCCCCCGCCTGTCGATTTGGCAACGCCTTGCCGATTTGGTACCCCTTGGCGAGCTCGCCGCCGAGGGTATCCTCGTAACTCTGTGAAAAACGGCGGGTTTCATCCGGCTGGGCACTGGCACGATCCTTGCCGCGTGGTCGGATCAGGCATGGCATCACGGTGGCTCCTCTTTGGCAGCAACCTCCACCAGCAGGACACGGGCCGCATCACACTCGGACAGCGAAGGAGCGAAGCATGAGTGACGTTCTTCTCCACATGAGAGCCGCCGGGACACCGTCCAAGATGGCTCGCCAGGAAGTCGGGCTTACCCTCATCCAGATCCTTGTGGCCGTGGCGGTGTTCGTCACGGGCTTGGCGGCTGTGGCCACGGGGTTCCACCTCGCGATAGGACGGGTGGAGACCCTCGTTCTCGCAGGAGCAGCTCAGGCGACCCTTCCCGAAGAGGTTGTCGGGCGCTCGAGCTCCACTCCACGACGGGAGCCCGCTCCCTGGCCACCGGCTACTCTTCCGAACTCAGGCAGAGCTACGACAACCTCTCCGGCCGGCTGGGATTTCGGATACCCCGCTGCGCTTTGAAGCCCCGACAGATTTTCAGTTCGCGTGGACTAGCGGATGCTGAGACGGGGAGACCGCTGGTTGGTCGACGACGTGCTCATCGAGGGGGTGAGCCTTGTGGGCAACTACCGCGCCCAGCTCAACAGGATCATCCGGGCCTCCTCCTACGACGAGCTGGTGAGGAGTTGAACGCGAAAGAGGCGAAGGCCCGTGAGAAGGAAGCCATAGCCAGGCGATGATTCCCGAAGAGTCCGGGGCCCCTCCGGGCACAAACTTCGGCCCGGCAGATCCATAACCTCTCTGCTCCCGCGCTTCCCGCAACTCTACTGGCGTCGGGGACCCACTCAGCGGACACTCCGCACCCCCTCGCCATGGTGGTTTGGTTGACATCCCCCCGGATACCACGTGCTTGACAGCCTTCCGCTCCACGCCTAGACTCCCGTTAGTTCTACAATCTAACTGTCCGGCCTTCGGGGAGGCGATTATGCCCCGGATCCCTGGCCGGTGTTGCCATGCGCTCGCAGGCCAACTCCTGCCCGCTTCGGGCAGGCCGCCTGGATCCAGCGTGTGGGCAGCCCAGCTCATGAAAGGAGGGTCAACAATGGCGAAGCGGCACATAGTTGTACACAAACGTCTGAACCGGGGCTCAAGGCGAGGTCACAGTTGTGACCGCCGACGGAAAGACCTTGATTCGCAAAGCCGGTCAGACCTGGGCTGAACCGAGGGGCCAGACCTTCAGTGTATATACCAAAGGAACCGTCCCGTTTGTGGATATCTTCGTAAACCGGATACCCAAGGGGACGTAGCACAGTCACCGGCAACGAGGACGGCTCTCGTTGTCTAAGGGGGAGGCTTATCATGGCCAAGACACTCAGGTGCGGTGATTTGGTGCCCGGTTGCAGCGCGGTGATCGAGGGGAACGATGTCGATGAGCTGATGGCGAAGGCTGCGGAGCACGCCAAGAACGACCATGGGATGACGACGATCCCGCCCGAGGTCGCCGCAAAGGCTCAGGCGGCGATCAAGGACAAGTAGCCCTGGTGATCGGGCGGTAAGTCCAGCCCTCAGGGGAGGCAGCAGCGTCAGAGCTCACGACGTGGTGCGACCAACAAAGGCTAGGCTGGAACGCTGCGTGAGCCTTTTGTCAGGGCGTAGAGCGCAACCAGCGGGAGAAATGAGGGGCGGGGCTCCGAAGTTCGATCCCGATAGATACAAGCAGACGACCCGGGAGCAGTGGGACGCCACCGCAGAAGCATGGCACCGCCGGGCGCCCGACCTCAGGGAATGGCTGGGACGGACGACGGAACTCATGCTCGACGTTGCCAGGATTCGCCCCGGCGACCGCGTACTCGACGTGGCCGCGGGCGCTGGCGACCAGCCCGTGATGGCAGCGGGGCGCGTCGGAGCGACCGGCTATGTCTTGGCCACCGATCTCTCGTCCAAGATTCTCGCCTTCGCCGAGGAGGTCGCGCGCCAGGCCGGTTTCATAAACGTCGCGACGCGAGTCCTCGACGGCGAGAACCTGGATCTTGACGCAGGATCGTTCGACGCCGTGATCTGCCGGCTCGGCCTGATGTTCTTCCCCGACTCGCACAAGGGCTTGACGGCGATGCGTCGCGTTCTCAGAACCGGTGGCAAAGCCGCCGTGATCGTCTTCTCGACGCCAGAGGACAATCCGGCTCTCTCCACCATGCTGGCGATTCTCCGCCGCCGTGCGCAGCTGCCTCCACCGCTTCCCGGCCAGCCGGGTGCCTTCAGCCTCGGGAGTCCCGGTGCCTTGGAAGAAGCATACAAGAAAGCCGGCTTCCGCGAGGTAGAGGTCCGTCAGGTTTCAGCGCCGATGCGGCGCCCGTCGGCGGCTGAATATGTGCGCTCGACGATCGAGTCGTCCGGAGCGCTTCAAGCGATGCTCGCGCGTCTCGGCGAGGCCGAGCAACAGGCGGCGCTGAATGAAGTCGAACAGGGGGCACGCCGATTTGAAGGGATGAAGGGTTTCGAGGCACCCT
>JBHIBG010000041.1:0-22460 GCA_046758965.1 Methylomirabilia bacterium | reverse complement strand
CTTTGGACGTTGACGGCGGGGAAGGGCCGGCGAAAAATCCAGGCCATGCTGGCCCGCGTCCGCTCGGCCTGCCTGATCGGGATCGAAGCGGCGCTGGTCTCCGTCGAGGTGGATGTGACGCCTGGCCTCCCCGCCTTCACCACCGTCGGCCTCCCCGACTCCACGGTGCGGGAGAGCCGCGACCGCGTCCGCGCGGCGGTCAAGAACGCCGGGTTCACCTTCCCCCAGGAGCGCCTGACGGTGAGTCTGGCCCCCGCCGAGCTTCGCAAGGAGGGCGCCGCATTCGATCTCCCCATCGCCCTCGGCATCCTGGCAGGCACGGGCGCGCTCAAGCGTGAGCTTCTCGAAGGGTGCGTAGCCCTCGGTGAGCTGGGCCTCGACGGCGAGGTCCGTGCGGTGCGGGGGGTCCTGCCGGTGGCGCTGACCTGCCGGCGCGAGGGGCCATTCGCCGTGCTCCTCCCACGGGCCAATGCTCTTGAGGCCGCGGTGGTGGAGGGAATTGAGGTGCGTCCGGTGTCCACCCTCCGGGAAGCCGTGGAGTTCCTGAACGGGGAGCGGGTTCTCGGGCCCGTGGCCCTCGATACCTCGGGCCTTCTGATCCATCCGGGAGGTGAGGAGGGAGACTTCTCGGAGGTAAGGGGTCAGGCCCACGCCGTGCGCGCGCTGGAGGTGGCTGCGGCGGGGGGCCACAATCTCCTGATGATCGGCCCGCCCGGCGTCGGGAAGACGATGCTGGCTAGGCGGCTTCCGACCATCCTCCCTCCACTGTCGCTCAACGAGGCGATCGAGGTCTCCACCATCCGGAGCGTGGCCGGCCTGCTCCCCCCGGACAGGCGGCTGGTGAGCCGACGTCCGTTTCGCGCCCCGCATCACACGGCCTCGGAGGCCGGTCTGATTGGAGGCGGCAGCGTGCCGCATCCCGGCGAGGTGAGCCTGGCCCACCTGGGAGTGCTCTTCCTGGATGAGCTACCGGAGTTCCCTCAGCACGTGCTGGACGCGTTGCGCCAGCCCCTCGAAGACGGGCAGGTGGTCGTGGCGCGCGCGACGGGGGCGGTGGCCTTCCCGGCCCGCTTTCAGCTCGTGGCCGCTGCTAACCCATGCCGCCGGGGCTGCCCCACGCTCGAGGCGTGTGTCTGCACTCCGGGCGAGCGTCAGCGGTACCTCGCGCGCCTCTCCCGCCCGCTGCTCGACCGGATCGACCTCCACCTCGAGCTTCCCGCCGTGCCTTACGCGGAGCTCGCGCAGAGACCGCCGGGGGAGCCGTCAGGCCTCATCCGGGAGCGGGTGCTCAGGGCTCGGGGGATTCAGGGTGAGCGCTTCGCCTCGCTCGCACTCCGGCTGAATGCACGGATGACCACCCGCCAGGTGCGCCGCTTCTGCCAGATCCCGGCTGAGGGGCAGCAGCTGTTGAATCTGGCCATGTCACGGCTCGGCCTCTCGGCGCGGGGGCATGACCGGCTCCTCAAGGTGGCCAGGACCCTTGCGGATCTCGAGGGGCGTGAGAGAATAGCGCCCGAGCACGTGGCCGAGGCCATCCAGTACCGGGGCTTGGACCGCGCGCTCAACCGCTGATGGCAAGGAGGTCCCGAGGATGGGCACCCCGATCACGCTGACCCGGGAGGGAACTCTCCTGCTCGTGGTGGATGTCCAGGAGCGACTCTTCGCCGCCATGGATCCGGAGCAGCGGGAGGATATGGTCAAGAATCTCAAGATCCTGGCGGCGACAGCCGGGCGGCTCGGCATTCCGATCGAGGTGACCGAGCAGTATCCAAAGGGACTGGGCCATACCCTCCCCGAGCTCAAGGCGTCTCTTGGCAATATCGAACCGATCGAGAAGGTGGCCTTTTCCTGTTGTGCAGCCGAGGGGTTCACCCAGCGGCTGCAGGCGGCGGGCGCCCGGCAGGTGATCCTCGCGGGGATCGAGGCCCACGTCTGCGTTCTCCTCACAGCGCTCGACCTCGTCGCTCAGGGGTACACCGTACACGTGGTGGCGGATGCGACCTGCTCGCGAAGGCGGGAGAACGGACAGATCGCCCTGGACCAGTTGCGTCAGGCGGGGGCCGTGGTTACCTCTACCGAGAGCGTGGTCTTCCAGCTCCTCAGGACCGCCGACACCGAGGACTTTCGTTTTCTCCAGCTCCTGCTGAAGTAGCCATTCCCTCCTCCCTCGTCCTGCTCGTGACGCGGCCAGCCATCACTCATTCGGCTTCCAGGAGCGTGCCGCAGGTCGTTAGCGGCGGCCGGCGGGCGGGATGTTGGTGTAGATGCGGGTTCCCTCGGCGTCCTCGTAGCTGTAGATCAAGGGGCGCAAGGTTTGGTTCCTGCTGGGGTGGTAGAGCGCGAGGACGCGCCGAACGTACTCCTGGGTTTCGGGGTAGGGAGGAATCCCCCGGGAGCGGTCGACCGGCTGGACCCCGGCATGATAGGCGGACAGGGCCAGGGGAAGGTTGCCACGGTAGCGGTTGATCAGGGACCGGAGGAGCCGGACCCCGCCTTCGATGTTCTCGCGAGGGCTAAAGGGGTCCCGGACTCCGAGGGATGCTGCTGTCCGGGGCATGAGCTGCATGAGCCCCTGAGCGCCCTTGGGGGAGAGGGCCCAGGGATCGAAGGCTGACTCGACGTGGATCATCGCTTCAATCAGGCGGGCGTCCACGCCGTACCGGGCCGAGACCTCCTGAATTTCACTGCCGTACCTTCCCGTGAGGGTGTCTCGGAGTTGGAGCCGGGCTGTCGCCTTCCGGTTGCGGCCGTCCAGTCGCTGATACGTGGGATCGGTGGGAACGTTGGTGAAGTGGACCACGCCCTGCCGGTCCACGAAACGAAATGACCCGGCAACGCCAGCCTGAGGTCCGCTCGTGACCCCGATCGAGAGCGCGAGGGCAAAGAAAGCGCGACAGCCCGCTCTCATCCGGGAGCGCCGGCCAACGCGTGAGGCGTCCGGCCGGTCCGCACCGGCTCCGCGAAGGCGAGATCCATCACTTCGTCCATGGAATCCACCAGGTGGATGCTCAGGGCCTGACGCGCCGCTTGAGGCACCTCTTCCAGGAGGTGCTTTTCATTTCTCCTCGGGAGGATCACCGTCTGAATCCCGGCCCGCTTGGCCGCCAGCACCTTCTCCTTGATCCCCCCGACCGGAAGGACCCGCCCGGTCAGGGTGATCTCGCCGGTCATGGCCAGGGTCCGTCGTACGGGGAGACCCGTGAGGAGGGAGACGAGGGCCGTGGCAATCGTCACCCCGGCGGACGGCCCGTCTTTGGGGACCGCCCCCGCAGGGACGTGGAGGTGGATGTCCGAGGTCTCCCAGAAGTTGGGCGAGATCCCCAGCTCGGCCGCGTGCGACCGGACCCAGGACAGAGCCGCCTGGGCCGATTCCTTCATGACCTCGCCGAGCTGGCCCGTGAGCGTCACATTCTTGCCGCCCTTCATCCGAGTGGCTTCGACGAACAGGATGTCCCCCCCCGCGGGCGTCCAGGCCAGCCCGACCGCAACTCCCGGCACCCGGGTCCGCTCCTCCAGCTCTTCTCGGAGATACTTGGGCACGCCCAGGAACTCACTCACCATTTCAGGGGTGATGGTCACCGGGTCGGTCCGGCCCTCGGCCCGTCGCCGGGCCACCTTGCGGCAGAGCGTGGCAGCCTCCCGTTCGAGATTGCGAAGCCCCGCCTCGCGCGTGTAGCTTCGGATCAGCACGCGCAGTGCCTCCTCCGTGAAGCGGATCTCGCTGTCCGGCGTGAGGCCGTGCTCCCCGGCCTGTTTGGGAATCAGATGGCGCTGGGCGATGGCGACTTTCTCCTCTTCAGTATAGCCCGTCAGCTCGATGATCTCCATTCGGTCCCGGAGGGCCGGCGGCACCGGGTCCAGGATGTTGGCCGTGGTGATAAACAGCAGTTTGGAGAGGTCGAAGGGCACGTCCACGTAGTGGTCCCGGAAGTTGGCGTTCTGCTCCGGGTCAAGCACTTCCAGGAGCGCCGAGGCCGGGTCTCCCCGGAAGTCCATCCCCAGCTTGTCGATCTCGTCCAGCATGAAGACGGGGTTCTTGGACTCGGCCCGTCTGAGCCCCTGGATGATCTGGCCGGGGAGCGCCCCGATGTACGTGCGGCGGTGTCCGCGGATCTCGGCCTCGTCCCGCATGCCGCCCAGCGAGATCCGCACGAACTTCCGGCCCAGGGCGCGGGCGATGGATTTCCCGAGGGAGGTCTTTCCCACTCCTGGGGGTCCGACGAAGCAGAGGATCGGGTCTTTGCCGCCGGGGCGGATTTTCTTCACGGCCAGGTACTCCAGGATTCGCTCCTTGACCTTCTCGAGCCCCCAATGGTCCTCGTCGAGGATCTGGCGGGCAGTCGCGATATCGATCTGGTCGGTAGTCTCCGTCTGCCACGGGAGCGCGATAAGCCAGTCCAGGTAGGTGCGGGTCACGCTGTATTCGGCGGCGGCAGGCGGCATCTTGGCCAGCCGGTCCAGCTCGCGCAGGGCTTCCTTTCGGGCCTCGTCGGACATGCCGGCGGCCTCGATTCGCCGCCTGAGCTCCTCGGTCTCCTGGGTCCGCTCGTCGGATTCGCCGAGCTCGCGCTGGATGGCCTTGAGCTGCTCACGGAGGTAGTACTCCCGCTGGGACTTGGACATCTCCGACTGGACCTGGGACTGGATCTTCGAGCCCAGCTCCAGGACTTCGGTCTCCTTGGTCAGGTTCGTGACCAGCTTCTGGAGCCGGAGCTTCACCTCCGCGGTCTCCAGGAGCTCCTGCTTGACGGCCGTGGTGAGGGTCGGGAGCACCGCCGCGGTCATGTCTGCCAATCGCCCGGGATCGGTGACGGTAGCTGCGACGGCCGCCAGCTCGTCCGGAAGCACCGGGGAGAGAGAGACGATCTGCTGGAAGAGGGAGGCGGCGTTGCGGGCCAGCGCCTGGGTCTCCAGATCGCCGGGCGCTGGCTCGATCTCCTCCACGGCCTCGACTCGGGCCTTGAGGAACGGCAGCTCCTGGATGACCTCGGTGGGCCGGATTCGGCCGAGCCCTTGGACGATCAGCCTGAGCGTCCCATCGGGCTGCTTGAGCAATTTGTGGATGACGGCCCATGTGCCGACGGGCAAGAGATCGTCGGCCCGGGGTTCCTCGGTCGTCGGGTCTCGCTGGGTGATCACCGCGATCATGCGGGAGCCCTGAAGGGCCTCGTCCACGAGGCGGATCGACGCGGGTCGTCCCACCGACAGCGGCAGCACTGCCTGGGGGAACAGCACCGTATCCCGGAGGGGGAGGACCGAAAGGATATCGGGCAGGATCGGTCTGGACTCGTCAGCCATGCGCAGCTCCTCTCAATCGTCCGCCACGGTGCTGGCGTAGGCGGATACTCTCCCCTCCACCCGTTGCCGCTCGCGCTCCCAGATCTCCTGGCAGCGGGTGCACCGGACCGCGAACGGTAGCGCCCGGAGCCGGGCGGGCAGGATCGGCTCCTCGCAGTTCTCGCACCGTCCGTAACTCCCTTTATCCAGCTTCTTCAGGGCATGGTTGACCTGCGTCAGGAGCCGGGCTCGTTGATCGATCACTTCGTAGTCCATCTCCGCTTCCGGCGTCAGGACCGGCCGCTCGGCCTGGTCTCCCAGGGAGTCGACCGCCAGGTCGACACCTGCCTCCCGGAGACCGCCCCGCTGCTGACGGATCGAGGTCCGCAGCTCTCGTTGCTTGGCCAAGAGCGTCTGCCTGAGCTCGGCCTCGGAGAGAGACCGAAGCGCGGCCTTGTGCCTGCGGGGTTTCGCCATTATCTCCTCCTGTCCTCCTAGAACAGGTCGAGAGGTTTCAGCTGGCCCGAGGCGGCCAGCACGAGGGCCTCGCGGGCCTCGCGCTCACGGTGACCCCCGGTGCGGGGTCGCGGCTCGTCGCGCACGTAGGCCAGCAGGTCCTCGATCTGTTTCTGCATCGCGATCATCTGTCGCCTCATCTTGAGGATGATCTCTACGCCCGCGAGATTCACTCCCAGGTCCCGGGTCAAGCGGATGACGCGGGCAACCTCCTGCACGTCCTCCTCTGAGTACATCCGCGTCCGCCCCACGGTGCGGCTCGGCCTGATCAATTCCTTGCGTTCATAGAGGCGGAGCGTTTGGGGGTGGAGCTTGAGCATGTTCGCGGCCACCCCGATCGTGTAGAGGGGCTTCGCTTTGTCTCTCACCGTCGTCCCTCCGCGCGAGCTGCCTCTCGGCTGAAGGCGAGGAGACCGGCCCGTGGGTCATCAGGGATCAGCCGTCCGACCTCGCGGAAGATCTCCTGGGTCCGCGCGTCCAACCCCCTGGGAATCAGCACCTTAATCGTCACGTAGAGGTCCCCGCGCCCCTCGCCCGAAAGCTTGGGCAGCCCTCTGCCTCGCAGGCGGAAGCTCTGCCCGGCCTGGGAGCCAGAGGGGAGCACGAGGGCGGCTTGGCCCTCGAGGGTCGGGATGTGGATGCGCGCCCCGAGCACCGCCTCCGTGAGGGTCACCGGAACCTCGCAGTGGAGGTTGTCGCCCTTGCGCGTGAAGAATGGGTGGAGGGCCACGCGTGTGATGACGATCAGGTCTCCCCGAGGCCCCCCGAACGGGCCGGCGTGCCCCTCGCGCGGCACCCGCAGCTGCACCCCGGTGTCCACGCCCGCGGGGATCACCACATCGATCTTCGCCGCTCTCGGGCTGACCCCTCGGCCCCCGCAGGCCGGGCAGGGATCGGCTACCCGCTGGCCGAGGCCGTGACAGCTCAGGCAGGGCTCGGGCCCGCCTCTCGCCCCGATCCAGGTCGCGCCCACCCCTTCGCAGCGCGGGCAGGTTTCGGGTGCCACGCCCTGCCGACAGCCCGACGCCCCGCACTCGGGACACGGTGAGAAGCGGGTCGCCTCCACCGTGAGCGAGACTCCCCGCGCGGCATCGGCGAAGCTGAGGTCCACCGGAAGGTGGAGATCATCGCCGCGCACCGCGCCGCCGCCGGCCTTTCCCTCCCTCTCGCCCTCCTCGTGAAATGCCCGGTGCCCGTAGCGGTCGTAGAGCGAGCGGGTAGCCGGATCGCCCAGGATCCGATACGCCCCGGCGATCTCCTCGAAGAGCGACCGGGCGTCGCGATCCCACAGGTTGACGTCGGGCGAGTACTGACGCGCCAGCCTCCGGAAAGCCTCGCGGATCTCCCGCTCCGTGGAGCTGACCGCGACTCCCAACACTGCGTAGTAATCGCGTCGCATCGCGGTGGCCGTCTCGGGGCGCTACTTCCTGTCGCCCTTCTCCCCCAGATCCTCGAACTCCGCGTCCACGACTTCGCCCTCGGCCGCCTTTCCTTCATCCTGAGACGAGGCCGCGGCGGGGCCAGCCTGCGCCTTGGTCTGAGCCTCCCGGTACATGATCTCTGCCAGCTTGTGAGAGGCTCGGGTCAGGCCCTCCTGGGCCCGCTTGATCCGCTCCAGATCGGACCCCTGTAGGGCCTCTCGAGTCTCCCGAACAGCCTCCTCGACGCCCTTCTTGTCCGCCTCGGGGATCTTGTCCCCGTGCTCCCGGAGCATCCGTTCCGTCGTGTAGACCAAAGAGTCCGCCTGGTTCTTGACCTCGATCTCCTGCCTCCGCTTAGCGTCTTCCGCGGCGTGGGCCTCGGCGTCCTTGACCATCCGCTCGACCTCCTCCTTGATGAGTCCGGAAGAGGCGGTGATAGTAATGGCCTGCTCCTTGCCCGTGGCTGTGTCCTTTGCCGACACGTTGAGGATGCCGTTGGCGTCGATGTCGAACGTCACCTCGATCTGCGGTACCCCGCGCGGCGCCGGTGGGACCCCGATCAGGTGGAACTTTCCCAGGGTCCGGTTGTCGCGCGCCATGGGACGCTCCCCCTGGAGCACGTGAACCTCCACGGAGGTCTGGTTGTCCGCTGCCGTGGTGAAGATCTCGCTCTTCTTGGTGGGGATGGTCGTGTTCCGCGGGATCAGCGTGGTCATCACGCCGCCCAATGTCTCGATCCCCAACGACAGAGGGGTGACATCGAGGAGCAGGAGGTCCTTGACCTCGCCGGTGAGCACCGCGGCCTGAATGGCCGCTCCCACGGCCACCACCTCGTCCGGGTTCACCCCCTTGTGGGGCTCCTTGCCGAAGAGGTGACGCACGGTCTCCTGGACCTTGGGCATTCGCGTCTGGCCGCCCACCAGGACGACTTCGTCGATCTCTTTTGCGGTCACGCCGGCATCCTGCATGGCCTGCCGGCACGGTCCGATACTCCGCTCGATCAGCTCGGCGACCAGGGCCTCGAGCTTGGCCCGGGTGAGCGTCATCACCAGGTGCTTGGGTCCGGAGGCGTCCGCCGTGATGAAGGGGAGGTTGATTTCGGTCTGCAGCGTCGTGGAGAGCTCGCACTTGGCCTTCTCGGCCGCCTCTTTGAGTCGCTGCAACGCCATCCGGTCCTTCCGGAGGTCGATGCCGTGCTCTTTCCTGAACTCATCGGCGATCCAGTCGATGACCTGCTGGTCGAAGTCATCGCCGCCCAGGTGGGTATCGCCGTTGGTGGCCTTGACCTCAAAGACCCCCTCCCCGATCTCGAGGATCGAGATGTCGAAGGTCCCGCCACCCAGATCGTACACGGCGATCGTCTGGTCCTCTTTCTTATCCATCCCGTATGCGAGAGACGCTGCCGTCGGTTCGTTGATGATCCGGAGCACGTCCAGCCCGGCGATCTTTCCCGCGTCCTTGGTGGCCTGGCGTTGGCTGTCGTTGAAGTAGGCAGGGGTCGTGATGACGGCCGTGGTGACCTTCTCCCCCAGGTAGGCCTCGGCGGCCTCCTTGAGCTTGCGGAGCACCATGGCGGAGATCTCTGGGGGGGGGTATACCTTTCCTCGGGCCTCAACGCGGGCATCGCTATTGTCTGCCCGCACCACCTTGTAGGGAACCAGCTTGATTTCTCGGAGTACCTCGTCGTACCGGCGGCCCATGAAGCGCTTGATGGAGAAGATCGTGTTCTCGGGGTTGGTGATGGCCTGCCGCTTCGCCACCTGCCCGACTAGGATCTCGCCGTCCTTGGTGAACCCCGCCACCGAGGGCGTCAGGCGACTCCCCTCCTGGCTGGGAATCACGACCGGATCACCCGCTTCCATCACCGCCACGACTGAGTTTGTTGTCCCCAGGTCGATGCCGATTACCTTGGCCATACCGTATTCTCCCCTGCTCGGTCTCTGTTTCTCGAGGTTTATGGGGCCGTGAGATTCTCTGCTGTGGCTGTGCGCCTGCGCCGGCAATCCGGCATCGCCAGCGCAGGCGTCGTCCAGCTCCCCTTACATGACGTCGATCTTGATCTCCTTTGGCTTGACTTCCTCGGCCTTCGGCAGGCGAATCTCCAGCACCCCGTGCCGGTAGCTGGCCTTCACCTTGTCGCTCCGGACCGGGAGCGGGAGGGTGATGTTCCGTTCGAACTTCCCGAAGAACCGCTCCAGCCGGTGGTAGTGCTCCTCTTTGACGTCACGCTCCTCGGAGCGTTCGGCTCTGATGGTCAGGAGATCGCCGGTGATCGTGACCCGGATCTCCTTCTCCTTCACCCCCGGCAGCTCCGCCGAGACCACTAGCTCATGCTCGGTCTCGTGGAGGTCCACAAGTGGGGCCCAGATCCGGTCCATGGCGCCGACCCGAACCGGGCGACCAAAGAAGGCGTCAAAGAGAGTACTCATCTCGGCCCGGATCTCCCTGAGCTCCCTGAACGGCTCCCAACGCTCGGGAGTCCTGCCAAATGGACGCCAAAGCTCGACTGCCATAACCATCCCTCCCTCCAAAGGTCGTGTGTGTTACCCGTCTAGTATCTGTATAGCGCATGAGTATGCCTTTGTCAAGTCTCATCCAAAATATCTTACAATACACGCCGAAGATCATCTTCCTCAGCGACCATCAACATCGGCGCGCTATGAGGATAAATGTTTATTTTTTATTGAATTTTTCACCTTGAGGTTGATAGAGTGGATCCGTGCGGCTTCGTTACGTTGGCTGCGTGATCCTCTTTGTCGTCGTTCTCGGTCTGGGAGTGGTCCTCGCGGGCGGGCTGATCTACTCGATGAATATCTTTTACCTCCCCGATCGCCCCCCCGAGCCTTTGGGAACAGCCGCAGATGGCTTGCGGGCTCAGCGCAAGATGCTCGAGATCGTGCTGAGGGACCGGAACGTCTCTTCGCAGACACAGCCCCTCGTGTTCACTGAGAAACAGCTCAACGCGTTCCTCTCCCGCCACCTCGAGGAGAGCAGGGGGATTCCGTTCTCTAACCTTCGGGTCAAGCTCATCCCCGGGGGACTGAGTCTCCAGGGGCAGACCCGGCTCCGATCACTTGCGCGGGCTGTCCCGTTCAACTACATCGTCGGCTACCTCCCGGCCTCCGAAATGGATCGCCCGGTCTGGGTGGTGATGCAGGCGCGGGTGCGGCTTGAGAGTGGGCGGTTCGGCAAAAGGCAGGAGTACTTGCGTATTGAGCCGACTATGTTCCGCATCGGCGCTCACGTTATGAGCGCTCGGGTCCTCTCCTGGATCGTTGGACGAGAGTTGTTCCGCTGGGCTGTCCCGAACGTCATTCAAAGCGTTGAGGTGGAGGAAGGACGGGTCGTCGTCACCACCAGGCCTCGGTAATCAGCGGCCTTCCATGGCCTCGACGAACCGGAGCTGCAGATCGTGAAGGATCTCCGCCAGGAGTTCGCTCTCCTTCGCTGTCCGGTGGCCCTCGGTTTTCTCTCTGAGCAGGCGGAGCAGATCGATCGAGAGCTTCGCCTGAGCCAGGTCCCGTTGGCCCGTTCCGCTCATCGGGTCCGGTGTGACTCCGAGGTGGATCAGCACAGAGCTGGCCAGCATGAGGAAGAGGGCGGTCAGGTCGGGCTCGGAGACGTCCTGCGGGGCCGAAGGCCGCCGAGCGGCTCGAGCGCTGGAGGGGGGTTGCGGGGCCTGCGGAGGTGACTGCTCGGCACTGGGCGCCTTGGGCTCGTCTGGTTGGTCGGGGCGCCCGCGCCTGTCTATGACTGTGAATCCCTCCTCCGCCGCTTCGTTGGACACCTTGGCACCTCAGCTCAAGCGTTGGAACGATCTGTGCATAGCTTAAGGCCTGGAGAAGCACCCGGGAGGGGTCCCAAGGGCTGCTGCCGGAAGTCTAGCACGGGGCCTGCCGGAGTGCCAAGGAAGGACCTGGGCGAGGGGACCGATCGAGTCGGGACCGCTCCTTTTGGGGTATAATGCTTTTAGAATCAGTGTCCTGAACATGCCTGACTCCGCTGGAGCCCTCTTCGATTCGCTTCTTGAGCTGATGGCGCGCCTCCGCGGGCCTGGGGGCTGCCCGTGGGATCGCGAGCAGACCCGTGAGTCCCTCAGACCCTTTCTGCTTGAGGAGGCGTACGAGGTGCTTGAGGCGCTTGATTCAGGCCAGCGGGGGGCCCTTCTGGAGGAGTTCGGAGACCTGCTTTTCCAGGTCGTCTTCCACGCCCAGCTGGCGCGCGAGCTCGGCGAGTTCAGCATGACCGAGGTGCTCCAACAGCTGGTGGAGAAGATGATCCGACGTCACCCGCACGTCTTCGGCGATCGCACCGTCGGCTCCGCCGGGGAGGCCCTCACGCAGTGGGAGGCCATCAAGCATGCCGAGGCGACTCGAGGCGGCGCCCGTCGTTCGGTGTTGGACGGGGTCCCACGAACTCTCCCCGCGCTCCTCCGCGCCCAGCGGCTGACCTCCAAGGCCGCCCGTGCGGGCTTTGATTGGCCGACCCCCGAGGCCGCCTGGGAGAAAGTCAAGGAGGAGGTGTCAGAGGTGGAGCAGGCCCTGAGCCAGGGCGATCGGGTTCGCACCCGGCAGGAGCTCGGCGACCTCCTCTTCTCTCTCGTGAACGTGGCACGCCTCCTCGGGCTCGACGCCGAGGGGGTTCTCCAGCAAGCAGTGGAGAAATTCAGGTCTCGCTTCACCCGCATGGAGGCCGCGGTGACCGGAGGCGGCCGTTCCCTCTCGGAGGCGCCGCTGGAAGAGCTTGACCGCATCTGGGAGCGAGTGAAGGCCGCGGACGGCGGAGATTCTGAACCGAGGGTGGCCGGCTGATGAAAGTGAAAGTTGGCAAGACCGAACTCCTTATCGAACGAGGGGATATCACCGACTGGGAGGTGGACGCCATCGTGAACGCGGCGAACTCCCAGCTGTGGATGGGAGCCGGGGTGGCGGGCAGCATCAAGCGTCGGGGCGGTGTCATCATCGAAGACGAGGCGGTCCAGCAGGGCCCGATCGAGGTGGGCGAGGCGGTGCTCACCACGGCGGGCAACCTGGCCGCGACCCACGTGATCCATGCCGCCGCCATGGGCGAGGACCTGAAAACCGACGCGCAGAAGATCGCCCAAGCCATCCGCTCGACTCTGGCTATCGCCGAGAAGCGTAGGCTCTCTTCCCTCGCTTTCCCGGCCCTGGGAACGGGAATCGGCGGGTTTCCTGCTCCCCAGGCGGCCGAGACCATGGTAGGGGTGCTCCTAGATCACCTGAAGTCCCCCGGCACGAGCCTCAAGAAAGTCGTGTTCGTCCTCTACCAGGAGGAGGCCTACAAAGCTTTTTGCGATGCCGTGACACGGTTTTGTAGGGTATAATAAGGTTGCCCCTGATATGAGCGAAACGAGATTTGGACAACCCGCGAGCCGCCGCTTGGGCGACCTTCTGGTGGCTGAGGGCCTCATCAGCGAGGCCCAGCTGCAGCACGCCCTGAAGGAGCAAAAGGCGTCCACGGACAAGCTGGGGAGCGTGCTTGTGCGCCTGGGGATGGTCAACGAAGACAAGCTGGTTGGCTTTCTCTCCCACCAGTATGGGATTCCCTCCCTCACGCTCACCCAGCTGGATATCGAGCCCGAGGTCGCCAAGCTGGTCCCGACCAATATCGCCAAGAAGTACGAGGTCCTTCCGGTCAAGCGGGTGGACAACACCCTCACCCTGGCCATGGCGGACCCGACCAATGTCTTCGCCCTTGACGATGTGGCTTTTATGACGAACCTCCAGGTGCTCCCCGTGGTGGCCTCCCAGAGCGCCATTCGCAAGGCCATCGAGCGGGTCTACGAGCCCCGGGAGGATGGCTCGATCATGCTGAACGAGGTGCTCTCGGCCATCGAGGAGGCCGGGCCCGTCGAGGTGGTGGGTGAGGACGAGGTTGCGCCCAAGCTGGATATCTTAGAGCTGAAGGAGTCCGCCGACGAGGCCCCCGTCGTCAAGCTGGTCAACATGATCCTGGTTGACGGCATCCGGCGGGGCGCATCCGATGTCCACTTCGAGCCGTACGAGAAGGTGTTCCGAGTCCGGTTCAGGGTTGACGGCGTGCTCCACGAGGTGATGGCCCCGCCCAAGCGCCTGGAGCCCGCCATCGTCTCCCGGATCAAGATCATGTCCAATCTGGACATTGCCGAACGCCGGCTCCCCCAGGATGGCCGGATCAAGCTTCGCTACTCGACCCGAGAGATCGACTTGCGCGTCTCCACGCTGCCCACCATCTTCGGCGAGAAAGTCGTGATGCGGATCCTGGATAAAGAGGCGCTCCAGCTGGACCTGAGCCAGCTGGGGTTTGACCCGCCGAGCCTCGAGGCGTTCACCAAGGCGATCCACAACCCGTACGGGATGATCATGATCACCGGCCCCACGGGGTCGGGGAAGACGACCACGCTCTACTCGGCTATTCACACGGTGAACTCGCCGGACCTCAACATCATGACGGCCGAGGACCCGGTGGAGTACAACCTCAAGGGAGTCAACCAGGTCCAGATCAAGGAGGAGATCGGGCGGACGTTCGCCGCTGCCCTCCGCTCCTTCCTCCGCCAGGATCCGGACGTGATCCTGGTGGGGGAGACCCGGGACCTGGAGACCGCCCAGATCTCTATCCGAGCGGCGCTCACGGGCCATCTGGTCTTCACCACGCTCCACACCAACGACAGCCCCTCCACCATCGCCAGGCTTCTCGACATGGGGATCCCCTCGTTCCTTCTCTCCTCCTCGCTCATCCTGGTGGTGGCCCAGCGCCTGGCCCGAAAGGTCTGCCCGGGGTGCAAGGCGCCCTACGAGGCCGACGAGGAGACTCTTGCGCCGTACGGCCACACCTTGCAGGGCCTCGGCACGTGCACCTTTTACAAGGGCAAGGGGTGCCAGACCTGCAACTACACCGGGATGAAGGGTCGGGTCGCCATCTATGAGGTGCTGCCTGTAACCGCGGAGATCCGCGACCTGATCCTGAAAAACGCCTCGACAGCTGAGCTGCGCGAGGTCGCTCGGCAGCAAGGGATGAAGACGCTCAGGGAGGCCGGGCTCCAGAAGGTGATCGACGGGGTCAGCACGATGGACGAAATCCTGAGGGTGACCCTTGTCGCCTGATCCCCGGCCGGGAGCTCCCCGGCAGCGGGTGCACGAGGCCCTCGGGAGGGTGCCCCGCGGGTGGCATCCGCGAGGGTCCGAGACCACACTGTGACCAACGTACTGAGTGAGGTGAGCTAATGGCGGCAACGATGCGGGATCTCTTGTCCATCGTGATCCAGCGTGGAGCCTCGGACCTTCACATCACCGCGGGGACCCACCCCCAGCTCCGGATCAACGGCGCGTTGATCCCCCTGACGGAGTTCGAGGTGCTCTCGCCCCAGGACACCCAGCGGTTGGCCTACAGCGTGCTGAACGAGTCGCAGAGGCAGAAGTTCGAAGAAACGAACGAGCTGGATCTTTCTTTCGGCATCCAGGACCTCGCTCGTTTCCGGGCGAACGTCTACCGCCAGCGAGGGGCGGTCGGGGCAGCCTTCCGGACGATCCCGTTCAGGATCCGGTCGTTCGAGGAACTGGGGCTTCCGCCGGTCGTCCAGGAGCTCGCGGACCGTCCCAAGGGGCTGGTCCTGGTCACCGGGCCGACGGGAGCCGGCAAATCCACCACGCTGGCCGCCCTGATCGACAAGATCAACACGAAGCGGGCCGGGCATATCATGACAATCGAGGATCCCGTCGAGTTCGTCCACCCGCACAAACGGGGGCTGGTGAACCAGCGCGAGGTCTACTCCGACACCCACTCCTTCACGAACGCGCTCAAGACGGTCCTCCGCCAGGACCCGGACGTGGTACTGGTGGGGGAGATGCGCGACCTGGAGACGATCCAGGCGACCCTCACCATTGCGGAGACCGGTCACCTGACCTTCGCCACGCTCCACACCAACTCGTGCGCGCAGACGATCACCCGGATCATCGATGTCTTCCCGAACCACCAGCAGCCGCAGGTGCGGTCGCAGCTCTCGCTGGTGCTCGAGGGGGTACTCTCCCAGATGCTCATCCCCCGGGAGGACGGCCGCGGCCTGGTCCTGGGCCTCGAGATCATGGTGATGACCCCTGCCATCCGCAACTTGATCCGGGAGGAGAAGATCCATCAGATCTACTCCGCGTTGCAGGCGGGGACAAAGTTCGGGATGCAGACTATGAACCAGGGGCTTGTTCGGCTCGTCCACGCGGGGCTCATCACACGGGAAGATGCGATGAGCCGATCGACGAATCTCGAGGAGTTTCAGCAGCTTCTGGTCGCTCCGAGAGCCGCGACGGCCCAGATCGGCGCCGGCGCTCAATTCGCCAGGCGATAGGGGCGTTAGGAAGGGAGATCACCTATGCCAGTATTCGCGTACCAGGGACGGACCGCGGAAGGCTCGACGAGGGGACAGATCGAGGCTCCGGATCGCCGAGCTGCCGTCGCCCAACTTCGCCAGCGGCAGATCTTGGTTACCAACATGCGCGAGACGTCTGCGAGGAAGGCGGCGGCCGCGCCTGCCTCGGGGCGGGGCAAGGTCAAGGATCGGGATCTGACGATCTTCACCCGGCAGTTTTCTACCATGGTTGACGCTGGCCTCCCCCTGATCCAGTGCCTGAGCATTCTGGCTGAGCAGAGCGAGTCTCCCACGCTCCGGACAGTGACGGCCCAGGTCGCTCGCGACGTGGAAGCGGGCGCCACCCTTTCCGATGCCCTCCGGCGGCACCCGAAGGCCTTCAATGACCTGTTCACCAACCTGGTGGAGGTGGGGGAGACGGGGGGCGTTCTGGACGTGATCCTCCAGCGCCTCGCCACCTACATCGAGAAGGCTGCCTCTCTGAAGCGAAAAGTCAAGGGGGCTATGGTGTACCCCTTCACCATCGTCGGGGTGGCGCTGATGGTCGTCGTCTTCATGCTGATCTTCGTCATACCCATCTTTGCCCAGATGTTCAGCCAACTCGGCGCCACGCTCCCGCTCCCCACACGAATCGTGCTGGCCATGTCAAACTTCATGATCTCGTTCTGGTGGGCGGTGTTCGGAGCCATCGTAGGAATGGTTTACGGGCTTCGGGCCTACTACAAGACCGAGCGGGGTCGGCTGGTCATTGACCGGCTCCTCCTCAAGCTGCCGGTCTTCGGCCCGCTCATCCGGAAGGTGGCTGTCGCCCGCTTCACGCGCACGCTTGGGACGCTGGTCTCCTCCGGGGTCCCGATCCTGGAAGGGCTCCGCATCACCGCCCGGACCGCCGGAAACGCCGTGCTCGAGCTGGCCATCGAAGCCACCCGCGCTTCCGTCACGGCTGGTAGGACGCTCGCCGACCCCCTCAAGGCCTCCGGCGTCTTCCCTCCGATGGTGATCCAGATGATCAACGTGGGGGAGCAGACCGGCTCCCTGGACACCATGATGAGCAAGATCGCCGATTTCTACGACGACGAAGTGGATACGGCCGTGGGCACGTTGATGTCGCTCCTGGAGCCGATGATGATCGTCTTTCTCGGAGTGATGATCGGGGGGCTCGTTGTGGCGATGTACCTGCCGATCTTCCAGCTGGTGACCGTCATTTAGACGCTTCACGGTGACTGCCACAAACTTCGCCGCGCTACTCCGGCGGCTTGCGGTAGCCCGCCTGCTGGTCGCGGGGGCCTTGCTGCTGGTTGGCGTGGTCCTGGGCCAGTGGGGTGCCCTTCCCTTTGACCTCGGGCCGTTCGCGCTCTGCCTTCTGGGCGCGGCGGCGGCCTCTAGTGTGTCCCTGGTCTGGGAGCCGAAGGCAGCCGACCTCCGGCGCTGGGCCTGGCTCCAGCTGACCCTCGACGTGGCGCTGGTGAGCGCCATCGTGGCCGTGACCGGCGGGCCGCAGTCGCTCTTCGCGTTCCTGTATATCCTGTCGATCACGGCCGCCAGCGTGGTCCTCTCCCGGGCGGGTGGACTCGCCATTGCCGGCCTGGCGAGTCTTCTCTACGCCGGCCTCGTGCTGGGCCGGACGGTGCTCCCGCTGAGCCTCATCGCCGAGCCTACCGAAACCACTGCCCTCGAAGTCCTCACCATTTTCATAAATGCCGGGGTCTTCCTGGTCGTGGGCATTCTCACGGGCACACTGGCCGAACGGTATCAGCAGCTTCACCGGGAGCTGGCGATCCAGCAAGACCACCTCGGCGATCTCCAGGCCTTCAAGGACCTGATTTTCGAGTCAGTGGGCTCGGGACTCATTGCCCTGGACCCCCGGGGACGGATCACCGCCTTCAACCGCGCCGCGGAGGAGATCACGGGGTTTGCCGCCGCCGAGGTGATGGGGCGGCAGTGGCAGGTGCTGTTCGGACACGGGGTGGCCCTTGAGCAGGTCTGGGCCTCGGTCGGCGACCCGGACTACCAAGCCGTTCGCCATGAGCTTCAGATGAGGCGCAAGGACGGGGCGGTGGTCCCTCTCGGGATTGCCTTCTGGCCGCTCCGTTCCGGTCATGGGAGCTTGGTGGGCCTTATCGGCCTCTGCCAGGATCTCTCCCAGATCAAGCAGATGGAGCAGCGGGTCCGCCAGGCCGACCGCCTGGCTGCCGTGGGCCGGCTCGCGGCGAACATGGCCCACGAGATTCGCAACCCCCTTGGCTCCCTGGCCGGGGCCATTGAGGCCCTCTCCAGACAGCTGGCTCCCGGCGACGAGACCGGCGTCCGCCTCACAGAGATCGCCCTCCGCGAGTCGGATCGGCTCGACCGGATCATTCGGGACTTCCTGGAGTATGCTCGGCCGACGCCGCTTCAGCTCGCGCCCGTCAACCTGACGGAGATGCTCGACGAAGTCCTGTTCCTGCTAGATCATCGGCCGCTCCCGCCGAACGTGAAGATCATTCGCGAGTATGGGGAGGGGCTCTCAGCCTGCGTGGACGCGCAGCAACTCCGGCAGGCTGTCTGGAACCTCTGCCCGAACGCGCTGGACGCCATGCCGGAGGGGGGCGAGCTCAGGATCGGCGCCAGGATCGTCGAGCATGAACGTACCCCGCACCTCGAGGTCTGGGTAGCTGACACCGGCCGCGGGATCAGCGCCGAGGACCGTCCTCATATCTTTGAGCCATTCTACTCCACGAAGTCCGAGGGGAGCGGGCTGGGCCTGGCGGTGGTGCACCGGGTGGTCGAGGAGCACGGGGGCGAAGTCGATGTATGGAGCGCTCCCGGGGCAGGCACCACCTTCACGCTGAGGATTCCGCAGACGGCTTCTCCGGGAGAGGACGTCATCCGGGCGGGAGCTTCGCGCAGCAGCCCGGACGGCCCGAGGTCTGCTCGTCAAGCGCGGCGGGGTGTCCCGGGCCGGGAGCATCCCGGGTAGGAGCGCTGAGGAGACCGTATGGCGGAAGCGCGGATCCTGGTCGCGGACGATGAGAAAAGTATGCGAGAGCTGCTGGGGATTACCCTCAAGCAACAGCGGTATGAGGTGGCCCTGGCCGATGGGGGAGAAGCCGCCATCGAGGCCGTCCGCCGCGAGCGCTACGATCTCGTCATCGCCGATGTCCGCATGCCGCAGGTGGATGGCGTCCAGGTGCTGAGCGTCGTCAAAGAGCTTGCGCCCGACACGGCGGTCATCATGATCACGGCGTTCTCGACCATCGAAACCGCGGTGGAAGCCATGAAGCTCGGGGCATACGACTACATCACGAAGCCCTTCAAGCTCGACGAGATCCTGCTGGTCGTTAAGAACGCCCTGGAGCGCAAGCGGCTGGTGGACGAGAACGTGAGGCTGCAGGACCTTGTCGTGAACTTCGAGCACAGGTTCGAGGGCATCATCGCCAAGAGCCCGCGGATGAAGGAGGTCTTTGACACCGTCCAGAAGGTGGCCGCGGGCTCCTCCACCGTGATGATCACCGGGGAGAGCGGGACCGGCAAGGAGCTGATTGCGACCGCCATTCACTACCACATCACCAATCCTCGCCGCGGCAAGCCATTCATCTCGGTCAACTGCGGGGCGATCCCCCAGGGGCTCATGGAGTCGGAGCTCTTCGGGCACATGAAGGGATCGTTCACGGGCGCCGTGGCCCACAAGCGTGGCCTCTTCGAGGAGGCCGACGGGGGAACGCTCTTTCTCGACGAGATCACGGAGATCCCTCCGTTTCTGCAGGTGAAGCTCCTGCGGGCGATCCAGGAGAAGACGATCCGTCGGGTCGGGGACACGAAGGACATGAAGGTGGATGTTCGGTTGATCGCGGCGTCCAACTCGGACCTGGAGGCGGCCGTGACGTCCGGCGCTCTCCGCGAGGACCTCTTCTACCGGCTGAACGTGATCCCTGTCCGACTCCCACCCCTTCGGGAGCGCCGGGGGGACATCCCCCTTCTCGTCTCGCACTTCCTCCAGAAATTTTCGACGGACTTCGGCCGGGCGGTGAGGGGCATCTCGCCCGAGGCCATGGAGCTTCTCGAGCAGTACGACTGGCCGGGCAACATCCGCGAGCTGGAAAATGTCATCGAGCGGGCCATCGTCCTCGGTGGGGACGAGCTCCTCTCATCCGCCGCCCTTCCGGACACCCTCCACCGCGATCGGCTGCCGCGGACGCCGCCCCTGGAGCTCACCGAGGGGGGGCTCGCCCTCGAGGCCACCCTTGAGCAGATCGAGCGGTCACTCCTGGAGCAGGCCCTCAAGAAAGCCAGGGGCGTCCAGACCCGGGCTGCCGAACTACTCGGGGTCAGCTTCCGCCAGTTCCGTTACAAGCTCCAGAAACATCACCTCAGACGCGGACGGGGACCCGACCCGGACTCAGGCGGTGCGCCGCCCTCCTGAGGTCGGGCAGGCGCACTGCCGCTCGTGCCGCTCCAGCTCCCTTCGCCTGACCTCGTCCTCGGCCCAACCTCACTCCTCCGCTTCTGGGACTGAGCGGTAATCCGGTGGAGATCCGCTGGGCGTTGGGTGGGTCGGGTCGGACGGCATGCGGGTATACCGGGCGCGGAGGCTTTCGAAGCGGAGCGACCGGCGAATCCCGGCCCGATGAAGCGTGAACCAGAAGAGGAGCGAGAGGATCCGGAGCCCGTACACCACCGAAGTCGCAAAACTGGCCGAGGATGCCTCCGGGAAGTAGCGGGTGGGAACCGGAATCTCGGCGATGCGAAAGCCGGCCGCAACGACTTGAGCGAGGATCTCCTGGTCGTAGATGAAACCGTCCGAGTTCATGCTGAAGTTCACGGTCTCGAGCACCTCGCGCCGAAATGCGCGGTAGCCGGTGTGGAACTCGGACAGTGAGAGCCCAAAGACGAGGTTTTCGAGCACGGTGAGCACGCGGTTGGAAACAAACTTCCACCACGGCATGCCCTGAGCGATGGCCGAGCCGCCCTTGAGGCGCGAGCCGAGCACCACGTCGGCCCGCCCGCTGGCGATCGGGGTGATAAGGTGTGGTACCAGCGTCGGGTCGTACTGGTAGTCGGGGTGAACCATGACCACGATGTCGGCCCCGGCCCGCAACGCTTCCGCGTAGCAGGTCTTCTGGTTCGCGCCGTAGCCGTAGTTCCGGTCGTGGACGAAGATCTCGAGCCCGAGCTGTCGCGCGACCTCGAGCGTGGCATCGGTGGACCCGTCATCCACGAGGATCACGAGGCTCACGGTGTCCTTCGGAAGCTCCTCATAGGTCATCCGGAGCGTCCGTCCAGCGTTGTACGCCGGCATGACGACCACGACCTTCGGCTTCATCAGCTGCTCCCCAGGCGCGCGAGGACGACGAACTGGTAGCCGAGCAGCCGTGGCAGCCATCTCGCCGCAACCGCACTGCCCGCGTGAATTCCCGCGAGCCAGGCGCCGTGAAACCGGGCCGGCACGACCTGGTAGAGCGGCGTCGGCGTCGTGGTGCGGCGAACGCTCCGAAGCCCGGCGTCCGCGATGAGCCTGCGCAGGGATCGCCCCGTGAAGAACCTGAGGTGTGTGCGGTCCAGGATGCCGCGGTCCGTGTACTCGAAGCGGCCCAGTAGCAGCGAGAGCCGGATCCAGAGATGCGCCACATTGGGGACCGAGATGATGACGTGCCCATGAGGCGCGAGTGTCCGGTTGACCGTCACGAGCGCGCGGACCGGGTCGATGAGGTGCTCCAGCACGTCTGCATAAACGATGACGTCAAACGGGCCGTCGAGGTCGGGAGCCTCCCGGTCCAGATCCACCACCAGCATCCGCTCGCAGTGCGCCGCCCCTGCCGCCGCCAGGGCTGGATCACGCTCGATGCCGGTCACGCGCCAGCCGTGCTCTGCCAGGGGCCGGCTCAGGAGGCCGTCTGCGGCTCCTACATCCAGGAGCCGGCGGCCCCGCCCTTCAGAGAGCCAGCTGAGGATGACGGAATGGCTGCTGTACGGGTCGGGCTTGAGCGTGTAGGTGGTCCGGGGCGCGTCTGTCACGTCCATCGCGTCAACACGTTTTTATACTCCTTTGTACCACGGCTGTCCCCTGAGGGGTCCCATCCTGCTGCAGGCCTGCCTGGTGGACTGTGCCGTCCAGGCGCGCTCCGGATTTTCTGCCGCGGCACAGCGACAAAATATGTCAGACTTACAGTTCTTGTCACATTAGTTGGCGGCTTCCAGTCGAGAGCGAAAAGGGAAGAATTTTTTTCCGTTACTTTTCTTATACTTATAATCTATTTGTAGGGGTTTCGAAGCTGGCATGGAAGCTGCTAATCAATCAGCGTGTCAGGCAAGTTGCCGCAGTAGGAGGAGAGGGAAAGGCGGGGACATCATGCGACTCTGGAGGAAACAGGTCGTGTTCGGAAACCAGCGGGGCTTCACACTCATCGAGCTGATGATCGTGGTGGCCATTGTCGGCATCCTGGCAGCGATCGCCATCCCGCTCTATGCCAACATGCAGGTACGGGCGCGGGTCGCCAAGGCTGAGGCAGATACGCGGACGCTGGCTGGTGCCGTGTCGACCTACACCTCCCACATGGAGGTCCTTCCGCCCAACCTGGCCGCGTTGACTGTCACTGCGGCCGCTCCCAATGGCGTTACGGCGGGTCCGTTCATGGCTCAGATCCCGGCCCCGCCTGGAGGTGGCGGCTGGGTCGCCTACTCCCTTTCGCTCAATACCGCTGCTGGGTCCTACACCGTCTCCTCCACCGGCGACGGCGCCACGGCATCCGCTCCGTAAGCCACCCCGAAACTGGCCTCTCCACTTTTCCCTCTCGGCGTAGAACTTGCAGAGGGGCTGGAAATCAGCGGATGAGGGCCATGACTCACCAACTGCGGGTTCTTGAGGGGCGTGGCGGGATTCCTGGAGTGCTGACCCGCGCGGCCGTCTC
>JBHIBG010000040.1:0-22710 GCA_046758965.1 Methylomirabilia bacterium | reverse complement strand
TTCCGGGCTTCGTATAGCACTCTGCAAATCCAGGCGGTGATTCGGACCGGGAATCACCGGTCGAGGATCACGGGTACGGTTGTCTTAGGGAGCTTCATCCTTGCGTTCTCGTCTCGTCGATTCTTTGCGGAGTTTACGCGCTAAAAGCTGGCGACAAGCCTGGCGAAAACGTAACCATGACGAAACACGGTTTAGGCGGCGGCCTCGAAGCTAGACTTCAAGTGTTGCTCCTGGATACACGGGTCCTGGGCTGGACTCTTAATGAGTAGGTTGGTACTGTCTCCTCACCGCTGGTGTAGTTCGGGCACTACCCCGCTTGGGAGTCCAAGTTTAGTCTAAGTTCCTGGTCACGGACGGTGCCACTTCATCACCTTGGGTATCAACGCGCCCCTGCGGGAGCGTCGGCGAAGTCCGCGTCACATCAGGCACCGATGATGACGGAGCGTGACGACGCGCTATGAGTGAAAAGGGACGGGCTCGATTAGAAGACCGATGCTCACGGTACGAGCGATAGTCGGGCCGGGCTCACGCGCTTTTTTTTCACGGCCCGCAAATTTTCTGGCTCCCCTTTTGGGCTGGCGGGACCCATCCCGAGCAGGAGCGCGAACGGGGGGAGAGGTTTGGTAGTCACCGGGTAGCCAAGGAGTAGCCACCGGTAGCCAAAATAGGTCGAACTCCCCCAGATCGGACCGGAATGCGGGAAAGGAGAAAAGCCTGATCTGACGCGGGGTTTCGGTACTTCTCCAAACTTCCCCTAACTGGGCATAAAGGGCCTTCGAGGCACTCTCAATCCAGGAACACGGGTTCGAGGAAGGTCACGTGATACCACGCCGGTGAACGGTAGCACCCTGGTAGCAGCGTATTGGAAGTCTCCAATTTCACGGGGATCTGCAACGCGGTTCTGACTGCCAATCAGCAGGTTCATGGGTCGAGTCCCGTCCTTTGTGCAGAATGCGGGGCGGGGCGAGGCGGGGGGGACGCCCCCGGAACGCGCTGCCTCGCCGCACGATGCGGCCACTCGATGGGGCCACGATACGGAGCGCTCCGGCTTCGACGACCCGCAGAAGCCACGGTTCCGGGGGAGCGTCCGCCCCACCCCGCGCAGCAGGTCACGAACTGAGTCGGAACACCAGGAAGCGCGCCCCGATCGCGGGCCTCCCGGACGCGGCACTCGGGGTCAGGCGGGCGTCTTTAGCCGCAGGAGGTTGAAGGCGGGAACCGGCCGTGCGAAGCCTTTGAGCGTGAGCGCCCCGACCTCCTCCGTCTCGACGAGATCCTCCACGCCCGAGGCAACGCGCGCCGAGATGAGGATCTGCCCGGGCTGGGCCTCGCCACAGAGGCGGGCCGCGAGGTTCGTGACGGTGCCGATGGCGCCGTAGTCCCAGCGGCCCTCGAAGCCAATGGCGCCGATGGTCGCGTAGCCCTGCGCGATGCCGACGCCCAGACCAAGGTCGTAGCCACGCTTGCGCCACCGGCCGATCATCGCCGCCACTAGGTCGCGCATCGCTACCGCCATGCGCATGGCGCGCTCGGCCGGGTCGGGCACCAGCACTGGGTCGTTGAAGAAGATCATCATGCCGTCACCCGTGAAGCGCTCGAGCGTGCCGTCGTGCACGAGGATGAGCTTGCCCATCTCCGCGTGGTACTCGCGGAGAACGCCCATGACCTCCTCGGGCTCCGCCGTCTCCGCGAACGCAGTGAATCCGCGGAGGTCGAGGAAGACAACCGTCACCTCCCGGCGGTGGGTCTTGAGCGGGTCGTCGGCGCCGCCGGTAACGATCGCCTCGGCGAGCTGCGGCGAGAAGAAGCGCTTGAGCCGGCTGAGGCTCTCCACCATCTGATAGGTCCGGGCGTTGTCGATCGCGGTCGCCGCCTGGTTGCTCACGATCCCGAGGAGGATCTCGTCCAGCTCGTCGAAGGCGTTAGGCCGCGGGCTCTCCACCGCGAGGACACCGACCACGCGGTCCTTGACGAGGAGTGGTAGCGCGAGCTGACTCTGGACGTTCGGGAGGCCGGGCAGCGCGGCGGTCTCGCCGCCGGGCACAACCTGGCCCGCCGCCTCCAGCCGCGCCCGGACGCTCCGGAGGTAGGCGACGCTGGCGCCGACATTCCCCACGCGCATCATCTTCCGGTGAGTGGCGACCACGCCGATGACGCCCTCGCCGAAGGCGACCTCGACGCCAACGCCGCTCGGCTCGTAGCCGCGGCTCGCGGCCAGCCGCAGCCGGTCCGCAGCCAGGTCCTTGAGGAGGATCATCGAATGCTCGAAGCCCAGCACCCGCTCCATCGCGCGGAGGACGATCCCGAGGACCTCGTCGAGGTCCAGCGTGGAGGTGATCTCCTGAGAGATCTGCTGGATGATCCGGACCTCGTCGGACTTCCGGGCGAGGTTGCGGTTCAGCCGGTCGATCGTTCGCTGGTTCTGGGCGATCTGCTCCCGGAGCGGCTGGGGGTCGGTACGCTCGGCGGCCACCGGGGGCCCTGTGCGCCTCAGCGCTCGCCGCCGGGCTCGACGATGTCCGGCAGGGGGATGCGCTCGCCGACGTTCTTCGTGACGGAGAGCACGCGGTAGATGTCGGCGGACTTGAGCTTGAAGATCCCCTTGAGCCCGACGATCGAGGCGATGGCTTCGATCTGCATGTCTAGGGCTTCGAATACCGGCCCGTTGGTCTCGGCGTGGTCGAACTCGACCTCCAGGTCCCAGGCGTCGAGCGTCTCGGGGCTGATGACCCACACCATGGCCCGCGGGTTCTCGCGCACGTTACGGACGGTCTTGTTGAAGAACTGGTGGGAGAGTGCGACATGCTCTGGGTCGATGTGGTAGACCTGCGAGATCGCGGTCGCGTTCGGCGTGCCGTCGGCGGCGCAGGTCACGACGTGCGAGGGGATGACCCCCTGCATCGCCGCCTTGATCTCTTCGGGCAAGATCGCCATACGCGACCCGCTACGCCATCCTGGTGCCGGCGCCGGGGCCGGGCGTCTGGAGAAAGACCTCCTCCACGCGGAAGGTCACGGCCACGCCAGGGTTGTACGCGAACCCGAGCGCGAGTGGCCTGGCGATCTCTTCCGGGTAGACCTGCCGGACTGCCGCGAGGAACTTCCTCCGGTACGCCTCCTGCCGGGCGACGTCCTCGTCCGTGGTCGGGCGCGAGGAGAGATAGGCCCCCTTGAGCTGATACGCCTCGTGGCTGACCCAGCCGAAGTCGAACGCGACCCGGCCGTTGTCCCGGAGGTCGCTCAGGAGCCTCGCGGAGCGACTCTCGGGGACGAAGAAGGTGACCGTCCGGCGGTCGTCGTGCACGACGGCGGCGACCGCCCACGTATGTGCGGGGCGGAGCCCGGCGTCCCGGGTCCCGACAAACATGATGGCGGGGCCGTGCAGGACCTCGACGACCCGATCGGGGATCATCGCGGTCCTTGTAGCCCGCCTCCTGCCGCGCCGTCAAGCCTGCGGGCTGGGCGGTCCGATCTCGATCCATCCTCGCCTTCGAGAGCCCCATGCGTGTCGAGCGCGGTCGCGCGTCTGAGCAGAGCAACTCCCAGCGCGTCGGGCTCGCGGCGCTCCCGCACCGGCCCTTCCCTCGCAAGCTTCTTGAGATGCGACTCCACCGACATCGCGGCGGTCCGGTGGAGATTCCGCGGGACCTCCACGTAGATGCGCTCGACCATGTCGGGGATCCTCACGAGCCCGCCGCCGAGCGCTTGGAGAATCTGTCGCTCGCGCATGAGCCGATGCTCGATGTACTCAGCGATCCGCCCCGGGCCGTCCTCGTAGCCGATATAAAAGGCCTTGTCACCCATTCCCGCCCACGCTGACGGCCCCCGCTCCAGGAGCCGAGCCCCCTGCTCCCCCTGCTCTGACCCCGGACGGTACGGGGGCCACCTGACCCTGACCCGGATGGTACGGCACGGATAACGAGCCCGTCAAGGAGATGACCGAGGGGCACCCGGCTGCGAGGAGGGGATGGACCCCTCAGGAGCCGTACGAGGGGCATGGCTCCGCCGGCTCGGCGGCAGCGTGGGGCGCCGAGAGCTGCGTTCCGGCAGAGGAGCGGTCAGCCTGGGATGTCGCAGAAAAGGTCAGCGGCACGAGCCGGCGGGGGCCGGGGCTGGGGAATCTCGGTCGGGAGCCCTATGTGGACGAGGACCTGGTGAATGACCCGGAGATCCTCGATGGTCGCGATCAGGCGCATGCGGCCGCCACAGCGGGGGCAAGCGCGCACGTCAAGCTCGAAGGCTCGCAAGAGGTCCGATTTACAGGGAGCCAGTACGGAGATGGCGAGCGCGCAGCCGACGACCAATCAACATGTTGGCCGGGTGAGTGTCGGCGTGGATCATTGGCCTCACGCGACGAGGCGATGGGTGTCCTGCTGACTTTTTTGGTAGCACGATGGTAGCAGTTTCTTGCTACCGCGCTGCTACCATTCCACCCCGCACTGAGAGAGCCCAAGAGCACCATCGCTTACTCCTCCTGCTCGGGTTCTCGCGGGAATAGATCGTCTTGGGTCTGCTCAGTTTGGTCCTGAGACGATTCGTAATCAGCAGGTCGTGGGTTCGAGCCGGACGCTCCCCTCGCCCGACTTTGCCCTGCTCGGCCCGGGCCAGCTTCTCGGCCCCCTCGCGCAGCATGGCCCCATCCACGATAGCGTAGCGTCGGTAGATCGCCTCACTCATCTGGCCGACCATCCTCATCGCCACCGATCTGGGGACCCGCGCGCGCTCCATGTTGCGCACCGCGGCACGCCTCAGGTCGCTGAGCCCTACCGGCGGCTGATCGGGGAGAAGACGTCCGATGCCCTGGCACAGCTCAACGCACTCGGGCACCGGTATACGCGGGTGGCCGCGTATGGCTACCGGGCGACCTCTGACGGTCTTCACTTGGAGCCGGGGCCTCGGCAGCAAGAGGTGTTGGCACTCATCAGGGTGCTGAGGGCGCCAGTCTCCAGGGCAACGCGGCCCTTCAACTCCATCATTCACCCCCGGGTCCCAGGAACCACCTCAGCCGCACCTTCCCTGCCTCCTGCGCGTCGGCTGGCATCGGCGCGGGGAGCAGTCCGAGGGCAAGGGTGAGGATGAGCGCGGCTGTTCTGAGCCTCACGGTGGTCTCTGCCCCTACGGCACGATCACGTGCTCCGTGGTGATGATGAACGGTGGATTGCCCGGCGCCAGGAAGTTGACCTCGTCGGCCCGGACGCGGGCGTACTCCGGAGTGGCGGCCGACACCCGCATCGCCTGGGTGTCGTCAAACCAGGTCAGCGCCACGCCGTCGTATGCCGGGATTCGCCCGCTGTCATAGATTGCGCGCCGGGTGTGGCTCTGCACATAGCGCCGGACCACCGGGATAGAGGCGCCGAGCGGACCATGCACGTCACGCCAGTATTGCTGGAACGCGTCGATGGACATGCCCGGGTTGTGGGTGATAAACGCGATGTTCTTCACCCCGCCCGGCGGGACCGGTCCGGCCTTGATCACGTGTTCCTCGGTGATGATTGAGCCCATGGTGGAGGGGTCGATGAAGTTGCCCTCGTCGGTCCGCACCGCCGCGTACTCCGGGGTCTGGGCCAGGGCCCGCATCACCTGGGTATCGTCAAACCAAAGCTCGGCGATGCCGTCGTAGACCGGCTCGCCCTTCCGGTAAGCCGAGGGCAGGGTGTGAGACTGGACATACCTGATGATACCGGGCAGCTTCGCGACGATCTCAGCGTGGGTCGTCCGCCAGTAGGTGACGAATGCGTCGACCGACATTCCGGGCTGACGCTTGAAGAACGCGACCGTCTTGACCATCGTAATCACTCCCTTATTCGATGACCCTGGCCGCCCGGAAGAGGATCGGCGGCGGGATCGTGAGGCCGGGGGCCGTTGCCGTCCTAGGGGGCGGAGCGTCTCAAGCTTTACTGTCGAGAGCGCGCCAGAGCTGGTCCAGGTGGTTGTCGTCGAAGGTCATTCGCCGGCCACGCCGTGGGTGGATTCCCGCGCGCGGCCAGTGCGCCGGCGTGAGTTGGCGGATGGTGGGCCTCGGGGGAGCCGAACTTCGCCGCTGAGGGGACCCGGGCCAGCGGGGCTCCGCACTCGCCGCAGAACTTCTGCCCCGGAGGATTGGGCGCTCCGCAGGCAGACCAGACGGAGGCGAGTCGTGCTCCACACTCCCCGCAGAATTTCTGACCTGCAGGCTTAGCCTGCCGGCACTCTGGGCAGCGCATCTGAGTCGAGCCGGCGGACAGGGTTGCGCAGGGTGCCGATCCCGTCGATCGTGATGCTGACGACGTCGCCCGGCTGTAAGGCGTGCTCGTCGGGCACCAGGATTCCCGTCCCCGTGGAGAGCACAGTGCCGGGCGGGACCGGATTGTCGCGCGTGAGCCAATCCACGAGCTCGTCGCACCGGCGCTTGAGCTCCCGCGTGCTTGCCTGCCCTTCGTAGATCACGCGGCCGCCCCGCTCGATCGCACACCGGATCGTGAGGGCGTGCGCGTCCGGGACCGTCTGGGGGGTGGCGATCACCGGACCGAAGGCAAAACTTCCCCGGAAGATCTTCGACTGCGGCAGGAACAGCGGGTTCTCCCGCTCGATATCCCACGCGGATACGTCGTTGCCGGCGGTGTAGGCGACGATCCTGCCACCGACGCCGACCACGCATGCCAGCTCGGCCTCCACCGCCGTCAGCTTGGAGTCCCCACGAAGGCCGATCGCCGCGTGAGGAGCGACACAGCGGGCGGCGGTCGCCTTGAAGAACAGCTCCGGCCGTTCGGATTCGTAGACGTAGTCGTAGATCCCCTTCGCCCGGGCCGTCCCGCGGGTCTCGTGCTCGGCGTAGTACTCGGCGCTCCGCCGGTACGTGATCCCGGCGCCCCAGACCTCGGGCGGGTCGAGCGGCGCGAGCAGTCCCGGTCGACGCGCGCCCGGCGCGCGATCGAGCGCTGTCCACGTGTAGCGGAGCCGTCGCGGCGCTCGCGCCAATCGCCGAGCTATGCGTTCGATGCCGGCCGCGGTCCGGCCGCGCAGGAGAAGATCGAGAACGGAGACGATCCCCTCCTGCCGCGTGGTGATGTCGGTCACCGTGTCCCCCTCGACCAGGCCGACCCGCCGGCCGGCGCCGGGGGTCTGGAACTGACACAGCCGCATAGGCGCTCTCCCCTCCCCTGCTCGTCCTCCTACCGGGGACGGTTCGTCCGGGGCCTCCAACTCGTCGGGCCGTTGGACGAAACGTTGCAGATAGGCTAGCTCCAGGACCCCGTAGCGTCAAGCACCGCCTCGACATGCCGATGGCCGAGCGTTATCCGGCCGGGCTCGGCATCCCCATCCGTCGCAACCACCGGAAGTGCGACGCCATACCTGCCCGGAATGACCTGTGCTCCGCGTACTTGATCCCGAACTCTCGACATGTCTCTTCCACCACCCTCGAGATCGCGGGGTAATTGACGTGGCTGATCCGTGGGAACAGGTGGTGTTCGATTTGAAAGTTCAAGCCGCCCAGGAGCCATGCGACGACTCGGCTACGCCGGGCGAAGTCCACGGCGGTCTCCGCCTGATGGACTGCCCATGCGTGTTCGATGCGCCCGGTTTCCTCTCGGGGCAGCGGAAACTCCGCCTCTTCCACGCAGTGTGCCGCCTGAAATACCACGCTCAGCACGGTGCCCACCACCAGCGCGGCGACCACATAGTAGACCGCTACCGCCCCGACGGAGTGGAACAGGAGCGGAATCCCGAATGCCACGGTGAAGAAGCTCGCTTTGCCGGCAACGAAGATCACCAGCTCCCGGCCGCTAGGACGAGGAAATCGCTGGTTACTGATCCGGCCGCTCGTGAGCTTTCGGAAATCATCAACAAGCTGCCACTTGATGGCCACCAACCCGTAGAGCGGCCAGAGATAAAAGTGTTGCCACCGGTGATACGCGAGCCGCTTCTGATGCGGGGTCAACCGCGCGAGGATGCCGAGGTCGATGTCGGTGTCATGACCAGTGATATTGACGTATGTGTGATGGAACACGACGTGCTTCCAGCGCCACAGGTAGGAACTTCCTCCAATCAACTCCAACGTCAGCGCCATAAGCTTGTTGACCCACGGGTAGTTCGAATACGCCTGATGGCCGCCATCGTGCTGAATATTGAACCCGATCCCGGCGGCAGACAACCCGAGCAGGATGGCCAGCAGCAGGCCGTGCCACCAGGCCTGGGCCACGAACACCAGCAACACATACGAAACTGCGAAGCTGGCGACGAGGATAGCCGTCTTCAAGTACATCTGCCAACAGTCGCGTTGCCGCCGGCCGGTGGTTCCGAAATACTCTTCAACCCGCCGCCGGAGCTCGAGCTGGAAGGCGTTATCGTTCCCGAATTTCAGGCTTCTTCTCGATTCTGCCGCTCGAACTGCCTAGCCCGCAGGGCTCGCCTGGACATCTTGCTGGTGTACCATCTCACACCTCTTCGACTATGCTCGGGAGCAGTGGTCTAAATCGGACCGATCTCTTTGGAACCTAGTCCGGTCACGCGGCGAGCCGCTTGCAGCCCTTTCCAGAATAGCTCCACCGCCCCGAAGATCGTGGCAAACACCACGACCACGGCGGCACCTACGCACACAGCCAGAACGTCATTCAGCATAGCCCTCCCGCCGTTCGACTTCTGGGTCCCGGCGCGTTCGCGGCCCGATCGATTCCCCCCCATGGCCTGAGGCAGACGGTCCACCCGCCCATAAGCCCCCTTTTTCGATGAAGCCACCTTCCCGACTTACTGGCCGCTGATCGACACAGTGAAGTTGACCGTCTCCTCTTTGTACGGTGACGGAATGTACGCGAGATCGAGGCGGATATCCTTCAGCGTCTTCGCCTTCAGGGCGTCGGCGGGGAAGTCCACGTCCAGCGACCTTGTGGTCTCCTGCCCGGGATCGAGCCGCTCGGCACCGTATGCGGAGAAGTTGATGATCGGCTCGCTCCGTGTCTCCTCGAGCTTGATGGCTTGCCCCTGGGTGTCGAGATACTGGATCTTCCCTTCGATAAGGCGGACCGCCTGATCCGTAGAGCTATTCTTCAGCACGACCGTCCCCGTGAGCTTCGCTGGGTAGACGACGCGGCCGGAGCCCTTCTCGATCCGCTCCGTGACCTTCATCTCCGTCACATCAACCGTGACGATCCCGGCTTTGACTTTCACCGAGGTCGGCGTCACCGTGTAGGACTTGTCCTCGATCACCGCTGCCGTCCCTGACGGCTGCTGGGAGCAGCCGAGGGTCATCGCCACTGCCGCCGCGGTCACGATCGTCACACCTGCCCATGTCCACATAGCCGCCTACTCCTTGTAAGGACGCTGACAGTCAGCGTCTCTCATCGTAACGTTTGCCTCGCGCACCCCACTTGTCCCGACTCGTCCCGTCGCTGGACCGCTCCCTTCGATCTCCTCACTTTCCGCGGCTCTGCCACTCACGCCCGGTCAGCCGCCGCCGGATTCCAGACCCGACATTCCTGCGTTCCCCCTCAGCTCCTCGCCTCTTACGCGCCAGACTCCGGATCCGGCGGACCGCCTGGGCCTGGCCCGTAAGGTTTGCGAGGAGGTTCCGGTCGCTATCCCGCTTCAGCCCCTCCTCGATGAGAGCCCGGAGGACAATCTGGAGGCTCACCGGGAGCCTGAGCCTGGTTGTCGCCTTTCCCGCCAAGACCCGCGCCCGGTCGAGGACATCTTGGGGCAGAATCAGGAGGACTCTGCTCTCATGCTCGAACATCACCGCCTCCTACCGGCCCGGCCTGCTCACCTGCCTCACGCCCGGGCGCTGCCGTCTATGTGTGTTCTTATATAATTTATACTTGACAAATAATATATAGAATGGTAATTGTGAAGTCAAGCCCGATTATCGAGGGTGGACAGGCGGGACGCCGGAGCCCGAGGTGAAGGAGGACGAGTTATGACTCTCGAAACGTTCGCGCCGTCGGAGGGCCGTCCCCTGCCGATCCGCGTGCTTGCTCGCATGGCGACCACCGGCACCTACCTCCTGCGCGGCATCCCCCACGACCTTCAGCGAGCCGCGCGGGCCCGCGCCGTGAGCGAGGGAACCACGCTGCGCTGGACCCTCCTGCAGGCCTTGCCCGGGTACCCGGCGCGAACCTGGACACCCCACCCAGACGCTATTGACCTTTGCATAGGTAATGGCACAACGGGACGCCTTTGACCCCCTCACCCTCCCCTCTCCCCCAATGGGGGAGAGGACAAAGGTGAGGGGGAGCAGGAATTGGATGGCATTCCATTACTTATGCGAACCTCGATAATTCGCGCGAGTTCTCCCACGACCAGCCCCGTTGAGCTGACGTGCGTTTGGCCTGTCCGACAACAAGACGTTTCTGATGGCTGAGGAGCGAAAAAGGCATCGTCGAGTCCGTAACGAGCGGGATCGCGAGTCGAATCAACGCCACACCTGAAGCTGGACGCGCCGCGCTGGATACCACAGGCGGTAGTCTCGTCGATGTCAGATCCACAACAGTCGTTCCCGGACACTCTCAGGCATATCTGGAGACATCTACCGTGACAATGAAGACAAAACATGAAAAACTGACGGTCCTGCACGTGGCAACCCTTAACCAGCCGATCAGCCCAGACCTTGGGTATGGTCCCATAGAAACGATCATTTATAATATAGACAAGGGGCTCCATTCCTTAGGTCACAGGTCGATCGTTGCCTGTCCAGGTGATTCCACAGTCGTTGGGGAACACTACGTGACTGTTGATCAAAGCATCGGCGACTATTGGAGCGATGACACCCCGGAACGGCGTCAAACCATGAATACGCACCTTACACGGGTATTGGACAGGGCAAACATCGGCGACATCGACGTCATACACACGCACGATGCAAAAGCAGTCGAGTTCATTTATGACGGTGCATCCGCGATGCATCTACCGATCGTGATGACCCTTCACGCGTCTGCAAAAGAAAGCGTGCTGGACGTAGCTTACCAGCGCTGGTGTAATCCTCTCTCATCTTCCCTGGTATATTGCGTCTCGATAAGCGAATATCAAAAACGCCAGTATAAGGACTTGGTGAACACAGCGAATGTTGTCTACCACGGAATTGAAGTCGGCGAATATCCTGTAAAAGAGGGGCCGGACACAGGAAGCTATCTCTTCACCATCGGCAGGGTAACCCGTGACAAGGGGCAGGATAAGGCCATAGAACTTGCGAAAAGAACAGGATCTAAGCTTATCATCGCCGGTTGTATCCAGAATAAACCCGAAGACAGGCAGTTTTTTGCAGGCATGAAGGCTTCCATAGATCTGTTGGTTGAAGTTGGCACATGTCCGGTTGATAAGAATTATTACGAAGGGGTAATAAAGCCGTTGTTGGACTGCGACAAACAGATTATCTACATCGGAGAAATCAGCGGCGAGCATAAAAAGAAATGGTACCGGCATGCACGAGCCACTTTATTCCCTATACAATGGGGTGAGCCGTTTGGACTTGTTCTCATCGAGTCAATGGCATGCGGCACACCAGCCATTGCATTCAATAAAGGTGCCGTCCCGGAAATAGTGGTGCAGGGAGAAACAGGGTTCGTGGTGGATTCGATGACCGCCATGATTGGGGCAGTTGACCGCATCGACTATATCGATCCTCGTGAATGCCGGAGACATGTACAGAATCACTTCTCCATACCCATTATGGCCGATAAATACTCAGAGTTGTACCAGCAGATAGTCAACGACCATAAAATATCAGACACCGACAGCACGTTGTCAACCGGCTATCTTTCAAAACCTCTCCACATGGAAGCATAGCCACATAAGAAACCATGCCAAAAGACATTCCGGTAAGCAACGGCAATCTTCTTTTTAACTTTGATTCGGATTATCAGATTCGGGATGTGTATTTCCCCTTGATCGGCCAGGAGAATCACTCAAAGGGGAACCCCTTCCGGTTCGGAGTGTGGGTGGATGGACAATGCTCGTGGATGGGCCCGGAATGGAAAAAGGACCTGAGATATCAGCATAACAGCCTCGTGACTAACGTCTTTCTGAAAAACGAGGCTTTGGGGTTGGACCTCTGCTGCTCTGACGTGGTCGACATAGATTTGAACGTCTATATAAAAAAGATCGAGGTGACAAACCTGAAGAGGAAGGAGCGCCAAGTCAGGCTCTTTTTCAGTCACGACTTTCATCTTTATGGCAATGATATCGGAGACACGGCTTATTTTGATCCACGAACCCGTTCCATCATACACTACAAAGCCAATCGGTACTTTCTCATTGGTTGCTCTGTGGCCGACCAGTTCGGCGTGGATTACTACTCCTGCGGAGACAAGGAGGTTCCGGAAAGGAAAGGGATCTGGAAAGAGGCCGAGGAGGGCGAACTCAGCAAGAACCCGATTTTCTGGGGCTCTGCTGACTCTACAATCGGAATATGGCTGCAATTGCCCTCCGGCGGGAAAGCAGAAGCTTTTTATTGGGTGGCAGCAGGCACGCTTTACCATGAGGTGGCTCAACTCAACCATGAAGTGATAGAGAAGACGCCGACAGAACTGATCAAAAGAACGTCGAATTACTGGAAAGTATGGGTCCAAAAAGAATCCAGATCCTTTGGTGATCTGCCCGAGACGGTCGCTGACATTTTCAACCGAAGCCTCCTCATTTTGAGAACACAGATTGACAACCGGGGAGCAATCATTGCAGCAAATGACTCGGATATCGTCCGTTTTGGAAGAGATACCTATTCTTACATGTGGGGCCGTGATGGAGCCTTCGTCGCTGCCGCTTTGGCGAAGGCAGGCTACTCCGATGTGTGCAGGAACTTTTTCGACTTTTGCGCCCGTATCCTATCAGAGGAGGGCTATCTCTACCAGCATTATAATCCTGATGGATCACTGGCCAGCAATTGGCACCCATGGTTATTGGACGGGAAAGCGGTACTTCCCATACAGGAGGACTCGACCGCTTTGATTCTCTGGGCGCTCTGGATACACTACGAGAATTCTAAAGAAATAGGATTCATCAGACCTCTCTACAATAAGCTCATTCAAAAGTCTGCCGACTTTTTGGTGACTCACCGAGATCCTGAGACCCTGCTGCCCATCCCCTCCTATGATCTCTGGGAAGAGCGTTTTGGAGTACACGCCTTTACTGTCGCAGCAGTCATTGCTGGCCTCAGGGCGGCGGCGAATTTTGCAAGACTCTTTCAAGAGGTCTCTCTGGCAGAGAAATATGACAACGTGGCCGAACAAATGAAGGAAGGGCTTACCAGGCATCTGTACCACACTGGTCTGAAGAGGTACGCCCGCTCGGGTTACAGAAGCGGGACAGGCTATGAACTCGATGAAGTGATCGATGTCAGCCTGTTGGGACTCACGATTCTGGGAGCATTGCCTCCCAAAGATCCGCGGATGGTTGAAACAATGGAGGCCATCCGTCAGCAACTATGGCTCAAAACCCCCGCTGAAGGTTGTGCCCGATACCAGAATGATGTTTATCATCGGCCGAATGATAGCCCACCCGCTATTCCGGGCAATCCCTGGTTTATCTCAACGCTCTGGTTGGGAGAGTATTTCATTGCTTGCGCCGAAAGTCTTCAGGAACTTCACGAGGCCCTTCCTTACCTTGAATGGTGCGGGAAGAATGCGGTTCCTTCCGGTGTGTTTGCAGAGCAGGTTCACCCTGTAACCAGTTCTCCTCTCTCTGTTTCACCGCTCACATGGAGTCATTCCTCTTTTGTCTGGGCAGTATTACAATACACCGAGAAGTTCAATTCACTAACAACGAATGGCGTATGAGAGGCGTGAGAGGATCGTACGAGGAGGGGTCGTGATGCGGAGTGACCCGCGCCGCAGATGCCGGGCCCTGCGTGGGCTCATCGTCGCGGTGTCACTGCTCATCCCCCAACTCGGCGAAGCTTTGCCCGCCCAGACCCCCCGGCCGGTGGTCTTCGTGGCGCCGATCGAGGGCATGATCGATCTCGGGCTCGCCCCGTTTGTCCGGCGCGTCCTGGAGGAGGCCACGACGGGGGGGGTCGCCATGGTGGTCCTGGAGATCAACACCTTCGGGGGACGTGTCGATGCCGCGGTGCAGATTCGCGACGCGCTGCTGAGAGCTCGGGTTCGGACGGTGGCCTTCGTGAACAAGCGGGCCATCTCAGCCGGCGCCCTCATCAGCCTGGCCGCCGAGACAATCGCCATGGCCGAGGGCGGGACCATCGGGGCCGCCACCCCGGTCAGGCTTGGCCAACCGGGGGCGCCGGCCCAGCCGGTCGCGGAAAAGACCGTCTCCTACATGCGGAAGGAGTTTCGGGCCACCGCCGAAAGCCGAAAGCGTCCCCCACTCCTTGCCGAGGCGATGGTCGACGCGGACGTGGAGATCCAGGGGGTGATCGAGAAGGGAAAGCTACTGACGCTCACCACCGAGGAGGCGCTCAAGCATCAGCTCGCCGATTTTCGAGCCGATGACCTGGACGCCCTGCTGGAGCGGCTCGACCTCACCGGCGCGGAGGTGCGTCGGACCTCCGCGAACTGGGCCGAGAGGCTGGTGCGCTTCCTCACCCATCCGGTCCTCGGCTCGCTGCTGATGACCATCGGGATGCTCGGGATCATCCTCGAGCTCCGGACCCCGGGGTTCGGCGTGCCGGGCGTGGTGGGCGTCGCGAGCCTTGCCACCTTCTTCTGGGGCCACTGGCTGGTTCGCCTGGCTGGGTGGGAGGAGGTGCTCCTCGTCGGGATCGGTCTCGCGCTCCTGGGGGCGGAGGTGTTCTTGATCCCGGGCTTTGGGATTGCCGGAGTGCTGGGGATCGTCGCGATCCTCGGCGGATTCAGCCTGAGCCTGGTGGCAGCGGGGGCGACGCGCGCGGTCATCCTGACGGCGGTCGGGCGGGTCGTGGTGTCACTCCTGCTGGCAATCGGCGTGAGCCTGGCACTGTTGCGCTTCCTGCCGCGGCTGCCCTTCGGGCGGCGGCTGATCCTCGACACGGAGCTTCCAACGCGGGAGGGGTTCGCCTCGGCGCCCGAGACCGACCGGGCCTGGCTGGGCAAGCGCGGGACCGCGGCCTCCGCACTGCGGCCGGCCGGCATCGCCCAGATCGAGGGTGAGCGGGTCGATGTCGTGTCCGACGGGGAGTTCGTCGAGCCGGGCGCGCCGATCGAAGTGATCCGCGTGGACGGCAACCGCATCGTGGTACGGCGGTATCGTGAACCAACGGAAAAGGAGTGAGTGATGATTGGACTCGAGTTGGGCGTGGCGGGAGCCTTCGTGCTCCTGCTGTTCGTGGTGGCAGTGATGGTGCTGTTCCTCTACCTGATCCCCATCCCGCTCTGGATCGCTGCCTGGGCGTCCAATGCGTACGTGGGGCTGTTCACCCTGATCGGCATGCGGTTCCGCCGGGTGCCTCCCGGCGTCGTGGTCACGGCTCGGATCAGCGCGGTCAAGGCCGGGCTGGAGATCTCGATCAACGACCTGGAGGCCCACTACCTGGCCGGCGGGAGCGTGGCCAAAGTCGTCAACGCGCTCATCTCGGCGGACAAGGCCAACATCGTGATGCCGTTCAAGCGCGCCGCGGCTATCGACCTGGCCGGGCGCGACGTCCTCGAGGCGGTGAAGATGTCGGTGATCCCCAAGGTGATCGAGACCCCCCGGATCGCGGCCGTGGCCAAGGACGGAATCCAGCTCATGGCCGTCTCGCGCGTGACGGTCCGCACCAATCTTGACCGGCTGGTGGGGGGCGCCGGGGAGGAGACCGTCATTGCCCGTGTCGGCGAGGGGATGGTCAGCACCATCGGCTCCTCGGCGACCCACAAGGATGTGCTGGAGAACCCGGATGGGATCTCCAAGCACATCCTCAGCAAGGGGCTCGATGCGGGGACCGCCTACGAGATCCTCTCCATCGACATCGCCGATGTGGACGTAGGGGCGAACATCGGGGCGAAGCTGCAGATCGACCAGGCGGATGCCGACAAGCAGATCGCTCAGGCCAAAGCGGAGGAGCGCCGCGCCATGGCCGTGGCCCGGGAGCAGGAGATGCGGGCGAAGGTGGTGGAGGCCGAGGCCGAAGTGCCGCTGGCGATGGCGGAGGCCTTTCGGCACGGCAACCTGGGAATCATGGACTACTACCGGATGAAGAACGTTCAGGCAGACACGGCCATGCGCGATGCCATCGCCGAGGGCGGCGAAGAGCCGCCGACGGCAGCGAAGAAGTAGGAGGCGCGACGATGAGTCTCGAGCAGCTCCTCGCCCTCCTGCTGGTCGTGCTGCTGCTGCTCACCTCCATGATGCGCCAGGTCGGCCGGCGCAGGGAGCGCAAAACGCCGGCGGAGATCGAGCCCCAGGCGCAGAAGCCTCCCCCTCGTGTGCGGACGCGGCCGCCGATGCCCAGCCGCGAGGGTGCGTCGCGACGCGCGAGGCCGCGGGGCGCGCCGGTGCCGGCCCCCGCACCGGCACCACCAGCCAGCCGCCGAGCTCGTTCCCGGCTGGGGAGCCTCCCGGAGGTACGCCGCGGGATCGTCCTGATGACCGTGCTGGGCCGGTGCCGCGCGCTGGAACCGCCGGGACCCCCGGGCCATACGGGATAGAGACGCGGAGCGCGGCATAGAGTCCCGCACACGGGCAACACAAGGCGCTCGGGAAAGGAGCCATGCCCCTGGCTTCGGAATCGCCGCCTGGCCACGATGAACAGGCGCCGGAAGGGAAAAGCGGTCTTGCTGTCCGGCCCCGGGGGATAGGCGACCCGGACGCGATCGCGATACGCAGCCTCGAACGGCGCCCTGTGAGCCCCCCTCGAGGTTCCGCGGCAGTTGCACCGCGAACCATCCACCGGGCGCCACCGCCGCGAACAACCACGGGAACAACCGCTCATGGTCCGGAAGCCAGTGCAGCGCCGACCACGTGGGCGTCCGGCCAACGCTCGCGGAGGGCCCACGTGACGTTGCCGGCCCCGCACCCCAGGTCGACGACGGTCTCCTGCCCTACCGTGGCAGCATCTTCACGAGCGGCTCGAGGTTCTTCGGGTCCGGCTTCAGCCTCCCGACGCCATGGCCGTGAACCGCCTTCACGACGGCGTCGTTGAAGGGCGTTTTCACCCCTGCCTGCCGCCCCTTCTCGCAGACGTATCCGTTCAGATAGTCGATCTCCGTTCGACGGCCCTTCATCACGTCCTGCAGGAAGGAAGGGCGCCCGCCGCTCAGGCGCTTCGCGCCCGCGGCCATATCGCTCTCCACCTCCTCGAGGCCGCGGCCTTCGGCGGCGTCGACGAGCCGTTGCGCATCGATACCGAAGATCGGCTCGACCTCGTGCCCGTGGGCGCGGCCAACCGTGATCACCTCGGCCGCTATCTGGATCGCAATACGGCGGGGCTCGGGCTCGGTTCGGACCTCGGCGGAGCCCAGGCCGCTGAGCCCGGCCAGGGGGTTCGCCATGCAGTTCATCGTGAGCTTCGCCCACCGCTCACCCCAGAGGTTCGTGGTCACCTTGGCTGTCGCAACGTCGTTCATCATCTTGACGAGGTCGCGCGCACGCTGCGACTCCGAGCCGTCGTACTCGCCGATCTTGAACGCCACCGTAGCAGTGTCCGTGCGCACCGCGTGGCCAGGCTCGTACAGCCCGGCGCCGATGGTAATCACACAGCCGAGCGCCCGCTCTCTCCCCGCCATCGCTGCAATCCGCTCATCGTTCATCCCGTTCTGGAAGGCGACGACGACCCCGTCCGGCTTCAGGTAGGCGATCCCGAGCGCAGTCGCCCACTCGGTGTCGTACGACTTCACCGCGATGAAGACGGCATCGAATGGGTCGCGGACACCCTGAGCCTCGTGGATGTGGAGCGCCTTGACCGGGATGGTGTGCTCGCCGCACGTGCCGCTGAGCCGGAGGCCTCTGCCCTTCATCGCCTCGACGTGCTCCGGCCACTGGTCGATGAGCGTCACGTCGTGCCCGGCCTTCGTCAGCAGCCCACCCACGATGCACCCGATGGCTCCCACGCCGATGATCCCGACTCTCGTGCCCATGTGTGTCCTCCCGTCATGTGCCCTGCAGGCAGATTTCAATTGCCGCTTCGCAGCAGAGCCCAGCACCTTCCAACTCCCAGACTGCTGAGAGAGCCGCACCTGGCGCTGAAGCGGCCGGCCAGGCTCGCTGGTTCCGAAGCCAGGGGTGCTGCCGGGGAGCTTTCAAGAGCTGAGGCATGGGGGCAATCTATGACGAGCAGCACGGGGCGTCAAGTGGACCGCTGCGCACCCCGCTCGACCCCGATCCGCCTGGCTGCCACCCAAGTCGCCTTGACAGCGGCGGGACGGCGGCATAGAGTCTTCCAGCACCGACACATCCAGCCCGGAGCCTGGACGCCTCCGGAGTCTCTGGGCACTGAGGAGGACCTTCGATGAATCGCCAGAACGCCCGCTGCCCGATCTGCCGCGGCCCGCACACGCTCCTCGAGGGGAATCCCGTGAGCGTGCTCCGGCGATCTCCGGCGGCGCTCTCCCGTCAACTGCGACGGTCTCGAAAAGGCTCTCACTCACGCCGTCCGGCACGCCGGCAGTGGAGCGTGAACGAAATCCTCTCCCACCTGGCCGATGCGGAGATCGCCTTCGCGTTCCGGCTCCGGAAGATGGCGGCCGAGCCCAACCCGACCTTGACCTCGTGGGACCAGGAGGCATGGGCCGAGGCGCTCCGCTATCGAACCTCGGACCCTCAGGCCGCGCTGGCCGCCTTCCAGGCGTTCCGGCGGTCCAACCTGGACGTCCTGGGCCGCCTGAGCCCGGCGCAACGCAAGCGGGCCGGGAGGCACCCGGAGTACGGCAGGCTCCGCATCGACCAGCTCGTGGCCCACCACGCCAACCATGACCTCAACCATCTGAAGCAGGTCCGGACGGCCCTCCAGACGCTCTCGCGCCGTCGCTCAGGCTGACCGGCCCGGCGCGTCGCAACGTGCTCCAGGCGGCGCTGCCGTTGGTCGCCGTGAACCCGGGCGCTGTAGAGGAGAAGGGTCGGATGGAGAGATGGAACGTTGGGATCTTGCTCTTCGACGGCGTGGAGGTCCTCGACTTCGCGGGCCCGTTTGAGGTCTTCTCCCGGACGCGGCTCACGCCGGGACCGGAGGCGCGCCGCTCGGAGGAGAGCGCGCCCTTCAACGTCTTCACCGTGGCCAAGTCTCGCCCGCCGATTCAGGCCACGGGGGGCCTGGAGGTTGTGCCTCGCTACGCCTTCGCCGATGCTCCCACGATCGACCTCCTGGTCCTGCCGGGGGGCTTCGGGACCCGCTCCCTCCTGAACGATTCGGAGACGCTCCACTGGATCCGGCAGGTCGCCGCGGGATGCCGGCGTGTCACCTCGGTGTGCACCGGCTCGCTCCTCCTCGCCCGGGCCGGCCTTCTCGAGGGCCGCCGCGCCACGACTCACTGGGGGGCTCTGGATCTGCTCGAATCACTCGATGCGGGCGTCAAGGTGGAGCGGGAGCGGCGCGTGGTAGATGACGGAGTCATCACCTCGGCAGGCGTGGCCTCCGGCATCGACATGGCCTTCTACGTGGTGGAGACCCTCTTCGGCCGCGAGGTTGCCGACGAGACTGCCCGCTACATCGAATACCGCCGCGTCACCGCCTAGGATCTCGAACCCCCCGCTCCCGGCAGAGCTGCCGCCCGATCAGGTCGGCGCCCCGCGCCTCCACCGTGAGCCCTTCACGGAGCGCGTCCTCCACTGACTATCCGCCGCCCGACGACATCGCCATCCGAGTCAACGCAACCCGTGATGCGCGTATCACGTCGCGGGCTTGATCTCGGGTCCGAGCTCTCACCCTGCCGCTGGGGTAACGCGGGAGCCGCCGGGGCCCGGGCGGGGCGGGCGACCTTCCGCGCCTGGTAGACGTGCCAGGCTCGCCGCCATTCGCAGACGACATGGGGGGTAATCCCCGCGCCCATCGCTACTTAGATCCCCCCCTGAAAGTTGGCCGGGAATATGCAAGGGGAAACCCTGGAAATGCCGACTCGAGCGCTCGAACGGACCCAGATGAGGGAAGAGAAACTCCAGCGGTCGGGAGGGCTCCGCGATTACCCCGCCGGCCCCGGCGTCCTCCTTCTGTTGCTGCTGGTCGTCTTGCTCGTCCTGCCCGAGATCGTACGTCACGTGGCGGTGCGACGTCTCGAGGCTCTGGTCACTGCGCCCGTGGCCATCGCGGACGTCGACCTGAACCTCTTCACCGGCAGGGCCCAGCTCTCGGACCTCGTTATCGGCGGGCGGGAGACCGAGGCGGTCGTACGCTTGCCGACGCTCGACATGTCGTTCTCCCGGCGCGCCCTCCTCCGTGGCGAAGTCGTGCTCCACAGCGTCACGGTACGCCGGCCAGAGCTGCACCTGGAGCGGACCGGACCACGCCGCTGGAACCTCGCTGAAATCTTCCGCGTTCGGGAGCGGAGAGCAAAGCCCGCCGGGCTCACCATCGAGACCATCCAGGTCGAGGGAGGCCAAGTAACGATCGTGGACCGCACCACCGACCCGGTGGTGACGAGCCGCCTCCGGGATCTCACGCTTGTGGTGAGCCCGGTGCCCCTGACGCCGGAGGCCGAGCCCGGAGAGCTTTCCGGCGAGGTCCGGCTGGATGGGGCTCCCGTCCGGATGAACGGCACCGTTCGCCTCGATCCCTTTGTGAGCCGCCTGAAGGTCGAGTCGGCGCGCGTCCCGGCCGCGTTTTTCCGGGGCTACCTGGAGCACCTCCTGGGAACGGCGGGGACGGTCTCAGGCGAGCTTCACGGGCGCCTCGACGTCACCGCGGCCGTGAACCGGGAGAAGCGCCTCGTCCTCGAACTGAGCGGCCTGGTCGAGGGACGCGGCGTGTCGTTCGGATTGCCTGGCGATCAGGACCCGCTCTTTCATGCCTCGCGGCTCACCGCCGATCCCGTGCGGGCAAGCAACAGACCGAGGCTTCATGCCGAACTCTCCCATGTCGAGCTCAGTGGAGCGACGGTCCGCGTCGAGCGGAACCGGGACGGCACGTTCGATCTTCGCCAGCTGTGGGCGGCTGTTCAGAAGCGCCGGGCGGCCCGAAGCTCGGCAGCACCCACCGACGCTCCGGCCCCTCTTGCGATTCGGCATCTCGAGGCCCGTGACAGCCGGATCATCCTTGTGGACGCAACGGTCACCCCTTCCTTCACCGGCGAACTCTCCGACGTCACGGCCGAAGTCGACAAGCCATCTCCTGACACCGATCGGGCCAGCCTGAGACTGAGAGGGTCGTTAGGGGGCTCGACGGCTCCCATTGATCTCAAGGGGTGGTTCACCGTCGCGCGGCCTTTTCAGCTGTACGTTGAGGGGACGGTGCAAGACTACGAATTGTCGCGGGTGAATCCTTACGCGGAGAAGTACGTCCGGCACCGGATCCGGCGTGGCCGCGTGACCACCGAGGTGAAATACCGCTATGACGCCGGCAAGCTCGCCGCGGGCAATGAGATCCTCATCCGCCGGATCAAACTCGGCGACCCCATAGGGGACGAATTCCAGCAGCAGGTCGGCATCCCCCTGAAGCTCGCCCTGGCTCTCCTCGAAGGTCTCAACGGCGAGATCCGACTCCGCGTACCGGTGGAAGGCGATCTGGAGAATCCCGAGGTCCGGCTGAACAGCGTCGTCTGGAAGGCGGTGCGAAACGCCGTCTTCAAAGCCCTGACCGCCTCCTTCCGGCTCCTCGGCCAGGTCCTCACGGTGGGAGGAAAGATCACCGAGGTGCGCATCGATCCAATTGGGTTTCAGCCGGGCTCACTCAAGCCTGATCCCGGGGCCATCAACCAGCTCGAGCGGCTCGCCACCTTCCTCCGGAAGCGACCGAAGATCGAGCTTCAACTGCGGGGGCAGGCAAGTCGGCAAGAGACGAAAGTCCCGCCGAAAAGGCGCCGTCGCGGCAAGGGCTCGACCGGGCCAAAGTTGCGGAAGTTGGCTGAAGACCGCGCCCGCTTCATCGAACGCGCCCTCGTCCGCCGCGGAGTCGCGCGAAAAAGACTCTTTATCGTGACCAACGACCCCCGTGCCGTGAAACGGACGGGGCGTGGTGGGGTGGAATTTCGCGTTCTGAGGTAGGCGGACAAATCAGTCCGCTGCCCTACAGGATCTCGAGCCCCTGCTCCCGGATGTATTCCAGGGCCTTCAGGGCGGGCAGGTAGTCGGCGTTGTACGACAGCGCGCGCTCGAAGGAGCGCTTCGCCTCCCCCAACCGTCCCTTCACGGGGCCTAGCAAGGATGAAAGGCCTCGAGAAGCGGAGGAGCTCGGAGAGCCGCTCCACGAGGCGCTCGGCCCGCTCCGGCTCCCCGGGGATCAGGGCGGCGATGGCGTTGAGGGCGTCGAAGAGGAAGGACGGATCTCGCCGCTCAGGTGCGGAGCGTGCGGGCAAAGTCGAGGAGCGCTTCCGCGAAGGCCCTGGGCCGCTCGATCGGGATCAGGTGGCCGGCGTCGGCGAAGGTGACCGTGCGACGGTCGGGGATCCGGGCAGCGAGCTCATCGACGTCCGCCCGGATGTAGAACACCCGGTCGTGGAGGCCGGTTATGATCAGCACCGGCATCGCGAGCCGCTCGTAGGGGAGATCCCAGTCGGCGGCGACTGAGCCGGCCATCAGCCGGAACAGCCCGTCCGCCGGGTCCATCGGCTGGTACGGCTTGCCGGTGAAGGCGCCCGCGCGCATGGCCGCGAGCTGCTCGGGGTTCACCAGCATCGGCAGGTTCGCCTCCATGACGAGCTGCGTGCCGCCGGTGCGGGCCATCGCGACCATCGCCTGGTTGATCCATTCGAGGCG
>JBHIBG010000039.1:0-22784 GCA_046758965.1 Methylomirabilia bacterium | reverse complement strand
CAGGCCATGGTGCAGCTCTGGCAGGCGATGCAGCGGTTGATGTTGAACACGAAGGCAAACTGCCGTTCGGGATAGGCCCCGGGATAGGGGTACGCCATTGGCCGGCCGATCTGCCAGTTGTGAACCCGGCTCATCGCTCAACTCCCTCGGCGGTTGTGCCTTCGGCGATCAGGCGCCGCCGGCCCCAGACCCGCACACATTCGTCGACGATCTCCCGGACCGCCGCCTCGCCGAGCGTGCGGTAGATCTGGTGGGCGCCGGCATAAAAGGGATTGCGGAACAGCCGCATCAGCCGCGTTTCGTCGAAGCCCATGCGCGCGAACTCTTCCGCGAAGACATAGGCCATCTCCTGTAAAGCTGCGCCCTCGGCGGGGAGCACCACGCCGATCAGCACGGTGGGATCCGCCGGATCAGGATCGGTGTACGGCATGGTCTCACCCCTCACCTAATTCGGAATGCGGAATCCGGAGTGCGAAGTTTCGCATTCATCATTCCGCATTTCCCAATTCTCACTGGTGCCGGTACAGATCGCCGGCCAGGTAGCGCCTCATGAACTCGTTTTCATTGTCCGGCGTGAAGCCCGTGGTGGCCGGCTTCCAGATCCCTCTCCCGCCCAGGCCGCCGTCCTCTGCCTTGGCGATCCGGACCAGCGTCTCCTTTGGCACGGTGTTCAAGGCGTGATTGTCCGCCTCGCCCCCGAAGATGAAGCTCATGAACACCTTCGCTTTGTGGAAGAGGCTGTCGGTCTGATGCATGGGCATATGCCAGTTGCGCGTGACCGATTGCTGCGAGCCGTAGCGGAGGTTGGCCTGGTAGCCGGTGTTCTCGGAGAGCGCGCGGCCGTCGGGGCGGGTCTCGTGCGCCTTCACGCTCTTTTCGGTGGCGATGAACGGCGCATGCTTCATCATCACGATGTTGTACGGGTAGGCGTGGTTGTACTTCACCCGGAGCATGCAGCGCGACACCCGGTAGAACGGGTCCGCCGGGTCGGCGCCGAGGTACGGGCGGTCGGCGGGGTTGGCGTCCACGTACACGTAATCGCCGTCGTTGATCCCGAGGTCCCGCGCCGCCTGCGGATTGATGTGGAGCTGGTGCTCGCCGACGGAGGGGGCCCGCTTGTCCAGGCGGTACGGATCGCCAAAGTTGGAGTCCAGGAGCATGTGCCAGTCCACGTTCGACCAGCCCGAGTGCACGCGGTGCCGCGTCTTCGGCGTCAGGCAGTAGAACCGGAAGCCCTTCTCCCAGAGGAAATTCTTCGTCGCCTTCACCTGGCTCCAGGGCAGCTTGACATTCCGGATCGTACGCTCGTCCCAGTGCTCAGCCGCGAGCGGGATCCCGTAATCCTCGGGACGAACGTAGGGGTTAGCGCTCACGATCACGTTGGGCAGGTATGGCGTCGCCTCGGGGCCCTCGCGGTGGACGATGAAGTTCTCCCCGTACTCGATCGCCTCGGGGACGTCGGCGTAGGCGTGGAGCCGCCCGCTGTCGGTGTGGAACGGCAGCGAGTCGTGGACCTGCTCGTAGAACGGGATCCGCGGGTAGGTTCGGAAGAGCATCAACGCCCCGCCCGGCGGCCCGTACTTCCCGGCCAGGAGGTCCGCGAGCTTGTAACCCCGGGTCGTCGTGGAGGTGTCGAGCAGGCGCTGGATATAGACCTCGGACTTTCCCTCCAGAGCGAACTTGAAAGAGTCGGCGAAGCCCCGATTCCCGGTGACCTCGCTCAGCGCCCGGGCGATGCCCACCAGGATCATCAGGTCGTCGCGGCTGTCGAAGACCGGGGGGATCCCGCCTTTCCAGATCTGCAAGAATGGGTTGGAGCAGCTCGCGGTGATCTCCAGCCCCTCGAACTCAAGCCAGCTGTTGGCCGGGAGCGCCAGGTCGGCGTACTCGATGGAGGCCGTCATCTGGATGTCGATGGCGACAATCATCTCCACGTTGGGGTTGACGTTCTTGATGATCCCGTAGCACCACTTGGCGTTATTGATCAGGTTCACGTTCGAGAAGAGGATCGCCTTGGTCGGGGTGGGCATGTGGGTCCTGCCGGTAAAGTTGCGCCGCCCGAACTTGGGCGTGTCGAGGATCAGGGCCTGGTCGCCGTGGTCCCAGTAGGCCGGCTCCTCGCCCCTGGCATACGGGCGGACCCCCACCGCCGCGCCGGGCGCGTTCGGGTCCAGGGTGGGGTTGAACGGGTCTTCGGCCACCCACCCCTTGAAGCCGGGGCCGGTCCACGGAGAGCCCTGGAAGAGCCCCGCCTTGTAGTTGCCCGCCCAGGTGTGGCAGCCCGCCCCCGGCTGCCCGATGTTCCCCGTGAGCATGAGGGGGAGGTACGCGGCGCGGTTCATCTCTGTGGCGTGGAACCAGTGGTTGATCCCCTCCCCCTGATGGATGGCGACGGGCTTCGTGGTGCCGATGTCTTCCGCGAGCTGGCGGATCAGGTTCTTCGGGGCATGGGTGATCTCCGCCACCGTGTCCAGGTCGTAGTCCCCGAGATGCGTCAGGTAGAGGGTCCACAGGGTGGCCGCCTCCACTTCGCTGCCGTCCACGAGCGCGACCTTAACGGTCGCCGCGAGGGCGGGAGCGAGGCCTTTCTCCCGCATCCGCTCGCCGACATCGTCACGCGTCACCGGCTTGAGCGCCTTCGCCTGCTCGTCCCAGATGACATAGTCGCCAAGCCGGGCATGCTGCTCGGAGGTGAGGCCCTGCACGCTCATGGAGGGCCCGTCCGGCGCCAGCGCCGACCGGTAGCTCGGGAAAACCTCGTCGGCACGAAGGCGCTTCAAGGTGTCGGTCCGAACCAGCAGCGGAAAGTCGGTGAAGGCCTTGATGAAGCCCTCGTCGTACCACCCGTTTTCGATCATGAGCCGGGTCACGCCCAGCCAGAGGGCCGCATCGGTCTGGGGACGGATCGGGATCCAGTAGTCAGCCTTGGTGGACGGAGGGCCGTACTCCGGGGTGATCACCACGATCTTCGCTCCCCGCTCCATGGACTCGATGAACCAGTGGGCATCGGTGAGCTTGTTCTCCACGAGGTTCTTGCCGTCCATGACGAGGAGCTTGGAGAAGCGGAGGTCGTTGAAATCGCAGTCGGAGGTCTGGAGCCCGTGCACCCACGGGTGCCCCGGCGCCTGGTCCCCGTGCCAGGTATAGTTGGACCAGTTGCGCCCGCCCTTCGCCTCGTCCGGGCCGACCCGCCGGATCCAGGCATCCAGCAGGGCCAGGGAGTTGCTCAGCCGGTATAGCCCGTATTTCCCAATCACCCCCAAGAGGCCCATCCCGCCCCGCATCTTGATGCAGCGGGTCCCGGCGCCCTCCGTGGCGTCGACCATTTCAGGCTGGTAGCCCTGCCTGAGGAGACGCTCCTTGCCCTGCTCCCCGCTGTAGCGCTCGGCGATGCCGACAAGCGCCTGGGCGATGAGCCGGAACGCATCATCCCAGGAGATCTGAATGAACTCGTCCTGGCCCCGGCTGTCGAACAGATACTTCTTCTTCAGCTCGGGCGTCAGCTCGGGGAACCCGGCGTCCGCCCAGGCCTTCCAGCCCTTCCGGACGATCGGGTGCTTGAGACGATACGGGCCATAAAGGACCCGGTGGAAGGTGTACCCCTTGGCGCACTGGCGAGGGTTCCAGTTTGCTGTGGCCCGGTTGCCGTACAGGTCGGCATAGGTCTGGTAGTCGTATGTTGAACCGAGCCGGGTCACGATCCCGTTTCGCACGTAGGCGCGCACCCGGCAGGCGTGCGTGTCGTTCGGAGAGCAGACCCAGTCGAAGGTCCGGTCATACCGGTACTGGTCTCGGTAGATCTGCTCCCAGTCTCGGGCCACCGACCCCGAGAGGGGATTCTGGTCGGGATCCGCCGCCGCTAGGAGCCTGAGTGGAAGCCCAAACTCGACCGCTGCCGCTCCGGTGCCTGCCCCGATCCAGCGGAGAAAGTCCCGTCGGTCCATTCCACCGTTCATCGGCCTTCCCTCCGAAGCGGCGTTCAGATCTCCCTTTCCATCTCGGCCTGGCGAAAGGCGTCCCCTCTAGGTTCCTTTGCCTGCCACCCGTCAGGGCTCGAGCCAGAGATCCTGCCAGATCGTGACCGACTTTTTGCCATCCCGGTCGCCGGCGCTTCCGTTCCACACGGCAAAGGCCACGGGAGTCGTCTGCCCCGGCACCAGGGTCACCGCCCCGGGTCCCTTGCCGTCCAGCGCCCGACGGAAGAGGACTCGGTAGGTGCCGGTCCCATAGACCCCTCGGGCCTCTCCTGCCTGGTCTTTTGGCGGCCGAGCCCTGAGGGTGCCGAATCCCTGAGCCACGAGGTCTTCGGCCGCGCTCTGCCGGGTCGGGTCTGAGACGATGTTCCGGGCCCCCCAGCCGGTTACAAACGTCGGATCGGAGCGCAGGGTCAGGGCGTGACGCGTCGGCTGCTCGACCGGGGAGACCTGGAAGTTCGGGTACGAATCAATGCCGAGATTCGGGTAGACCTTCTCGAGGTCCTGAAAAGCCGGCTCCAGGTCGGCCTGGCGCTCGGACTTCCACATCCAGATGTTCACGAACTGGCCTTTCGCACCCATACCGAAGAATGGCGGATCGGGGGTCAGAGCGAACTCCACCGCCGCAGCGTCGCGGAAATCTTGGGGCCGGAGCGCCAGGTGATCGTGGCTTGAATCGGCCCAGACCAAAAGGAGCGCCACCTGCTCCCCGTCGTGGAGAGCCCGAACCGTGAGCTCCTCGGGGCGGTCCGTACGCCACCAGAGGGGCATCAGATGGAGGTTTACCGCCGGCGCCAGACGCCAGGTGCCGGCGTCCGGATGATCGGGGACCCGGTCCACCCGCCGGGCAACAATCCGGAACTTCCGCATCTCAGCCCGGGCCCGCTGCTCCGGGCTGGACCAGGAAAGGATGAGATGCGTCAGATGCCAGGCGTCGTTCGCCCACGCCCAGTCGCTCATCGGCATCGGAGTGCCAGGCAAGCCCGCCACGATTCGGCGGTAGACGTGCCTGGGATCAGGGCTCCCCTTGAACACCCCGAGGGTGAGGTCTCGCGGGCGGGTCGGGTACCCCATCTCGTCGAATTGCTTTTCCGTGCCGTCTCCTCGACCGGCCGCTCCATGGCAGGAGGCGCAGGCGTCGGCGTAAAGCTCGAGAGCGCGGGCCCTGGCCTGTGGAGTGAAGGGGGGCTCCGGGGGCACGCGGATCATCCCTTTCCCTTCCTCATCGTCTTCCTTTGGATCTGCCGCTCTCGGGATCTGCCACGGCTCCCGAGCGAGCGACTTCAGGTAGTGGACCAGGCCCCAGCGCTCCTCTTCCGAAAGGTGGCCCCAGGACGGCATCGCCGAGCCGGGCATGCCCCGGGAGATCGCGCGGAACAGGTCCTCATCTGTCGGCACCCGCCCCCAGGTCGAGACCAGCCGGTACTTGGCCGCGACAAAGTCCCGCGGTTTCGGATAGAGAAGGTAGGCCGCCTCCCCGCCGCCGCGACCGTCGCGGCCGTGGCACGCCGCGCACTGCTTCTCGTAGACCCGCTTGCCGAGGGCCAGGAGATCCGGCGAAGCGGAACGGACCGTCGTCGGCGTGAGCGAGACCGGAAGGGGCCCGCCAGGTGGAGGCAGTGATCCGATCGACCACTTCCGGGGCCGTTCTGCCGCCTCCCCCGCACCAATACGGGCGCATCCGGCCACCACAACGGAACAGAGCGAGGCGGCCGTGATGAGCGTCAGCACCTTGGTTCGTCCAGTCATAGGAGTACTCCGCGCTTCTCCAACGAGATCGACTCCTCCCTACTACGCTTCGCGCATCCGCCTGCTCGTTCTCTTTCTTCCCGTCCGCCGCCCAAGCGAGGAGCCTCCCCGCCCCGGCCGTGGGGCCATCTGCGCCAATGTGGTTCCCTCCAACATTGCTCGGAGCTTCGGCCTGATCTTGGCCCACCTGTTATGGAGGCTACATGGCTGTTGATCGTTGCATTGCTCAGGCCAGAAGAGACACCGGGTGAAGAAATCCGGACCCTCGACCGCTTCAAAGATCTCTCGCAAGCTGATGTTGTGGGGGGGCCTCGCCAGCGAATACCCGCGGACGGCTCCCCGATGCGAAGAGACCAAGGTGTACCGTCTCAGCTTTTGGAGAATCTGGGCCAGGAAGCGAGGGGGAAGATGGCCGGCTTCGGCAATCTCCTCGACAAGCATCACTTTGCTCGGAGGCTGCATCGCCAGCACCCTCAGAGCGTCCAATCCATACTCGCTCTCCCGACTGAGTCTCACTGAAGTCAACAGACTAAATGGATATACTGACAGTATTGACTGCCAACGCGATCGAAGTCCATCGGCCAAACGCCTCATTTTTACGCTGCAATTGACTTAGAACCCGCGAGCATCTCGGGGGGCCGCGAGGGGGGGCTCCCGCCCGGGGTTAGCCCGCCACAGGGACGCGCTTCGAGAGGTGACGACCGGCTCGAGGCTGCGTCCCCTCTGCCGATAAGGCTGAACGGCCTGAGCGCCAAGTTCCGGGGCGTCCCTGGCTAGCCGGTCAATCCAGAGGTCGGGGAGAACCGAGCAAATGATTCTGGGGCGCGATGCGCACCCCTTCTACGGGCGCTCGGCGGCGAGGACCTTCTCGGCCAGTTGCACCACCTGCTCGGGCTCGACCCCGTACCGGGCCGCCACCTCCCCGAGCCGGGTCTGGAGGGCGGGGGACGGTCCCTCGACCACCTGGCGCGCCCCCGTCGGGGTCCAGGCCTCGCCCCGGATCCCGAGAGTCAGCAGGTCGAAGCGCGCGTAGTGGCAGAGGACCTGATCCAAGTCGACGCGGCCCAGGGGGGAAGGCGCCGGTTGGGGGCGACCGGCGCCCGGCCGAAGGTGGCATTGTAGAATCAGCCAGCGATGCGGACTGCCGTCGAGAATGTGCTCGCTACATCCTTGACACCCCGTGGGGCGTGATGTATAAGTCGTCGTGTGTAACCTTAGGGGATAAATCTCCATGGAACAGCACAAGGGGTGAGTGTTTGCACGACTACCCCGCCGACGCGTGCTGTACTCCGTGGCCCGCTCAGCCCGAATGTAGAGCGGGAAGCCCGCGGCAGTGACCTGTGGCGTTGTCGAAGTAGCTAGGTCGGGAGATGCCTACATCCCGCGGTTCCATTTGAAGAAATAGCATGTGCCACGCCAAACAACTGCGCCGTGCCGTTGTGATAGCGGTTGCCCTCGGCGGCTATCTCTCGCTCCATGCGGCCACCGTAAATTCGTCCGAGGTCGCCGCAATCTCTGCCGATCGCGGACCGCAAGAGGTTTTGAAACTATACCTGGAAGCCGTCTACGCGCGAGACTACAAAGAGGCTTATGGCCTCATCTCGAGTGCAGATAGACAGTGGAAGAGTCAGGAGGAGTACCTCCGTGAGAATAAATTCTTTACCGGCGCGGCCCTCACCCTCGCCCGGAAGCTCGCGTCCTTCATTGAATACCGCGACGTGGTCACGGATGTTAAAAATGGCCGCGCCACGATGAGGTTTAAGGTCCGGTTACCCGATGCCAGTGATCCCAGCCTTCGGCAGCTGTTGCTCGATTTCGAGCCCGACCCTCTCGCCCGCCTGTCCGACACCCAGCTTGGCGCTCTCGTTGCCAGACTGGACGCGATGCACCGGGCGGGGGAGCTTCCGATGATCGAGGGTGAAGAGGATTGGCAGCTGATCAAGGAGCCCCAGGGGTGGCGTATCCTCCTCAACTGGGCTGGCGCCATCCGGATTCAGTTTGAAGCAGAGGTCAAGCGCAACCTTCCGTGGAAGTTCTGGCCTGTTCAGGAGGTGGTCCTGGCAAAGCCGGGCGAAACCCTTCGCGCGGTCTATCGGGCAAGGAACCTCTCCGACAAGCCGGTGACCGCCAAGGCGATACACATCGATCAGCCGAAAGAGCTCGCTGACAAATATCTGGAGATCGTCCAGTGCTTTTGCTTCATTCAAACAACTCTAGAGCCTGGCGAGGAAAAGGAGTTTCCCTTGGTCTTCCGGATTCGCTGGGACGCACCAGAGACAGTCAAGACCTTTTCGGTGCGCTATGAGTTCTACCCCATCGAATCGTTCCCCGGGCAGGGGCTGGACCGCGAGGTGCGCCAGCTCGCCGCCCTGGATCGAGGGCAGATCGAGGTCAGATTGAAAGACCACCGAGAGGCCATCGCTGACTTCAAGCGATTGGAGCTTGGCATCGCCCAGATCGGCATCCAGCGTGGGTCACGGCCCCAAGCGGGCGCTTGGATGGTGTTTGCTCCCTCGGAACGGCAAGTAGACCTGACACAGCTGGTGAAGGGCCGGTATGCCGTGATCCTCAACGAAGAGGCCCCGATCGGGGAGTACCGATGGATTAGGATCAATCTGGAAAACGCCCGGGGGGTCCTGAAGGATGGAAGGAGACCAAGCGTCAAGGTCGTCGACGACCCCGTCGCCGCCACTTTTGTGATCACCCCCGAGAAGACAACCGTTGTGACGGTCGACCTCGTCGTCTTGGACGTGAGCGAGCACCCTGGCCGCGACCACGAACTGCACATCCGGGAGGTGTCGGCCCAGATCGTCGAGACCGGCGGCTGAAGGCCGAGTCAAGCGATTAACTTCGACATCGTTCGGGAAACGTTGTCGGCTCCGACGGGAAGGCAGTGCTGGCCGGACGAGTCCCCCCTCTGCGCCGTCCTGACCGCCCTGTGTGTCAACGCAAACTACATAAATCCAGAGGTCAGGCGGAACCCCTCCAGGGTCCCACGCATCCCTGACTCGCGGGCTCGATAGCGAGCACCTCTCCGCCGCGTGGTGTGCTATGGCTGGGCGACGAACCAGACGCCGCCGAGTTGGTGGCCCGTTGTGTCGCCCGGCTTCCTGTCGCGGACCCAGAAGTAAAGGGACTTGCGCTTGTACGCGTACTGCTTCGAGCCGTCGTCGCGCGTGATGACGCTAAGCGCCGCCTTGGGCGCAGGGTCATACGCTCCAGGCCTGATGGGCGGCCAGTTCTGCGCGCAGCCTCCGATGCACGCGCTCTTGCCCGGCTGGGTGTCCGGAGCGTAGATGTAGAGGGTCATGCCGTTGGGGTCCACGAGAATGGTGGCCAACTTGCCCGCCTTGGCGGTCTTGAGCGGAGGGGGCAGTTCGCCACCCCAAGAAGGCGGCGAAGCGGCTGCCATAAGAGCAAGAACCGAGGTCAGGGTGATGAGCAGTCTGGCGATCTCCGTTGCCTTCTCTCCACCACCCCCGGTCAACCCTGAGGTCGGGGAGAACCGAGCAAATGATTCTGGGGCGCGATGCGCACCCCTTCTACGGGCGCTCGGCGGCGAGGACCTTCTCGGCCAGTTGCACCACCTGCTCGGGCTCGACCCCGTACCGGGCCGCCACCTCCCCGAGCCGGGTCTGGAGGGCGGGGGACGGTCCCTCGACCACCTGGCGCGCCCCCGTCGGGGTCCAGGCCTCGCCCCGGATCCCGAGAGTCAGCAGGTCGAAGCGCGCGTAGTGGCCGACGCAGTCGAAGTAGGCCTTGGCCACGCGCCTGTCCTCGGCCTCGATCGTGGCTGACACGATCGTCTCCTTCTGGAACACCGGCTCGGCCACATAGACGCCTGCTGGGCTGACGATACAGCTCCCTCCCACCGCCAGGTTGTAGCGGATCTCATCGCGGAGGTCCGCGGGGATGGCCTCTGGAGGCAAGTACCAGCTCGATGAGATCACGAAGGCCTGGTTCTCGATCGCGTACTCGCGGATCGCCGGCTCGATGTCGCATCGGTGGGAACCCGGCTCGGCCTTCTTGTCCCCCAGGTGCCGCTCCACTGACCACCAACCGGGCCACACCGCGCAGTGGATCTCCTCCCCCTTGATCGCCATGGCCGCCCGCAGCAGAGTCATGTGGTGCTCGTAGCAGATGCACCCGCCGACCTGGCCGATATCCATCCCGAAGACGTTGATGTCCGAGGCGTCGCCCATCCCCCAGTAGACGCGCTCGGAATGGGTCGGCATGAGCTTCCGGTGACGACCCACGTACCCCTTCTCCCGGTCAAAGAAGAGCAGGCTGTTGAACAGCGTGAGGCTGCCGGGCCGGTCGTCCAGCTCGTTAGACCCCACCACGCAGTTCACCCCGCACCTGCGCGCCTCGGCCTCGATGCTCCGGGCCGCCTCGTCCCCGACCCTGATGGCGCTCTTCTGCATCTCCACGATCAACTCGGTCGAGCGCCTGACCGACACGGAGCCCCGCCAGTACGGATAGGCCGCGAAGTAGGTCTCGGGGAAGACGAGCAGGTCGATCCCCTCGTCGGCTGCCAGGCGGATGTACCGCAGCGTCGTCTCGAGCGTCCCCTGTTTGTCGAAGAATCGGGGCGCCACCTGGGCGGCTCCGACTCGCACGCGCTCACGCATTTCTCGTCTCCTGTTCAGGCCAGCTCCTCGGTTCCCCCGTGAGAGGCGCCTCACCTGCCATCAGCTCCGACGCCGAACTCTCCGACTCAGGACAGGGACTACCTCCGCGGCGTCCCGGGGCAGGTCGCCAGCCGGATCAAGCTCTGAGGACTCAGCCTTGACCGCCCCCCCGCGCCCCGCCCCTCGCGTGGCGGAGCGACGCGGGCTCGGGCCGAGCGTCCTGCAAGCGCGTCGCGCTCTCCTCGGACGGCAGCAGGACCCGACGGCGGAGCAGTGAGTAATGCCGGAACCGTGACGGCATATGCGACCCTACCGACGCCACAACCACCACCGCCAGGAGCAGCGGGAGCCGGGCCTCCCAGAAGACCGGCACGAGCAGGAGCAGCCCGAGCTTGGCCAGGACCATGATCCCCTTGCCGAGGAAGACCCATTCGAGGCTCTTGAACAGCTCGATGCCCATGAGTGCCACGCCGCTCAAGACGGTCACCCAGAAGGCGACGAGGAGGCGATCAAGCTCCACCTCCCAGGCGTGGCCCCCCAGGACCAGGCCGAAAGCCATGAGGTGAACCGTGCGGAAGACCACGTTCCAGGCCCGCTCGTGCGGGATCTTCCGGCTCGAGAGACCCCTCGCTCCCATACTGTTGCCTGCCAGCCGTCGAAGAATCAGGTGGCTTGCTGTTCCAGGAGTTCGGAGAAGAACTGCTCTTTGAGCCGAGCGTAGGCCGCCGGGTTCTTGATCTCCCCGGTGCAGCCGAGAACCAGGAGCCTGCACCGGATCCCTCCCTCCTCCGCCTCCTCGCCTCTGACATGCCCCATGGCGTAGTCATACCAGCGAAGCACCACACTCTGGCCCTTGACCCCCCACACGTACGGCCACTGCCCTACGGGCCGCTGCCGGTAGGCGTTCAGGGCTTTCGCCCGGGTGAGCGCCAGCCGCCACTCCTCTTGGGTCACGAGAAACTCCCGCTGGCCTTCCTCCATCAGACGAGCACCTCCGCCAGAACCACGGTCACGGAAAGCCGGGCCCTCATCCCCCGTTACCCTGTTTGCCCAAGCGCCCGGCCTCGTAGAGAGCCACGTCCACGACCTGCAATCCCCGCTCCCGGGCATGGGCCTCGACCCTGCGGATGACCATTCCTCGGATCGCGGGGATCGGAATTCGCCGGAGCCGTTCCTCGGCCTCCGCACTCCAGAGCATCGAGATGCCGTCGAGAGGCCCGTCTGCCCGGATCGCTTCTCCCTCGGCGCTCGCCTCGCCGGTCCGGCGAACAGAGCCCAGGGCGGAGTCGACCACCTCGGGAGTGACAACCTTCTCTCCCCGTCGCCTGGCCTCGGCTTCGATCGCCTGCCGGGCGAGCTCCCGGACGAAGGCCGGCGCGCGCTGAAGTTGGGCCACGGCCTCCTCGCTCCACGGAAGGCCGCGGTCAGGGATCATCTCGAGGTAGCGTTGGAACTTGGCCAGGACCATCTCGTTCTTCTGGGTGCGCTCGGCCAGCAAGGCTTTGATCTCCTCGATGACCTCGAGCTTCCGGGGGAGCTTCCGCATCTTGGCCTTGGCGACCTCGAAGGCGTCCATGCTGAGCTCCTCGAAGCCGAACCCCTTGATGCACTTGGCCACCCGCAGCATGGACTCGTTGCGGATCTCGGTGAGGAACTCAGAGGTGATGACCGGCCGCCCCAGTTCCCGGGCTCGCTTCTGCATGAGCTTCAAGATCCCGGGGCGGACGAAGGCCGGGGCGTTTTCAACGCGCCGCCGGGCCTCCTCGGTCCAGGGAATCCCCGTGCCCATCACTTCGGCCCTGCTAAAACACCAGGGGCTCGCGGAACACCCCGAAAAGTTGCCGAAGCCGGGCGACCATTTCACCGATCGTCACCCGAGCCGCCGCCGCCTCGAGGAAGTGAGGCATCAGGGCCTCGTCCTTCAGCGCCGCCTCATGAAGGGCATCAAGCGCCTTCTCCACGCGCCTGGGATCGCGGCCCGCCTTGCTCCGAGCCAGGCGCGCGAGCTGGTGGCTGACCGTCTGGGGATTCTCCCGAAAGAACTCGCCCACCGGCGCCTCCTCAGCCCGGTCACAACTGACGCCCACGATCCGCCGCTCGCCGGCCTCCACAGCCCCCTGCCAGCGGTAAGCGCTGTCGGCGATCTCCTGCTGAACCCGCCCGGCCTCGATGGCCGCGACCATGCCGCCGCCCCGCTCGATCTGGACGAGCTGCTCCGCCACGGCGGTTTCCATCCGGTCGGTCAGGTCCTCGAGAAAGTACGACCCGCCCAGGGGATCCACGACCGCTGGGACGTTGGTTTCGTGAGCCAAGACCTGCTGGGTCCTGAGGGCCAGGAGGGCTGAGACCTCGGTGGGGATCGCGATGGCCTCGTCCCACGCGCATGTAAAGATGGTCTGGGCGCCGCCCAGGACAGAGGCCAGCGCCTGGTAGGCGACGCGCACGACGTTGTTCAACGGCTCCTGGCGGGTCAGCGTGCTTCCGCCGCACACCACGCCGAAGCGGAACTGCCACGAGCGCGGATCCTTGGCCCCGAACCGGTCGCGCATGAGCCGGGCCCACAGGCGGCGCATCGCCCGGTACTTGGCCACCTCCTCGAAGAGGTCCGAGTGCGTGTAGAAATAGAAGCTGAGCCGCGGAGCGAAGGCGTCGATCGGGAGGCCGCGCCCGGTCACGTACTCGACGTAGGCGATGGCGTCGGCCAGCGTAAAGGCGGCCTCCTGCACGGCCGTCGCCCCCGCGTCCCTGAAGTGGGCGCCGGCGATGGAGATCGGGTTGAAGCGGGGGAGCTCCCGGGAGGCGTACTCGATCGTGTCGGCGATCATTCTGAGGGCAGGCTCGGTGGGGAAGATCCACGTGCCGCGCGCCACGTACTCCTTCAGGATGTCGTTCTGGATCGTGCCGGTGAGCAGGCGGGGCGCAACGCCGCGCTCCTGCGCCACGACGACGTACATGGCCAGAATGATCGCCGCCGTCGCGTTGATCGTGAAGGAGACGCTGATCTTCTCCAGCGGGATCCCCTCGAAGACTGAAGCCAGGTCGTCTACCGTGTCGATGGCTACCCCCACCTTGCCCACCTCGCCCTGAGCGCCTGGATCGTCGGAGTCGAGCCCCATCTGGGTCGGGAGGTCGAAGGCCACGGAGAGACCGGTCTGCCCATGCTCCAGGAGGAAGCGGTAGCGGGCGTTGGTCTCCTCCGGCGTTCCGAAGCCGGAGTACTGGCGCACAGTCCAGAGCCGCTCCCTGAACATCCCGGGATAGATCCCGCGCGTCATCGGGAAGTCACCGGGGAACCCCAGCTTCTCCAGATAGCCGGCGAGGTCGCGCTCGGGGAAGTAGAGCGGCAGGAGGGGCAGCCCCGAGTGAGTCCAGGCCGTCGTTGCCTTCGGGTCCAAGCGGCCCTGCCACCGGGAGCGCGCCTCTTCGAACGGTGTCGTCATAAGTCACCCTTCCCTGAAGATCGGGGTCCGCTTCTCCATCAGCGCGGCGACGGCCTCGCGATGATCGGGGCTTCCCCAGAGGGTCGCGAAGCACTCGGCCTCGAACGCGGCCGCCTCCGCGCGGCCGAGCTCAGCGCCGTGGTGGAGCGCGCGCTTGGTGGCGCGCACTGCCGCGGCGGGCTGGGCCGCAATCTGTCGGGCCAGCGAGAGGGCTGCCCGAAGAGCCTCGCCGGTCGGGACCACTTCGTCAACCAGCCCGATCCTGGCCGCCTCCTCCGCGGTGAGGGTTGCGCCCGTCAGCAGGAGCCTGAGCGCTCTCGATCGTCCGACGAGCCTCAAGAGGCGCTGGCCGCCCCCCCAGCCCACCATGATACCCAGGCTCACCTGCTTGAAGGCGAGGCGCGCGGACTCCGACGCGATCCGCATGTCGCAGGCCAGGGCAACCTCGGCGCCGCCGCCCAGAGCTGACCCTTCAATGGCGGCAATCGCGGGCACCTCCAGCGCCTCCAGCCTGGCCAGCACCGACTGCATCCGCTGAGCCATCCGTTTCCCCGATTGCGGGTCGTCGAGGCGGAGAAAGTCCTTCACGTCGCCGCCCGAGATGAAGGTGCCCCCGCTCCCCGTGACCACCGCCACCCTGAGCGAGGCATCCTGGGCCAGGCCGTCCACGATCTCCGAGAGGGCCTCGATGCTCTTGAGATCCAGGGCGTTCTTGACCTCCGGCCGATTGATCACGAGGACGACCACGCCGTCCTCCCGCTCCAAGCTGACGGTTTCAGGCGGCACGGCGCGCTCGAGCACCGCCGGAGAAGATCCACTCTCCCCGGTGCGGAAAGGTCAGCTTGAGCGGCGAATCGTGGGGCACCTCAGCCGTCACCCTCTGCGGCCAGGAGGGCAGCCCCCAGGGCCGCGACAACTGTCGGCTCCGAGGGTACCATCACCCGGCCCACAGCTTCCCTCATCCGTTCCACGAGACCCAGATCCCTGGCGCCCCCGCCCGACAGAGCACAGGAGTCGAGAGGCCCCGTGGCCCTGGCCAGCGCGATAATCTTCCCCGCCAGCGACCGGTGGATCCCGGCCAGGAGATCCTCCCGGGGGGTCCCCTGGGCCAGGAGCGAGATCGCCTCGGTCTCGGCAAACACGGCGCACCCGGCCGAAAAGGTGGCTGGCTGCCCGGACCTGAGCGAGAGCGGCCCGAGCTCATCCGCCTCCACCCCGAAGAGGTGGGCGATGACATCCAGCATCCTCGCGCTCCCGGCCGCGCATTGGCCGCTCACGGCGAAGTCCTTCACCAGGCCGCCCGGGGCGAGCCGGATCACCCGCGTCGCCTGGCCGCCGATGTCGATCGCCAGGTTCGCCTCGGGGAAGAGCCGCGCGATCCCCTTGGCCAGACAGGAGATCTCGCTCGCCTGGCGGGCAAAGGGAAGCTTCGAAGCTCCGAGCCCCGTGGCCACGATCGGTCTGAGCGCGGCTCTTGGGATCCCCGCGCTCCCGACGATCCGGTCGAGGGCCTCCTCCGCCACCCTGAGGTAGTTTCCTCGAGAGGGGAGCACGGCGAACGCCGCCTCGCGCCCATCCACGACCACGGCCTTGGTGAAGAGCGATCCTACGTCGAGACCGACTGCGGGGGAGCGCGTTCCGCTCTCTCCTGTCGGGAGTCGAAGCTGCCCCGTGCGGCCGGCCATCTCCGACCGGGCCGGGAAGGCTGCGAGCCGGCTCCGCCCGTGATCTTCAGCCGGGACGCCTCCTGCGGCAAGCGCTCCCTCTTCGGTGAGCGGTGTCCTCCTGGGCCGCTCCCCCTGCGCGATGGCTTCTCGCGCGAGCAGGGCCGCACCGAGGGCTCCGGTGATCAAGGGCTCCGGAGGCACCACAACGGAGATCCCGAGGCGCTCCTCCAGGGTCCGGACGAGGCTCCGGTTCTTGGCGCCGCCTCCGGTGAGAATCACGTCGGCCTCCGGCGACAGGCGCCGCACCATACGGTGGATCCGGCTTGCCAGGGCGTCGTGGAGTCCGGCCAGGACCTCCTCCACCGGGACCCCCTCCGCCAGGCGCTCCGCGACCTCCTGCTGGGCAAACACGGTGCAGACGCTCGAGACACCGACGCGGCGGGGCGCCCCCAGGCCCCGCTCGCCCAGCTCGTCGATGCTGAGTCCGAGCAACGCCGCCATCACGTCGAGGAATCGCCCGGTCCCGGCCGCGCACTTGTCGTTCATGACGAAGTTGATGACCTTGCCCGCTGGCGAGAGCTTGATCCCCTTCGCGTCCTGGCCGCCGATGTCAATGATCGTCCGCGCCCTCGGGAAGAGCCCCCTCACGCCCCGGGCGTGGCAGGTGATCTCGGTGATCTGGCGGTCCGCGAAGGGCACCTGGCGTCGTCCGTACCCCGTGGCCACGACATAGGCAAGGCGGTCCGGGAACTGCCCGGCCTGCTCCAGCGCCTGGCCCAGGAGCCGGGTCGCGGTCCGGACGTAGTTCGCTTCCGTAGGCCCGGTCGTGGAGGCGAGAAGGTCACCGTCATAGACCACCACCTTGGTGAGCGTGGACCCCACATCCACCCCCGCCACGCAGAAGTCCGACGCCACGGTTACCACGAGTGGGCGAGAGCCCCCTTCCCGCCACAGGCCGTGACGCACCGGAGATCCCTCTCCCCCCGACTCGGCCTGCAGGCCGCGCAGAGGTAGCTGATCCGCCTGACGGCGGAGTCCCGCACCCTCGCCACCAGCCTCCCATCGTCGTCTCTTGCGACCTCGAACACCCCCGCAGGACACGCCTCCTGGCACCTTCCGCAGCCGTCACAGCGGGCGCCGTCCACGCTGATGAAGTACTCCCCGGTGCCGTCGCTGTAGCCGTAGTGGAACACAGCTCCAGCCTTCTCCTCCGCCGCCGCTCGGGCCAGGTATCGCTCCCGGGCAAACAGGGCGGCCCCCACCGCCCCGACGATCTGGGGGTCAGGAGCCAGGCAAGGCTCGAGCCCGACCTTCCCGGCGATCTTCGCCACCATCCCGCAGTTCTTCGCGATGCCGCCGGTGATGGCGAACTCCTTCTGGATGGAGACCCGCTTGAGCAGGCTCTGGCAGCGGACCGCGATGGCATCGTGCAGTCCGGAGAGGATGTCGCTCTTGGCCACCCCGCGCTTGGACAGCGCAAGGGCTTCCGACTTGGCGAAGACGGCGCAGATGGTGTTGAAGGGCACCTTCTGTTGCGAGCTGAGGGACCGGGGACCGATCTCCTCCAGGGCGAGCCCCAGCACCTCCGCGATCAGCTCCAGAAACCGGCCTGTCCCCCCGGCGCACTTGTCATTCATGATGAACCTGGTGACGGCTCCCCGCTCGTTGACGCTGATCGCCTTGCAGTCCTGCCCCCCCATGTCCAGGATCGTCCGCACCGAGCGGAAGTACCAGTGGGCCCCCTTGGCGTGGCAGGAGATCTCGGAGATGTTCTCGTGGGCGAATGGGACGAGGACGCGGCCGTAGCCTGTGGCCACGACGTAGTCCATGTCCTTGACCGCGAGCCCGGTTCCCTTCGCAGCCTCCTCGAAGGTCTGGACCGCCGTACCGGCGCTGTCGGGCCCGGTGTTGCAGATACTGGAGGAGAGAAGCTGGCTGTCCTCGAGGATGACGGCTTTCGATCCACGCGAACCGATGTCAACGCCCGCGAAGAGCATCTCAGCGCTCGTCCTCGGCAATGCGGGCGGCCCCGAGCGCAGCCACGAACTGGGGCTCCTCGGGGATCAGGAGCGGGAGCTTGACCTCCTTTTCCAGCTCGGCGGCGAACCCCGCGTTCTTTGCCGCCCCGCCGCACAGGACCACGTCGGGCTTGATCCCGGTCCGCTTGGCCAGCCCCGTCAGCCTCACCGCCATGGAGCCGTACACGCCGGCGATGATCTCGCCGACCGGAGTGGGAGGGACGCGATGCACATGGGAGATCACCTCGGATTCCGCGAAGACGGCGCACATCGTGGAGATCTCCGCACGCCGCTGGACCCCGAGGGAGGCCCGGGCCATCTCCGGGAGCGACATGTTGAGAATCTTGGCCACGCCCGTGAGGAAGACCCCCGTCCCCGAGGCGCAGCGGTCATGACCCACCGAGTCCTCCACGCTCCCCCGTCCGGTGAACCGGATCACCGTCGAGGTCTCCGCCCCGACGTCGAACACGGTGCGGGCGGAGGGAAAGAGCAGGTTGGCCCCCTTGGCCAGGCAGGACACCGGGGTTTTCTGCTTGACGACGAAGGTGGTCAGCTTCCTTCCGGCGCCGGTGATCACCATGTTGCGGATCGCCTCGAGCCCGAAGCCCGACTCCCGGAGCGCCTCCTCCAGCGCCCTTCGCGCTCCCTCCTCGGCGGTGTCGGCGCTCACCACAATGCTCCTGCCCAGAACCTCGCCATCTTCCACGATCACCGCCTTGGTCGTCAGGTTGCCGACATCGATGCCCGCCACAGGCATGGGTCCCTCCCGGTGAGGCCGCTCACTTCCGCTCGTCCAGAATCTCGAAGAACTCTTCGAGCTTGGCCTGCATCTCCTCCTCGGAAACAAAGGAAGGGTCGTTACTGTCCATCTCGAGGGTCAGGGTGGGGATCTCCGCTTTCTCTCGCAGAGCGTCCTTGGCCAGCTTGATGGTGGCGCACGACTGTCGGCACCCGATATGCGCCCAATAGATGGCCCCATCCACCCGGTAGGCCCGGGCGTCCTCCACCGCGTCCGTCAGCACTCCCCCGTCAGCAGGACCGTGCATGCTGCGGCAGACCGGATGGGCGTAGAGGCGCCGGGCCAGGGTGAGGAACGGCGCGGAGAGGTCCCACTCCATCTCCCCCCAGTGGCAGCAATACGTCTCGCCCACCAGGCGGGCCCCGTGCTCCCGCTCCATCCAGTCCAGGAGCCGCCAGCTGTAGCTCAAGGGAAGAAAGAGGGAGAGGAGCCGATACCGCTCCGGCGGGGCGGAGCCCTTCTCCACCGTCTCCCGAAGCTCATCCCTCACCGTTTCGTAGAAGGAGAGCCCCTGCGGAGTCCCCATCCAGTAAAAGCCGATGTAGAGGAGCTGGGAGCCCAGGCGGTTATGGCCGGGGGCGGGGATCGCTTTGCGCAGCGTGTTGATGTCCTCGTTGACAGCCACCATCCGCTGGGAGATCTCGAGGCTCTCCGCCAGCCGCTCCCGGTCCATACTGCGTCCTGTCAGCTCCTCCAGGAAGCCGACCAGTTCCTCCAGCTTTGCCGCCACGTACTGGACGGACCTTGGCGTGGAGCGGTACGGACAGTCGAAATAGAAACCGGGGATGCGGCAGCGCTCCCTGACCAGCTCGTTGCTCTTGGCGGTGTTGTCGCACACCTCGTTGTTCCAGATCACGACATCGGGAGCCGGAGCCCACCCCTGGGTGAAGGCGGCGGCAATGGCGCGGTGGACAGAGCAGACCTCGGGAGTCAGGCCAAAGGTCTTGGCCGCAGCCAGGAAAGGCTCCTGCTCTCTCAGGAGGATCATGCTGGCGGTCAGCACGGATTCGAGGTGGTAAGGGACGAGCCCCATGGCGTGGAAGATCTCCGGAGGGACCAGAACGCTGTGGCCGGCGACAAACTCGCCTCGGGCCTTGGCGTCCAAGATGTTCCCCCAGTACCGGCGCATCAGGTCGTAATACATTTCGGCGCTCTTGGTGGTGGGGCTCTCACGCCGGTGCCGGACAAGGCTCTCCAGCACCCGTCTGGCTCCCTCCACCTTGTTGGCGGTGGCATCCATAGCGCTCATCTCCTTTCGAGGAGCATCTCGATGAAGGCCTGCACCCGGGTCCTGATCTGCCCGGTCCCTCCCATCCCGTATTCGACATCGAGCTCCAGCACCCCCATGCCCTCGGCCTCGAGCCGCTCGCGCAGCATCGGCTGGTCGTGGGCGTAGGGAACACAGTACCGGACGATCTGGCTGACCACCCCGTCCACCCGGTAGTCGCGCGCGAGGGCGAGAACGTTCTTGAAGCGTTCGTCACACGGCACCATGCGGGCGCAGGGGAAGTTGTTGAGGTATCGGCGCGCGATGGCCTCCAGCGGGTCGGCGACTGACTCCTGCACGGGATCCCACCAGTATCGGGTCCCCATACACAGCTCATCCGCCACCACCAGCCCTCCCAGCTCTTCGATGGCGGCGAGAAACCCCGGGTTGTTGAGCGGGCTCCCGGTGACCATGATCCTCGCCTTGCCCTTGATGGCCCGCCCCCCTGCCCTCGCCTCCCGGAGGAGCTGCTCCAGAATGGTGTTGAACTGATCCCTCGGCATGCGAAAGCCGGCGTTGATCACTTCCAGGGTCTCCGCGCCGGAGATAGCTGGCGCGTCACCCTTTCTCAGCTCGTAGAGCTCTCTGAGCAGCTGGCGGCCCCTGTTGTACAGCGCGATAGCCTCCCTGAGCCCCGCGTCCGTGACCTCCACCTTGAAGGTCTCCTCCACTCGGCGTCTCAGCTCCCCCACCTCTTCGAAGTAGAGCCGATGGGCCTCCTGCGTCATCTCCCTGGGAACGGTGAGGACATGGACTATGGGGATCGACAGGTAGGCTCGCCAGACGTCCGCCAACCGCCGTGACCCATCGCAGGTGGCAGCTGAAACGTAGCCGTCGAGGAAGTCCCACTCCCCCCGGAGCGCCAGCTCGAGGCAGCTCCGGCAGAAGGAGCAGGTGTTGATATAGAGGTAGGCGTTGGCCTCCTCCAGCCCCAGCTCCTGGGAGTCTCCCGTCATCCTGACCGGCAGGATCCCCGCTGCCCAGACAATCTCCTCGGGTACATAGGTACACTGCCAGGCAATGACCTTCTTCCCCTCGGCCTTCCACGCCCTGATGGGCGCAGTGTAGGGAAACCCTCGGTTGATTTCCCGGATGTCTTGCAAGGACTCGAGGCTCCCGTCCTCCGGCATCAGCGATCCTCCCTCACGTCTCGCGTCTGACTGACCGTTCCCGCTTGTTGGCGGCCACCGCGTCGAGAAAGGCGTGGACCTGTCCCATAATGATGGGCTCTGACCAGCTCCGGGGATCGGCCATGTCGCTCTCGATGATGAGCGACGGGATCCCCTCCTCCGCCAGCTGGTTCTTGAGGTGCACCTGCCCCCAGCTCACCGCGCGGCACGAGCGGGTCCGGTGCATCACGGCGCCATCCAGCCGGTAGTCGTGAACCCACTGGCGGATCAACCGGGTGCCCGGCGCCGAGAGACCCGCGGGGTTGCAGATCTCCGGGATGACCTCCGAGCCCCACTGGTGCACCCAGACCGCCCGCTTCCACGTGCGCTCGGCCAGCGCCTCGAGAGGGTCGGTCAGATCCAGCTCCACCGGCGCCCCCACGTAGTAGATGGTCTCGATGGGGAAGACCGCTCCCAGCTCCCCGAGGTCGTTGAAGAACCGCAGGTTGTACCAGGGAGGGATTCCCATCCACAGGAGCCGGAAGCGCTCGTCGCGCACGACGCCGACCCCGCGCGCCACCCGCTCCCGGACCTCGTCCCTGAGGCATCGGAAGTACTCCACCGCCTCGCGCTCGCCGAGCATGAAGAGGAGGGGAGCGACCCCACCCGTGAAGAAATCCTCTGAGCCCATCGGGCAGGGAACGGCCTTCCGCAGGTCGTGCACCTCCCAGAGTAGGGCGATCGCCTCCTGCGAGTTCGCCACGGTCTCGCGCAGGCGAGCCGCGTCGAGCTTCCCGCCGGTTTGGGCTTCGAGGAAGGCCACCTGGTCCCTGAGCGTCTCCCTTAGCTGCTCGAGATAGTGGGCGGCGATGCGCGGGTCCTTGACGTCCACGTCGTGGGGCGGGCTCATCGGGTCGGTGTGGTAGACCGGGAGCGGGAGGTAGCGGGAGGAAAGCGACTGGAACCACTTGACCCGCGGGTCGCAGGCATACCCGGAGCCCAGGAGCATCGTGGGGGTCCCCATTCCCCCCTTGGGTGCCTCGGGAGGGATCGTCCCCAGCTCCACCTGCCGGCTCACATAGCCCATCGTGTTGCGGACGTAGGAGCAGAGGTCAGGCGAGAAGCCCTCCGCCTCAGCCCGCTCACAGAACTGGGTGGCAACCTGGCGGGCCGCGCACAGGGTGCCGAAGTTCTCCGGCCATTCCCACTGGATGTCGAACGTGGCCAGGAGCTCCGAGGAGACTCCCGCCATGCACCAGGCCAGCGGCGCGCCGGGGTACCTCCGCCCTTGCCTGGCGTAAAAGGTCGGGAGAAGCTCCTTGGCACGGCGCGTGGTCTCCAAAGATTTTACAGCGCTCCGCAACTCGCTCATGGTGATCCTCCCTCAGACGGTCAGGAGATCATCTCAACGAAGGCCTGGACGCGTGTTCGCATGGCTTCGAGGTTGGCCAGGGTGTAGTCATCCTCGAGGACCAGGCAGGGGAAGCCTGCCGCCTCCAGGTACTCCCTCAGATCCACCACGTCGAGCTTGTGGGGGTCGCAGAAGCCCAAGAGGTAGAGGACGACCCCGTGGATGTCGAACTCCCGGGCGGAGTGAATGAGGTAGTCGAACCTCGTCCGGTCCGTGCCCCGGTAGGTCCGAGGACAATGAAAGCCGGTGAAATAGTAGCGGGTGAACCCTGCCAGAGGGTCTCCGTCGTCGGTGACACGCCCGAGCAGCCCGCGGGCCCCAATGCACGTATCGTCCATCACGACGTCGGCGGCGCACTCTTCCAGGAGGCGGATGAGCGCCACGTCGTCGTTGATGCACCCGTAGAAGAGAAGGCGGGTCTTGTTGCCGCGGGGACCATCGCGGCGGGAGGTCACCTCCGCCTTGACCTCCTCCAGGAGGGTCTTGAACTCCCCGGCCGGGATGCCGCTCCCGGCGATCAAGAGCTCCAGCATCTCTGTTCCGGTGATGAGCGGGGGAGCGGGCTTCCTGAAGCGATACAGCTCCCAGATCAGCGCGCGATTTTCGTTGTAGAGATCGATCGTGGCCTGAAGGCGACGGCCGTCGATCGGGGCCCCCACAAACCGCTCGACGTGCTCCTTGAAGAGCTGAAGCTCCCGCCGGAAGAAGCGTTCAGACCA
>JBHIBG010000038.1:0-23580 GCA_046758965.1 Methylomirabilia bacterium | reverse complement strand
CCTGAGGGCCGATGGGCTTCATCGTGCCGGGATGGATGACGGGCGGCAGCGGAGCGGGGAGGGTGGCCTGGATGTTGTACCACTGCGTCGGGAGATCCTTCTCGTCAAGGAGAAACTTGTGCTGCGCCATCGCTGAAGACCTCCTCTCGACACTCACAATCCTCTCCTCGCGGGGGTTCGGACCTCCCTCGCCTCCGGCGGAGCCCGCGCCCGTCGGAGAGCGCTCTCGAGCCACCCGCAGGGGAACGCAGCCGCGCCTGCCTTGGGGGGAGCACGTCGACTCGGGCCTAAAGGCCTAAGAGCTCCCGGGCGATGACGAGACGCTGGATCTGGTTGGTCCCCTCGTAGATCTGGGTCACCTTGGCGTCCCGCATGTAGCGCTCCACAGGGTATTCGCGGGTGTACCCGTACCCGCCGAAGATCTGGACTGCGTCGGTGGTCACCCGCATGGCCGTGTCCGCCGCGAAACACTTCGCCATGGAGGCCTCCAGCATCACTGGCGAGACTTCCCGGTCCACCAGCTGGGCCGTATGGTGCACCAAGAGGCGCGAGGCGTAGACCGCCATCGCCATGTCGGCCAGCATGAACTGGATCCCTTGGAATGAGGCGATGGGCTGGCCGAACTGACGGCGCTCCTTCGCGTAGGCCAGAGCGGCGTCCAGAGCGGCCTGGGCGATCCCCACCGCGATGACGCCGGTCGGCGCACGGGTGTAATCCAGCGTCCGCATGGCGATCTTGAACCCCTCACCCTCTGCCCCGAGCCGATTCCCCACGGGCACCTCGCAGTCGGTCAGATGGAAGGCGACGGTGGGCGAGGCCCGGATCCCCAGCTTTCTTTCGTTCTTGCCGATGGCAAACCCGGGGAAGGTCGGCTCCACCAGGAAGGCCGTCACCCCTTTGGCTCCCTTGGACCGGTCCACGGTGGCAAAGAGGGTGATCACGCCGGCGTGATCCCCGTTCGAGCACCAGAGCTTGGTCCCGTTCAGGATGTAGCGATCGCCCTTCCGGATCGCCTCGGTCTGGAGCGAGGCCGCGTCGGACCCGGACGCGGACTCCGAGAGCGAGTACGCTGCGAGGATCTCACCCGAAGCCAGGCGCGGGAGGTAGCGCTTCTTCTGCTCCTCGGTCCCGGCCAGGAGAATGGGATAGCCCCCCAGCGGCGTCGAAAGGAAGTTCGTTGCGGTGGCCGCGCACGCCCAGGCGATCTCCTCGACCGCCAGGGAGAGCGCCAGCGCCCCCATGGCTGTGCCCCCGTACGCCTCGGGAACCCAGATCCCCAGGAGCCCCTGATCAGCCAAGAGGCGCATCGGCTCCTCGGGATAGCGCTCGGTCTCATCGTAGTGGGGCGCGAGCGGGGCGATCTTCTCCCGCGCGATCGCCCGAGTCAGGTCGCGGACCTGACGCTGCTCATCAGTCAGGTAGTAGAGGTCCCGCATCGCTTCCTCGGAGGGGGGCTCCGCCCCCCTACACTCGCCTCCGGCTCACGCTCTCCGCAGCCTCGCCCCGGCGAGGCTGCTTCGCGTACCGAACCTCCCCCCCCATCTGGGTTGCGCGGGCAAAGCCCGCGCCCGAAACAGCCTACAGTCGCGCGCTCGTTGCGGGCCGAGCTAGCCAACTCCGTTGTGCGGTTTGGAGCGCTCCGGCGTCCTGCGCTTCGCAGCCCGCTACGGCTCGTCGGATTCGCCCGGAGCGACATTCCCGGCGCATAGCTCAGGCTCGTTTAGCGCTCCAAGTTCGCACATTCAGCGGCGAAGGCGCGACAGGCCCCGGCGTCGAAGCCGCGGAGGATGGTGATCTTCTGGGCCTCCAGCGACCCCTCCGCGTGGATGGCCAGCAGCTCGTGATAGCCGCCGAAGTCGGAGGCCATGAGGTCGTGGATGAGGTTCAGGAGCCGGAGCCGGTTGTGAGCGCCGAACCCCTGCCGCCCGCCCAGGTACTTCTCCACGTCGGCCTTGGTCTCGGGGTTCGCCAGATCCTCTTCCGCCGGACCGGTGACGAGCAGCCCACCAGCGATATCCTGGACCTTCTGGACCATCGCGTGGTAGTTCTCGGCGAAATACTGCTTGGCGATGTTCGTGATCGTGGTGTCGGGCACCGCCACCCCCGGTCCCTTGACCTTGCACTCGTGAGCCGCGGCCACCGTGAGGGCACGGACCGTTTCCCGGTAGGCGATCAGCCGGGAGAGCTTCTCCCGCACGTGGCCCGCCTTCTCAATGCCGTTGGCCTCGGCCATCAGCATGGCGGCGCCGATCATGAGGTCCAGGAGCGGAAGCTTGTAGGAGATGGCGGTGAACCGGTGGAACTCCACGAAGCCGAGGGCGAGCGCCCCGGCGTACGGCGTCTCCCCGCAAAGGAAGACGCGCTCCCGGGGGACGAACACATCGTCGAAGACGGTCAGCGTGTCGAAGATCTTGTGCCGGGACGAGATCGGGGCATGGAAGGCCGACCTCCCGCCGCCCGAGAGCGGGCTCACGATGAACCGGAGGCCCTGCGCGTTGGCCGGGACCGCCACTGCGAGAGCGTAGTCCGCGTCTCCCCCGCTCAGGGCTCGCGTGGGAATGGCAATAATCTCGTTGGCATAGATGGCGCTGGTGGTATGCGCCTTGCAGCCCCGGACCACGACCCCACCGTTCTGCCGCTCCACGACGCGGAGGTAGTAGTCGGGGTGCTCCTGCTCCGTCGGCCCACGGCTCCGGTCGCCCTTCACATCGGTCTGGGCCACCGCCATGGCCAGGTCGCTCTCCGCCACCGACCGGTGATAGGCCTGGAGCCGCTCGTAGTACGGGGCCTTGGCCTTCTCCTGCATCGCGTGGCTGACGATGGCGTGGGCAAAGAGGAAGTCGGTCCCGATCTCCCGGATGAGCTGGATGATGGCTCGTCCCGCATATGTGGTCCCGGCGATCAGCTCACGCCGCTGGAGCAGATCGTCGGCATTCCGTGGGGTCTTGTAGAACCGGTTGATCGTCCGCCCGTCCTCTGCGATGCGGGCGAGCTCCCGGTGGTGCGGGTCATGGGCCAGGGCGTAGTCGATGGCGCAGTGGCGGGCTCCGATCCCCAGTTCCGGATCGGCAGTCACATCAGCCACCCGCTCGCCCCGGTAGTACACCGTCCGGCCGTCCCGGAGACTCTCCAGATACTGCTCGACACTCCTCAGGGCCATGCTCCCTCCCAGCCTCTGTGGGGGATCTGCGAGATTCGCTGGGGCTCGCTGCCCTTACCGGTTCCGCTCAAGAATCACGGCTGTGCCCAACCCACTGCCAGCAGCAATGGTGCCAAGCCCCCGCGCCGAGTTCCGCCGCCGCATCTCATGCACCAGCGTCACGACAATCCGCAGGCCGGAGGAGCCGACCGGATGCCCCAGGGCGATCCCCCCGCCATTGACGTTCACCCGGCTGCGGTCCCACCCCAATTCCCGCTCGTCCACGAGCATCTGAGCAGCGAACGCTTCATTGGCTTCGATCAGGTCGATCTCCTCAAGGCCGAGCGCGGTGCGCTTGAGGGCTTTGCGCACGGCCGGGACGATGGCGTACCCCATCAGAGGAGGCTCACAGCCCACGGTCACCAGGCTCGGCACAAGAACTCGCGCAAGCGGCGCGATCGGGAACCGTTCGAGAAGATCCTCCGACACCAAGACCGCGGCGGCCCCTCCATCGTTGAAGCCGCAACTGTTTCCAGCCGTCACGCTCCCGCCCTGCTTGAACGCCGGGGAAAGCTCGGCAAGGTCTGCCAGGGTGAGGGTTGGTCTGGGCCGCTCATCCCGGTCGATCAGGCGCGCCTGTCCCGTCGGCCCCTTGGTCGGAACGGGAATTGTCTCATCGCGGAACCGGCCGGCCCGCTGGGCCTCCACCGCCCGCCGGTGGCTTTCGAGCGCGTAGGCATCCTGCTCCTCGCGGCTGAGCTTGTAGACGTCGGCATGGTGCTCGGCCAGAGCGCCCATGTACCACTCTTTGCCGATCATCTGGCTCCCGGCATACGTGATTTCCGTGATGCTATCGATCAGCTGCTGGTGGCCCAGGCGCCTGCCCCACCGGCTCCCGTAAGAGACATACGGGGCCAGACTCATGCTCTCGACGCCGCCCACCAGCACCGCATCGGCCTCACCCATCGCGATGCGCCCAGCCCCGAGGATAAGGGCCTGCATGCCCGAACAGCACTGCTGCTGCACCGTGAAGCCCGGCACCGTGTCCGGGAGCCCGATCATCTGAGCGACTGTACGGCCCAAGCTGGCCTCGTACATTGCCTGCATCACGCAGCCGAAGATCGACTCGTCAATGGCCTCCTTGGGAACCCGCGCCCTTCGGATCGCCTCCTCAGCGCAATACGTCCCGAGCTGGGAGGCTTTTACCTCCCGAAGGGATCCACCGAAGGCGCCAATCGGCGTCCGAACGGCGGAAGCTAACAGCACCTCACGCATGCGTACCCTTCCTATTGCGTGACCTTCTTGTCGATGCGCGGCTCCTTGAAGAAATCGTACCAACCGCCCTTGGAGCCCGGCTTGAGCTCCGGCCGGCCCCGGTAGCCGGCTTCAAAGACCTTCCTTGCCAGAGGCGGGATAACGTAGCGCTCCCCACAGGTCTCCCAGAGGTAGCGCTGGGCATGATACCAGGAGTCAAAGGACGCCGTGTCGTCCAGCAGCTCGAAAATGCCCATCGGCCACCCGAGCCCGGCCTTCACCATCTCGTCGACCTCCCTGACGCCCGCGATGCCCAGCTCCACGAGACGGATGGCCTCGGCAATGTACGTATTGATGAAGCGCGTCATGAAGAAGCCCGGGGAATCACGGACCACGACCGGCTTCTTTCCCATCCGGCCCAAGAACGCGACCATGAACTCCAAAGCCTGGTCAGACGTCAGCTCGCTCCTCGAGACCTCCACCAGCGGCATCACATTGGCCGGATAGAACCAGTGGGTCCCCACCAGTCGTTCCGGCCGAGCCAAGGCTCCCGCCAACTCGGCAATGAGGATGGACGAGGTGTTGCTGGCAAAGACCGCGTCAGCCGGGGCCAGGGATTCGATGAGCCGGAAACATTCGCGCTTGGATTGAACCTCTTCGGGGATGGACTCAAGGACCACCTCCGCCTGCCCGACCCCTTCCGCATAGTCGGTGCTCCCCCGCACACGGGCCAGGCAGCTGTCAGCCTCCGCGGTCGTCAGCTTTCCCCGCTTGACCGCCTTGGCCAGGCCGAAGGGTCCGTCCTTGATCAACCCGATGCCGTGCTCGAGAGTCTTCCCCCGCCGCGACACCAGGGTGACCTCGTACCCCTTCTGAAGACACGCCAGGGCGATGCCGTGACCCATGAGGCCGCCGCCTCCGATGACTGCCACCCGCTTGACGTGCTCAGGCGCCAGCATGCTGGACCTCCTTCCTGCCCAGTTCGGTCTTGATGTACCCTGCCACCTCCGCCGGCACGGTCCCTGGACCGAAAACCTTATGCACGCCGAGTGTCTCGAGCCTCGAAAGGTCGTCCTCAGGGATAACACCCCCTACCAGAAGCAAGGCATGGCCGATCCCGTTGGCATCGAGCTGGAGCCGAAGCTCCTCGATCACCGGCACGTGGCCGCCGGACGAGCTGGAGATGCCCACGACATCCACGTCCTCTTGGAGCGCCACACCAACCACCTCCTGGGGAAGAAGGAAATTCGTGAACACGACCTCCATTCCAGCGTCTCGAAGCACCCTCATGAGGTAGCGGACACCCCGATCATGGCAGTCGTGAGTGGGCTTGGCAAGAAGTACCTTGATTCGGTCCTTGGCCATCATCTCACCTGATCAGTATGCAGAACCCCAGCCCAGGTGCTCCTTGAGCACTCCCATCAGCTCTCCGACGGTGGCATCGGCCCGAGCCGCCTCCACGAGAGCCTCAATAAGACCATAATCGCCATCAAGGTCTTCAATCTCCTTCGCCGAAAAGGCGCGCGCTTCTCGGTGCACAGCCTCCATCGCTGCCTTCCAGCGGGGCTGGTCGCGCTCCGTCCGGAGATGCTGCACGCGCTCGACGGCGATTCGCTCGACCTCAGGGTTCACGCTGAACACCGGCACCGGCGGCTCTTTCTCCGTCACGTACTTGTTGACCCCCACCACGACTCGTTCCCCCCGGTTGACGGCTTCGCGCCATTCGTAGGCGGATTGCTCGACCATAGAACGGACCAGGCCGCTCTCCCAGGCTCGGACGTACCCGCCCGCCTCCTCGACCGTTCGCTGAACCTCCAGCGCCGCGGCCCCCACCAGCTGTGTCAGCGACTCGACGTAGTACGACCCTCCCAGCGGGTCAGATACGGCCGCGACATTGGTCTCCTCCTGGATGATCTGCTGGCTCCGCAGGGCGAGCGTTGCCGCCTCTTCTGTGGGGATCGCGATGGCCTCGTCATAGCCGCAGACCTCCATGGCCTGCACGCCGGCAAGGGCCGCGCCCAGGGTGTGGAGGGTCGCGCGAATCAGGTTGTTGAGCGGCTGCTGGCGGGTCAGGACCGCTCCTGAGGTGTGAGTGTGGATGCGAACGTGCATCGAGCGGGGATCCTTGGCCCCGAAGCGCTCACGGTTCTGCGTGGCCCAGAGCTTGCGAAGAGCCCGGACCTTGCAGATCTCCTCGAAGAAGTCGTTGGCCTGGGCGATTTGGAACCCGAAGCGTGGCAGGAACTCATCCGGCTGCAGCCCCGCTCGCATGCACGCCTCTGTGTACGCCGCGCCGGCAGCCAGCATGAGGCCTACCTCCTGCGCCGCCGTCGCCCCGGCCTCCTCAACCCCGTAGCCGAAGAAATTCGTCGTGTTCCACTGAGGCATCCGGCGGCTACAGAAATGGATGAGCTGGACGGCCAACTTCAAGGCGCTCCTGGGGGGGAAGCAGCTCATCCCCACATAGGCCGCCTGGTGGTACCAGTTCATGGTGTTGCCGCGGAGCTTCTCCCACGGCACCCCCCCCTCTTCGGCATAGGCCAAGTACTGAGCGAAGGTAGGGTGGGTCTGGTAGTACGTGATGTGGACCACGTTCATTTGCGTCAGGTCGAGCCCCTCGAACAGGGTCGCCATGTCCCGCTTGGAGTAGACGGCCATCCCGCACTGGCCGACGCGGCCCCTGGCCGCAGGATGGTCGGGGTCGAGGCCCTCGTGGGCGACGAGGTCATAGACCAGGTTGTAGAAGCGGCTCCCGAAGTATCCAACCATCCCCTGAGAGGCGAGGTAGTCCATCCGCTCTCGGGTGTGCTCAGGCAGCCCGCACCCGATCACCGGCTGGTTCGCCCAGGGCATAAACTGGTACTGGGTCGCGTAAAGCCCCCGCGTGTACGGGTATTGACCAGGCGCCTCTGAGCCACTCAACCCGATCTGCTCAGCGTCATGACGGAAGTAGACCGGCTTGAGGGGAATGCCGGAATGGGTTGTCCGCCGATACTCCTCCGGCTTTACGCCGAAACGGTGACAGATTCGCTCAAACTGGCTGCGCCATGTTTCTTCTGCGTCGCGCCTCTGCTGAAAGGACTCATCGCTAACCATCACCGTGCTCCTTTCAGGCCTGCGCAGCAGGAGTATTCTCCACCCTCAATAATCGCTTCCTGCCGTCTCCGATTTCACTGTCGCTCCCTTGCATTCCCCCGAAGCGACCTTCGCTTCTCCCGCAGTCCAGGGTTTGAACGTGTCAGTTAATCGAGTGCAGTATGCGGGGGCAATGGCGACCCCTCGGACCGTCCTCGACGACCTACCGCGCGTAGTCGAAAAAGCCCCGGCCACTCTTCCTTCCCAGCTGCCCGGCCGCCACCATTCGCTTGAGGAGGGGCGGCGGGGCGAAGCGGGGCTCCCGGAACTCCTCGAACATCACCTCGGCCACGTAGAGGGCGGTGTCCAGCCCTATCAGGTCCAAGAGGGTGAACGGCCCCATGGGGTAGCCGCACCCGAGCTTCATGGCCTGGTCGATGTCCGCGAGCGTAGCCAGCCCCGACTCATAGATCCGGACAGCCTCCAGGAGATAGGGGACCAGGAGCCGGTTCACGATGAACCCCGTCGTGTCCTTGGTGGCGACAGGCACCTTCCCGATGGCCTGAACCCACGCCAGGGCCGCCTTCACGGTCTCTTCGTTCGTGAGGATGGTGCGCACCACTTCCACCGGCTTCATCAACGGGGCCGGGTTGAAGAAGTGGAGACCCAGCACTTGACCGGGCCGCTTGGTGGCGGCGGCCATGACCGTGATGTTACAGGAGGAGGTGTTGGACGCCAGGATGGCGTGAGGGGGACAGATGAGATCCAGCTTAGCGAAGGTCTCGTTCTTGATCTGCTGGTTCTCGGTGATGGCCTCGACGATGAGGTCGCAGCCCTTCAGATCCTCAAGGCGCACGCTGCCGGTGACCCGGCCCATGAGGGCGTCCTTCTCCTTCGCCTCAAGCTTGCCTTTGGCCACAAGCCCCTCCAGCGTCTGGCGGAGCCCGCGTAGCCCCTTGTCCAAGAGTTCTTGATTGGCCTCCACGACCACAGTGGGGAAGCCTGCCTGGGCCGACACCTGAGTGATCCCCGACCCCATCAGGCCGCAGCCAATCACGCCGACCGTCTTGATCGTCATTTCAAACTCCCTCGCTCTGGCCTCGGTGAGCCTTGCCCCACCCGTTCCGTCAGGGAGGAGGCGAGGGGATCAGGAGCCACCGCACGTCATGAGACCCAGTACGCCTTCGCCGGATCGACGGGACCGGAGCGACCGGTTCGACTCCTAACGGGGGCCGCGGCCCTGGCGAGAACGCGGTGCCCCGTACAGGCACCGGCTCCTCACCACCACCCCGAACATCGCGGTGCCGTAACGGGCGCTGCCATCGGGAAGGAATTGCCACTCCGGTGCGGAGCGCGCAGGCGACTCACTCCCGAGGAGGCTCTCCCGCAAGGCCGCCTCCGGAGGGTACGCAGTCACGTCGAGCAGGGTCAGGACGAGCGGGACCGTGAGCCTCCCCTCCTCGGCCTGGACCGTGGGCGCGACGGTGACAAGCGCCAGCGCGAGGACAAGAGCGAGTCTACCCATGGATCGTCTCGAAGACGGAGGCGATGCCCTGCCCTCCCCCGATGCAGAGCGAGGCCAGCCCGTAACGCCCCTTCCGGCGCCTGAGCTCATGGAGAAGCGTCAGGGCCAGCCGCGCTCCCGAGGCGCCCACCGGATGACCGAGCGCAATGGCTCCCCCGTTGACATTGACCTTCTCCCGGTCCAGCCCGAGTTCCCGCTCTACGGCCAGGTATTGGGCAGCAAAGGCTTCGTTGATCTCAACCAACTCCATTTGGTCCAGGCTGAGCCCGGCACGCTCAAGCGCGCGACGTGAAGCCGGCACCGGACCGATGCCCATGATGTCCGGGTCCACCCCTGCGACCCCCCAGGCGACGATCCGTCCCAACGGCGCGATCCCCAGTTCCTTCGCCTTCCGGGCAGTGGCCACCACGACGGCGGCGGCGCCGTCGTTGATCCCGCTGGCATTGCCGGCAGTAACCGTGCCGTCTGCGGAAAAGGCCGGTGGCAGCCCGTTGAGCTTCTCGACGGTGGTATCCGGCTTGATGTGCTCGTCCTGCTCCACCAGGACCGTCCTGCCCCGGACGTTGGTCGCCACCGGGACAATCTCCTCGGCAAACAGCCCGGTCTGCCGCGCTGCGGCCGCCGCCATGTGGCTTCGGTAAGCGAAGTCATCCTGCTCCTTCCGACTGATGCCGTGCTTCCTCGCCAGGTTCTCGGCGGTCCCGGCCATGGGGAGGTTGTTGTAACCGTCAACCAGACCCAGCCAGAGGTTATCCTCCAACGCACCCTGACGGAAGCGGAGCCCCCAACGAGCGCCCCGAATGATGTGGGGCTGCTGAGACATGCTCTCCGTGCCTCCCGCAAGCACCACCTCAGCCTCTCCCAACCTGATGAGCTGGGCCGCGGAGACGATCGCCTGGAGCCCCGACCCGCACAGGCGGTTGACGCTGAGCGCCGGCGCATGGAGAGGAGAGCCGGCTCGAAGGCCGACGTGACGGGCCAAGTAGATGTCCGCGCCGGAGGTTTGGAAGACGTTGCCGAACACGACCTGGTCCACCTGCTCCGGACGGACAGAAGAGCGCTCCAGCGCCCCTCTCGCGGCGATCACGCCCAGCTCAACGGCGGGCACGTCCTTGAGGCTTCCCCCGAAGGTCCCGAACGGCGTCCGGGCCCCGCGGAGGATCACGATGTCTTGGTCGGTGGATCGCGGGTTCATGCGCGTCGCTCCTCACTCGTAGACGATCAGGGAGCGGACCGGATACTTCTCGAGCCGGTCCCGCCCGTGGAGGAAGGCCAGCTCGATCAGGAAGGTCACGCCAACGACCTGCCCTCCGAGCTGCTCGATCAGGCGGAGGGTGGCGGCCATGGTACCGCCCGTCGCCAGCAGGTCGTCCGCGGCAAGGACCCGCTGCCCCGGCTGGATCGCGTCTTCGTGCACGGCCAGGGTGTCCCGCCCGTACTCGAGTTCGTATTCCACTTCGATCGTCTTACCTGGGAGCTTGCCGAGCTTCCTGACCGGAACAAAGCCGGCGCCGAGCTCATAGGCCAGCGCCCCACCGAAGATAAAGCCGCGAGACTCGATCGCCACCACGACTTCGACGCGCGACTGAATGTACTGAAGAGCGAGCTGGTTGACCACATACTTGAAGGCTGGTGGATCCTTGAGCAGGGTCGTGATGTCCTTGAACAGGACCCCTTCAGTGGGGAAGTCCTTGATTTCCCGGATCTTCGCCTTGAGCTCCGCCAGCTCCACGGCGGGAATGATACCGCCCGGCGCCTTCGCCGCGCAACCGAAAAGCGCCCCTTCAGGGCAGCGAGGCCAGGGCCTGCGGGAGGGCGGCGAGGTCGCGAACCACGAGGTCAGCGATCTCCGATCCCGGGCAACCGTCTGGAGCGAAGTGGATCGCGCGCATCTCGGCGGCGCGAGCTCCCGCGATGTCCGCCTCGGGACTGTCGCCCACATGGACCGCGCGAGCGGGATCTACGCCAGCTCCGGCGAGGGTGACTTGGAAGATCTCCGGGCGGGGCTTCCTGAAGCCCACCTCATCCGAAAAGCTGGTCACCCGGAAGCGATCGAGGAGGCCGAAGCGAGCCAGCACCTGGCGGAGGACCACTCCCGGGGTCCGGCCAGTGTTGGAGATCACGCAGAGCACCAGGCCCTGATCCCCGAGGGTATTCACGGCCTGAAGCGCCCCCGGGAGCGGAGCGGGCGGGTAGCTGAGGACCGGGGTGATGTAGGCCTGAACGACTTTCTCGAAGGCGTCGGAGGCCAGCCGATCCGCGAGCCCCGGGCCAACCGTTTCGAGGAAGATCCCCACCTGCTCCCGGCACGGCAGGTCGCGGTGCTCCTGCCAGACCGAGCCGAGCCGGTGCCCCGAAGCCTCGTAGGCGGCCTCGAGGGTGGTGCGCTCCACACGCTGGCCGCTCGAGGCCAGCACCGCCCTCACGCCGTCAAGCCGAAGGGCCGTGGCGCGGGCGAGGCGTTCAGGAGTGTCGGCCATGAGGGTCCGCCAGAAGTCGAACGTGACGGCCTCAATCACAGGGTGCCTCCAACCCAGTCCAGCCTTTGCTCACAGGGACCACCGGGTGGCGCGGCGATGGGGGCGCCCCCCGCGCGCAGCCAGGGTGCGAGCACGGCGGGGCGGGCCCCCGCGCGAAGCGTGGGGAGTGCCGCGACGGACCCGGTGGGCCCCGCTATCACGAGTCGGGGAATTTCGGCGGCCGCTTCTCGAGAAACGCAGTCATGGCCTCCCGGGGCTCCCCGGTGGCGTAGCTGGCGGCAAAGGCGTTGATCCCGTATCGGATAGCGGTGGCAAGATCGGTCTGGCGCCACCGGTTGAGGAGCTCCTTCTGAATCCTGACAGCCGTCGGCGCGCAGGCCAGGATCTTCCCCGCGAGTTCCTCGGTGGCACCCTCCAGCGCTCCGGGTGGAGCCACACGGTTCAGGAGCCCCCACTGGAGCGCCAGCTCGGCGGTGATCATCTCGCCGGTGAGAAGGAACTCGGCAGCGCGCCCGGGACCGATCAGCCCGGGCATGAGCGCAGCCTCGATCACCGAGGGCACGCCGACCTTGATCTCCGGCAGCCCCATCCGGCATTCCGTGGAGGCGGTCCTGAGATCGCAGGCCATGGCCAGCTCGAAGGCACCCCCCAGGCAAACACCGTGGAGCATGGCGATCACCGGAAAGGGAGCCTCGTGGACCGCACGGATCGATTCGTGAAGGGCGGCGATGAAGCTCTTGGCGGACACGACGTCCAAACCCTTCAGCACCTTGATATCTGCCCCGGCGGAGAACGCCCGTCCTGACCCAGCGATGATCGCCAGCCTGACCGCGGGGTTCCGGCCGAGTCCCTGGAAAGCGTCGCGGAGGCTCTCGATCAGTTCGGGGCCGAGGAGGTTCAGCGGGGGGCGGTTCAGCCTGACCCAAGCAGTTGCCTCCCGAGTTTCGACCAGGACTGCCGGCCCCATCAGTATCTCTGGACACCTGGGTGTTCGTTAGACCGCACGGCCCTGATACCGCGGCATTGTGGAGTCCGCAGCGCGGGCCCAGGCATCCAGGCCTCCCGTGAGGTTCACCGCCTTCTTACAGCTGAGCTGGCGGAGAGATTCGGCCACCGCGGCACTCCTGATTCCCTGGTGGCAGAACACGACGCTCTCCTCCTCGGGGTTCAGCTCCTCGGTGCGGAACTCGACCTCCCAGTCCAGCCGTGCCTTCAGCTCCCGCGGGGTGATCTGCTCCATCGGGTCTCTCCGATGAATTCTCCCAGCCACTCGTTGACCGTGGCCGCATGTTCGATCTGGGGGAAGTGGCCGCACCGGTCGAGCATCCGGAGCCTCGCCATCGGAATGGCTCGGGCGACAGTCTCAGCATGGGCGTGAGGAACCACGGGGTCCTGCCGTCCGTGGATGGAGAGCACCGGCAGGCCAAGGGCCGAGAGTCGCTCCCGATAGTGCGCCCGGCCCCTGAGAAAGTCGTCACGGACGGTCCGGAGCGCCGAGAGGAAGGCCGATCGTCCCGCCGGGCAACTCCGGGTTGCATGGCTCCCCCGGACCAGAAAGTCCACCTCCGCGGGCACGGGCGCGGCAAAGCAGCGCGCAAGCGCCGCGCGGAGCAACCCCGGCCAGAGTACCCACGCGAGGAACTCTCCCACTGCCGGGGCGGACAGCAGCCGGTAGACCCAGGACGGACTGTAGTCGAACCCTGGGACCACGGCACCGATCAGGACCAAGCGATCCACCTTCGCCGGATGAGCCAGGGCGTAGACCGCCACCACCGCGCCGCCGAGCGAGTGGCCGACAAGTGTGGGACGTCCCAGCTCGAGGGTTGCCCTGAACCCTTCGAGCGCCGCCACGAAGAGTTCCAGAGAGTACTGCCGGAGCGGTTGGCTCGATCGGCCGAAGCCGGGCAGGTCCAGGGCATACACCGCGGCCTGCCGTCCAAGTCCTGGCAGGTTGTGCCGCCAGCTCTCCGCAAAGCCTCCGAGCCCGTGAACCAGGATAACTGGCGGTCCGCTCCCCTCCACCACGTAGTGGAGCCGGAGGCCGTCCAACTCCCCTCCCCTCAACGTGAGCTCAGGCATCGCCGATCAGGGCTCGCTGTCGAGCAACTGCGAGAGGGAATCCCGGAACGGGAACAGGCTGAAGACACCCCCCGTGTGAATGAAGCAGACGCGACTCCCGAACTGGTTGGGGTCGCGGTGAAGGCAATCCAAAAGGCCGAAAAACGCCTTGGCGGTGTACACCGGATCCAGAAGGATCCCCTCCTCCCGCGCGATGCTGACAATGGTGGCCAGTTCCTGCTGTCTGATCTCGCCACGCCCCCTCCCCTGATACCCGTCCAGGAGGTGGATGCTCTTCGGCGGTTCCACCGCCAGCTCAAAGCGGGCCGCGGCTTTCTCGACGGTGGTGGTGATGTGGTCTCGGACTCTGGAAGCGGAATATGCTACCGGGATACCTACGATTTCAGCTGCCAGGCCGGTGAGCTGCTTCCCCATGAGGAGACCTGCCTGGCTCCCCCCGCTGAAGGCAGTGATCACGACGGTGTCGAACGACGGGGCGCCTCGGCGGATCTGCTCTACCACCTCGTAGGCGCACGCCAGGTAGCCCAGCGCCCCCACCTCCGTAGCGCCGCTCTCGGGGATCACGTACGGCTTTCGGCCCCGAGCCTCCGCTTCGCCGGCGAGGCGGGAGAAGACGCGATCGATCTGCTCGAACTCCGCGTCCGAGCAGTACACGACCTCGGCCCCCAGGAGCTTGTCCAGGAGGAGGTTGCCATCGTAAGCCGGCGGCTTCGAACCCTTCACCACGAGGATGGCCCTGAGCCCCAGTCGGGCTGCCACCGCCGAGACCGCCCGGCAGCAGTTGGACTGCAGCGTGCCGCAGGTGATCAGGGTGTCGGCCTGATGCTGGAGAGCCTCCCCGACGAGGTACTCCAGCTTCCGAACCTTGTTCCCGCTTTCGAGAAGCCCGGTCAGGTCGTCCCGTTTGACGTAGAGCTCGACGCCGAGGCGGGCGGACAGGCGTTCGAGCCTCACGATGGGGGTCGGCGTGGCCGCCAGGGCCTGACGGGGCGGAAGCTTGGACAAGCCCATCACGGGCATTGTACACCTGGCCACCCGGGCGCCAGCGCACAGTTCGCGCCCGCGACGCCCCGTTCCGGCTCGGTCCAGCTCGGACAATGCCGAACAATGCGCCGGCGAGAAAACGCTCCGTCGCCAGTGTCGTCCCTGGGGGCTACGACTTGAAGAGCTTGATCAGCTTGGCGTATCGGTCAAGCAGCGGCAGCACCGTGTCGCTGTCGGCGGACGGGAGTGCAAAGACAGCCCGCTCCACGCCAGCCTTTTCGTACTCACGCACTGCCCCCTCCTCGGGCTTAGCCCCGTAGATGGACACCGTGACGGAGTTGGGATCGCGACCGGCCTGTTCCGCTCGCCTCCGAAGATCAGCAATCCCGGCCGGCAGATCTCCGGCCCGCGCGACAAGGGGCAGCCAGCCGTCGCAGTACTCTGCAACCATCTGGCGCGCCTTCGGGACGTTGACTCCCAGGAGGATCGGTGGGTGCGGCTTCTGCACCGGCTTGGGGTACGACCAGATCGGGTCGAAGTTGACGAATTGGCCGTGGAACTCCGGCTCGTCCTTCGCCCAGATCTCCTTCATGGCCAGGACACGCTCGCGCAGGACTTGCCAGCGTTTCCTGAAGTCGGTGCCGTGGTTCTCCATCTCCTCGGCGTTCCAGCCGCCGCCGATCCCGAAGATGAACCGCCCATTGGAGAGGAAGTCGAGGCTCGCAACCTCCTTGGCCAGCGTGATCGGGTCGCGCTGGATGACCAGGCAGATCCCGGTCGCGATCTTGAGCCGGCTTGTCGCCGCCGCGGCCACGCCTAGCGCGACGAACGGATCGCAGGTGTGCCAATACTCCTTGGGGAGGTTGGGTCCACCGGGCCAGGGGCTTCTCCGGCTCTTAGGAATATGGGTGTGCTCCGGGATCCACAGCGACTCGAATCCCCGCTCCTCTACCGCGCGCGCCAGCTCGTCGATTCGGATCGCGTAGTCGGTGTTGAACATCGAGACGCCGAGTTTCATACGCCCTCCTGTTTGGCTCGTCGAAGCTAATAGGTTGAAGCCGAAGGCCGAACCCCAGGCCAGTGACGGAAGAAGCTACTCCCCGAATCGCTCCGGCCACCGAAGCATAGCCCAAGCCGCCACCCGTCGCAATAAGCTTTCACAACGCCCCCTCACTCATTCCTCCGACCCCCAGGAGTCGCCGCCCCCCAGGGAATAAACGCACGTTTACGTCGGTTTTACAGTTGAGCCATAGTGGAGAGCCGGAAAGGAGGTGAATCGAATTGTTCAGAAAGCTTCTTACTGTCGCCTCGGTCGCCGCAGTGCTGAGCCTGGGGTTCGGGGTAGACGCGATGGCGTACTACCATAAGGCCGCCAAGAACCCCTGCGCGGCCACGAATCCGTGCGCGGCCAAGAACCCCTGCGCCGCCAAGAACCCCTGCGCCGCCAAGAACCCCTGCGCGGCCACGAATCCGTGCGCGGCCAAGAACCCCTGTGCCGCCAAGAACCCTTGCGCAGCCACGAATCCGTGCGCAGCCAAGAACCCCTGTGCCGCCAAGAAGTAGCGTCCACGGATGGACCCAAACCGGGGCCGCCCGTTCGGACGGCCCCGGCGAGGGTCGGCATAACCCCTATTCTCTATCGGAAAATAGATAAACGTCGCAACCCCGTGTCGCCATCGACGTACGTGAGCGGGTCAGCCGTACCCAGCCGGCAGAGCGGCGCTAGCGCTCCAGCTCGGTCTTCAGCGACTCGTTGATGCAGTTCGTGAAGTTGGCAGCGGCAACCGTAACGGCGAGCTCGACGATCTCGCGGTCCGGGAGATGCTTCTTGAGGTCTGCGTGGAGCGCCTCGTCCGTGTCCACCTGCGTGGTGAGCTGCCCGGCATAGCGGATGACCAGTCTCTCCAGCTCGCTGTAGGCGGGGGATGACGCGCCGCCCGCAAGACCGTCGATCTGCTCCTGGGTAAGCCCGACCCTCCGACCGAGGGCCGTGTGCTGGGTGAATCAGTAGTGGCAGTCGTTCACCTTCGACGTCTTGAGATAGGCCAGCTCCCGGAGTTTAGGATCCAGCTTGGTCTCCTTGAGCGCGCCGCTCAAGCCCACGTACCCGGTCAGGACTTTCGGAGCATGCGCCAGCAGCTTGTAAAAGTTCGGGACGCGCCCGACCGCCTTCTGCGTCGCCTCATACACGGTCTGGAGCTCCGCGGGAATCTCGTCGCGTTCGAGATACGGCACTCGCGCCATGGTGATCCTCCTTGGTTAGATCGGTCCGGCTTCGCCGCCGAGGGGATCTGCCGGCAGACGCTGCCGGGCTCAGCGCCCGCGCGTGCCGCATCCCAACTCTCTACAACACCGGCAAAGCAGATCTTATTCCTCAGGCCCGCGAACCACCTTCAGGCCTGACGTGAAACGTCGAAGCGAGCCAGATAGGCCCGGAGAGCGGCCGTCTCTCTCGTTCCGAGCGAGACCGCGACGTGGAGTTGTTCCAGGTACTGTTCCAGGGTCCTGCCCCCCAGCGTAATGCCGCGCGAGGCGAAGAACGCGCGCACGTCGGCTTCCAGCTCGGGAGTGGCCAGCGCCGTGATCCCCTCGCACATCCGCCTGAGCCCGCTCTTGGACGGGTACTGACGCTCCATCGTCTCCCAGTGCGTCTTGACGAACTCCCAGGCCAACTCCCGCGCATAGACGTTCATGAGGAGGCTCCGCACCAGAAAGGGGGCATCCTGAGTGCGGACCTCCCCGCTGATCGTGCGTTTAAGCGTTTCCCGGAGCAGCTCGGAATCCCGAAACCCGGCCAGCGAATAGAGATACCGCTGCTCTTCTTGCGGCGTCTTCGCCGTCCTGAACCGCTCCAGAAACTCGGCGTACTCGGCCTCGCCGCCGCAATGAGCCAGGAGGGTAATGACTGCCGCAAGAACATTCGGGTCTACCGCGGACGGGTCGTCGCGATAGCCGGCGTAGAGCTCGCGGGCGTGGGACTGGGTCGGCGCGTGGTTCCCCAACGCGCCCATCGCGCGCAGCAGGTCCCCGCGAAGCTGGCGGGTCAGCTCGCTCTCACCCGGCAGGGGTGACCAACCGAGCCGGCTCGCCGCAAGCCTGACTCGGTCCCGGACCAGCGCCTCCAGTCCGGAGCGATCGGGTGAGGCGATGATCCGATTCAGATAGGCGAACGATCCAAGGAGGGCCGTCCACACGTTCCGATCCATCTCCTCCCGAAACCGCTCGGTCAGGTCGAGGCACTCCCCAACCGGGCAGAGCCCGGCCAGTGCGCAGGCCCAGGCGTCGTTGACCAGGTTGAACCGCTCGATGGGTGCCAACGTTTCAACCGGCGTCGCCGCAAGCTTTTCCAGCAGTTCGTGAGCGTAACGCACCCGGTAGAAGCCATGGCCGCCCTCGTTCACAACCACGCCCTCCACCGGGCTCCCCAGCTCCACCCGCGCTTCGTCGGAGGACAGGAGAAGTCGCACGTGTCTCACCTCGCCGTTGACCCATATCCGGACGTTGACTGGGATCTGCCAGAGCTCGCGCTCCGCGCCGCCACCGGAAAGGTAGGTGAAGCGGCGCTGGGAGAAGACCAGGGCCGTCCCCGCTCCGTCAGTCGTGACCGTGACCACGGGGTAGCCGGGACGGAAAATCCATCCGTCCATGATCGCCGGAATGGGTTGCTTCGAGACCTCGCCGAGCGCCTTCCAGAGGTCGGTGGTCTCCGCGTTCCCAAACTGGTGGTCGATCAGATATTTCCTCACCCCTTCGCGGAAGGCATCAGGGCCCAGATACTGCTCGAGCATGCGAAGTGCCGCCGCCCCCTTCTCGTAGGTCAGCACATCGAACATCGCGTCCGCGTCCTTCGGCGCGCCCACCTCGAACTCGATGGGACGGCTCGACCAGAGCCCATCCACCTGGAGGGCCGCGGCTCGGGATACGCCGAAGCTGACCCAACGCTGCCACCCCGGCTTCCAGGCGTCCACGGCCAGCATCTCCATGAACGTGGCGAACGCCTCGTTGAGCCAGAGGCCGTTCCACCACGCCATGGTCACCAGGTCTCCGAACCACATATGGGCGATCTCGTGGGCTACCACGTCGGCCACCCGCTCCAGCTCCGCGTGGGTGGCGGTCCCCTCGTCCACGAGGAGCGCCGTCTCGCGAAACGTGATCGCCCCCAGGTTCTCCATGGCGCCGGCGGCGAAGTCGGGAATCGCGATCAGGTCGAGCTTGTCCCCGGGGTACGGCATCCCGTAGTACTCCCGGAAGAAGCGGAGCGAGAAGGCCGCGATCTCCCGAGGGAACCGCGCCAGACGCGACTTTCCCGGCACATGCCAGATCCTCAGGGGCGTGCCACCCACCATGACGGCATCGGTCGCCGCGAGGCGTCCGACGACCAAGGCCAGCAGATACGTCGGCATTTTGATAGTAGGAGCGAAGCGGACCGCCTTCTTGCCGGTTCCCGGGATGAGACCTTCACTCACGACGGCGGTATTCGAGAGGGCCGTGAGCTCCTCGTCGATGACGAGTGTCACCTCGAAGATCGCCTTAAACGCCGGCTCATCCCAGCAGGGGAACGCCCGCCTGGCATCCGTGGCCTCGAACTGCGTCACCGCTAACACCTGCTCCCCTCGATCCCCACTTCCCTGAGCGGCAGCGGACGGGTGAGTGGCTTTGTACGTGCTCCGGTAGAAGCCGTGAAGCTTGTCGTTCAGGGCACCGCCAAATCTCAATGCGAGACGCCACGGACCCGGCCTGAGCGGTTCCGGAAAGAGCAGCCGGGCTCGCTCGGTCGCCTCGTCGAGGATCACCGCCCCGGTGAGGGTCGTTCCCCGGCCGTCGTCGATACCGACTTCGCGGATCTGAAGCTCCGCGGCGTTCAGCACGATCTCCGTCACCGGCTCGCGCAGGATCAGATCCACTATTTCTTTCCCGGCGAAGGTGGAGGACGTGAGATCGGGCTCGAGCCAAATGTCGTAGCGGAGCGGCACGACGCTCCGCGGCAACCGATAGGAGTCATGCTTGGATTGACTCATCGAACGCTCATACCCCGCGACACTCGTTCAGTATACATTCTCACCCGGCGCAACCTGAGGATACTCAAGACGACCGAGCAGATCGCACTTACCCCGCCGTCCAGCACGCCACCAGCGGTGCACCGCTCCGACGCCCAGGCCAATCTCGCGTGTCGGTCGGCATCCCGATTGCCCCCTTTCACTTCGACCCTTCTGGTATTCGGCAGTGCCGGAGCCTGCGGTCGCCCAATTTTTTGCTGGTGGCGGCGCCGTTATCCGGTATGTAGCATATGTCTGGGCCTTGCGGCAGGCTATCCCGCCCTCCGCGGGTAAACCATCCGTGGCGCCCCGCGCATCCCGCACTACGGGAAGGAGCCGCATGAGGCTATAGTGGGCGAGATGAGTTTACGAAATTGAGGAGGAGCCATGGAACAGTTCAAAGATCGGGTCGCCGTCGTCACGGGGGGAGCCAGTGGCATCGGACGCGCCCTGGCGCTCAGCTTCGCAGGCGAAGGGGCGAAAGTCGTGGTTGCCGATGTCGACGAAGTCGGGATGGCCGAGACTACGGCAGCCATCAAGCAGGGGCACGGGGAGGCTCTCGCGGTCCGCGCAGACGTTTCCGTCCTCGGGGACGTGCAGGCCCTCGCCGATCAGGCTCACGCAGCCTTTGGCCGCATCCACATCCTCTGCAATAACGCCGGGGTGGCAGTGTGGGGCGGCTTGGAGACGGCTACCTACCGGGACTGGCAGTGGGTCATCGGCGTCAACCTCTGGAGCGTGATCCACGGGGTGTTGGCGTTCCTGCCCCGCATGATTGCTCAGGGGGAAGGTGGGCACATCGTCAACACCGCCTCCATGGCTGGCCTGATCGCCACTCAAGGCCTGGGAGTGTACAACACCACCAAGTACGCAGTCGTCGGGCTCTCAGAGACGCTCGCGAAGGACTTGAGGCCGTACAACATCGGCGTCTCTGTGCTCTGCCCGATGGGCGTGGCGACGCGGATCCGCGAGAGCGAGCGAACCCGCCCCGAGCCATTACGAAATCCGGGGCAGCCGGCGAAAAGCGAGCCTGTCGAGCTGATGGGGCGAACCCTGGCGTCGGAGGAGGTGGCCGCGCGCGTGCTGGCCGCGATCCGAGCCAACCAGCTCTACGTCATCACCCACGAGGAGGGATTGGAGCCGCTCAGGCGACGCTTCCAGCGGATGGAGCAGGCGATCTCCAGCTCTGCTGTCAGGACGCCATAGCCGCCGCCCCGCCCGCCAGCCCGACACGCAGTAATCTCCTGCAAATTTGGCCGAACGGGGTTCGAGGTGCGAGACTGCGAAGGGCTGAGCCGGCTTGCGCGCGCCAGCCCGACGGTGTCAGTTGGACGCGAGCGTCACGACAAACTCGGTTCCGCCTCCGAGCTCCGAGGCTACCCCGATAGTCCCTCCAAGCCGATCGACGATCTCGCGCACACTCACGAGTCCCAGCCCCGTGCTCCTGGTCTTGGTGGTAAAGAAGGGGTCGAAGACCCGGTCAAGCAGGTCGGGAGAGATGCCCGGTCCCGAATCGTGGACCGAGATTCGTACCTCGCTCCCAGCCAGATCAGCCTCGAGCGTGATCCGACCCTTATGGCCGATCGCGTCCAGGGCGTTTTCGACCAAGTGGACGAGAACCTCGAGGAGCTGGCCCCGATCGCCTCTCACGGCAAGATCTGGAGCAGAAGTCTCGACAGTGATCTCGACCTCCCGGGATCGGGCCTCATGGCTCAGGAGGGTGAGGAGGATCGAGAAGAGATCCGAGAGCAGAACCCGTTTTGTGGCCGGTCCCGCCGGCTCCGAGTACACCGACAGCCCCTCGATGAGGCGGGCCACCATCTTAGAGGCATCTTGCGCTCGGACCACCCTTCCCTGGGACGTCATGCTGGGTTCGAGGGTGTATCGAAGGAGTTCCAGGTTGCTCCCGAGAGTGGCGAGAAGGCTCTGCATCTGGTCTGCCAACCCCGCAGTGAGTCGCCCGAGCGAGACCAGGCGTCCCTGCAGAGCGATCGTCTCCTTGAGCCGGGCCTGGGCGAGGGCCAGCCCGGCCGTGGCGCCCAGATACGGGAGACCTTCTTCCCAGAGCAGCCTGTCCGGCTCCTGGCTGAGGAAGAGACCCATGCCACCCACGGATTCGCCGAGGGCAAGGAACGGGACCACCGCGAGGAAGCGAACCTCCTCACGGAAGATGGAGCGCCCCGCCATCAGAAAGACCGGGTCCCGGGCGGAGAACAGCTGACTTCGACCGCCTTCAACGGCATGGAGAACCGGGCTCCCCGGCTCACACAGCTTCCTGACCACCGCTTCACCATCCGGGCCAATCCCGTGGCGCGCGGCGACCTGGAGGGCACCGTGAGCTGTTCGGATGAGCCCGAACCCGGCAGCCTCGTGCAGCACCGCCAGGGCGGAATCGAGAGCCGTCTCGACGATCGCCTCTGGTGGCTGCCGGCCTGAGAGGGACTGTGCGAGTGCGACGAGGTCATTCAGGCTAGTCGTCATCTCAGCTCGCTTCCGCGTGGGGATCTGGGGTGAGGGGGAGAAAGATCCTGAAGGTCGTTCCGACGCCGGGAGAGCTCCGAAACGTGATGGTCCCACCATGATCCTCGATGATCTTGTGGGCCAGGGCCAGACCGAGTCCCGTTCCACCTTCTTTCGTGGTGAAGAACGGATTGAACACCTCATCCGCATACGAGGGAGAAATGCCACTGCCCGTATCCTGAATTTCCACCTTCACACCGCGACTGGGCGCCCCGCGACGCGGCTGCAGAAACGGATCCGCCCTCTCGCTCCATCCCGTACGCAGCGTCAGGCGGCCTCCCGGACCTATCGCGTCCAGCGCATTGGCCACAAGGTTGACCAGCGCCTGGTAGAGATGCTCCTCGTCCGCATGAATCGGGGGGAGGTCTCGAACGTACTCGCGCTCCACCGTAACCTCCTTCGCCTCGATCTGGTTGGTGTAGAGCTCCAGGACGCTCTCCAGGAGGACGGAAATCCGTACCGGCTGGAAGCTCAATCGGGCCGGGCGGGCGAGCTGAAGGAGCTGCTCAACGATCGCGTTGATCCGTTCCAGCTCCCGCGGCACCACGCGCTGGAAAGTGTGGCGGAATCGCTCGTCATCGAACTTCCGCGGCACGAGGCCACTGAAGGTGCGGAGTGACGTGAGGGGGTTCTTGATCTCGTGAGCCAGGCCGGCGGCCAGCGTGCCAAGCGCCGCGAGGCGATCCGAGCGCCGCAGCTGTCCCTCAAGCTCGCGGACGAGGGTGACATCCCTGAAGACCCCAACGACTCCCAGATCCTTGCCCTCAACTCCCTTGAGCGGTGCCGTGGTGATTTCCACGGGGAACGACGCGCCGTTCCTCCGCCTCAGTGTCAGGGAGAGACTAGCGACCCCGCTCCGGCGGGCGAGAGTTTCCATCAGGATCTCGCATAACTCCGGGGTGTGGGCGAAGGCCTCGGTACAATACCCTCCGGTCACCTCCGGCGCAAAGAGCCCGGTGAGAAGCTCGGCAGCAGGGTTGAGGGTGACCACGCGCCCACTCAGATCGAGGGTCACGATCCCGCTGGTAATGGATCCCAGGATGCTGTCGGTGTAGCTTTTCAGGTCCGCGAGCTCTTCAAAGCGGCGGCGCAGCTCGGCGTGGGCCGCCTCGATAGCTGTGCGCTGCTGGAAGAGCTGGGTGGCCATGTGGTTGAACGCGATGGCGAGATGGCCGATCTCGTCAGACGTCGAGGGCTCAATCCGTTGGTCCAGCTCCCCGCGGGAGATGGCCGCGGCCCCTTCAGCCAGCTGGCGGACCGGACGGGCGATGCGCCTGGCGACCAGGGCGGCGGCCAACCCTCCAAGCATCAGCGTCACCAACGTCAACCCCCCCAGATCCCAACGAGTCTGGCTGATCTCAGCTTCCATTCGTCCCCTGGACAGGCCGACCCTGACCGTGCCCCACTTCTGACCTTCAACCAGCACGGGGACGGCAAAGTCGTAGATCGACTCGCCGGTGTCGGCAAGCACGGTCTCCTGGACCAGAG
>JBHIBG010000037.1:0-24876 GCA_046758965.1 Methylomirabilia bacterium | reverse complement strand
CTGTGTGAGGATGTGGTCAACGTGATCGAAGGGATCACGCTGAAGATGGCCTAGCCAAGAGCCGTCTCCCCCCCCGGCGCCCTTCCCTCTGGGCCGGGATCTGAGCGGCGTTTCCGCCCATAGCCGGTCCTGGCCGCGAGCACCTTCCAGCCCCTCTTTTTCGCAGAGCTTTCCGAGTACCTGGCTTGCTGACTTTTCCGCTTGACAAGGTAGTCTGATCTGACTAGAGTTAATGGCATTCTCGATCGAGAAACGTCTATTGACACGCTGGAGCACGTTTGGAGGGACACCCCATGGGTCTTTCGCCAGTAGCCGAGTACGGCCCCCAGCTCGAGGAGCTTCCCGACCGGGGGATCGGCCCCGCGAACCCCCCCTCATGGGCCGACGACAGCGAGATCGACACGTTCAACCGGTTCGTGGAGGAGTTCTGGGCCGGTCGCGTGGACCCGGACGAGTTCAAACGCTTTCGCCTGCAGCACGGGGTCTACGGCCAGCGTCAGCAGGACGTGCAGATGGTCCGCGTCAAGATCCCGTGGGGGGGCCTCACGGCGGCCCAACTCGAGCGCCTCGCCGACATCGCCGACAAGACGCCCCGCGGTGTCGGACACGTGACGACCCGGCAGAACATGCAGTTTCACTTCGTTCCGCTTGTCGAAGTGCCCGCGCTGCTGCGGTCGCTTGCGGAGGCGGGGCTGACGACGCGGGAGGCGTGCGGGAACACGGTGCGCAACGTCACGGTGGGGCAGTGTGCCGGCATCTGTCCGAAGGAGCCCTTCGATCCCACGCCGTACGCCGACGCCGTTACCCGCTTTCTCCTCCGGAACCCGATGAACCAGAACTTGCCCCGGAAGTTCAAGATTGCCTTCTCTGGCTGCGACGACGACACGGGGTTGACGCCGATCCACGACATCGGCGCTCGGGCAGCGGTGCGGACCGCGGAGGGCTCCTCTGCCCGGGGATTTGAGATCCTGCTCGGCGGCGGCCTCGGGGCGGCGCCGCGCCTGGCGCAGCCGCTCGAGGAGTTCACGGCCGTTCAGGATCTCCTCCCGACTGTGGCAGCGATCGTGCGGGTCTTCGATCGGCATGGCAACCGCGAAAACCGCAATCTGGCCCGGCTCAAGTTCGTGGTGCAGAAGCTCGGGATCGATCAGCTGCGCGCCCTGATCCTTCGCGAGCGGGATGGGCTTCGCCTCACGATGGCCGGCAAGTTCCCGGTGGCGCTGCCCTGGGAGGAGCGCGTGCCTATCCCGAGAGCGCGGAGGCGGGGGGCCTCCCCCGGCGCCGATCCAGCCTATCGGCGCTGGAGCAGGACGAATGTCGTGCCGCAGAAGCAGCCCGGCTACGCGGCGGTTCACGTCCGGCTGCTTCGCGGGGACATGACCTCCGCACAGTTCCGGGCCCTGGCCCGTGCGGCGCGCGAGTTCGGCGACGGCGCGGTGCGGAGCACGAACCAGCAGAACTTCCTCCTCCGCTGGATCCCCGCCGACGCGCTCCCGGAGCTCCACGCGGTCCTGGCAGGAGCCGGGCTCGCGCTGGCGGGCGCCGAGCGACTGATTGACATCACCGCGTGCCCGGGCGCGGACACCTGCCAGCTTGGAATCACGTCGTCCCGGGGTCTCGCGTTCGCGATCGGCCAGGTGATCGAGCAGGAGCTCGGCGAGCTTGCCGACGAGGCCGGCATCCGGATCAAGATCTCGGGGTGCCCCAACTCGTGCGGACAGCATCATCTCGCCAGCCTGGGCTTCTATGGCGGCGCCAAGAAGTTCCACGGCGAACAGGCCCCCACGTACCAGCTCCTGCTCGGCGGTCGCCTGGAGCCCGGCAACCCCTCTTTCGCGAAGCCGGTCGCGCGGATCCCGGCGAAGCAGGTTCCCCAGGCGGTCAAGACGCTCCTTGAACTCTACCGGCGCGAGCGGACGGCTGGCGAGTCGTTCAACGCCTTTGTCGACCGTGCGGGCCTGGAGCGCATGAAGGCGGTGCTCGCGCCGTGGACCGAGGTCCCGCCGTCGGCCGAGGCGCCAGACAACTACCTGGACTGGGGTGCGGAGGAGGGCTTCAAGCTCGAGACCGGTCCCGGCGAGTGCGCGGCATAGTGAGGGGCGAGGCGCCTATGGGGCCTCTTCGCGGGAAGACCGTGGCCATCACCGAGGCCCGTCGCGCCGCGGAGCTCGCCACCCTCATCGCGAAGCTTGGCGGCGTGCCGTACTCCGCGCCGGCGGTCCGGGAGGTCCCCCGTCTCGACCGGGCTCCAGCGCTCGACGTGCTCGACCGGATCTGCCGGGGCGAGGTGGGGGTAGTCGTCTTCCTGACCGGAGTGGGGACGCGCGCCTTCCTGAGCCTCGCGGCAGAGGCGGGGAAGCGTGAGGGGCTCCTCCAGGCTCTGGCCGGGATGGTTGTCGCAGCCCGAGGCCCCAAGCCGATCGCGGTGCTCCGGGAGGCCGCGGTTCGGATCGATCTGGTGCCACGGGAGCCGACCTCCGAAGGGCTTCTGCGCGCCTTTGCGGAGGCGGATTACGAGGTGCGCGGCAAGGTGGTAGCGGTCCAGCTGTACGGCGAGGAGAACCCGTTCCTCGTGGAGGGGCTGAGAGCCCGAGGCGCGACGGTGCTGGAAATTCCCCTCTACGAGTGGGCGCTCCCGGAAAATCAGGAGCCGCTGATCCGGCTGGTCCACGACCTCCTCTGCGGAGGGATCGACGTCCTGGCGTTCACGAGCTCGCCCCAGATCAAGCACGTGTTCTCCGTGGCCACCCATCTGGGCCTGGGAGAACGGCTCCTGGCCGCCCTGCGCGGCCCCGTGACCGTGGCCGTCGTCGGGCCGATTTGCCGTGCGACCGTGTCCGGGCTCGGGATCGTTCCGCGGATTCAGTCCGACAAGAACACCATGGGCGCGCTCGTGCACGCCATTTCCGACTACCTCGCTGACCAGGAGGAGCACTATGCCCGTTCGTGACCTGCAGGAAACCATTCGGACCCGCAGCGAGGAGCTGGAGTCGAGGACAGCCCAGGAGATCCTCTCCTGGGCCCTGGCGGAGTTTCACCCTCGCATCGCGCTTGCCGCGAGCTTTGGGGCAGAAGACGTGGTGGTCATCGACATGCTGATGGCCCTCGACCGGAAGGCGCGGGTCTTCACCCTCGACACGGGCCGGCTCCCCGCGGAGACTTATGGCCTCGTGGAGGCGATCCGGGAGCGGTACGGCCTTGCCGCTGAGGTCTACTTTCCCCAGGCCGAGGCCGTGGAGGCCATGGTGCGCGAGCACGGCGTGAACCTCTTCTACAGGAGTGTGGAGAACCGCGAACTCTGCTGCGGCGTGCGGAAGGTCGAACCCCTGGGGCGGGCCCTCGCGGGGCTCGACGCCTGGATCACCGGGCTCAGGCGGGAGCAGGCCGTGACGCGCACCCTCGTCCGGAAGGTGGAGGTCGACCCTGACTCCGGCGGGATCGTCAAGGTGAACCCTCTCGCCGACTGGACGTGGGATCAGGTGTGGGCGTACATCCGAGCCCGCAACGTGCCTTACAACGCCCTGCACGACCGGGGCTACCCGAGCATCGGCTGCGCCCCGTGCACGCGGGCGGTCAAGCCCGGCGAGGACCTGCGGGCCGGGCGCTGGTGGTGGGAGGGGAACCCCGCGGCGAAAGAGTGCGGCCTCCATCAGCCCCGATGAGCCGTGGAACCGACCCCGGTGGCGTTCGGCTTCCTCACCGGCGTCCTCGTCGGCCTCACGGGGATGGGTGGTGGCGCCCTGATGGGCCCCATGTTGATTCTCGGTCTGGGCGTGGCTCCCCTGGTGGCGGTCGGCGTGGATCTGGTCTATTCCGCGGTCACCAAGCTCGTGGGGGCCGTCATCCACTGGCGGCGGGGCACGCCGGATGTGAGGCTCACCGGTATGCTGCTCCTCGGCAGCGTCCCCGGCGCCCTGACCGGGATCGCCCTCTTGGCCGTGACCCGCGTGCGCGGGAGCGATCCGAATCTGGTCGTGACGAAGGTGCTGGGCATGGCGCTGGTGATCGCTTCCCTTGCCATGCTCCTCCGGCTCTTCTCCTCGGGCCGCCCGCTCTCGGGACGGGTCGCCCTCGACCGACGGTGGTTCGTCGCCGCCGGCTTCGGGGTCGGCCTGCTCGTGGGAATCTCCTCCGTCGGCAGTGGGACCGTGCTGGTGGCGTTCCTCGCGCTGGCCACGGCCATGCCGAGCGTTCGGATCGTCGGCACCGATCTCCTCCACGGCGCCCTGCTTACTGCGCCGGCCGGGGCGGTACACGCGTGGATGGGTCACTTCAACCTCCAGCTCACCCTGACCATTCTCGCTGGCTCGATTCCCGGCATTCTCCTGGGCGCCCGGCTCTCGGTCTGGAGCCCGGAGTGGGTGCTGCGTCCGGTGCTGGCCGTCGTCTTGATGGTGGCCGGCCTCCACCTGATCACCTGAGGGGATCGTGACCATGAACGCTGGGAGTGCGCTCCACGACGCTGGCCTAATCGCCCCACACGGGGGCGCGCTCGTGGACCGCGTCCTTGCCGGTGAGGCGCGCGCCGAGGCGCTCGCTGAGGCCGCGGAGCTGCAGAAGCTCGTCCTCAACGCCCGCGCGATGTCTGATCTCGAGCTGCTCGCCGCCGGGGCCTTCAGCCCTCTCGAGGGCTTCATGGGGCAGGCGGACTACCGGCGCGTTCTCGAGGAGATGCGCCTGGCGAACGGATGCCTCTGGCCGCTCCCCATCACGCTGGCGGTGAAGCGAGAGGATGCCGCTGGCCTGAAGGAAGGCTCGCGGCTGGCGCTGGTCGCCCCGTGGGAAGAGGTGATCGGGGCCCTTCACCTCGAGGAGAAATATCCGTACGGCCGACGGGAGGAGGCGCGCCTTGTGTACGGGACGGAGGATCTCGGCCATCCCGGGGTCGCGTATCTCATGGGCCGCGGAGAGATCCTGCTCGGCGGGCAGGTGGATCTGATCAGCCGGCCGCCCTGGCCCGGGTTCGAGGAGTACAGGCTCGATCCGGGCCGGACCCGGGCCCTGTTCCGGGAGCGCGGCTGGCGCACGGTCGTGGCGTTTCAGACCCGGAACCCGATCCATCGCTCCCACGAGTACATCCAGAAGTGTACGCTCGAGCTGATGGACGGCCTCCTGCTGCACCCGCTGGTGGGGAAGACCAAGCTGGATGACGTCCCCTCCGAGGTCCGCTTCCGGTGCTACCGGGCGCTCCTTCATCACTACTATCCCGCGGATCGCGTGATGCTCGCGGTGTTCCCCGGGGCCATGCGGTACGCCGGCCCGCGTGAAGCGACCTTCCACGCGCTGGTGAGGAAGAACTACGGCTGCACACACTTCATCGTCGGGCGCGACGCCGCTGGCGTGGGGCGCTACTATGCCCCCTATGCCGCCCACGATCTCCTCAGATCTTTTCGCCGGGAGGAGCTTGGCATCGAGCCGTTGTTCTTCACGGAAACCTTCTTCTGCCGCCGGTGCGACGCCGTCGCCTCGGTCAAGACATGCCCTCATGGGGACGGGGATCGCGTGGCGCTCTCGGGGACCAGGGTCCGCGAGTTGCTGAGACGTGGGGAGCCGCTCCCCCCGGAGTTCACGCGCCCCGAGGTCGCCGCCGTCCTCGCCGAGTGGGCCAGGAATGGCTGACAGCACGTACTTTCCCGTCTTTGTGGAGATGAGGGAGCGCCCCTGTCTCGTCGTCGGGGGCGGTCGCGTGGCCGAGCGGAAGGTGAAGGGCCTCCTGGGTGTCGGGGCACGGGTCACGCTGGTCAGTCCCATTCTGACCGAGCGCCTCGCCTCGTGGGCCAGGGACGGCCGGCTTCACCACGTGCCCCGCGCGTACCGCGCCGAAGACCTCGACGGGCATGAGATCGCCTTTGTGGCGGTGGATGGCCGCGAGGTGAACGCGGCGGTGGCCCGGGATGGACGGGCGCGGGGTATCTGGGTCAACGTGGCTGACGACCCGGCGCGCTCGGACTTCATTCTGCCCTCGGTCCTCCGGCGGGGGAAGCTGGTAGTGGCGGTGGGGACTGGCGGGGCGAGCCCTGCCCTGGCCCGGGCCATCCGCGAGGAGCTGGATGCCTACTTCACGGAGGATTACGCACGGCTGGCCGAGCTGGTCGCCGGGGTCCGACGGGAGCTGCGACAGCGCGCCGGCTCTCTGGATGGCGAGGTGTGGAACCGGGTGCTGGGTCCCCATCTCCGCCGTCTCATTGCCGAAGGGAAGCGGGAGGAAGCGAAAAGCTACCTGCTCGAGGGACTGGGAGCCGCGCGATGTCGGTAGGCACGGTATACCTGGTGGGGGCGGGTCCGGGCGATCCGGGTCTCCTAACGGTCCGGGGCCTGGCCTTGCTGCGTGAGGCGGAGGTGGTGGTGTACGATCGCCTGCTCAACCCGGCTCTCCTGGACGAGGCGCCACCCGAGGCGCTCCGCATCTTCGCCGGCAAGCTGACCGGCACCCACCATCTGCCTCAGGAGCAGATCAACACCCTGCTCATCGCTCACGCGCGCCGCGGCCACCGGGTGGTCAGGCTCAAGGGGGGCGATCCCTTCATCTTTGGGCGGGGCGGGGAGGAGGCCGAGGCGCTGGCGGAGGCGAGGATTCCTTTCGAAGTGGTCCCTGGAGTCAGCTCGGCCGTGGCGGTTCCGGCCTACGCCGGCATTCCGCTCACGCACCGGAAGCTTTCCTCCTCCTTTGCGGTCGTGACGGGCCACGAGGACCCCGCGAAGGATGAGCCGGCCGTGAACTGGGCTCAGCTAGCGACCGCCGTGGACACCCTCGTGGTCCTGATGGGGGTCACAGCCCTGCCGCGGATCGTGGGCGCGCTTGTCGCCCACGGCCGCTCGCCCGACACCCCCGTGGCGCTGATTCGTTGGGGGACGACGGAGGCCCAAAAGACGGTCATCGGCACCCTGGCCAACATCGTCGACAGGAGCAAGGGCATCCGGCCTCCCGTGGTGGCTGTCATTGGCGAGGCTGTCGGGTTGAGGGAGCGGCTTCGCTGGTTCGAGGAGCCGGCCGGAGAGCAAGTGGGCGAGCTTCTCGCCCATCTCGCCCTGGCGATCGGGCGCACCCGCTAGTCCAACGCCTGGCGCCTGCCGGGTGGCGATGTCGACCGATCCTGAACTCTCGTCACCCCCTCGCCGCCTGGATCGCGCGCCCGATCCTTTCGGGGGTCAGCGGCATGTCGAGATGGCGGATCCCGAATGGAGCGACCGAGTCCATGACGGCGTTCACGCCGGCCTGCGGGGACCCCATCAGCCGGCCTCTCCCACCCCCTTGGCGCACAGCGGGTTATGGGGAGTCGCGGCCACGGTGTGGCCCCAAAATACCAAAATTCTGATACTAAAGTGAAAAATACGCAAATAGAGGTTGAATCCGAATCTCCCGCTCCTCTTTTTTCCCCTTGATTCTTTGACCTGATGTCGGTATGTTAGCGCTCGGCTCAGGTGAGTGCTAACGCCTCGAGTCTGAGGCTAACTACACGAGCGAAGGGAGGAGAGGAGGCAATGAAGGTTCGGCCGCTGCATGATCGGGTTCTGGTTAAGCGGTTGGAGGAACAGGAGGTCCGCCGGGGGGGCATTATCATCCCTGACACCGCGAAGGAAAAGCCGCAAGAAGGCAAGGTGGTCGCGGTCGGGAACGGCAAGCTCCTGGAAAACGGCCAGCGTATCGCCCTGGACGTGAAAAGCGGAGACCGCGTGTTGTTCGGGAGGTACTCGGGCTCCGAGGTCAAGATCGAAGAGGAGGAGTATCTGATCCTGCGCGAGGAGGAGATTCTTGGCATTATCGAGTAACTGGTTGGCTGGGGACGAGCTCCCAGCCAGCCTCTGAATGAGGAGGAGATCGTATGCCGAAGCAGCTCTTGTTTAACGATGAGGCCCGGGCGGCGTTGCTCCGCGGCGTCAACATTATGGCGGAGGCGGTGAAGGCGACCCTGGGGCCCAAGGGCCGCAACGTGGTGATTGACAAGAAGTTCGGGAGCCCGACCATCACCAAGGACGGGGTCACGGTGGCCAAGGAGATCGAGCTGAAGGACAACTACGAGGACATGGGTGCCCAGATGATGAAGGAGGTGGCCTCGAAGACCTCCGATGTGGCCGGGGACGGGACCACGACCGCGACCGTGCTGGCGCAGGCGATCTTTCGGGAAGGGCTCAAGAACGTCACGGCTGGGGCCAACCCGATGGGGCTCAAGCGGGGGATCGAGGCGGCGGTGGAGGCGGTGGTGGAGGACCTGAAGAAGATGTCCAAATCCACGAAGGACAAGAAGGAGATCTCGCAGGTCGCCAGCATCGCTGCCAACAACGACAAGACGATCGGCAACCTGATCGCGGAGTCGATGGAGAAGGTGGGCAAGGACGGGGTGATCACGGTGGAGGAGTCCAAGTCCGCGGAGACCACGCTGGAGGTGGTCGAGGGGATGCAGTTCGACCGCGGCTATCTCTCGCCCTACTTTGTCACGGATGCGGAGCGGATGGAGGGGCACCTGGAAGACCCGGTGATCCTCATTCACGAGAAGAAGGTCAGCGTCATGAAGGACATGCTCCCGCTGCTGGAGCAGGTGGCGCGGTCCGGCAAGCCGCTGCTGGTCATCGCCGAGGATCTGGAGGGCGAGGCCCTGGCCACGCTGGTGGTGAACAAGCTGAGGGGGACGCTCCAGTGCTGCGCCGTGAAGGCGCCCGGGTTCGGGGACCGGCGAAAGCAGATGCTGGAGGACGTCGCGATTCTGACCGGCGGCAAGGCGATCACCGAGGACCTGGGGATCAAGCTGGAGAACATCAAGCTGGAGGACCTGGGTCGGGCCAAGAAGGTGGTGGTGGACAAGGACAACACCACGATCGTGGAGGGCGCGGGCAAGTCTTCGGCGATTGAGGGGCGCATCAAGCAGATCCGGGCTCAGATCGAGGAGACCACCTCGGATTACGACCGCGAGAAGCTCCAGGAGCGGCTGGCCAAGCTGGCGGGGGGTGTGGCCGTGATCAAGGTAGGGGCGGCGACCGAGACGGCGATGAAGGAGAAGAAGGCGCGCGTGGAAGATGCCCTCAACGCCACCCGGGCGGCCGTCGAGGAGGGGATCGTGCCCGGCGGCGGGGTCGCCCTGCTTCGGACGCAGAAGGCCGTCGAAAGGCTGAAGCTCGAAGGTGACGAGAAGGTGGGGGCCGCCATCGTCAGGCGGGCCCTCGAGGAGCCCATCCGCCAGATCGTGGAGAACGCTGGGCTCGAGGGGTCCGTGGTCGTGGAGAAGGCGAAGGCCGCCGAGGTGACGACCTACGGCTTCGACGCCGAGCGGGTGGACTTCGTGGACATGATGCAGGCCGGGATTATCGACCCGACCAAGGTGGAGCGGGTCTCGCTGGAGAACGCCGCCTCCATCGCCTCGCTGCTGCTGACCACTGAGGCGCTCGTGACCGACATCCCGGAGGAGGAGAAGAAGACGCCGCCGATGCCTCACGGAGGAGACATGTACTAGCCTTCCAGGACCCCGCGCCCGCCGGGCGTGGGGTGTTCCGGAGCGCCTGCGGTACGGCCCTTCCCTCCGGGAGGGGCCGTATTGTTTTCGTCACAGCTTGACGGGAGCCCGACTCCTCTGATAGGAGTTGGGAGATCTGAGAAGGAGTCGGCTCGCCGAAGCCGGGTGAGAGGATCGGCAGGCGCGGTTCGGTTGCCTTCCGGGGAAATGTCTGGTAGGGTAGGTCGCTTGGAAGCGGACTGCTCTTCCTTAAGAGGGGAGGTAAGTCATCTGAGGGTGTACGAAATCTTGGTGCTCATCGACCCCCGCCCGCCAGAGGAGGAGGTGAGCCGGCTCCTGACTCGGCTGCAGGAGACTCTCAGGGGGCTGGGGGCCGAGGTCCGTGGTGTGGAAAACTGGGGGAAGCGTCGTCTCGCCTACGATGTCAAAAAGCAGCGGGAGGGGATCTACGCGGTCTTCGAGGTGCTAGCCGAGCGGGTCGCTGTGAAGGAGTTCGAGCGACAGCTGAAGCTCAACGAGAACATCCTTCGCTTCCTCGTCACGCGGGTGCCGGATCGAAGGCAGGCGCGGCCTGCGCCGCCTCAGGAAGAGCCCGGCGAGCCTCAGGAGGGATCGGGGCAGAGACGGGAGATGCTTGAGGAGGCCGGCTGATGGCAAGCCTCAACAAAGTATTCCTCATGGGGAACCTCACCCGCCCGCCGGAGCTCCGGTATACTCCTAGTGGTACCCCGGTTGCTGACCTCCGCGTGGCGGTCAACCGGGCCTATACGACGCAGGCCGGAGAGAAGCGGCAAGACACCTGTTTCCTCACCGTGGTGGTCTGGGGCAAACAGGCGGAAAGCTGCAGCGAGTACCTGGACAAGGGGAGCGGCGTGCTGGTCGAGGGGCGCCTGCAAACGCGCGACTGGGAGACCAGAGACGGCCAGCGCCGGAACGTCGTGGAAGTGGTGGCCGACCGGGTCCAGTTCATGAGTCGCGGCAAGTCCCCGGTGTCGGCGGAGGCCGAGGTGGTGGAGGAAGCGGTCGAGGGGAACGAAGACGTTCCCTTCTGAGGATTCCCGCAAACCCAGGCGAGCAGGAGGAGAGAGCCATTTCGCCACTCGGGGCCAAACCGGTTAGGCGACGTCGCTTCGGGCGTCGCAAGGTCTGCAGATTTTGCGTTGACAGGGTGGACCTGATCGACTACAAGGATATCCGCCGCCTGAGGAACTTCATCAGCGAGCGGGGGAAGATCGTCCCTCGCCGGATCGTGGGTAACTGTGCCCGTCATCAGCGGCAACTCACCCATGCCATCCAGCGGGCCCGCACCATGGCCCTCTTGCCTTACACGCCCGAGTAGGCCTCGTTCCGATGAAGGTCATCCTGCTGGACGACATCCCGAAATTGGGTGGTCGGGGGTTGGTCTGTGATGTGGCGGACGGGTACGCCCGGAACTATCTGCTTCCCCAGAAGCTCGCCCTCGCCGCCACCGCGGCGAACCTCAAGAGCCTGGAGCAGATCAGGAGTCGCGAAGCGGCCAGGACTGCCGAGGCCAAAGCTGAAGCGGAGGCGCAGGCTACCACCGTCGAGACCCTCACGCTGTCGGTGACCCGTCCGGCCTCGCAGGAAGGGCGCCTGTACGGCTCGGTGGGGAGCCAGGACGTGGTGGCCTTCCTCGCCCAGCACGGGATCACGGTCGAGAAGCGCCGGGTGGGGCTGGGGGAGCCGATCAAGGCAGTCGGCGAGTATGCGGTCCCCATCCGACTCCACTCAGAAGTCACTGCTCGGCTCAAGGTGGTCGTCTCCCGGGAGTAGTCGTGGCGACCCTTCCGGAACTTCTGACCAGTAAGATCCCTCCCCACAGCCTGGAAACGGAGCGCGCCGTCCTCGGCGCCATCTTGTTGGAGACGGAGAGCCTCCCCAAAGCCATCGAAGTGCTCAGGGCCTCCGACTTCTACAAAGACGGCCACCGGAGGATCTTCGCCGCCATGGTTGCCCTCTTCGAGCGAACGGAGCCGGTGGACCTGGTCACCCTGCGCGATGAGCTCAGGCGCCGCGGGGAACTGGAGGAGGTGGGGGGCGAGGCGGCTCTGGCGCTCCTGGTGGAGGAGGCCGCCACCGCGGCTCACCTCATCCCCTACACGGAGATCGTCCGCGAGAAGGCTGTCCTGCGGGAGCTCATCCGGGTCTCCAGCGACATCATCGGGCAGAGCTATGAGGCCCGAGAGGATGTGGATACCCTCCTGGACCAGGCCGAGCAGCTCATCTTCCAGCTCTCCGAGCGCCGCCTGCAGGGGACGGCGATTCCGGTGAGGTCCATCCTCAAGAACACCTTTGAGTATATCGAACGGCTCTACGACCGGAAGGAGCACATCACCGGCCTGGCGACCGGCTTCGAAAAATTCGATGACCTGACGGCAGGTCTTCAGCCTTCAGATTTCACCATCATCGCCGGCCGCCCCTCCATGGGCAAGACCGCCTTCGCCTTGAGTATTGCCAAGTACGCCGGCATCGTGCTCGACAAGAAGGTCCTCATCCTGAGCCTCGAGATGTCTGCGAGCCAGATTGTCCAGCGCCTTCTCTGTTCGGAGGCCAGAGTGAGCCTCCAGGATGTCCGCAAAGGGGACCTCAACCCGCCGCACTGGCAGCGGCTCACCAACGCCGCAGGCCGATTGTCCGAGGCGCCGATCTTCATCGACGATACGGCCGCGATGTCCGTTCTGGAGGCTCGCGCGAAGGCGCGGCGCGTGAAGGCCGAGCACGGGCTTGACCTGGTGATCATCGACTACCTGCAGCTGATGAGGGGTCGCACCACTTCGGAGAATCGCCAGCAGGAGATTTCGGAGATCTCGCGCTCGTTGAAAGCGCTGGCCAAGGAGCTCCGCGTGCCCGTCCTAGCGCTCTCCCAGCTCTCGCGGGCCGTTGAAAATCGCCCGCAACGGGAGCACCGGCCCCAACTCTCGGATCTCCGGGAGTCCGGGGCGCTGGAGCAGGACGCGGATCTGATTGTGTTTCTTTACCGGCCGTCGTGGTATAAGAAGGATGATGGGCTGCCTCCCGAGGAGCGCAATATCGCGGAGGTGATCATCGGCAAGCAGCGCAACGGGCCGGCCCCCCGAATTGTGCCGCTTTATTTCCATCCGGAGTACACAAGCTTCGAGAAACTCGCACCGGATCGCGAACGCTTCTACGAGGGCCCGTTGGCCGGGGGGTGACCTCCCGGTGACTCGTGACCGCCTCTCCCCGCTTTCCTAGGCTATGGCGTCAGCCCGCGGCCGGCGGCTGCGGGTGAGTTGCCATGCGGCTTCACGCGCTCAAGCGCTTTCTTGTCGGCAGCCCCCTCCCGACCGCTCAGGCCCGGCACGAGCGCCTCTCCAAGGTCACCGGGCTCGCGGTCTTCGCCTCCGACAACCTCTCGTCTGTCACGTACGCGAGCGAGGAGATTCTCCGGGTCCTGGTCCTGGCGGGAGCCGGGGCCTTGACCTTCTCAGTGCCGATCGGGTTCGCCATCGCGGTGGTGATCGCCATCGTCATCAGCTCCTACCGACAGACGGTGCTTGCCTACCCCCAGGGCGCCAGCGACTACATCGTCTCGAAGGACAACCTCGGGACCATTCCGGGCCTGACGGCTGGGGCCGCGCTCCAGATCGACTACACGCTGACTGTCGCGGTGAGCGTCTCCGCGGGCGTGGCGGCCATCACCTCGGCCCTGCCGGTGCTCTACCCCCACCGGGTGCTCATGGGGGTGCTGTTCGTAGCCGCCATCGCCGTGGCGAACCTCCGAGGCGTCAGGGAGTCCGGGCGCCTGTTTGCCCTGCCCACCTACCTCTTCATTGCGGGGTTCGTCGGGATGGTGGTCGTCGGGTTCCTCCGCTACCTCTGGTTAGGCGCTGCGGAGACCCCCGGCCCTCCGCCTCCGGCTGAGGCTGCCTCGGCGCTCGGCCTCTTTCTTCTCCTGAGGGCCTTCGCCTCCGGCGCCGTGGCCCTGACCGGGATCGAAGCCGTGGCCGACGGGGTCACGGCCTTCAAGCCTCCCCAGGCCAGGAACGCGCGGATTACGTTGGTCTGGCTCGGGGCGATCATGACGGGGCTCTTCCTCGGGGTCACGGTCCTCGCCTCCCTTTACGGGATCGCTCCTCGTGAGGAGGAGACGGTCGTCTCCCAGCTGACCTGGCAGGTGTTCGGGGGAGGGATAGGGTACTACTACATCCAGGCCGTCTCCACCGTGATCCTGATTCTTGCCGCCAACACGTCCTTCGCCGACTTTCCCCGGCTCTCCTACTTCATGGCGCGAGACGGCTTCGTCCCCCGGCAGTTCGCCAACCGTGGTGACCGTCTGGTCTTCTCCAACGGGGTCATTATTTTGGGTCTGGCCGCGGCGCTCTTGATCGTGATCTTCCGCGGCAGCACCCACGCGCTGATCCCGCTCTATGCGGTGGGGGTCTTCACCTCCTTCACCCTTTCCCAGGCCAGCATGGTCAGGCGATGGGTCCGGCAGAAACCCCCCGGCTGGCGGTGGCGCGCGACGATCAACGGGCTCGGGGCGGCCACGACGGGGCTTGTGATGTCCATTGTGGCCGTGACAAAGTTCGTCCACGGGGCGTGGCTCGTCGCGCTCCTGATCCCGGCCTTTATCGCGGTGTTCTATATGATCCACCGCCACTACCGGCGGGTGGCAGCGCAGCTCTCCCTGGAGGGGTATGGCGGGTCGCCGCCGATCCGGCACACGGTGCTGGTGCTGGTGGGAGACCTCCACAAAGGCGTGGTTCAGGCCCTGGAGTACGCCAAAACCCTCTCGCCCGATGCCAAGGCGGTGTACGTGGAGCTCGACTCCGAGAAGACCTACAAGCTGGAGGAAAAGTGGGGGAAATGGGGTGCGGGGGTGCCGCTGGTCGTGCTGACCTCACCCTACCGGTCACTCCTCGGGCCGTTCCTCGACTACCTGAATCACATCCAGGCGCAGGGTCAGAATCACGTGGTGACCATCGTGTTGCCCGAGTTCCTCCCCGCACGGTGGTGGCAGCACCTCCTCCACAATCAGACGGCGCTCCTGATCAAAGGGGCTCTCCTGTTCCGGAAGAACGTCGTCGTGACCGACGTCCCCTACCACCTGAGGTGGTAGCCGTGTCCTGTCCGTTCCCGCCACGGGTTTCCATCCCCAGCACCATCTGGTAGACTGGAACTCGACGCCGGCGGCGCGTGGCTCGTGGACGCTCATCGCGCTGTCGGCGGAGCTCTCGGTGTCCCGAACGCGGTCGCCCGATCCTGTATTGCGGGCGCGAGCGTCGACTCCTCTTGCGACGATCCAGTGACGAAGTCATGACCAAGCTGACGCTACCGATCTTCGGCCAGCCGGATCCCAACGCACCCTCTGAACTCCATCTGGTGGGGCGGTACGCGCTCGGGGTCACCTGGGCGGATCGCCACTCGAGCATCTACCCCTTCCAGGGAATGCGCCGGGAGTGCCCGTGCGGCGCCTGCGCGACCATCTCCGCGCTGACCCAGGAAATGAGCTGGCCGAAAGAGATCAGGCGCATCCCCGAAGGGCTGAGGGTCGTCTGGCTCGACGGCCACGAGAGCTGCTACCCTTACCCCGAGCTCCGAGCCTTGTGCCGGTGCGCCGCCTGCGCCGAAGCTCATAAATGATCGGGGAGCGCCGCCGGCCCGTTACGGTGGCCGGCATCATGCTGTGCATCTTCCTGGCGGCCATGGAGGCCACCGTCGTCGCCACGGCGATGCCCACGATTATCGCGAGCCTCGGCGGGCTCAAGGTGTATTCCTGGGTCTTCTCGGGTTTTCTCCTTGCCTCCACGGTGAGCATGCCCCTCTGGGGCCGTGTGTCAGATCTCTTCGGACGGCGCCGGACTTTCTTGACCGGGATCGCGATCTTTCTCGTCGGGTCGGCGCTCTCCGGGCTCTCGCAGAGCATGACGCAGCTCGTCGCGTTCCGCACTCTCCAGGGGCTGGGGGCTGGTTCGCTTATCACTCTTGGAATGACCGTCCTCGGGGACCTCTACACGCTCGAGCAGCGCGCCCGGATGCAGGGCTACTTCTCAGGCGTCTGGGGTGTGGCCTCGCTGGTGGGGCCTCTTGCGGGCGGTCTCCTGGCCGATCACCTCTCCTGGCGCTGGGTGTTCTACATCAACGTGCCGTTCGGTGCGCTGGCGGCGCTCGCCATCTTCTGGGGACTTGCTGAGGCGCTCCCGCCCCGCCGGAAGGTCTCCATCGACTACTGGGGCGCCGGGCTCTTCGCCCTGGGCGTCTCCTCGCTCCTCGTGGGCCTGATCGAGGGTGGGCGAACCGCGGGCTGGCTCACGCTTTCAACCCTCGGGGCGCTGGGAGCGGGAGGCGTCCTGCTTGTCGCCTTTATCGCCGCGGAGCGGCGCGCCACCACCCCGTTGATTCCCCTCGCCCTGTTCCGAAACCCCATGATCCGCGCAGCGGCCGCAACCGGCTTCCTCGCGGGGATGGCCATGTTCGGGGCGATCTCGTACGTCCCACTGTTTGTCCAGGCCGTGGTCGGCACCACTGCCACTCAGGCGGGCATGGTGTTGACACCGTTCGTGCTGGGCTGGGTGACATGTTCGATCGCGAGCGCCCGCGTCGTCCTCCGCGCGGGATATCGACCCGTCGTCCTGATCGGCATGTCGAGCCTTGCTCTTGCCTTCGTGCTCCTCGCGAACTGGGACCAGTCGCTCACCCGGAGCACCGCGGTCCGCGATGTGCTGCTCGCCGGAGTCGGCATGGGGATGGTCATGGTGCCCATGCTCCTGGCTGTGCAGAACTCGGTGCCGAAAGCTGACCTGGGCGCGGCCACCTCCATGACCCAGTTCTTCCGCACGATCGGGGGCGCTGTGGGAATCGCCGTGATGGGCGCAGTGATGGCGCATCGGCTCCAGATCGGGCTCCTCGCCGTTCTGGCTCGCGCGGAGGCGGGCGGTGCGCACCTCGCCCAGGCGCGGGAGCTCGTGAACCATCCTGACCTGATCGTGAACCCGCTCACTCGCGAGATGCTGGGTGGGGCTCTCCTGGCTGAAGCGCGCGTGTCGCTTGCGCAGGCTCTCCACGGGGTTTTTGTCGTCGGCCTGGTCGTGTCGGTGCTGGCGCTGGCCTCGGCCTTTCTCGTTCCGTCAGGTCGTGCCCGGGATCTGGCTACTGTCCGGGAGCCGGCCTCCGACTCCCGGTCGTAGTTGGCTTCCGCCCTTGTGGGCGTGGGAGCGCGGAGGTATACTCCCGAAGAGATCGCTCATGCCCTCGGACGCTCCGCTGCTCGAACGGCTGTCCCAACTCCCGCCGGTGAGCGTTGGCCAACTCCTGGTCCTCCTCGACGGGATGGTCCGTCCAGAGCAGGATCCGCTCCTCCGACCGCTGATGGCGGTTGGCGAGGAGGGTGAGCCGGCGGTCAACCCGCTCCTCCCGGTCGTGCTCGAGCACCTGGGGCGGAAGCCCGAGAACACCTGCTATCATGCGCTGCTCGAGGCTCTGACGGGGATCTGGAACGCGGCGGTGCGCGCAGCCGTGGTGAGTCGGCTTCGCGCTCAGGGGCTTCCCCCCGATGATCTCCTCCTGCGCCTGCAGGCGCTCTCGCCGACCCTTGGCCTCGCGCAGGAGGATTCCGAGTGGGCGCGCGAGTGGCTGGCCGATCCCACGACTCAGGACGCGCTTCTGGTCCAGCAGTGCCTGGTTCGGCTTCTGGTTGCTATTCGCGGCATGGCCGAGGCTCGCGCCGATGCGCTCGTGCCACCACCGGCTGGCGATCAGGCGTGAGAGCACCTCACGCTCGGGCCTCGGATGGCAGGCCCGCCGGTATCATCGAGTAGTGGAGAGCTGATGAAAGGAGCGTGAACATGGCCACAATTCCCGATCGGTACCAGGACCTCTTCGGCAAGAAGGCCTTCGCCCACCTGGCCACGGTCAACCCCGATGGGTCACCCCAGGTCACACCAGTCTGGGTGGATTTCGACGGGACCCATATCCGCTTCAACACCGCTAGGGGGCGCATGAAGGACAAGAGCCTCAAACGGAGCCCGAACGTGGTCCTGGCCATCATGGACCCTGACAACGCCTACCGCTACATCCGGGTCTCCGGGCGCGTGGTGGAGGCCACCGAGCAGGGTGCCGACCAGCACATTGACGCCCTCGCAAAGAAATACCTGGGCCAGGATACCTACCCGTTCCGGCAGCCCGGGGAAGCCCGGGTGGTCTACAAGGTCCTTCCCGAACGGGTAGCCGGACAGCCGTGATCGCTCATCGACGACGATCCGGGATGGCCATGGAACGCGCGGACTTCATCACCGAGGCCACCGAGACCCAGCTCAGGCGGGAGCGCTCCAAGGCGCGGGCCCTTCGCCAGAGCCAGTGGTGGAAGCGGAAGCGTGCGGCCGGCGTCTGCTACTACTGCGGCCGCCAGGTGGGGGCCCGGAAGCTCACGATGGACCACATGGTCCCGGTGATTCGGGGTGGCAGGAGCACGCGGGGGAACGTGGTGCCCGCATGCAAGGCATGTAACACCGCGAAGCAGCTCCTCCTCCCTGTGGAGTGGGAGGAGTATCTCCGCCGCCTCGCCGACTCCTCACGGGGGCGCGAGTGCACCTCGAACGAATCGCACATCGGCGAACGGGAAGCGTGATGAACGAGAACTGCCCCGAATATCGCCGGCCAAAGCCCAAGCGCCCCTATGATCGCGGAGGTGAACCAGAGGCGAAAGGCGTGGTCCTGGGCCTGCCTGGTATGGAGGTGCAGCCATGAGGCGTGTTCGCATGTCCCTCAACGTCTTCTATGCCGACATGGGTCGGCACGTGGTCACCCGCTTGGACAAGCTCCTCAGCAAGAAGGGGCAACTCTATCTGGCCGGTCTGGCGGACGCGGCCACAGGTAAGCCGGACAAGCGGAAGGCCTTTGAACGAGGGTTCCTCGGGCTCTTGAGTCGTGAGTGTCCGGACGTGATGAAGCTCATCCCGGCAAACTACCGAGCCCCGTTCATGACGGGCATCTGGGAGGCAGTCAGGGATGGTCGACTCCCGCACGCCGTACGGAGATGGCGGCGTGTTCGGGGAATCCCGGGGGGCTTGCGGCAAGCAGTCAGGCCGAGACGCCAGCTGGACGTCGGCTACTCGCGTGATCGACGTCTCCTCCTAGCCAGACAACGCGCCAGGATCCAGGCCCGCAGGAGTCGATAGCAGCTCTCAGTCAGGCCCCTCCGGAGCCGGCGCTCCGGAGGGCGATGCCCAACCCCGCAACGACCCGAACTCGTCGCAGCTCCCTATCTTTCCGCTATTTCCCCGTGTATCAGACATTGGACATTGACGGCGATCGTCCCATTGGCTTGAATCACCTGAGGGAGCCTCCCGGCCGCGGCGGGAGGCATGGGAGTTTACGCGACCAAGCCAAGGAGGAGACCATGATCGGGAACACAGTGCTCGCGCTCTTTCTCTCGTTCGTCATGTCACTGGCAGCTCTGCCGGCCTGGGCGGCCAAACCGGCCCCCCGGCTGGAGTCAGTGGCTGTCCAGGATGGAACGGTCAACGTCAATACTGCGTCCAAGGCGGAGCTGATGCAGCTCAACGGGGTCGGCTCGGCTCTCGCGGACAGGATCATCGAGTACCGGAACGCTCACGGTCCGTTCGAAAAGCCGGAGGACATCCAGAAGGTGAGGGGGATCGGCAAGGTGTTCTGGCAGAGGAACCAGAATGCCATCGCGGTAAAGTAGACAGATACCGTGTCGGGGTTCCCACCGCGGCGGAGTGAGCCCGAGATTTCATTTTTCTCGTGCCCGGGCCTCGGGGTAGGATAGAGCCAAATCGGCCGGAGCGCACACAGGCTCCCGTGGCGTCCCCCTCGGCAATCCCGCCGGGGGCGACGTGGCCGAGCCCCGGGCCGGCAGTCGGCGGTCGGTTGGGGGTCAGTGGGACCTGGGCCCACATGCAGGGGCTCGCCGAGAAAGGAGGTGGTCCAGCCGTGTGTAAACCTACGGTGAGCTGTGAGGTGGTGGCCTCCTAGGCCAGGCCTCCGTAGTTGTTGGTGGCCGCCTGGGAAGATCCAGGCACCACCGGCCCCGACGGTCCCGCCGGTCACCAGCGGGGCGGCGTGGCTCTTTCGCCGCCGCAGCATCCGTTCGGGGCCTTTTTATGCTCACGCCTGAAGCGTGTCCCGTCCTCTTGCCAGCGCTCTGTCCGTTCGCGATTCCGGGCGTGGCGCCGGGGAGGGCTCCTCCCGGAGCCCCCACTCGGCGGGCTCGGGGGGGAGGATCAGTGTGCCGGCTGTGCCCGAAGGAGTGGAGGCGTAACGCGGCGCGAGATGCGTGCTTCAAGGAGGCAACCGGATGACAGATGAGGCCCGCTCCCTCGCGGTGTCCGTGATGCCGCTCGAGAACCGGAGGGAGATAATCCTCCACCTCGCCACGACGGCCGATCATCTCGGGTATGAGGCCTTCTTCCTTCCCGAAACATGGGCGTATGATGTGACGGTCCTGCTGGCCGAGGCCGCTACCCGCGTGCGCAATACCCGTCTCGGCTCTGGCGTGCTGGGGGTGTGGGGGCGGAGCGCCGGCACCGTGGCCATGGCCGCATCCACGCTCCACGTCGTTTCCGGCGGCCGGTTCATTCTCGGCCTCGGAGCGAGCACCCCGCAGCTCGCCGAAGGGCTCCACGACGTCCCGTTCAGCGCCCCCGTCAAACAGCTGCGGCGGATCGTCACCCAGGTACGGGCGCTCCTCCGCGGCGACCGGATCCCGCTCTCCGACCCCACCGGAGCCCGGTCGCTCCGGCTGAATCTCCCTCCGGCGCCTGCCCTTCCCATCTACCTTGCAGGCCTGTCCGTGGAGACGATTCGGCTCGCAGGGGAGCTGGCTGACGGATGGGTCCCGTTTCTCTTTCCCCGTGATCGCCTGGCCGAGGGAATTGCCCTCTTGAGGGAAGGCGCAGCCAGGGCAGGCGGCGCGGAGCGGTTGCGGCGCGTCTGCCCGTGCATCCCGACGGTCGTCGCGGACAATCCGGAGGAGGCCCGGGCGGGGGCGGCCTGGTTCATCGCCTTCTACCTGACTTCCATGGGGACGCTCTATCAAAGGAACCTCTCGAGACAGGGGTTCGCAAAGGAAGTGGAGGCGACCCTCGCCGCCAACCCAGCGCGGGAGTCCGCCGTGGTGCCGCCCGAGGCAGAGAGCCTGCTCGAGCAGTTGACGGTGTTCGGGACCCCCGAGCAGGCCCGGGTCCGGCTCGCGCGCTGGTACGAGGCGGGTGCCTCTCTGCCGATCCTCTTGCTACAGCCGAACCTCACTCCCGATCAGATCGACTTTGTCCTAAACGCCTTTCGCCCGCCGCGCCCTTCTTGAAGACGGGGAGCTCGGGCGACAGCCAGGAGGGCGTCGGCGGCATGCGGCGGGCGCGCACGATAAAACGGAGAGGAGGAGGAGGTGTCAGAACCTGTGCCGCAGTGACCGTGCTGCTTCTCCCCCTCCTCCTTGTATTGGATGGCCGCGGGATGCTGGCAGCCCAGGGCCGGGCACGGAATGCCGTGCTCATCGTGGGAGATGGGATGAGCGACGGCCTGATCACCGCGATGCGGCTTCTGACCGTCGGCGCCGCCGGCACGCTGGCCATGGATGCGCTTCCCGCGACCGCCCAAATGACCACGCACTCGGCAGACAGCCTGGTCACGGACTCCGCTGCCTCAGCGACGGCGATGGCGATCGGATTCAAGACGAAGAACGGCGCCGTCGGGGTCGATGCGCAGGGACGACCGGGAGCCACGGTCCTGGAATTGGCTCAACGCGCCGGGAAGTGGACCGGGGTGATCACGACAGCGACCGTGGTGGATGCCACCCCAGCGAGCTTTACCGCGCACGTGAGGAGCCGTGAGGAAAAGGGAGAGATCGCCAGGCAACTCCTTGAACTTGGCCCACGTGTGATCCTCGGCGGCGGGGAGACGTTCTTCCGGCCCGGCGGCACGGTCGGCCAGCATCCTCAGGCAGGCGACCGGAGGGACGGCCGAGACCTTCTCGCAGAGGCCCACCGGCGCGGATACACCTCCGTCTTTGATGAAGCCGGCCTGCGCGCGGTCGATGCCGCGAACGTGACCAAGCTGCTGGGGTTGTTCAGTGAAGGGGATATGTTTGTCGCCGAGCCTGAGCCAGGGGGGCTCTATAACCCCCGCCCATCCTTGGCGACCATGGTCGAGAAGGGGCTCACGATTCTCGAGCAGGCGCCACTCGGGTTTTTCCTGGTCGTGGAGGATGAAGGCACCGATGAACTGTGCCACCGCAACAATGCCGAGCTTTGCCTGAAGGCGGCCCAGGGGCTCGACGAGGCCGTCGCGGTCATCGTCGATTTCGCACGCCGTGCTTCGGGAACGCTCGTCATCCTCGTGGGCGACCATGAGACTGGCGGGGTCGGGGTCACGAGTCCTCACAGCGAAGACGGCCAGCTCGTCTGCCGGGAAAGGAATGGGGCGCCTAGCGATGGTCCCCTCTTCACCCCGGACCGTCTGGCCTTCTGCGTGAGCTGGGCGACCACAGGACATACCGGAGACCAGGTGCGGATCGCAGCCCTCGGTCCCGGTCAGGAACTGGTAGGAAGGCGACTGGACAACACGGCGATCTTTCACATCCTCACGGCTGCGATGGGTTTGCTGCCGTCAGGTCGTTGACAGATCGGCGGCACTATTCTCCGCTGGCTGGCGAGGCACGAAGCCCGGGCGTTGTGACGTGGAGAGCGAGGGCGTGACCCGGCGGCGGTGAGCGAAGGTGCGGGAGAGGGCGTTCACATACTGGGCGCGGGCTGCTATCCGAGAGACACGGAGGGAGCGATGAAGGAATCAGCGCTGGACACGGTGACCCAACGCCTCGAGCGGCTCGAGCGCGAGGTTCGCTGGTGGAAGATCCTCGGGGGTGCCGCCATGGCCGTCCTCGCAGTCGTGTTGCTCGCAGGGGCCAGAGGGGGGACGGTTGCAGAGGAGGTACGGGCGCGGCGATTTATCGTCGTTGGCGATGATGGCACGGTTCGAGCCGACCTCTCTGCATTGCCCAATGGGTATGTAGGACTACGGGTCCACGAAGAAGGGAAGGTTGCCGCTTCGATCGGGGTGTCGAAAGGATACTCGGCCCTTACGCTCAGGGACAAGGATACCGATGCCCATGCGTGGCTTGGAGTGGGTCCGAATAACCCCCCTCACATCTTGCTAGCGGACAAGGACTCCCAACGAATTATCGAGCTCCGCCACGAACCAGGCGGTCGAATGCGCCTGGAGTTTTACTCCGAAACGTGGAAGACCCGCGTCGAACGGAGGCGTCACGTGGAGCTCAGTGTCGCGGGCGACGGCTCGCCGCTGCTGATGCTCGCAGACAAGAACGGGATGCCCCGTGGGGCACTCCGCGTAGGGCGGGATGGCGAATCCGCCCTCGACCTCTATGACAAGAGCAGGCGCATCCGCGCGCGTCTGGGTGTGCGTCCTGATGGCATGCCGAGCGTGAAGCTGTTGGACCAAGGCGCGAGGGCTCGCGCCATGCTGCTCGTCACGGATGATGGGTTGGCACAGCTGAGCCTACTCGATGCTGCTCATAAGCGCCGCGTCGGGATAAGCGTGTCGGCTCGCGGCTCGCCGAGCCTGGAGCTTGCCGACAGGAATGAGAGAGTCCGGGCCGTACTGGGTCACGCCAAACTTCAGACGACGTTCACGGGAGCGGTGGAGAAGCGTCCCGCCTCGTCCCTCGTACTGTTTGGCAGTGACGGGAACGTCGTCTGGAAAGCGCCATAGCGCCTCGGACGTCGGCTTGGATGCGCCCCCGGGCGCTACCAACAGCGCATGGCATCGCGGAGGATCCGGTCGAGGTCGACCGCCCCGACGGGTCTCGGCGAGCCCGAGAGGAGCCGGGGCTGCCTGAGCGTGCCCTCGATCAGCGCTGGCACGTCGCGCTCCGTGCATCCGATCGCCGTCAAGCCGTTGGGGATGCCCACGTCGCGCATCAGCGCCATCAGCGCTCGCGGCAGTGCCTCTCTCTGTTCCGCCTCTGGCAGTCTGTCGACTGAGGCGCCCATCAGGAGGGCCGCGCGCAGGTGGCGTTCCGGCGAGCTCGGGTAGGTGAACCGGAAGGCGGCGGGGGCCGTGAGTATGACGGAGATGCCGTGAGGCACGAGCGCGTGGCGGGCTCGATAGCCAGCCGGCATATAGTCTCGTACGAGCCCGGCGATCGGGTAGGCGATGGCGTGCGGGATGTGCACCCCCGCGTTGCCGAAACCGATGCCGGCGTACGTCGCGGCCAGCGCCAGGTGCACGCGCGCTTCGAGGTCGAGGCCGTTCAGCACGGCGCGGCGCAGGTACTTCCCGACGTACTCGATCGCCTTCTCGCACCAGAGGTCGCTCGCCGGGTTTGCGCCGATGTAGGCCGGGCGTTCGGGCGGGTTGTGTTTCGCCCGGGCGTCGTAGGGGCGCGTCGTGTACGACTCGATCGCGTGGGTAAGGACGTCCGCTCCGACGGCGGCCGTGACCTCCGCTGGCGCGGTGAGCGTGTTCAGCGGGTCCACGATCCCCAACGTGGGGCGCAGGAGGCGGTGCGAGATGCCGGCCTTGACGTTCTGGTCGACCACGTGCGTGACGGCGACCGCCGTCGTCTCGCTACCGGTGCCGGCCGTCGTCGGCACGGCGATGAGCGGCTTCAACGGGCGAGGGACCGGCACACCTTTGCCGACCGGCTTGTTGACGTAGTCGAGGAGTGGAGCGGGATGGCACGTGAGCAGGTTTACGGCCTTACACGTGTCGATGGCGCTTCCTCCGCCAACGGCGATCAGGCCATCGAACTCCTTGGCGCGGGCGAACTCCGCCGCTTCTTCCATCGACCGATCAGTCGGCTCGATCTCCACGCCGTCGTAAATTTCGGCCTTGATGCCCGCCTCGCCGAGTTGCCCGCGAATGCGCCCGGGCAGGCCGAGATCCGAGATGTTGGGGTCGGTCACGATCAGGACCTTCGTGGCACCGAGCCGGCTCGCGTCGAAGGCGATCTCGTCCGTGGCGCCCAGGCCGAACTTGATCGGCGACATCTCCATCACAAAGACGGTTTCGGTGGGCAGCGTGACTCCCTTCATCGGGTCCCTCCTGTCGGGGAGCTTTCGTCTAGGGGAGGAGCTCGGATTGCTGCCCTCAATATACTCTGGACGGAGGGGGAGTCAAGCCCGGCGGGACCGGTCTCCCCTGTATGCTGTCGCGCGAGAGGAGTCCTCCAGCGGGAGCGCTCACGGAGATCACCGAGAAGAATCGCGGGCCAGACAGAGAGCGCCACAAGAGGCGTTCTTGACAGGCGCGAGGGGTCGGCATAGAGTCGTTCCACAGCCGAGGTTCAGGGGTTCGGGGAGGCAGATAACCCGGGAGAGAAGAGCTGGGTCCCCGGACCTGGCGCCGCGAAATTGTGGTTAGGCGGGACGGTCGATCGCCCTGGTCACGGGTCGGGAGCCGTGCTTGCCTC
>JBHIBG010000036.1:0-25005 GCA_046758965.1 Methylomirabilia bacterium | reverse complement strand
GCGCCAGGCTCACCATGCGCACCCGCATTGCTCGTTCTCCTTTCGTCTCCAAAGAACAGGCGATGGCTACGCTTCCCTCGCCCCGCGGTGCCGACGATTGACGCGGGCAAGGACAAGCCCCATCGCAGCCGCCCCGAGAAGGCCAAAGACATAGGCCAGGGCAGGGATCGGGGTCTCGAGGGAGAGATAGTACCAGGGAGAGAGGGACATGATAAGGTCGTGCTCGCCGTTGCCGCCGTCCCACACGTTGATGGCTATGGGGATGAGCTTCCCCTTCTCAACCTGAGCATCTTTCCTGTCGTCGGTGGAAAGCGGCCTCATGATGACTACCTTCCAGCGGCCGTCCTTCCACACCCCTGTGCCTTTGGCCTGTTGGCTTTCCGCAGGTTGGGGTTTGAGGGGAGCGTCAGGACCGGAGGCATTGACCTCCTCCACGGCCTGCCGGTCCGCCATCCAGATCCACAGATTGACGCGATTCCGCCTGTCGCCCCAGAGGAAATGCGGCTTGACGGGTCCCTCGGGAATCTTGACGGGAAACTGGAGGGCGACGGAGTCCCTGAACGTTTCCGCCTGCCTCTGAAGGTCGGAAACTTTGACGTAGGTGTCTTCTGGGTCGATCGGGACCTGGATCTTCCGGTGGACGGTATCCTCTGTGGGGTCGTCCCACTGAAGCAGGAACGCCACCTCCTTCTCGTTATGAACAGATCTCAGCTCGATGAGGTCCACCGAAGGATTCTGCCACCTGGGCTTGTGGATGACCTGGCCGAGGAGGGGGATCTGGAGAGGGCGGGCTTCCTCCCACACGGGAGCATCGGGATCAAGGGGAATCTCCTCGCTGATGCGCTTGGAGACAACGACCGTTGTCCGTCCGCTTCCGGCGCCCTTTGCCTGATTGAGCGAGACGATGTAGTTGGCCAGGTGCCAGCGCTCCTCGTCGGAAAGGGTGTGGATGAAGGAGGGCATCGGGGTGCCGTTGAGACCGGTGGTGAAGCGGCGATAAATGTCCTGGGGCTCGGACCCGCCCTTGAACCTCCACCCCTTGGTCAGGTTGAAGGGACGGATGGGGAAGCCCCAGTCGTCCTCGAGCTCGTGGATCTTCTTCCCGTCCCCCCTTCCTTCCTTCCCATGACACTCCCAGCACTTCTCTCGCTTGAAGAGCTCCCTCCCCTTGGCAATGCTCTCCGGGCTGGACGGGATGTTCTTGGAAACCTCAATGATCTTCTTGTAGGGGTCGAACTCGGGGTCTGAGAACTCCGGGAAGAAGGTCTTGATGTAGTAGATGACCTGCCACCTCTCCGTCTCGCTCAAATAGGGCTCCCACGAAGGCATGGCGGTCCCCGCGATGCCCCGACTCACGGTGCGGAAGAGATCCTCGTCCGTAGGGAGCTCGCCGCTGGCCGTCGTCCTCAGCTTGAATATCCCCACCGTGAAGTCCCGAGGCCTGGGATCCAGGTAATCGGCAACCGGGCCGTTCCCGTCCCCTTCGTCGCCATGACAGAAGAAACACCGCCGTTCGTAGATCTTCTTCCCGGTTTGAACCATCTCCTCGGTTGCCGGGGGTTTGGCCTGAGCTCCCGGCAGACGAAAGAGAAGCAAGAGAGGGAGGAATAGGAAGGGAACGATGGGTCTCACTGTGACTTCTCCGGGATCCTCGGCTCGACGTTGGCAATCTCGTATTCCGCCAAGAGGATCTTCCAGATCTCCTTCTTTTTCAAATCCGTCTTCCAGACGGGCATGGCCGAGTCCCAAGGGGTCGCCACAGGCGGCAGTCCTCGGCCCCCCTCGTTTACCCTCCAGAAGGCGAACGACTCCACTACGGTGGCAATGGTGCCGGGGTCCCGGAAGTTCGCCGGCTTCAGGGGGAGGGCCCGGGCCATCGGGCCGTCCCCACCGGCCGCCACCCCGTGGCACGGCCGGCAGTTCTTCTCGAAGAGGACCATCCCCTCCCTCGTGTATCTCTGCACCAGGGCCTTCCTCGCCTCATCCGGGGAGAGATCCCCCAGATTCTCTTCCTCGATGAACTGCTTCACCCGCTCATCCGAGGGGTGGCGGAGGGGATTCTCGAGCCCCTCGAATCGACCGGGCATGGTGGGGTGCTGGATGCGTATCCCGGTTGGGCTCGTCACCCGTGGCGCGAACTGGGTGAAGATCAGCCCGCCGAAGAAAAACGGAGTGAGGACAAACACCCCGAGCCTGACTCGCCCCATGGCACCCTCGGCCTGGAGAAAGGCCCGGATCGGGGCCAGAAATTCCGTCCGCCTTCCGGGATCAGAGGTCACATAGAGAAAGGCCCCCCAGAGGGCGAGCAGGAGGTAGAGCGCCATGGCAACGGATGGCATGGGGAGGGGCACGCGCCCCCCCGTCACGGCCATGGAGAAATACGGAAAGGCCTGCCAGAGAAGAAGGAAGAGTCCCAGGAGGGAGCCGACCACTGACCAGAAAAGGGTCAGGCGCGGTCTCCGGGCTCTCATTGCGCCTCCGCCTGTTCCGCGCCCAGGCTCGAGAGAAACGCGACCAGGTCCACCAGGTCCCTGAGGTTCAGCGTGTCGTGATACTCCGGCATCTTGGACAACTCGTCGTCGCCCACAAAGCCTTCGCCCTGAACGATGACCGCATTCGGGTTGATGACTGACTCGAAGAGGTAGAGCTGGGTCTGAACGCCTCCGATATCGGTCAGGTCCGGACCGACCCCGCCCTCATCCTCCTTCCTGGTGGGGAACTTCTCCCCTTCGACCTTGTGGCAGGTATAACACTTCATCTCCTCGAACACGTCTCTGCCGAACTCAGGATCGCCTTCCGGGAGTTGGAGCTTGGCGACGGTCTCCTTCACCTGAATCTGGCCGGTCTTGTAAGGCTGCTGAGCACGAACCAAGGCGCTCAGCGTCTCGCCGCCCACCTCGCCATCCTCCTTGCTCGTGCTCACCAAGTACACCAGAACCGACAGGATCTCATCGTCGGTCAGAGCGATGGGCGGGTTCTTCACGTGAGGCATCACCCCGTCCGAGTACCCCTCCACGACATAGGCGGACGGGTTATAGACGCTTTCAACCACATACTCGGCGGCGGTTTTTCCGTCGACCCGGGTGGCCGCTCGCTCCCAGAGGGGCACGGGAAACTTCGGCAGAAGCACTCCCTGGTTGGGACACCGGATAGCGCTGCCCTTGCTCCCGATGCTATGGCATGTCGAGCATTTCCCCTTCCCCCAAAAGATCTTCTCCCCGGCCTCGGGGCTGACCTCCATCAGGGCCGCCTCCATCCCGCCACGCCGACCGGAGACGGTCGTGATGGTATACCCCACATAGACGAAGGCCAGGTTGATCCCCAGGACGAAGGCCGCGACCTTCCACACCGCCTTTCCCATCAGTCAGCCTCCGCCTGGGGAAGCCCGGCCTCTACCAGTTCGATCCCCTTCTTTTCGCCCAGCTCGCTCATCCAGAAGACCAGGGCGATCATGATGAAGAACACCATCACGATGAAGGCGATGACCCCCGCCGCATAGAAATCGGAAGGGGTGAAGGCCCACTCCGTCGTGTCCTGCAGGACGCCGTAGATATGCCAGTTCTCGCGGAGGCCGGATCGGATGAATCCCATAATCCCCATGGTCATCACGGCCATCACCGCGAGGAAGAGGAGGACATACTGGGAGCCTACAGGCACCCGGCCCCAGCGGAGTCCCCCCATGATCTCCGCCTTCCGAAAGAGGAAGATGTCGATCGCCCCGATGGTCAGCAGCGCGCTCAAGAGTATGAGCCACTGCGCCACGGCGATATTCCGCAAGAAGGGATTGGCCTCCGCCATGACGATGAAGCCGTAGACGCCCAAAATGAAGACCCCGATAAGGGACGTGATAGCGAAGAGCCCGGCCTGAGCGAGCTTTCCCCCGTCTCGAAACGTCATCAGGATCGAGGCGAAAACGGCCGCGATCTGAACACCGAGCAGCCAGGCGGGAAGCAGAAAATACCTGCCTTTGTCGGGGGACAGGCCCAGGGTCTGGGGGTCCAAGGTGAAGAGGGAGCGCGCATAGGTCCCCAGGATCAGGAGCACGAGCACGCCGACCCCGCCCAGGACCATCTTGGCCATCCACCCGTGCGCGGCGAAGGGGAGCGTGTTCCCCTTGTTCCCCCGCCGGTAGAGCAGGAAGCTGAAGAACGTGGAGAGGATCATGAGATTGATCACTGCATTCTTGGCTGACATCAGCCCCAGATACTTCAGCACCGGATGATACTGCCCCCCCACGAGGATCTGCTCCTCAGAGCTCAGGGGAAGATTGTGGGGCGTCAACCAGACGGCGAAGGCAAGGAGCAGAACCAGATTGATGTACTTCACGTATTTCTGATACCGCTCCGCCCCGGGGATGCGCCCCATCCCGAGCCAGAGATAGTAGTTGCTCATGATAAAGAGCACGCCGACCTGGAGCGCCTGGATGATGAAGGTCCAGGAAAACGTGCCGCCCATCATGTTGTTGCCCATGATGGGGCTGGCGCTGTAGACCTCGCGCCCCAGGTAGTAGCCGGCAAAGGGAAGGAAGATGAGGGCGGAGATGGCGACAAAGTTGCCCGTGTATCCCATCCAGTCGTAGTGGGCCCGCTCCTGTTCGGTCTTCGCCCCGATGAACTTGATGGCCGCGTATGCGCCCGCCACCAGCCCCCCGAAGACCACGTTGCCCAAGATCCGGTGGAGGTTCAACGGCGTCCAGAGGGGATTCATCACGGCCTGGAGGGTCGTCCCGACGAACTTCCCCGTCTCCTCCTCGATCCCCACCGGGCTCATCATGAAACTCGCCCAGGAGTTGGAGATCATCATGATGGCCGTGCCGACGAGATTCAGAAGAACTCCGAGCCCGATGTGGAGGCCCTTCCGATGCTGTAGCCGGTCCCAGGAGTAGTAATAGAGATAGAGGCAGAAGGTCTCCGCAAAGAAAAGGAGGCCATAGACATAGAACGTCTTGTGGAAGACGCCCGTCAGGTAGCCCATGAACCGCGGGTAAATGGAGAAGAGGGTGAAGGCCAGGAGGCCCCCCAGGGCCGCTGTGGTCGCAAAGGCCGCTGAGAGGAGCCGGGTGAAATCCCGCGCCATCCGGTCGTATCTCGGGTCCTTCGTCCGCGCCCCGATGATCTCGACGATGACGGCGAAGATGGGAACCCCGAGGACGAAGGCCCCGAACATCAGATGGAGCTCGGCCACTATCCAGATGACCGTCCGCGGATCGGCCAGAATGCCTCCCCGGTACTCCACCTCCTGGGCCATAAGGGGGGAAGAGACCAAAAGGAGGGACAGGGCAGTGAAGAACGAGACCATCCGCGCCCGACCGGGGCCGCTCACTCGCGTCGTTCCGCTTGGAACTGCTCGGGCCGGTGGACTTCAAAGTGACCCCCGGACCTCTCCGTCGTAGCCCCAAGAGGCTGTCGCCACGGAAATTGCCCGATCGGGTAGAACTCGTAGCGAACCCGGATCTCTTGGACCGACTCCGGGATGTCATAGCTCACCCGAAACACGACCGGCAACCTCTGCTCCTCTCCCGCAGCCAGGGTCTGCTCGAGAAGGCAGAAGCAGGAGATAACCTCGAGGTATCCCGTCTCCTCGGGGGGATTGAGGACGTGGCGGGACTTGGCCGTGATCTCCCGGTCCGAGAGGTTCTTCACGCGGTAGTAGGTCTGGAGGGTCTCCCCCGGGGTGGCGCGAACCACGGGCTGGACCGGGACGAATTGCCACGGCAGTCCGCTCTTCGTCACCGCCTCGAAGTGGACCGCCACCGCTCCCGCCCAGTTGAGAAAGACCCGCCACGATCCGTCGTCGCGGATCAGCTCCCATTGCTCGTTCCCCTCGATCACCGGCAGGCGCCGTGTCCTCGCCATCTCCCGAAGCTGATCCGACCTCGCCCGGCGGTCGCCAGGAGAGAGGAGGGCTAGGCGCTCTTCGTTGAACCCCAGAAGGAGGTCGTCGACGGCGGGGTCGTTCACGTTCGGGATAACCGCTCTGAACGTGATCGTGGCGTGGTGCTGCTCAATCTCCGTCTTGAGATCCTCAAACCGAATCAGTGAGGCGAGAGCCTGGGCCATTTCGAGGGCCGCCCCTGAGAAGGCGGCGTTCTCACGCAGGTATTCCTCTTTGGTCTTGAGCTTCCGGTCCTCCTGAGAGATCCAATCGTACGCCCCTGAGTAATCCCGGGCGTAGATGGCCTTCAGGTAGGACTTGAGAACCTCCGCGGGAGCGGCGGCGGCAACCGGGCCTGCCCAGGAGGTCGTCCAGAGCATGAGCACTCCCGCCACGGTCCCGACCGGTCTCGTGAAGGTTGAGCACCGTCGGAGTGATCTGAGCAGCAGCCTGACCCTACGCGCGAATGCAGGCTGGAGACCCATCACAAAACCCCACTCACCCCGCTCTGCCCCTTTTTGATGACCTCCTCAACGTAGTAGGCGAGAGCCCAAGCCTGTTCAGCGGTCAACACGTCGGCGTAAGACGGCAGAGGGCGCCCCGTCAGGCCGATCATGAACGTGTACATGGCACGGTTCATTTCTCAGCCGAAAATTCATAAGAGACCTCCGCCCCTCCATTTGGTGGAACGGTTACCGTCCGCTTCTGGGTTCCCAGGACGGGATGCCAGGCCTTGACGGTATAGGTTCCCGGGGGGACCTGGTCGATTCGAAACGAGCCGTCCACGCTCGTGACGGCGTAGTACGGGCTCTTGGCAGCAAACATCCAGGCGTGCATGAAATTGTGCGCCTCGCACTCAATCTTGATGCGACTGCTCCGGATGGGGCGGATCTTCTGAGGGACCCGCTGCCCCTGCCGGGGTTGCCCGAAATTGAAAAGGGTCCGCCGGGCCCTCCCGATGAGCTCGCGCACATGGATGTTGTGGAGCACCGGGTCGCTGTTCTGAATGATCATCGTCTGCCCCTTCGGAACCACTCTGAAGTACGGGATAAACCGACATCCCTTCTGGTTGAGCAGGTACTCTCCCCCGTCGGCGTTCGCCCACGCCTTCCCCTTGCGGATCTTCTCGATATACACCACAGTCTCTTGGAGACCGCCTTCCGCTGAGACGACCACCTCCGGGATCTCCCTCTCTCCCCTCCCGCACACGTCGAAGTTCTTCGTGATCAGGATCCTCCGGTTAGGAGGGGGAGCGCCCTTGAACTTCACGCGGCCGACGATCGCCCCCCCGTTGGCCACCGGCACCACCTCGTAGGCGACGGCCACCGATGGGGCGAGCAGCAGAGCCGCCAGCATAAACGCCCTGAGATACCTCACGCCTCTGACCCCCCTTTCGCTAGCCCCAAGTCGGGGCGGCGACTGTGCGGATCGTCCGGACGAGTGCCCCGGAGTCGATCTCCTTGAGGAGGATGGCGCGGGCACCGGCCCCCACCAGGTCGTAGCGCTCCCGCTCGGTGAGGTACGCGGTGAGGATCACGACAGCCAAGCCGGGGGCGTCAGCCACCAGCCGCCCCACGAACTCGGGCCCCTTAGGCTCCATCCGCCGGACGTCCATCACCACCACCTGGGGCCGCTGGTCCCGGACCATCCTCAGGGCCTCCTCAGGATCCTCCGCTTCCCCCACCACCGAGACCCCATGCACCTGCCCGAGCTGCCGCACCAGCGCCTGGCGCGCTCCGGCATTGCCATCCACCACTGCCACCGCGACAGACCCTTCCATAACTAGTACAGATGATCGATCAACGGCAGAGTGGACAAAAGTGCCGAACAGGGAACACGGACAGTTTTTTTTGGCCCTGGGGTAATAGGGCCAAATGGCTTCCGGAACCCCCCCTCCTTTAGCTCACCGATGGGGAGCAACCGATCATGCGCAGGAAGCGGCGAGAGGAGTTCCTGGGGACTGGGGATCACCTTGACCGGAGAAACGCTGATTTGCATCTGCCCTCTGTGTCAATGACCGGAGACACCCGCTCTGTTGCTGGCGAGAAGATCAGGTCGTACATGTGAATCGCGTGAAATACCTTAGGCGCAATTCCGGCGTAGCGGGGGCTAGGGAAATCAGCAGAATGAAGTTATGGCGGGTTAGAATTCTTCCTCCTGATCGCCCTCGTCGCGAAGCCAGAAAAGATAGTCCACCAGGTCATCCGCGAGGTCGAAGAAGGCCCTGCTGACCTTTGCCTCCCTGTTTGCCAGGATGTAGGGAGCGGCACCGGCCTGGATAGTGGCCAGGGCGGGCTCATGGGGGAGCCCCACGCGGAGGGGGATGCCAAAAGTCTGACCCAGGTCCTCCACCTCCTCACCCTTGAAGCGTCCTTCCATGTTCGACACCAGCCCAATGACCGGGATGCTGCTAGCGTCGAAGAACTTCCAGGCTCTCCTGATACGATCCCGCGCGCCTTCGGTGGGCAACGTGACAATGCAGGCGGCATCCATCGCAGGGAAGAGTTCTGAAAAGTCTCCCACGATCCCGATCCCGAAAGGCAGCTCGACTAGGAGGAAATCAATTCCCTTCCAATCGACCCGGGTGAGGGACTCCTGCACTACCCGCCAGTCCGTGCTGACCCCCGTTTGCAGGGCGAGCGGACCGCCGAGAAGGGTCTCCAGGGAGAGAACCTTCATCCCCGCAGGGTCGAGAGCCGGCTTGGGGGCCACTCCCAGATGGAGGATCCCCATTGGGGGCTTCTTTTGCACCGCGCCGGCGTGACCGTCTCGATCCGCCCGAGCCAGGGCCAAGGCAAGGTTCACCGCGACAGTGCTCACGCCTGCTCCGCGCTCCGTGCCGGTGATGGCCACCTTGAACTGCACTGGCGCCATTGCGGCCTTGAGCCTCCTCAGTGACTCCGGCTCGTCCACCTGAAGGGACCTTGCAGCAGGCGGGATCCAGGTCTCCCTCGCCGCAACGCCTCCGATTCCGCGCTCTTGCTTTGCCATTCCCTCATCCTCCCGCGAGACACCTCAGCCCCCCCTCACCCTCCCCTCTCCCCCGCTGGGGGCGAGGGTCTCAAAAGGTCTCCCTCAAGAGGGAGAGCGTCGGGGCGAGGGTCTCAGGCGCGCTCATGAATGATGAATGATCCGCCCTACACGATATCTCTCCGCGCAAAGCTCATGGCATTGAGCGACCTCTTGTACGGCGATTCCCCGATCTTCTTGACCTTTGCCACCGCCAGCATGAAGCGATAGTGGTTGTTGAAGGGGTCGGTTACCCGCGGAATGAGGTCATTGACCGAGTTGGTCATGTCGAACTTCAGGGCTGCCACGACCCCTTTCTTCACCGCCGGGGTGACGATCGCCACCGCGGAAATGGACGCTCTGGTCATCTTGATATGGCCGTTCTTCATCAGGCCTGTGAAGCTCGCGTCATCCGCCATGACCCCGTAGAACCCTCCCGTCTGGACGGGAATCCTGTCATTGGTGAGGCTGACCGCGTCCCCGCTCTCGATGCCCCGGGGCCGGGCATCGTCCGGGTGGATCTCTACGAAGATCTCGGGCCAGCGCTGGGCGATGTACGGCTTCCTTATGTCGTCGAACATGGTCTGCCAGGTCTCGTTGATCCGGACATTGCTCAGCCAGAGCTCGTCTCCCCTGGGCTTCAGCCAGTCATAGTAGTCAGCGAAGAGGTCCCATGGCGACCGCATCCAGTTGAACTTCCCGGACTGAGATTTGGAAGCAGTGAGCCATTTCCGCCAGACCGTCGGCCCCTGGGGACCGGTCTCGGGAAGCTTGAGGGTGGAGTCGTGGAGTCTCACGGTCCCAACGAGGTTCCCATCCTCGTACCGGATGGGGCACTGGATGCCGTGGGTCCCGTATGTCTGCAAGAGGTCGTGGCCCCGCATCCCATTCTTCTTGGCGAGCCAGACCAGGGGATGGTAGTTGACGCGGCTTCCCCTCCTGAACCGTGCGCCCTCCTCGAAGACCTCATTGGAATCCTTCCAGTCAAAGCCCTCGAAGCCCATCCGCTTGGCAAACTGGGCCGCGATCCACCAGTCGGGCTTCGCATCGCCCGGGGGATCATAGAACTTCTGGTAGAGGCGGAGTCTTCTCTCTCCGTTGCACCGGGTGAAATCCTCTTCACCCCAGGTCGCGGCCGGCAGAACGATATCGGCATACTTGGACCCGATGGGATCCCGCAGGTAGATGTCCTGTTCGACCACCACCATCCCGCCGCTATCGACCCGTTTCTTGAGCGTCTCGATGGCCCGCGCCGTATCGAAGCCTTCGATCTGGTAAGGGTTGCGTCGGGTCATGGCGTCAAAGACCTTACGCAGCTCGGCCCCCGCCGCCATGGACTGGATCCAGGTGGTCCCGATGACCCAGGCAAACCTCACGTTTCCGGTCTGAACCCATCGGTCGAGATCAATCTTCCTCTTCCTCCGGCCGGGATACTTCTCCGGCGACCTCTCGTTGGGATATCGCCCCGCGGTGTTGCCTCCCCGCTGGTGGCCACCAAACCTCCCGATCATCTGACCGGGCCGGTTCCCGGTCCCGCAGAGAAGGGCTAGGGTCGCAATCGAGACCGTATTGAGATAGTTGTTCGACCAGTAGTTTCCCTTCTCAATGCCGATGGTCGTCTTGGGGCGCTTGCCATTGACGGGCTTCGCCATCATCTCCGCGGCCTTGATGATCTTCTGCCGGGGCACGCCGGTTTCCTTTTCCGCGAAGTCCAGGGTGGATTCCTTCTGCGCGAGGAGCCACTTCTTGTAATCCTCGAAGCTTCGGCCCTCGAGCTTGCCCCAGGTCGTCCTCCACTGCCACGGAGTGTTCCGTGTTCCCTGCCCGAATCCGGAATCGGTTTCCCACTTGTTGGAGGTGTACTTGGCAATCCAGTCCCGATCCTCCCAGCCGTTCTCGAGGATGACCCTGGAGATGGCCATGTGAAGGACGGTATCGCTCCCCGGCTCGACCTGGAGGAAGAGGCCGCCGTGCTGTTCGGAAAAGGCCGCGCCGGTGGTCTTCCGCGGGTTCGCCATGATCACCTTGAGGCCGTGCTCCAAGATCCCTGGCAGGATCCAGGCGGTGAAGAGCACCGTCTTGGTCTCAAAGGGGTCCGAGCCCGAGCAGAACAGGACATCGGCGTTCTTGAAGTCTTCGTAGGCCGGGCCGAAGTTGTCGAACCCCACATCCCTGAATCCCGGGGTTGAATTGGTGTTGGCGGTTCCGGTCCAGTGCGAGGCCCAAGCCGGGGTCTTGATGTGCCGGAAGGCGATCTTGGTCAGGGCGTATGTGTTCTCAAAGAACTGGTAGCTGAACATCTTCATGGCCCAGGCGTGGGGCCCATAATTCTTGATGACGTGCTTAGAGACCTCGGCCATGATGTCCAACGCGGCACCCCACGAGACCATCTGGAGAGAGCCACCGACCCTGAGCAGGGGATGTTGGAGCCTGTCGGCGGTAGGCTTCTGGGGGTTGTAGCATTTCTGCGCGATGCACCCCCCCCGGATGCTGTGGGTCCCCCCGACGTTCACCACCTTCGAATCCGCATCGGGGATCACGATGACGTTGTGGGGCCGGCCCTCATGCATCACGACGTTATGCATGTTGGGGCTCACCCACTTCCCGGTATTGACCGCCACGGGAAAGTCAACCCGCAGGGCATTCTCACCAGCTCTCGGCCCCCCTTCCCTCCCCACCGGCCACCGGTACACTTTGTACCCGCAGGCCACCACACAGTAGTCGCAGCATATGGTCAAGACATCGGCATCCTTGGGAGGCAGAGGAACCCGACCTTCAGCGATGTAATACGGTGTCGCCATAGTCTTACACCTCTTCAGCTTGCTTGTTCGCCCAACATCTCCACGTTTGTGTCCAATTTTGGTAGGACGCCACTGGCGCCGTGCGGAGAACCGAGCAGATCAAGGACGCAGGGAGGTGTCCAGCACCCCACTCGGCTCCGCCTCGTGGGGACCCCGGCCCACCGGAGGCGTACTCCCCGTACGTTGAGGATGGGCGACGACCGCCAGATGATGATTGGCCGAAGGCCATCCCTGGCGGGCACCCACGAAGTGGGTCGTGCGACGGTTATCGGCACGGCGCTAGGCTTTCGCCAGGTTATCGCTGTAGCCATAGATCAGCCCCACGATCCCCGTGGCATAGATGTCCTGCCGCCTGACCTCGAGAACAACCTGTGGCAGAGGCGCGGTGGCGTGACCTGCCGCCACCATGCCGTGCCTGGTCAGGTCAAAGGTGCTCAGATGGAACGGGCATGGACCCATGACCTTATCCCGCGCCTTGTAGGCGCCCATCAACGGGCCTCCCATGTGGGTGCAGAGGGCGTTAAAGGCCACGATATCGTGGTTGGGCCCGACGCCCCCTCCGGCTGGAAACCCCAATTTGACGACGAAACTGTTCGAGTGAAAGTCATCATAGGGATACCTGAACGTCGTCAGGACATCGGTCTTGAGCTTACCTAACGTGACGATCTTCTTCTCCGGGTACTTTGTGAGCCGGACCTTGAGGGCCCCGAGGGCAGTGCCCGGGAAGACGCTGGAGAGCAAAACAGTAGCTGTCACCCCGCCCCCTGCGATGAGGAACTGCCTTCTGGACGGACAGAGGAACTCCCCACCTTTCTTTTCCATGCTGTCACCCCTCGTCATGTTTGGCCTCCCTCTACTTCGTGATCATGACCGCGTAGTCGGGCAGCTTGGGAGGCTCGATGACAATCTCCTCCCCTGAGAGGCTCTCCAGGAAGGCCACCAGGGCTTCCTTCTCCTCGTCGCTGAGCTTGAGCTTCTTCAACTTCTTGCTCTTGGTGACGATGCCGTGGTTCTTCAGGGCCTGATCCTCACCCCCGCCCTGGTCGTAAAAGTCGATGACCTCCTCCAAGGTGAAGAAGGCCCCGTTGTGCATGTAGGGGGGCGTGTACGCCAGGTACCGCAGGGTGGGCGTTCTAAACTTGGACATGTCCTCTTTTCTCTTGCTCTGGTAGAAGAGGCCGAGGTCGGTCTTGGTGGTTCGGTAGATCTCCTCGGGCACTCCCTTGGCATACTGCTCGTAGCGGAAGGTGATCTGCTTCTTGGCGTCTTCGGCGAAGGCAGGATTCTCGGGTACCCCCAAGTTGTGGTACTTCTGGTCGGTCAGGAAAGGCCCGTTGTGGCACTGGATGCACCCGCCCTTGCCCTTGAAGAGCTTCAACCCCTGCTTGGCCTCGGCCGAGAGGGCGCCTTTGTCCCCCCGCATGAACCGGTCAAACGGGGTATCTCGTTGAACAAGGGTCCTCTCGAAGGCGGCGATGGCCCGCCACGCATTCTTGAGCAGAGGCCATTCATCCCCAAACACCTCTCTGAACATCTTTCGATATTCGGGAACCTGATAGAGACGCGCCTCCATCATGTCCCGCTCGCCGTTCCCGGCCACCGCACCCCTGTTGGCTGTCTCTGCCTGGGCTTCAAGGCTTCGGCTGCTTCCCGCCCAGAAGAGCTTGTTGTAGTACGCGGTGTTGATGACCGTCTGGATGTTGCGCCAGTGGGAGGTGCCAGGGTAACCCCGGCCGATATCCGCACCGTCCCCCCACCCGAGCGCGGGATCGTGGCAGGTTGCACAGCTCAGGCTCGCATCTCCTGTGAGCCTGGTGTCGAAGAAGAGCATCTTCCCCAGCTCGACCTTGGCAGGGGTCATGGGGTTGTCGGGAGGGATCGGGGCAGGACCGAGGGGCCCGAGCTCAGGAACCTCGCTCCCGCCAGCAACCGCCGACCTCCCCACAGTGGATCCAGTGGCTAGCACGAAGGCAGCAAGGAGAATCAGGAACGTCCTACACCTCGTCATATCCACTTCTCCTTTGGAGTTCGCCCCATAGTTCCTCGTGCCCTAGTTTCTGGTGTTGTACCAGTCTTCGATAAGGGCGTAGTCCGCCGGCATATCGGCAGGGCTCGCCGCCTTGATTTCGTCTCCGCTCAGACTCTTCAGGAACTCCACCAAGTCATTGATCTCTCTTTTCGAAAGCGCCACCGGCTCAATGTCCGGGCCAACACCCTTGGCGTGGAACTCGATAACCTCTTCCAAGGTGCTGAGCATCCCGTTATGCATATAGGGAGCCGTCCGGGAGACCTCTCTCAGGGACGGGGTCACGAACTTTCCGATGTCTTCCTTCTTCTTGCTGACAGCGTAGTACCCCACATCACGCTCGGCCCGCTCAAAGCCAGGAACCCCCATCCCGAGCAGGAACGATCGCAACGTGAAATGCCTCATGGGATCCCGCCAGACCTTGAGGTTCTCAGGAACACCGATGTTATAAGGCTTGTAATCGGAGAGCATCGTCCCGTTGTGGCACCGGAGGCAGCGAGCCTTCCCTTTGAAGAGCTCGACCCCCCGCTTCGCCTTGCGGGACAGGGCCGTTCTGTCCCCCTTGAGGAATCTGTCGAAGGGAACGTTCGTGGACACCAGGGTCTTCTCGAATTCCCTGATCGAGTTCCTGATCTTCCCGAACGAAGGCTCCGCGTTCCATGCCTTCTTGAACATCTTGACGTACAGAGAGATCTGCTTGATCCGCTCCAGCATCAGCCTCCCGTCCATGTTCAGAAAGTGAGTCTCCGTGAGATGGTCCCTTACGTGAACTTGAAGCATCGACTTTCCAGGAAGGCGCCCATCCCAATACACCGTCTCGGCAAAGACCACATTGACAGGCGACTTGGCGTTCCGAAAGTACTTGGAACCGGGGTAAGCGTCTGAAAGCTCCTCGTCATTCTTCTGGTTGTTCGCCCACCCCTTGCTCGGGTCGTGACAGGTAGCGCAGCTGATCCCGCCATCCCCGGAGATCCTTTCGTCGAAGAAGAGATACATCCCGAGTTTGGCTCGGGACTCCTTCACCTTTGGCGGCTTAGGCAAGGGGGCAAGCTCTTCTCCTGAAAAAGCCTTATCAGAGGACCCGACCACGAGGGAGAGGGCGACGACCATGGACGCGAATACCCGCACTCTGACGCCTTTCATCCCTTCCCCTCCTCCGGATGTCTATCGAGAGAGCTCAAAGTTCACTTGCTCTTCCCCCACCGCGACGGGCCGCTTCATAAGCCCATTGTCGACCGACGGCGACAGCCAAGAAAAGTGCCGGAAGGGGGGCCAGTTCAAGTATTTCGGCCCTGAAGGGAATAGGGCCAGATGGCCCTCCGGGGACAAGCCGATCCCCCTCACGCTAACCTTCTGGCACAGGGTGGAGAAGGCCAGGCCGAGTCGCCCGGTCCCGAGATTCAGTTCTTCTCGAAACAGGTCAGGGCGAGAGGGAGCGACGGCGGGCGAAGTAGGCGGCGGCCTCGGCCCGGCGCGAGAGGTTGAGCTTCTCGAATATGTGAGAGAGGTAGTTCTTCACCGTCTTGTCGCTGAGCCCAAGGGCGGCGGCGATTTCCTTGTTCGTCTTCCCGTCCGCTACGAGGGCAAGCACCTTGCGCTCCTGGGCCGACAGCGCGGCGATCTCGTCGGGCTGCGAGCTTGAGGCGAGCTGCTTCACGCGGTCCAGGACCTTCTGGGTCACGGCGGGATCGAGAAGGGATTGCCCCCCCGCCACGGTCTCGATGGCGCGTACCAGCTCCTGTCCGCGGATCTGCTTGAGGAGGTACCCTGAGGCCCCGGCCATAACGGAGGAGAATACCGCCTCATCATCCGCGTAGGAGGTCAGCATGATGATCTGGATCTCGCGGTCCGCCGACCGGATCTCCCGGCAGGCCTCGACCCCGCTCCGGTCCGGGAGCCTCACGTCCATGATCACCACGCGAGGCCGCAGCCGATCGGCCTGGGCCACTGCGTCGGCAGCGCTTCCCGCCTCGCCGACCACCTCGATTCCAGGCTCTCGGCTCAAGAGCGAGCGAAGGCCGACACGGACGACCTCGTGGTCGTCCACCAGCAAAACGGGAATCTTCCGATTCTTCATGCGGGCTCCGCCAGCGGGATCTCCACCCTGATCCGTGTCCCGCGGCCTGGCGCGCTCTCGACGCTGAGCGACCCGCCCAGGCGTCGCGCCCGCTCCCCCATGTTGCGCAATCCCTGGCCCCCGCCTCCCCAAAGGTCGGGATCGAACCCCGCGCCGTCGTCCTCCACCGCGAGACAGACCACGCCGTCCGCCCTCCGCAGGGTCAGGATGACCTGAGAGGCGCCCGCGTGCTTCACCACGTTCGTCAGCGCCTCCCGAGAGATCTGGAAGAGGTTGGCGGCTTGGTCGGGGCTGAGGGCCTCGTCAGTCCCGGGCTCCACCTCGAGCTCAGCGTTGAGCAGGGCGTTGAGAACCAGGCCTCGGCTGAGATCGGCCAGGGCACCGCTCAACCCGCGGCCATGAAGCTCCTCGGGCTGGAGGCCCACCACATAGTTCCTCACATCGCGGATCACGACGTTGAGGCTCTGAATCGCTTCCATGAGCTTCGGGCCCACTTCCTGTGGCACCCCGCCGACGAGCTTCAGGCACTCCTCGAGGCCGAGGCCCGTGGCGTAGATGGACTGGATAATCCCATCGTGAAGATCCTGGCCGATCCGTTCCCGCTCCTCAAGCCTCGCCAGCTCCCTTACCTCTCGGTGGAGACGGGCTTTCTCGATCGCGATCGTAGCCTGGTTGGCGAGGCCGGAGAGGAATTCCAGCTCGTCGGAGCCCACCGGCCGGGTCTCGTGGTGGCCCACGCAGAGGTAACCCACCACCCGTTCTTCACTCCTCATCACGACTCCTACATGGCTCCCGAACGCCGCGCCAGAGACAACCGGGCACCGAGCCTCCTGGCAGCTGACCCTGTCGCATGTGAGGGCCGGGATGAGATCCCCGGGGTGGAACTGGAGTGCCTCAGCTGATCCGCTCACGGCGCCCAACCGGAGCCCGTGGTCAGACTCGTCCAGGCAGAGGATGGCCAGATCTCCCTTGAGGAGCTCCCGCGCCTTGTCCACCACGAGCTGGAGGATCTCGGGGAGGGAGAGAAGCGTCAGCACCTCCATCCCGATACGGTTCAGGGCCTGTGTCTCCTGGGCCCTTCGCTCGGCCCGGCCCCGCGCCTCCCTGAGCTGTCGCTCGTGCTCCTTCAGGCGGGTGGCCATCTGAGTGAACTGATGGCTCAGGTCCTCCAGCTCGTCGTTGGTCTCGACCCGGATGGGGCGATCGAAGTCCCCTGCAGCGACGGCCTCGGCGCCTCTGATCAAGGCAGTGATCGGGCGGGTAAAATGCCGGGCGGCGGCAACGCCCGCCACGAGAGCCACGACGAGGACTGCTCCGCCCAGCAGCAGCACGAGGAACTGGAGGGCCCGCAGGGAGGAGAGCACCTCTAACTTCCGGTACGCGTGAACCGCCACCCAGAACTCCTCCTGGCGGTCTAGGTGAGGGAAGATCGGGGCAAACGCCACGATCCGGCCACGGAGGCCAGGCTCCACAGCGGTCCCGATCTCCCCCGAGAAGATGGCGGAGGCCAGGTCTGAAGGGTAGTCCTCCATCACCGCCCCGTCAGGCAGGCCATCCGAGAACTCCTCGGGGCGAAGTTGCTCCGAGTAAGAGGCCAACCAGGAGGGGAAAGGAAGAGAGTCAGCACCTGAGGAGGTGCGGCTCTCGCCCACCCAATTGGACTTCAAGAGGTAGAAGCCCGTCGAACTGGCCAGGGACACCTCTCCCTTTTCCCCCAGGGCCAGGACGTGACTCAGGATGCGGGAGGCATAGATGTTGAGAATCACGATCCCTCGCGGCTCCTCCCTGGCGCTCCGAAGGGGGACGGCGTAGCGGACGACCGGCTTCCGGGGGAGTTCCACGGCCCCCCACTCGATGTTGAGGTCCATGGGGGAGACATAGATGGCTCCGGGAGGTGTCGCCATGGCCTCCCTGAAATAGTAACGATCTCCTTTGTGTTGAAGTTGGTCGGGCGGCACCAGATGGTGACCCTGCCCGTCGAAATCGGCCCGGACGGCTTCTCTCCCGCGCTCATCGATGTAGCGGACCTGGTAGTAGACCGGGTGGGAGCGAGAGAAAGAGAGAAATTCCTCGCCCAGGCGGGCGAGCAGACGCCGCCGTTCCTCGTGGGCTTCCGGCTTCAGGTTGACGAGAGCCTGAAGGGTGGGCAGACGGCTCAGGAAGAGGACGTCCCCTTTCACCCGGTCGAGGAGGCGCTGGATCTCCTCGGCCTTCATCGCGACCCCGGCCTTCAGGCCCTCCTGGACAGCGTCGTTCAGCAGCCAGAACGAGTGGAAGGCGCCATACCCGCCCACCACCGACACGGGGACCACCCCGAAGAGACAGAAGGCGATGACCAGCTTGGACCGGATGGAGAGTCGGCGGAACAGCTTATTGACGTTGATCATCGAATGGGGTGACTCGCAAAGACGTTGCGACCTCGCTCAACCCGTCCCGTTCAATCATACCAATAACTTATGCAGTGAGGCACTCGATCTCTCATGTGCCTTCCAGCCCGCGGACCTGGTTAGTGAGCAGCGGTCAACCACCCGTCAACAACCGCGACAAAGCCGGCCGGGTCGTCCAGCATGAGGTGATGGAAGGTTCCCGTAAGGGTGACCACGCTCCCGCGCCCGACCGCAGCCGCCACGCGCTCAGCGGCCCGCCGGTCCATGATGGTGCTTCCCTCCCCGTGAATCACCAGCGTGGGGCACACGACGGCGGGGAGGAACGGCCAGGGATTGACCGGCGGGTGCAGAAACACCGACCGGTCGAAAGCAAGCTGCCACACGCCCGGCGCCGTCTGCTGGACACTCGCCTCGGCCAGGTGCCGGATGCGGTCGCCGGGGGCGCGGGTTGCCGGCGGCTGGAACTTGAAGCGATCTCTCGCTTCCGCCCAGTTCGCGAACTGGGGTGCCGGGCGAGCGGCCTGGCGTTTCGCCCCCTCTGCCTGCTCCGGGGTCCACCCCGTCAGCATATCGGCGATGACCAGTGCCCGGACGCGCTCTGGGTGGAGGGAGGCCACGTAGGCAGCAACATACGCGCCCATGGAGTGCCCCACGACCACCGGATGGGCGAGGCCGAGAGCGTCGAGCGCCGCCAGCGTGTCGGCGGCGTAGTCGTCAAACGCGTACACGGCGGGAACCGCGTGAGCGCTGGCACCGTGGCCCCGGAAGTCGAGCGCAATTACGCGTCGCCGGCCTGCCCAGAGTGACGCGGCCCAGTCCCACCAATGGCTATGAGCTGCAAGCGAGTGCAGTAAGAGGAGGGGCGGGGCCTCCGCCCGCCCCCACTCGAACAGCGCCAGCGTGAGCCCGTTCGCCTCCAGGTTGCGTCGAGCGCCGCAGGACATCTACCGGGAGGCCAAGAGCACGTGCGTGGCCATGATCTCCATTCCATGCAACACCTTGTTGTCCTCGAAAAAAGTGCGCTGGGCCCCTCAAGTCACGGACCAGGCGCCGAAACCTGAATGGTCGCGAGCGTCGTGGCGCCCCCTCACCGGCTCACTTCGAGATCTAGCGTGAATTTGAAGCGGTCCGCCCGGTAGTAAATGCAATCCAGGTCGACGACCCGCTGGCGCTGATCGTACACAATACCGGAGAAGAAGAGGATCGGGCTGAGCAGGTCCACCTCCAGCGGCTTCGCAACCTCCGGGGGCACGACCTGGGCTTCCACTGAGATCTGGACCTCCTTGAGCTTGACCCCGATGACGTCCCGCAGGATCTTCAGCATCGGATAGCGCCGGAGGGCCCCTACCGGAATCTGGTGCCCGTACTGGGGAACGACGTAGTTGAGGGCATAGCTCAGGGGGGCTCCCTGCTCCTGGCGGAGCCGCCGGAAAAAACTCACCTCGCGCTCAGCCCCAAAAAGAGGAGCGAGATGCGGAGGGACAGAGATGAGGCTCTGCTCCAGCACAATGGTTTCCTCGCTGAACTGCTGCGCAATCACTGTCTCCACGGTGCCCATCAGCTTGAGCTCCTTCCGGGGAGGGCATTCGGGGTTCACGAAGGTGCCTCGGCCGCGCTGACGGGAAATGAGCCCTTCCTCCTCCAGTGACTTCAGGGCCTGACGGACTGTCACGACGCTGACTCGATACTGCCGTGCCAACCGCACCTCGGGAGCAACCCGGGAGGCCGGAGGGAACTGCCCCCCCAAGATCCCCGCCCGCAGGATCTGGGCGAGCTGATACCAGAGCGGGAGTTTTCGACTAAACATGACCCCCGCCTGCTTCGTCGGAGGCGAGTCCCCCCCGTGCCCCTGTAAACCGTCCAAGGTGCTCTCCGTCATCGCGCGAGAGCCACGGGCGGGATATACCGCCCCGCCTTGGCGATCGAGAGCTTCACGTAGAAGTCACCCACCAGTGAGAAGGCTCCCACCAGGGCGAGCATTCCCAGCGACACAGGCGTGATGACGTTCCAGACCCCGATGACGACCGGCACCACAAATCCAGCCAGGACCACGCCGACGTAGAAGAAGGTGGCGACCCGTCCGCGCAGGAGGTCGTCTACCGAGCGACGCCCGTCGAGGGACGAGCCCGCCATGATCGTCAGGTAGAAGAGGATGCACATCCCAACCGACACGCCAACCCACAGCTCGAGTATCTCGAGGAGTCCGAGATGGACGCGCACCCCATCCCAAGGCAGGAAGAGCATGAGCAGCGCCACGCCCCCCCGGATCGCATAGGCGACGTAGAGGACGGGCAGGAGAGGGGAGTTCCAGAACGGGATCGCCCGGCACACCGCGTAGACGTTGCCCTTGTAAAGCATGATCACGCCCGCCCCGATCAGGGAGAGGATCCAGAGTATCCGACCGGGCATCCCGAGAGCGCCATCTCCGCTCAGCGTGAGGACCAGATAGGCCGTCGCCGCCAGCAGGAAAAGGGTCATCCCCATGAACCCGCGGCTCACCCACGACGACTGCACCCGGACCATCCGCCAGAAGCGCTTCGGCCGACCGAGGAAGAGGAGATGAGCGAGTCCGCTCAGCGCCACGAGGCAGATGCTGGCCACCTCACCTGGCAGAAAGTCGAGGATGCTGGAAAAGACCCATCCTCCGGCGCCTACCCCGGACAGGAAGTGGCCGCTGATAAGCAGGATCCCCCGCCGGTCCACCCACTCCCGCTGGGGACGGGCGGTCTCCTGAAAGTCCTGGAGGAGGACGTCGAACGGGTCTGTAAGCAGTTTCATGGGCGGCCTCCCCGTCTACGCCGGCAGGTAGTACACCGACGGAGCAGTCCCGAGTTCGGGGTGGAGCGGTGCCCCGCCACGATCCTTAATGAGCCGGTTGACCTCGCTGTTGGGGTCGTCCAGATCACCAAACGTCCGCGCGTTAGCCGGGCACGTCACGACGCAGCTGGGCAGCTCTCCCCGCTCAAGACGGTGGACGCAGAAGTTGCACTTCATGACGACGCCCGTCTGATGCTGCTGGTAGCCCCGAGCCTCGTACTCGGTCGGGCCCTGCCGGCCGAAATAGAAGCGCTCTTTGGCATGGTAATACCGGGCCTCGTAGGGGCAGGCCTGGATGCAGTAGCGGCAGCCCGCGCAGATGTCATGGTCGATCTCAACAATACCGTCGGGACGCTTGAATGTCGCTCCGGTCGGGCAAACCTCCTCGCACGGCGGGATCTCGCAGTGCATGCAGAGCATGGGCTGAAAAATCTTCCTCACGTTCGGATAGGTCCCGCTCTCGCGCTTGACCACCCGGGCGAAGAAGACGCCGGGGGGAGTCGCGTACTCCGCCTTACAGCTGACCTGGCAGCTATAGCAGCCAAAGCACCGCTTGAGGTCGATCACCATTCCATATCTCATTTGAAGACCCGTACCTTGGCGCAAAGATCCAGGTTCAGGTTCACCGGGCTGGTGTGCTTGTAGTCCACCTCTAGGAGGTCGTTGAAGAACACCCCCTTCCCCTGAGCGATGGGCTGGTGGCGGGTCCAGTGCCCGGCGCAGGCGCTGATGCCAACCCCTTCGGGGTGGATCCCCTCTGTCAGCTTGGCGCGTCCGCTGACCCGCCGGCCCGCGGAGGACTCCACGCGGATCCGATCCCCATCGGCGATGCCACGCCGGCGAGCCGTCGTCGTATTGAGGGAGATCCTGTACGTATACGGGTCCATCTGTGAGGCCTCGTCCAGCCACGGGTTCTGCATGGTGAAGGCGTTGGTGTGGAGGACGTCCCGGTAGTAGAAGGCGAATAGATCATAGCGGGGATCCTCCACCGTGTGGGTCGGACAGGGCAGCCACTCGGGCAGCGGGCTATAGTAGGCTGGGTCGAACGTCATCCCGCGGGAGCCGGCGATCTCCCGGATCTTCCGGCCCAGCTCGATCATGAACTCCCAGTAGATCGGCACGCGCACGTCCAGGAACGGCCGCCAATAGACCTCCTCCACCCGCTTGGGCCAGGTGATGACGCCGTGCTCCTTAAACCACGAGAGCCCTCGTTCGGGGCCGAACTTGTGCTGGAGCTCCCGGTCGGCGATCTCCTCAAAGGTGTACGCCCGCTTCGGGTCAAGCAGATACGCGCCATCGAGGCCATAGAAGACGTTCAGCGCCATGTTCATCTCGGGCCGGAGCCCCAGACGCCCGGCGAGGTCCAGCAGCACCTCCCGGGCGCTCCGGCGCTCCTGGGTCAGCGGGACCACTGGCTGGCGGATCGGCCACCCCCACTGCCCCGGTCCGGCCGGATGGTTGAAGATGAAAGGGAAGTTCGGTCGCGGGTCTAACACCTCCAGATAGCTGCCGTCGGGCAGGATGATGTCAGCGAAGTCGGACGTCTCGTTGAGAAACAGGTCGAAAGAGACGACGAAGTCAAACTTCGCCAGGCTGGCGGCCACCGTCTCCTTGTTGCCGACGCTCATCAGGGAGTTGGCGCCGTAATTCAGCAGCATCTTCGGGCGGTACGGGAGCTCGAACCGTTGCCACCACTCCTCCTGGTCGGCCGAGGCCATCAGAGGCGAGACGTGGGAGAGGGGGAAGAGCTCGATGAACCCCATCGAGTCCGGGTGCCGGGGCTCCGCAGGCGGGTACGGCAGGTGCGGCAGCATCCACGTCCCGGGGGTCAGCAGGCCGTCCCGGTCGGCCCGGGGCGCGTAGCGGGGACGGCCGGTCTCCGGGTGGCCGTAGCACACGGGGTTGAAACCGAGCGCGCCACCCACCACATCAGCGGCGCCGACTACCTGATTCAACAGGTCTACCGCGAAACAGTTGTGGGAGGAATTCTTGTGCCCCTGGGCTCCGCGGAAGTAGATGGCCGCCGCGGGCCGGTACGGAAGCCGGACACCGTCGAGGACGATGGTGCTCCCCACGCGCGCGGCCTCCCCGAACTCGCGGGCCAGCCGCCGGACCACAGGCGTCCGCACTCCCGTGATCCCTTCCGCCCGCTCGGGCGTATAGCGGCGCACGTGCTCCTTCAGGAGCTCGAACGCCGGCCGGCAGAGCTCTCCCGCCACCTCGCACTCGCCGAGCAGGGCCGGGTCCTTCACCGTCGGGTCATCGTAGGTCTTCGTAGAGCCGGTCGCCGAGTCCCAGACGAGGGGCTTCCCGGACTCGGGTTCCCGGGCGTGGGTGCCGTCAGGCCGGACCAGGTAGGAGCCGTTGGTCTTCGCCTTCAGGTATTCCGCGTCGTAGATCCCGAACTCATTCAGCAGGCAGTTGACCATGGCCATGGCGAGGGCGGCGTCAGTCCCGACCCGGATCGGCACCCATTCGTTAGCCTTGGCCGCGGCGAAGTTGCACATGGGATCGACTACGACCAAGCGCATCCCCCGGGCCCGGGCGTCGGCGGCCAGTTCCATGTTCGGCGTGGAGGCATGTCCCGCGGAGTGGCCCTTCGAGGCGCCGAAGTAGATGGCGTAGTTACACTGCTTGAAGTCTGGAACGAGGGACCACGAGCCGTGCATGATGCCGCCCACCGAGTGGGCCCCGTTGCCGCAGTGGATTCCGCCCCCGGCCACCCACATATTGGGGGTGCCAAAGGCCCATCCAAAGGTGAAGAAGAAGAGCGATGAGGGCGCCAGGGTAGTCGTCACTTGGAGCGAGAGCTGGCGGGGATCCTCTGCCCGGATCTTCTCCAGGCGGACCGCGATTTCCTCGAGCGCCTCGTCCCAGCTGATCGGCCTCCATCCTGGGTCCACCCCGACTCCTTTCACAGGGTTGGTGCGCCGGAGCGGGACATTGAGCCGGTTCGGATCGTAAAGGACCATAATGCCGCTCAGGCCCTTCGCACAGATCCGGCCGTTCCCCACGGGGCTCTCCGGATTTCCCTCGATTTTCACCACGGTGCCGTTGACCCGGTGGACCCGGACCGAGCAGCCGCCGTAACAGATGCTGCAGGCGGACGGAATCCACCGATCTTCCCGAATCTCACGAGCATTGTTTGCCTGACCACGCATGGCTCCTCCTGTCATCCACCCGTTGCAGCTGGCATGAGGTAGATCAAGACCTCTGGGCACCCGGCCTCGCCGCCGTCAACCGGCAGGGGCTCATCCAGCTTTTCCTCGTCCGTCAGGTTCCCGTTGACGAAAATCCGGGTGTGCATCTGCAGGGGGCGGGGCGGTACCTGCGAGCGGAACACCCGACGGCCGAATTCTGGTCCGTACCGCCTCTCCAGGCTGTCAAGGACTTCGCGGAGCGTGACGCCAGGCGCGGCAGACAGTCCGACATCTGTCTCGCGGGTCACTGTCCTCATCACCCCCATGAACGAGACCCGGATAGTCATCTTCTTCTAAGTATGGGAGAAACTTTCCCTCACGCTAGGCCGCAGGACGAATCTGGTCAATAAGTCATTTGGCCCATTTTTGCTAAAGCCGTCGGGGAGGGGGCCGCTCGATCACGAGCGACGGGCTGGCACTGCTGATTTCGACTCCGGATTCATCTAGTCCACGGATCTCCCATCGGCCGTGGGCGCATTGCTGTTGACCCACACGAAAAGGAGATAGGGGACAACCCCAGACTCCACCGCTCCGATCTCCTCGCCGCCGTCATTTTGGCCCCTGGTCATATCACCCGTTGGCGGGCGCAGGTGCGAAAGCCGCCAAATATATCGCGCCGGTAAGGTTGAAAAAAATTCCGATACGTATTGCAAGCGAGTCGAGAGCGCGTGGCCCACGCTCCCCCTTTCAGCACCTTGCGATAGCCAAACCATGGCGCCGAATATTCCTTATACGGCGAATCCACAATAAATCCTGGATAGGGGTAAAAGGCTGAAGCTGTCCACTCCCAAACATTCCCTATCATCTGGCGACA
>JBHIBG010000035.1:0-26931 GCA_046758965.1 Methylomirabilia bacterium | reverse complement strand
AGAGACGCGCTGCCGCCGGTCCCGCCCGCTGCGCCGCTCCAGGATGACCTGGACACCGTTCTGGCCAGACAGCTGGCGCTTCAGATATTCGTAGAGGCGGGAGTTCTGTCGGGCGACGATAAATAGGAGCCGTGGCATGCCTCTCCCCCTTTGTGCCTTTCCCAACCTAGGGTCGCTGCAACCTTCATGCCAAACGAACCGCCCTTTAAACATAGGAATTTCCGAGAGTAATACGGGCGGCTCCCTGGCTACCCGAGACAAAAATTGATAGGTAGTGACAAAAAGTTCTTCGGTATGGGGAAGGACCCATCCTGCGGGGCGAATACGCGTCCCGGAGCTAGAAACGACCGGAGTCGGATACGGCCAGCACCCACTCCTCAGGAAGCCCTTCAAGCACGATGTGGCGGGGTTCCTCGCCGAGACCGGAAATCCGCACCACGATCATCTGGTCAGGGAGGAGCGGGAGAAGTTTTTCTGCCCACTCGATCACCGTGACCCCGTCACCGAACAAGATCTCCTCCACGCCGAGATCCTGCACTTCGGCCAGGCTTCCGGTTCGGTACGCGTCCAGATGATAGACCGGGAGGCGGCCTTGGTACTGATTGATGAGGACGAAGGTCGGGCTGGTGGCAGCCTCGCTCCCTCCCAGGCCGCGAACCACGCCCCGGATGAAGGTCGTCTTCCCTGAGCCGAGCTCGCCGATGCAGGCGACCACGTCACCCGAGCGGAGCCAGACGGCTAGCGCCTGACCGATTCGCTCGGTCTCAGCCGGACTCGGGCTCTTGAACGCAACCTTCTGACTCACCGCAAACTGAGAATGCCCTAGGAGCCGGTCAGAACTCCTTCCGGCTGTCAAGCAGGAGGGTGACGGGCCCGCGGTTGATCAGCGACACGTCCATCACCGCACCAAACTCCCCCGTCTCCACCCGCAAGCTCCGCTCCCGGAGTAGCTCGCCTACCCGTTCCACAAGTCGCGCGGCGGCCTCCGATTGCAGAGCTCGCACGAACGAGGGACGACGGCCCTTCCGGCAGTCGCCGTAGAGAGTGAATTGGCTCACGATCAGGACCGAGCCGCCGACCTCCTCCACCGAGCGGTTCATCTTTCCCTCGTCATCCTCGAAGATGCGGAGTCCCGCCACCTTTCCAGCGATGTAGCCCGCGTCGGCCTGCGTATCCCCCTCGCTGGCTCCAACCAACACCACGAGGCCCGGCCCGATGGCCCCTACCGCACGGCCTCTCACCGTAACCGTCGCTTCGGTAACCCGCTGCACCACCGCGCGCATTCGCCGCCTTCCTCGGAGTGCTCCTCCATCCCCGCGCCCATCTGAGAGGGCATTCCCCGCCGCTTCTCCTCGTACCGGATTCTCCGGGTGCTGTCCCAAACGGTGGCGGGCGAGGTCACCCGAAACTTCAAGGCCCGCCGCGCTGGACCGTCAGGATTGAGCGGGGGATCGCCTCCAAGATGTCGCCTGCGATCAGACCCTCCTCGCCCTTGTCCTGTGAAGCCAGGTCGGCAGCAAGACCGTGGAGAAAGACGGACGCTTGGAGGACCGAGAGCGGATGCATCCCCCGGGCGAGGAAGGCCCCGGCCATCCCGGTCAGGACATCTCCGGAGCCGCCGCTCGCCATCCCCGGATTGCCGGTGGGGTTGACAAAGATTTTTGCTTCCGGGTCTCCAATGACGCTCCCGGCACCCTTCAACACGAGGAAGATGCCGAAGCGCTTGCATAAGGTGCGGACGGCCTCGATCCGATCTGACTGAACGTCCTTAACGGGCACCCCCAGGAGCCTGGCCATCTCGCCGGGATGCGGAGTCAGGCAGCGAGGGGCCGGAGATTTCTTCAGCAGATCGAGATGACCGGCCAGTGCCGTCAGCCCATCGGCATCCACAACCATCGGCCGCCCCACCTCCCGTACGAGCTCCCTGACCAGGATCTGGATCTCCGGATCCAGCGAGATTCCGGGGCCCAAGGCCATGGCGTCCGTCCGCTCCGCCAGCTCCAGGATCCGGTCCTTCGCCTTGAGGCTGATGGACTGCCCCGGAGTTTCGGGGAGCGGTTCGGTCATCGTCTCCATCCCGAGGGCTGCGATGACGGGCTGCTGGGAGGCGGGGGCGGCGATCGTGACGAGCCCGGCCCCGCTCCTCAAGGCCGCTCGCCCGGCCATGGCCGCCGCTCCGGTCTTTCCCACCGACCCGGCCACCACGAGGAGATGGCCGAAGGAGCCCTTGTGGGCGTCGGGAGCTCTCGGCGGAAGCAGCGAGGCGATGTCCAAGGTCTCGAGCCGAAACGCTGAGGCCTCCTGACGCGCCGCAGAGCCCGGGATCCCGATGTCAACCACCCGCACCTCCCCAGCGCAGGTCGCGCCCGGATACAGAAGAAGGCCTCGCTTCCATCCCGCGAAGGTGAGGGTCAGCGAAGCTCGAACCGTCGGGCCCAGCAACTGCCCGTGGTCAGAGGAGAGGCCGGACGGGAGATCGAGCGCGACGACCGGCTTGCCGCTCCGGTTGATCGCCTCGATGGCGGAAGCGTAAACCCCGCCAGCGCCACCCGTGAGACCGGTTCCCAGAAGGGCATCGACCACCAAATCCGCGGAGGCCAGGGCCCTCTCCAGGTCTGGGAACCCCTGTGCGGGAGTCACCTCGACGATCCTGCCCCCGCTCCTCCGGTAGGCGCCAAGCATGAGGCTTGCATCCCCTTTGACCTCTCTCGCCAGGGCGAGGAGAAAGACCCTCACCGAGGCGCCGGCAGCTCGGAGCCGCCGGGCCACCACGAAGCCGTCCCCTCCGTTGTTCCCCTTTCCGCAGCAGATGACCACTCGCTTTCCCCTGACGCTCCCAAACGAGGCCCGGATGGCGCCGGCGGCGCTCCCGCCGGCGCGTTCCATCAGCCGAGGGCCCGGAATGCCGAGCTCGGACATCGCGCGCTTGTCCAGGGCGCGCATCTCCGCGGCGATGAAGACGGGAAGCACTCACTCCCTCTCATCCAGGAGGGTTCTCGAGGCTTCCTGGAGAAACTCCGCCAGGACCTGCACATAACCCTCCGCGCCGGAGACCCGCGCCGCACGGGGAAGCTCAATGTGGATCACGTGGCGAGGCAGACGGAGGATGCCGATCTGCTTGGCCGAGGATGCGGTCAAGGCGATCCGATCCAGAGGCTCCACGAGCACGCCAAGCCGCGGGACCTCAGGCCGGCCGCTGAGATGGGTATCCCGAGTCAACTCGAAAAGCGTCTTGATCTGCCAAGCCTCCAGGCGATCCACCCCCACGGTGGCGATCTCGATCCGTCCCGCGCTCTCCTGTCTGGTGTTCCCGTGAAGCTCGACGTAGAGGTGAATCGGGCCCTGGGAGACGCCACGGACCTGCCCAACGTAACGTTCGTACACCCGGCGGGCCTCCTCCGTGTAGCGCTCCTTCGCAGCCGGCCGTCCGGGGATCCCCTCAGTCGGACGGTTGACGTTGAAACGCCAGCGTGGAGAGTTTGGGCTGGCAAAACCCATGGCCATAACTAGGCCAAACCCGGTCTTGGCCGCTACTTCCTGGCCGATCCAGGTGGTACGATCGTCGGTGCCGCCGTGGGGGGCTCCGATAACCAGACCAGGCTTCCCCTTGAGGGTGACAAAGCGGCCGCGCACCGGCAGACTCTCACCTCCACCAGGCGCTGCCGCGGCGGATCCCTGAAGGGGCAACGAGAAGAGACCCACCGCCCTACACGCCCCCCTCATGGACAGCCTCGCCTCCCGCGCCCCTGAGATCCGAACGGTCCGGCGAGTCTCCCAAGAGCACGGCCTGGGCGAAGGCATAGTCGCCGTCGTGGCTGAGGGAAAGAAGCCACCCGGAACTGCCTCGAGCTTCCCCGATGGCCTTGACGCGACCGGAGAGCATGAGGGTCGGGGGCTCTCCCCGCATCCGCCGCACCTCGAGCTCGCGCCAGCTGATCCCCATCCGGAGCCCAGTGCCGAGTGCCTTGAGGGCGGCCTCCTTGGCGGCGAAGCGGGCTGCCAGGTGCGGAATAGGGTCGCGACGCTGAAAACAGTAGTCGAGCTCGGCCTCGGTAAAAACGCGCCTGAGAAAGCGTTCCTGCCACCGCTCCACCATCTGGCGAAGCCGGGAGATCTGCACCAGATCGACCCCGACTCCCTTGATCCCCATCACGAGGCCGATCCTGCCCGAGTCTCCGCGCCGACCGCCTGCTCGATGAGCGCGACCAGCTCCCGGGCCATGGCCCGGATCATGGCTTCATCCTCTCCCTCCACCATCACCCGGGCAACCGGCTCGGTGCCAGAGTAGCGAACCAGAATCCGCCCGGCTCCGTTCATGGCAGCTTCCTGCTCCTGGATCCGGGCAGCCAGACCGGGGATCTTCTCGATCGGGGGTTTCTCCTTGACCCGCACATTCACCAGCACCTGGGGGAACTTGGTGAGGCAAGTCGCGAGCCGGGAAAGGGGCTCACCGGTCTCCCGCATCACGGTCAGGAGCTGAAGTGCCGAGAGCAGGCCGTCGCCGGTGGGAGCGTGATCGAGGAAGATGAGATGTCCCGACTGCTCCCCCCCGAGGTTGGCGCTCAGGCGGTGCATCTCCTCCAGAACATAGCGGTCTCCCACCGGGGTCTTCACGACCTGGAGCCCGGCCGCCTCGAGGGAGCGATCCAATCCCAGGTTGGCCATCACGGTGGTGATGACTTGATTTCCTCTGAGCTGCCCCCTGGCGGTCAGGTGCCGGGCGCAGACGGCGAGGAGGTAGTCCCCGTCTCTGATCTCCCCTGCCTCGTCCACCGTTATCAGCCTGTCGCCGTCGCCGTCAAAGGCTAGGCCGAGGTGAGCCCCGGTGGCCTTCACCTTCCGGCGGAGGCCATCCGGATAGAGCGCCCCTGAGCGGCGATTGATATTGGTGCCATCGGGACGAACCCCTAGCCTGAGGACCTGCGCGCCCAAAGCCGTGAACAGCCGGGGCGCGACCCGATAGGTGGCCCCGTGGGCGCAGTCGACGACCAGGGTGAGCCCCCGGAGATCATAGCGAAAGGTGTTCTGGAGGAAACGAAGATAGTCGGCTTCAGCCCGGGGGTACGAAACCAAGCGGCCAATCCGGGCTCCGGTGGGGCGCGGCACGGCGTCCGGAGCGAGAAGCCGGGCTTCGATCTCGTCCTCCCAGGCGTCGGGAAATTTGGTCGCCTCTCCGGAAAAGAGCTTGATCCCGTTGTCCTGGAAGGGATTATGGGACGCCGAGAGCACGACGCCCCCGTGGGCCGCGAGCTGGCGGGTGAGCACGGCGATGGCGGGCGTTGGAAGGACTCCCACCGTGTAGCACTCCGCTCCGGCCGACAGGGCGCCCGAGACGAAGGCGGCCTCCAGCATGAACCCGGAGAGGCGGGTATCCCGGCCGACCACGAGCCGCACCTGGCCGGACTGAGTTCCTTCCAGCAGGACGGTGACGACCTCCCGGCCGAGCCGGTGAACCAGCTCCGAGGTAAGAGGGGCCTGATTCGCGACCCCGCGGATCCCGTCGGTCCCAAATAGGCGACTCATGGAAGAGCCCCCGGGGGCTTCACCACCACCCGACTTCGCGGCGCAGAGAGCACGGGACCCTGAATCTCCCCGGGCGCCTGGAGACGCTCGGGCAGAGTAAGGATTCGACGGCGCCGCGCCACCGGAAGATCTGATGAATGGTGTCCGACATTCGGCTATGCGGTTCCACTGAAGCCGGCCGCACGGATAGCTTCTGCGATGCGCACCGCCCCGATCGTTTCGCCCACGTCGTGGGTCCGGATCAGATCGGCCCCGTTGGCCACCGCCACGGCCGTCGCAGCCAGGGAGCCCACGAGCCGGCGGCCCGGATCCTCCTCACCCAGGATAGCGCCGATGAAGGATTTCCGGGAGACGCCCACGCAGATGGGTTGCTCCAGCCGGTGGAGCTCGCCGAGCCGAGCCAGGACCCGGCAGTCCCATTCCTGCCACGGCCATCCGGAGTCCCGGAAAAAGCCGATCCCGGGGTCCACAACGATTCCCTCACGGGCAATCCCGGCGCGCCGGGCGAGCGCCAGGCTCTGCCCGAGGCGGGCGAACACAACCTGCTCGGGCCTCTCACGCACGGCAACTGAAGGCGCGGAGGACGGCCGCGCGGGAGGAACGGATTGAACGCGCGAGGCTCCTACTCCGGGAGATGCCGTGAGGATGAGCGCCGCGCCCCGTCGCGCAACAAGTTCGGCCATCTCGGAATCCGCCGAGACCCCGCTCACGTCGTTGATGATCGTCGCCCCTGCATCCAGAGCAGCCCGAGCCGGGGCGGCACGTGTGGTGTCGGCCGAGATCGGCACGCCCAGCTTTTCGACGAGGAGCCTCACGGCGCGGCTGAGGCGGTCGGTTTCCTCCCCTTCGGCGATCCGGCCCGGAAGATACGGAGCTGTGGACATGGCCCCGACGTCCAGGACGGCAGCACCGGCCTCCACCATCTTCTCGGCCATGCGCAAGAGCTGGTCGGGATCGGAGGCGACTGAGCCCCGGTAGAAAGATTCAGGGCCCACGTTGAGGACTCCCAGCACCACGACGGGAAGCCCCGCCCCCACCGAGAGGCCACCGAGCAGCGCACGGTTCGGCATGCCACCTCCCCCAAAAGACAATACCACGGCCGACGCCGAGACCGTGTCACGAGCTTGGGGGGGACCTGTCGAGCGGGTACCCGCACCGGAGGCCCGGACGGGGTCCCTTCGACACTTAGGCAGGAGTCGGCGCTTCCTCGAGAGCGGGCTGGGCCCTGATGATCCGAGCGATCTCCTCTCCGTCCAGCGACTCGCGTTCCAGAAGCGCCCGTGCCAGCGTGTGGAGCTTTTCCAGATGTTCTTCGAGGAGCCGACGGGCCTTCGTCGCGCACTCCACGACGATCCGCGTGATCTCGCTGTCGATGACGAGCGCGGTCTCGTCCGAGTAGTCCTGTTGCCGAGTGACTTCCCGTCCCAGGAAAATGTGCTCCTCCCGCTTTCCGAAGGTCAGCGGGCCCAGCTTCTCCGACATCCCCCACTCGCAGACCATCTTTCGAGCCATCTCGGTGGCTTTCTCCAGGTCGTCGCCGGCCCCCGTGGTCTGCTGGTCCAGCACGATCTCCTCCGCAGCACGCCCCCCGAGGAGGATCGTGATCCGGTTGATGAGGTAGTCCTTGGAGTAGTTGTACTTGTCGTCAAGGGGAAGCTGCTGGGTGAGCCCCAGAGCGCGGCCGCGCGGGATAATGGTCACCTTGTGGACCGGATCCGTTCCCGGCAAGAGATCGGCCACCAGCGCGTGCCCGGCCTCGTGGTAGGCGATGATCTTCTTCTCCTCGTCGCTGATGATCATGGACCGCCGCTCGACACCCATCAGGACCTTGTCCTTGGCGCTCTCGAAGTCGAGCATTTCGACCGCCTTCTTGCCGTACCGCCCGGCGAGGAGGGCCGCCTCGTTCACCAGGTTGGCCAGGTCGGCGCCGGAGAAGCCGGGGGTACCGCGGGCCAGCACCTTCAGGTCCACCTCTGGGCTCAACGGGATCCGCCGGGCGTGAACGCCGAGGATCTCCTCCCGCCCCCTGACATCGGGGCGAGGCACCACCACCTGGCGGTCGAACCGCCCCGGCCGGAGCAGCGCCGGATCTAACACATCAGGCCGGTTGGTTGCGGCGACGAGGATTACGCCCTCATTGGTTTCGAAGCCGTCCATCTCAACCAGGAGTTGGTTGAGCGTCTGCTCCCGCTCGTCATGCCCACCGCCGAGCCCCGCCCCGCGATGCCGTCCGACCGCGTCGATCTCGTCCATGAAAATGATGCACGGGGCGTTCTTCTTCCCCTGCTCGAAGAGATCGCGTACCCGCGAGGCGCCCACGCCCACAAACATCTCCACGAAGTCGGAGCCCGAGATCGAGAAGAACGGGACGTTGGCCTCCCCGGCGATGGCTTTCGCCAGGAGCGTCTTCCCGGTCCCCGGCGGCCCGACCAGCAGCACGCCTTTGGGGATCTTCCCTCCCAGCTTCTGGAACTTCTGGGGGTCCTTGAGGAACTCGATGATCTCGCGGAGCTCCTCTTTCGCCTCGTCCACGCCGGCTACGTCCTGAAAGCTCACCTTGTTCTGCTTCTCGGAGATCAGGCGCGCCTTGGCCTTGCCGAATGAGAGCGCCTTGGCCCCGCCTCCCTGCATCTGGCGCATGAAGAAGATCCAGACACCGATGAAGAGGAGCATGGGGATCCACTGGAGGAAGACCCCGTACCAGGGGTTCGTGTCCGGGGGCTTGACCGTGATGCGGACGCCGCGCTCGCGCAGCATCTTCACCAGGTCTGGATAGTCGACCGTGTAGCTGGTGAACGGAGAGCCGTCAGCGAGCCGCCCCTTGACCGCGTTCCCCCGGATCGTGACATCCCTCACCTCGCCTGCCTCCACTTTGCGCAGGAAGTCAGAGAAGACGATCTCTTCGCGAGAGGGCTGGTGGGCCTGGAAGAGGTTGATGAGCAGAATGACCATCAGGCCGACCACCATCCAGACGGCCAAATTCCGATGGAACCGGTTCATGGGCGGCTTCATCTACGTTCCCCTGGGGCCTGCCGTAAGCGCCATAATTATACCATAGGGAGCGCGCTCCCAACCGGCGCCGCCGTCCTGACCCTCTCCGCAGAGCGGCGTCAGGGCTGCCAAATACTCATCTCGCGCCAGCCGTGCGCCGGGACGCCACCCCTCGCTCAACTTTCGTCTCCTGACCGGGCGGAGGGAGGCTCCGGCTCGCCCTCTCGAGAGCCTCGTCGGGGCAAGGCTACTGCGCGGGCCGGCGACCCACGCCGAAGGCGGAGGTGCGCCTTCGAAGCGGCCCGGTACGGCTCGTTGGATTCGCCCGGGCGGATCCCCCGGGGCACGCAGAGCGCGATCACTCCAGATCCTGGAGGGCTAGTGAGCCACCCGGTTCGGGCCCCGCGGGCTCGGGTTCGAGAACCGCGATGTACGGGAGGTTTCGATAGTGCGCCATGAAGTCAAGGCCGTATCCCACCACGAACTCGTTCGGGATCGTGAAGCCCACGTAGTCAATCTCAACCACGATCTCCCGCCGACCCGCCTTGTTCAAGAGGGCGCAAAGCCTGAGACTCGCGGGATGTCGGCTCTCGAGGTTTCGTCGGAGGTAGTGCGCGGTGCGACCGGTGTCGATGATGTCCTCGACAATCAGGACGTGGCGGTTCTCGATGGAACCCGACAGGTCGGAGATGATCTCGACCAGCCCGGATGACCCGGTACCCGCACCGTAGCTGGAGAGCTCGACGAAGTCCAGGGTGATCGGAATATCGGCAGCTCGGATCAGGTCGGCCAGGAAGACCACGGCCCCCTTCAGGACCCCCACAAGCACCGGATCCTTCTCCGCGTAATCGTGGGCCACTGCCCCCGCTAGCTCCTGGATCCGCCCGGCGATCTCTTCCCCAGTAATCAGCACCCGCCCCACCCGATGGCCCACGCCCCTCTCTCCCTACCGGGGTGCCACAAAGGGGTCGAGTGTGCGCGTGCGCCTCAGACGCGCTGACACCTGGAGAGCCGCATCCCTGGTAGCGTAGTTTCCGACCCGCACCCGATAGAGGATCGTGCCGTCCTCACGGGTGACCGAACTCAGATAGGCGTCGAAGCCTTCGGTGGCGAGGGAGTGGCGGAGCGCGGTGGCGGGCTCTCTGGCGCCGAATGCAGCCACCTGGATGGTCCAGCCCTTGATCTGCCCGTCGCTCTCCGACCCGCCGGTAGGCCCCTTGCCCGGGGCAACCCCTTCGGGGCCACCATTCCGCTTGGGAGGCGGCATGGAAGCCAAGGGCGCGGTGAGCGTCCGGTAAAAGGTCAGCTTCTCCTGGATCCCGGGGGAGGGCTTCGGTACCCGAGCTTCCAACCTCTTCGGATCGAGTCGGATCGAGCGCTGCCCGGCCCCGTCCGCCTGCCACCGGCCCCGGGCCCACTCGTGTCCCATGAGCGTGCCGACCACGAATGTCCCCGCAAGGAGTGAGAGACCGATAACGCTGCCGGCGACGCTGCGGGCCCGGCCACGGGGACGGCGCTTCCTCGGACGCCTCGGCGTCACATCTTCTCCGGGGCGGCAACGCCCAACAAGGCTAAGCCGTTTCGCACCACCTGACCGACCGCAGCCACCAGAGCGAGCCGCGCCTGAGTGAGCCTCAGGTCGTCTCCCACAACCCGGTGGCGGTTGTAGTAGGGATGGAAGGTGGCGGCCAACTCCTGAAGGTAGTAGGCGATACGGTGCGGTTCCAGGGCCCGGGCAGCCCCTGCCACCACGGCCGGAAAATGGAGGAGCCGCTTGATCAACCCCAGCTCCTCCGGGAGAGTAAGGGGGTCGAGATCCACGCGGTTCCTGTCCGCGACCGCCAGCTTTTTCTGCACAAGATGCTGGAAAATGCTGGACACCCGCGCGTGGCAGTACTGCACGTAGTACACCGGGTTGTCGGCGGACTGCTTCGTCACCGCATCCAGGTCAAACTCCAAGGGGCTGTCGTGACGGCGTGAGAGGAAGGTAAAGCGGGCGGCGTCCCGCCCCACCTCTTCGATGAGCTCCTCCATCAGGACAAATTCCCCCCGCCGCTTGGACATCCGCACCGGCTGACCGCCCCGGAGAAGGGTGACCAGCTGAACGATGAGGACCTGGAACATCTCCTTCGGATGGCCCAGGGCCTCCATTGCCGCACGCATGCGCGGAACGTAACCGTGGTGATCCGGCCCGAAGAGGTTGACGACCCGCTCGACGTCGCCGAACTTCGCGTAGTGGTGATAGGCGAGGTCCACGGCAAAGTAGGTCAGCTCGCCCGTGGACTTGCGCAGCACGCGATCCTTCTCGTCACCGAACTCGGAGGAACGGAACCACAGCGCGCCGTCTTGCTCGTACGTGAGCCTGCGCGCCGCAAGCTCCCCTACGGCCTTCTCCGGCAAGCCGGCTTGTCGAACATCCCTGCGCTCGAACGACCACGTATCGAACCCGACACCGTAATCCTGAAGGACCTTGCGCTGGACATCGAGGATTCGCTGCACGGCGTAGTCGCCAAGATGCTGAAGCCGCTCGGCCTCAGGCCGCTCCAGGACGGCGCTGCCTTCCGCCTTCAGGTATTCGCGGGCGTGATCGATCAGGTATTCGCCGGGATAGCCGTTCTCCGGGAGTGCCGCGTCCTGGCCGAGCTCCTGGCGGACGCGAGCGTCGAAGGAGCGGGCGAGGGCCTCGAACTGGTTTCCGGCGTCGTTGACGTAGTACTCGGTGTACACCTGGTAGCCCTGGGAACGGAGGATCCGCGCTAGGGAGTCGCCCACGGCCGCGGCTCGGGCGTTGACGATGACCAGGGGACCCGTAGGATTGGCGGACACGAACTCGATGCGGACCCGCTCGCCGCAACCCCAGGAGCTCGACCCGTAGGCTTGACCGGCGACCAGAACCTGGCGCAGGGCCTCCCGACACCAGGCCGGGGCAAGGAACACATTCACAAAGCCCGGGCCGGCTGCTTCCACGCGCTCCACCGCGGGGAGCGCCGGCCAGTGCCCGACGATCTGCTCGGCCACCTGACGCGGCGGCCGACGGGCGGCCTTGGCCAGGAGCAGAGCCGCGTTGGTTGCATAGTCGCCGTGGACGGCCTCGCGGGGCACCTCCCAGAGGAGCCCCTCCGGCGGGGAAAAGCCGGCGGCCTGGATGGCAGCGTGGAGGCCTTCCGTCAGCTCGTCCGTAACGCTCACGCTCATGGGCACCGGCACAGACACGTTCGCCGCCGGAGGGCGGCGAGAACTCATGATACCGCGGGGAAAGCAACTCACGAAGGAAATTTCCGTCGAAGAGGGAGGCTACAGCCGAATGAGGGCGCGGATGGCGGGGAGATTCAACGAGCTGCGGAGAGCCTCGGCCAGGGCCTCGTAGGCGGACTCACGGAGATCGCGGTAGTCCACTGACGACACAGGCGCTGAGGAGACCGCCCGAGCCCGGAGCCAGGCCAAGAGGCGCTGTCTCACCTCGGGTGAGTCCAGGCAACCGTGGAGATAGGTCCCCCAGGCCCGGCCATCCCGCGCGATCACTCCGCCACTCTCGTCACTCGCTTCATCCCCACCACGGCGGATGGAAAAGAGTCGGGTCAGCCCCTCGCCCCCCGCGGTACGCCCCATATGAATCTCATAGGCTTCCCACTCGCCGCTCCCCTCGCCCCAGGGACCGGGCAGGAGACGAGCCCGCACGCGGCGGGTGGTTTTCCAGGGTTCGAGCACGGTGGTGACGGGAAGGAGCCCGAGCCCGGCCTCTTCACCTCCACTCTCCACGCCGTGGGGATCCCTCACCGATCGTCCGAGCATCTGATACCCCCCGCAGATCCCCCCCACCGAGCCGCCCCGGGAGAGGTGGTCAGAAACGGCCTTCGCGAACCCTTCGGCCTTCAAGAATCTGAGATCCGCGATGGTGTCCTTGGAGCCTGGCAGGATCACCAGGTGCGAGGAAGCCAAGTCGGCAGGCCGCTGCCCGTAGATGAGTACCACCCCTGGCTCGAGCTCCAGCGGCTTGAAGTCGGTGAAGTTGGCGATATGGGGAATCCGCACGACGGCGATCCTCACAGGCCCGCCTGTCAGCCTGCTCCCATCGGCCCTCCAAGCTGCGGGGCTCGGCCCATCCAGAGCCACGCTATCCTCCTCAGGGAGACCGAGATGGGGGAGCATCGGCACAACACCAAGCACGGGCTGCCCGGTTCGCCGCTCGAGAAGTTCAACGGCTGATGTGAGAAATGAGGGATCGCCTCTGAACCTATTGATTATAAAGGCTCTTACTCTTCTTCTGTCTTGTGGCCGTAGGAGGCTGAGTGTCCCGACGAAGCTCGCGAAAACACCGCCACGATCTATGTCACCGACCAGAACCACCGGAGCCGCGGACAGGCGGGCGACAGCCATGTTCGCGATCTCCCGCTCCATCAAGTTGGGCTCAGCGGGACTCCCCGCTCCTTCGATGAGGACGAGGTCTGCCTCCGCTGCGAGATGGCGGTAGCTTTCTACCACCGTCCCCCACAGGCGCTCCGTCATCGTGTAGTAGGCCCTGGCCGTGGAAGGCCCAAGCACGTTCCCGAGCACGATCACCTGACTCCGGTGAGCGGACTCGGGCTTGAGGAGGATCGGGTTCATCTCCACCCGGGGCTCCACCCCAGCGGCCTCGGCTTGCATGGCCTGGGCCCACCCCATTTCGCCGCCGTCGCGGGTGACGTAGGCGTTGAGCGCCATGTTCTGGGATTTGAACGGCACCACCTGCAACCCCTCCTGGCGGAAGAGGCGACAGAGTCCCGCCACAATGAGGCTCTTCCCCGCGTGGGAGGTCGTCCCCTGGATCATCAGCGCTCGGGCCCGCGCCCTCGCTCTCATGGCCTGAGGACACCGAGCGCTAGGGCAAGGGCGAGGGCCACCCCGCTGGCGCTGCCCATGATACGAACGGCTCGATCAATGCACTCCGCCGTGGGCAGGCAACTGCCGCCCACCTTGTAGGCGCCGGGCTTTTCGAGTCCGACCCCCAGCGCCCCGGCCATGGCCGCAATTGTCCACCCCGCGTTCGGGCTGGCGGTCCGGACATGGTCGCGCCACATGCTGTGCCACGAGCGGCCCGCCGCCTCCCCCACGAGGAAAGCGCCCAGGACGATCCCCACTCCTGCGAGACGGGCTGGGATCCAGTTCAGGAGATCATCGAGCCGCGCTGCCGCCTTGCCGAGATGCTCGAGATCGCCCCCGCGGTAGCCCCACATCGCGTCGGCCGTGTTCACCACGCGGTAGGCCCAGGCGCCCGGCAGGCCGAACAGGAGGAAGAAGAAGAGTGGGGCGACCACGCTGTCGGTGAGGTTCTCGGCCACCGACTCCACGGTGGCTGACACTACTTGATCGGCCGAGAGCCCGCTTGTCGGCCGGCTCACCAGGTGCCGTCCCACGTGGGAGCGCGCCTCCTCCAGCCTTCCATGGCTCAGGGCTGTCCTCACCTCCCCCGCCGCTCGGACAAGCCCTCTCAGGGAGAAGGCGCACTTCAGGAGCCAAGCCTGGAAGAAAATCCCGAGCCAGCCGAGGGCAGGCGCCCCGTGGGCCACCACCGCGACAAGCGCTGCCACCAGGAGCGACGAGCCCACGACCACGAGCGCCCCAAAGGCGAGCAGAGTCATTGGTCTCCCGCTCGGCGCCCAGTGCCGAGCCCGCCCAAGCGTGCGTCCGACCCATGCCACCGGATGCCAGCGATTCCTTGGCTCGCCGAACGCCAGATCGAAAAGCACGGCCAATCCGAGGATCAGAGGCACCGCTCCAGCGCCTCGATCAACAGAGCGTGCTCCTCCGGTCGACGGATCGCCAGCCTGAGGTAAGCTGGCCCGAGACCCCGGAAGGACGCGCAATCTCGGATCGCGATCCGCTCTGTGAGCAAGCGCGCCCTGAGCATAGGCGCGGTGAGGCCGGGGTCGAGCAAACGCACGAGGAGATAGTTGGCGACCGCCGGGAAAACTCGGAGTGCCGAGAACTTCTGGAGTCCGTTCCGGAGCTCTTCCCGCCAGCGCGGCAGCACGAGCCGGGAACGCTCTTGGTAGTCGCGGTCGGCCAGCGCCGCGACCCCGGCAGCCTCGGCCAACGCGTTGACACTCCACGGCTCCTTCCAGCGTCTGAGGCGTTGCAGCAGCTCGGGGGAGGCCAGCGCGTAGCCCGCGCGAAGTCCGGGGAGCGCGAAGCACTTGGTAAGAGAGCGGAGGAGGAGGAGCCGCCGGAACTGGCCGAGCTCCTTCTTGAGCGAGGCCTCTTCGACAAAGTCAACAAAGGCCTCATCCACCACGGTGACCGCTCCGGCCGCCTCGGCAGCCTCCACCAGGGCGACAAGCTCGGGCTTCGGAATCAAGCTTCCCGTGGGATTGTTTGGGTTGCCCAGGATCAGCAGATCTCGCCCGGCCAGACGGGGGATCAGCCTCCCCACCTCAGGAAGAAACCCGCGGCCTTCGTCGAGCAGTCCGGAGTCGAGTTGAGTCCCGACCAGTTCCAGGGCCGCCTCATACTCGCTGAACGCCGGGTGGAGGATCAGCGCCCGGCGAGGGGCCAGGGCCCGGGCCAGGAGATAGATCAGCTCCGTGGATCCATTCGCCGGAAGCACTTGCTCGGCAGAGAGGCCGTGGTAGGCCGCCAAGGCATCGCGGAGCGCGGTGCTCCTCGGGTCGGGGTAGTGGACGACAGAGGGGAGCGCGGCCCGGATGGCTTCCTCCACTCGTGGGGAGAGGCCGAGCGGATTGATGTTGGCGCTGAAGTCGAGGAGCTGGCTTGCGGGGACCCCCCCGGCAGCTGCCAGGGTCCTGAGATCGCCCCCGTGGTCGTCGCGCATGGGCTTCACCGAAGCTCGAAGACCACCGGCAGCCGGACTCTGAGGTTCCGGGGGACAAGCTCGGCGGGAAACGGCAGGCGTGGGAGCCTCCTGACGGCATCCACTGCCGCCTGATCAAGGATCCGGTGCGAGGAAGAACGGAGAAGCGCTACCGAGCCGATCGCGCCGTTGGGCCGGATCACGATCTCCATGTGGACCGTTCCCGTGAGACCCCGTCGGCGCGCCGATGGCGGGTAGCTCAGGAACCGATGGATCCGCTCGCGGACCCGGGCGAGGTAAGGACCATACTCGGCACCCCTGCCGCCTTGCCCGGACTCCGGAGCTGCCAGAGCCAGAGGCTGGTCCAGCTCTCCTCCAGCATGGCCACGGCGCCCGTTCCCGGTCTCGCGCGCGACCGAGTTCGCTCGTGGCTCTCCCTCCTGATCCCGAGCCCCGGTCCACGAAGGCAGGAGGCTTCTCTCCAGGTCCGCGCGCCCCGCGCCCCACTCTTCGCTCCCACTTCCCGGATCGAGCAGTTTCAGCCGATCTCGGCGCTCACCCGCGCCAGCCAAAGGCAACACAGCAGCGGAGGGCGTCTCATCGTGACCCGACCACCCCATCTTCTCGGCATCTCTCGGGTTCATCCGTGGAGCGCTGACCAGTGCCCGCGCCGCCCGTTGCGGCTCCAGTCGGGAAGCGGGAGGGAGTGGCGTCTGGAGGAGCTCGGGAGGAAGCGAAGAGGTGACTGACGGAGCAGGCCGGGAGGAGGCTAGCAGCGCCAGCCGAGTCGAGGGGACAGGGGTTGATGACAAGGGTGGCTCCGCCACGAAACCGCGCGCAGAGGTTCCGGAGAGCTCTCCTGGGTCAACAGGGCCGGAAATGCGAGGCGCAGGCGGTGAGAGCGCCGGCAGGGGGTGCAACAGCTCTGAGGCTGGTTCGGGGGCGTTTGGCACGCTGACAGACGGCGGAACCTGGGGCAAAGCCGGCAATGAGCCATCTAGAGAGCGTGAAGGTCGGGTCGGTTTTGACAGGGAGGCCGGAGGGAGAGAGGGTGTGGAAGGCTCTCGGCGGCTTTCGCCTCCGCGGGCGACCTCCTCGCTCCCCCTGAAGCTCTCAACCAAGCCGACAATGATGGGAGGAGGGGTTTCCTCGGGGAAGAGAAGAAAGACGGCGAGCACCCCCACGCCATGAAGCGCGAGCGACGCGGGCACGCTCATGAGCCAGCGCCAGCGGCTCACGACCGTTCCTTCACCCACCGGCGGATTCCGGCGTCCAGGGCCGACCCGACAGCCCGGGACACTACCCAGCCGAGGCTGCTGACGGGTCCCCCGAAGCGACAGCGGGGGCCGCGGCCGGTGGCCGCCACCACCACGGCGTCGGTAGATGTCCCGCTGGCCGCCTGGCCATCCGGGCAGCGGAGCCCCGCGTTGAGCAGCGCCATTGCCTTGGCCTCGGTCGCGGTGATGACCAGATTCACCAGCGCAGAGGGCTCGGGAGCGCCGTCAACCACGACGATGGTATTGATCGTCGAAGGTTGCCAAGCGGCGAGGGGGCTTTGACCGGCATGCACCGGATTGCCGAGCCCTACGGTGACAACTGCCATGACGTGAACGTTGTTGCCTCTCATCTCCACCACCTCAGCCTTCTCGGTCCGAGTGGAGGTCATGAGGCCGAGGTAGGGGGACGGGATCCCGCGCCGCCGTACGAAGGTTGCGAGCTCCCGGTCTGGATTGTCGCAGGGGAAGTTCTTCGGAACATGCAGGTTGACGATGGAACGGGCCATGGCCATGCCACCCCCGACCACGGCAGAGGAAACCGTCTGGAGCAGCGTCGCGGCGCTCACCACCACCCCTTCGTGATCGACCTCGACCCTGACCCCGTCCACCGTTGCCAAGATTCAATCCTCCTCCGATCGCCCTTTGCCGCGTCGCCAACCCGACGAACTCCTAGGCATGCGGACTCAGTAGCGCGCCCGAAGCCCCGCCAGAACGTTGACGCCGAGGGCTTCGAAGCCGAAGACCTCCGAATACTCCTCATCGGTGAGGTTCTGAACCCGCACGATCAGATCCAGTCCGGGAAAGGCCCCCCGGCGTTCCACGAGGTGGTAGCTCCCGCCGGCATCGATCCGGTGATATCCGGGGTTGCGGGGGAACCCCGTTCCCTCGAACTGGCTGGAGACCACGTTCGCCTGCACGAACAGCTCCAGCGCCCGCGCCGGATCCCAGAACAGCCCGAAGTTCCAGCGATGGCGGGCAAAGCGCCGGAGCGGAAGACCGGTGTCCAGATCCTTCGTATCGGTGAAGGTGTAGTTGGCGCTGAGACGCAGCGTGTCAAGAAGCTCTACCTCGCCCACCACCTCGACACCTTCGGTTCTCGCGCGAGCCACGTTCTGAGGAAGAAACTGCCCGCTCGCAAAGACAAACTGAATCAGGTCGTCGAAGTCGTTGTGAAAGTACGTCACCCCCAGGCGGATGCGGCGCGCCCAGAGCTGCTGGTCAAGACCGACATCCCAGCTCACACTTGTCTCCGGGCGGAGGTCGGGATTCCCAAAACCGGGGAAAAAGAGATCGTTGAGCGTGGGAGCCCGAAACCCTTCTGCCCAGCTCCCCCTGAGCTTTGTCCCCCACCTCTTGAGGAGGTAGGCCCCACCCACGCGCGGCGTGGTCTCACTACCGAAAACCTCGTTGTCCTCGATGCGGACGCCCCCCGAGAGGAAGAGGCGATCGAAGAAGCGAACCTCGTCCTGAAAGAAGGCTGATCGGATGTCGACCTCTTCGGCGAAGACCCCGCGATTGTCTGCCCACTCGGTCCTGTGCTCGAGGCCGACCGAGAGCGTGTTCCAGCTGCCCGCGTGGAAATGATTGACCAGCTCGATCTCCCGACGCCGGGTGTCGATCCTGGAAACAGTACTCCCGAAGTCGACCCCTGGAGTGAAGGGATCCTCGAATCTCAGCCGATTCCAGAACTGGCCAAACCGGAGGCGAGCCTCGTACCACGCGACCGGGTTCTGTTCCCAAAGAAAGCTCAGGATCGTCAGCTCATTCTCCTGCTGGGAGTCCGGGTCGAGGATGAAGAACGGAGGTGTCGCGGTGGTTGAGCTCACGGGCAGATCGGTGGAGGATTCGGCGTACCGGGTGCTGACCGAGAGATGGCCGTCGCTCGGCAGGGTGAGCCCCAGCCGGAGCGCGAGGGCTTGCTGCTCGGAGTCATCGTTGTCGAACTGTCCGGCGCTCCCGGACCCCGAGGCCGAGAGCGCGTAGTCGAAGAGCTTGTAGCCCCCACTCACTGAAAACTGCTCCCGGTGAGTGCCGAAGTTCCCCCCCTGGAGACTCACCGTGCCGGTGGGGGGACCTTTACCTCCCTTCGTAATGATGTTGACCACCCCGCCGATGGCGTCGGCCCCGTACAGCGTCGCCTGGGGCCCCCGCACGATCTCTATCCGCTCGATCTGGTTGATGGCGAGAGTGGAGAAGTCGAAGTCCCCGCTCGTGGGGCTCTTGACGCGGAGCCCATCCACCAGGACCTGGACCTGCGCCGTGCCGGCTCCGCGGATCCTCAGCGACGTCAGCTTGCCGCGGCTCCCTGACCGCTGGATCTCCACCCCCGGCACCTGCCGGAGGACATCCCCCACGGTGTCATACTCCTGGGCCTCGATCTCCTCTTCAGTGATCACGGTGACCGATGCCCCGAGCCGCTCCTGCGGGGTCGCGAGCTTGGTAGCGGTCACCACCACCGGCTCGAGCCGCGTGGGCTCCTGGGCCGCCGCGGGAACGGCTACCATCATCATCGTCACTGCCGAACTCCACAGCCTTAGCCTGAACATGCCCTCCTCCTTTTCCGCGAAGGGTTGAGGGACACGCCCCGGATAGGTTTCCTGACTCGTGGATCTTCGCGGTCGCCCAGCCTTCCCAGGAGCTTCCCGAGCCTTCCCTCGGAGAGTGCTCCCAGTGGCTTCCGTGCGCGGATCAGGGCGCCGCTCCCCACTCACAGTGGCGGGAACCGTGCCGGACTCAGGCGCGCGAGCGCCTCACCGGCTTCCCTTGATCCAGAGCGTATCGGTGCTCGGAACGTCTCTATGTCGTCAGCACGCGATCTCCTTGCCGGCTCTCACGCCCGTCACTCGTTGGCGACGCCGTGGCCACGATGCCGAAGAGCCTCCTCACCCGTCCGTTCGTAGAGTGAGCCCTCCGCTCTCTCCTCCACCCAGCGCAGATGGACCCTGGGACGGGCGGTCTCGGGACTGGGCTCGATCGAGACCGGACAGCCGTACACAGCCTCGATCAGGGCGCTCTCGAGCACTTTCCCCGGTTCGCCCAGACGGGCTACGCATCCACGCGCCAGGAGCAGCAGCCGGTCCGATAACTCCCCCGCCAGGTTCAGGTCGTGGGAGACGACAACAACCGTGGTGCCTTCCGCCCGGTTGAGTTGCCGGATCAGGTGGGCCAGCGCCACCTGGTGGTGGAGATCCAGGTGGGCATTCGGCTCATCCATCAGAAGCAGTCTTGGCCGCTGGGCGAGAGCGCGGGCCAGGAGCACCCGCTGCCGCTCGCCGCCTGACAAGGCGGGCACGAGCTTGTCCGCGAGATCGCCCACGCCCACGGTGCGAAGGGCTGCCTCAGTCGCGGCGAGATCCTCCGGCCCTTCGAAGAAGCGTGCCCGGGTGTGGGGGTAGCGGCCCATGAGAACGAACTCCCGGACGGTAAACGGGAAGGCCAGCGCCACATCCTGAGGGACCACCGCAACGGTTCTGGCGACCTCGAGGCGCCGGAGGTGGGTAAGGTCCCGTCCCGCCAACCGGATCGATCCGGACTGCGGGATGCGCACCTTACTGAGCAGGCGCAGCAGCGTCGTCTTCCCGGCGCTGTTGGGACCGATCACCCCGAGCACCTCGCCCTCCACCACACTGAAGCTCACGCCGTCTATGACCGGCGTAGCCTCGTAGGCAAACCGGACCTGATCCACCTCCACCAGCGCCCTCACAGCATCCTCCCGGGTCGCGTCCGCAAGAGATAGATGAAGAAGGGAGCGCCGCAGAACGCCGTGATGACCCCAACCGGGAGCTCAGACGGCTGGATCACGGTGCGTGACAGCGCATCCGCAAGCACCAGGAAGGCTGCCCCCACCAGCACTGAGGCGGGGATCAGCAGGCGGTTATCCGCTCCGAAGAGCATGCGAACTGTATGAGGAATGATGAGCCCGACAAAGCCGATCGGCCCGGACACGCTCACGACCATCGCCGTGATGAAGGAAGCGGCCAGGAAGATGACGCGCTTGACGCGCTCCGACTCCACCCCGAGCTGGAGCGCGGACTCTTCCCCCGCAGCCAGAACGTTCAGGGCCCGCGCCCGGGTCAGGACTATCCCGATTCCCACAGCGAGCGCGAGCGCCAACACCTCCAGGGAGCTGTAGCTCACCGGTCCCAGGTTCCCGAGGAGCCAGTGAAGGATAGTGCCCAACCGTACGAAATCCACCAGGGAGATCATCAAGGTAATTGCCGAGGAGAAGAAGAGCGCGACGATCACGCCGGCCAAGAGAAGGGTCTGGACGGGCATGACCGCTCCGATGCGCGCGATGAAGTACACCGCGCAGGCGGCAAGCACAGCTCCCAGGAAGGCGAAGCCTGCGAGGCCGACGAAGCCGAGCGGCGTCGGCCCGAGCTCGAGGACCTGGGCCAGCACCACGCCGAAGGCAGCCCCGCTCGAGACGCCCAGGAGCGAGGGGTCAGCCAGCGGGTTGCGCGTCAGGGCCTGGAAGGACGCCCCCGCCACGGCGAGTCCGGCCCCGGTCATTGCGGCCAGGAGAATCCTCGGAAGCCGAAGCTTCAGCACCACCGTGGAGGCGAGGCTGTCTGACGGATCGGCTCGACCCAGGATCACCGTCGCGATCTCGCCGGGGCTCAGGGGGGCAGGGCCTAACGCCAGAGCGGCACCCATGACGAGGAGGACAAAGAGGGAAAGCCCTGCCACCACTCCGAGGACGTGCGCTCGGGTGATCACGGCAACGCCCCCGGATGAATCGCCCGGGCCAGGACCTCGAGGCCATCAACTATTCGCGGTCCCGGGCGGTGGACGAGGTCGCCATCGATGGCGTGAACCCTTCCGGACTCGAAGGCCGGCAGAAGAATCCCCTGCTCGCGCCATCGCCTGAGCGCGTCGTCTCCCTGAGCGGCACTATGGGTCGCCACAAGGATCAGATCGGGAGCGGCGGCCACCACCTCCTCCAGACTCAGGCGAGGCCACTCGATCGGCGCCTCCCCGGACAGGCTGGCCCCTCCTGCCATGCGGATCAGGTCAGTAACCAACGTGTTACGCCCGGGTGCGATGACCGGCTCCGCCCAAACGAGGTACAGCACCCTGGGCTTCGGCCGGCCTCGGAGCGCCTCCATCACCCGCTCCGCGCGCTCCTTCAGTTCCCCCACGAGGCGACGGGCGGCTTCCGCTCGCCCGATCAGCCCGCCGATGCGCGCGATACTTTCCAGCACTCCGGAAAAGTTCTTGGGGCTCACCACGTAAGTCGGGATCCCGAGGCCGGAGAGCTGCTTGACCGTGCGCGCCCGGTTCCCCTCGGTGGTCGCGAGCACAAGATCGGGCTTAAGGCTCACGATGGCCTCCAGGCTCGGGTTGACGATCCCGCCTACCTTCGGTTTCGTCACCGCCTCAGGGGGGTAGTCACAGAGCGTCGTGACGCCGGCCAACAGCTCCTGAGCCCGCAGGGCATAGACGACTTCCGTCAAGCTCGGCGCGAGTGAGATGATCTTCCTGGGGAGGCTATCGACCCGGATCTCGCGGCCCGTCATGTCTGTGACAACCCCCGCCTGAGCCGGCGCGGCCGAGACGAGCAGGACCAGCGCCAATCCGAAAATAACGGAGGCTCGGCGCGGGACCAGCCAAGCGGGTGGCGCGGCGGGCGGGGCGCCCCCGCCGCCCGCAGCAGGGTCCCCACACTGGGCGGGGTGCGAGGACGGCGGGCGCTGCCCGCCGCGCCAGGACCCGCGTGGGCTACGACTGAACCCAGAGGAATGTTTCATGCCTGGCTTCCGAGCGCACGGTGGATGAAGGCCTGAGCCACGTTCGGGTTCGAACCGAAGTGGAGGTGAACGTAGCTCGCGAGGATGCTGCCGACAGCATATCCCTCAGCCTGCCGCCCACCGCCCCGGGGCGTGTGCAGGCGGTAAGCTCGGCGGAGGCTGGCTGGCGGCTCATCCAGCCGCGAGTAGTGAAACTCGTGGCCTCGGACGACAGTCCCCGGCGGCCCGAGCAGGGTCTCCGAGCCGAGCTCCACCTCCACGTATCTGAGCGTGAGATGGCTCTGGGTCATCCGGACCGTTGTCGGGATAAGCCCCACCATGGGGTAGAGGCGGCCGTCCAGACTCTCCAGAGCCTCTGACAGGTAGATGAGCCCCCCGCACTCGGCGTACACAGGGCGGCCGGTCGCGGCGAACTCGCGGACGGCCCGGCGCATGCTGTCATTGGCGGCGAGCTCGGCCGCGTGAAGCTCCGGGTAGCCGCCCCCCAGATAGAGCCCGTCCACCTCGGGAAGCGTCCAGTCTCTGAGAGGGCTCCAGAACGCGAGCTCCGCTCCCGCCGCCTCTAACTTTTCAAGGTTGTCCGGATAGTAGAACTGAAAGGCGTCGTCCATCGCCACTCCGATCCGCACCCGAACCGGCGGGCGCGAAAAGGGCGCGCCGCGCTCCGGCAGCACCTGACTCCCGGCGAGGCTCACAAGGCGGTCCACTTCCACCGTCGCTTCGAACGCAAGCGCCAATCTCTCGAAGAACCTCTCGGAGAAGGACCGCTCCCGGGCAGTCACAAGCCCCAGGTGGCGCTCCGGAAGTGCCAGATCGTCCCGGCCGGGGAGATAGCCGAGCGGTTGGACGTCGGTGATCCCCGCCAGCGCCTCCACCAGGAAGCGGTAGTGCCCCTCCCCCGCGACCCGGTTAAAGATGACCCCGGCGAGGCGGAGGTCAGGGTCGAAACGCTCGAACCCGAGCACGACGGCCGCGCCGCTGCGCGCCATCTTCGCCGCGTCCACCACGAGGATCACCGGTGCATCGAGCCACTTGGCCATCTGAGCGGTGGACCCCTCATCGCTCTTCCCCTCGACCCCATCGAAGAGCCCCATCACCCCCTCAACCACCGCGAGGTCGGCGTCCCCGGCATGGCGGGCAACGCTCGCGAGGCAATAGGAACGAGGGAGCATCCACGCATCCAAGTTCCTGGAAGGGCGCCCGCTCGCAAGGCGGTGGAAGCCCGGGTCAATGAAGTCCGGCCCCACCTTGAACGGCTGGACCGTGAGACCGCGGCGCCGGAGCGTCTCGAGCAGTCCGAGGGTGACCGTGCTCTTCCCCACCCCGCTTGACACCCCAGCGATGACGACAGTTGGAATCATGCCTGGTGATCTGAGACCCCGCCAGACTTGAATGTCGCCATCTCGTTGTAGATGGCAGTGGCCGCCTGCATCAGGGAGAAGGCCAGCGCCGCCCCCGTGCCTTCTCCCAGCCTGAGCCCGAGATCGAGGTACGGGTTAAGGCCGAGCCGGGAGAGGATCGCTCTGTGTCCGGGCTCTGCCGAGCAGTGGGAGGCGAAGAGATACGCGCGGATCTCCGGCTTGAGGGCATGGGCGATCAGCGCTGCAGCCCCGGCGATGAACCCGTCGAGTACCACGGGGATCCGGTGCCCTGCCCCAGCCAGGATGACCCCCACCAGCCCGCCGATCTCGAAGCCGCCGACCTTGGCCAGGACGTCGAGCCCATCCCGGGGATCGGGGCGGTTGACTTCGAGGGCGCGACAGATGACCGACACCTTCCGCTCCCAGGTTGCCTCATCGATGCCCGTGCCCCGTCCCGTCACGGCCTCCACAGGCTCGCCGGTGAGGACAGCTGTGATGGCGCTCGCCGCCGTACTATTCCCGATCCCCATCTCTCCGGTGCCGAGGAGGTCGAACCCCTGGCAGTGCTCAGCGTGAACCAACCCGATCCCCGCCTCGATGGCGGCGAGAGCTTCCTCACGGGTCATCGCAGCCTCGCGCGCCATATTCTTGGTCCCCGCGCCGATCCTCCTGACAACGAGGCGCGGGAGAGAGGGTAGTGGCGCCGCCACGCCGAGATCGGCCACGACCACGTCGGCCCCTGCGCATCGAGCCAGCACGTTGATCGCGGCTCCCCCGCGGAGAAAGTTCTCAACCATCTGGCCGGTCACGATCTGGGGGTAGGCGCTCACTCCTTCGGCCACCACCCCGTGGTCCGCGGCCAGAGTGAAGATGACGCCACGCCCGATGCGCGGTCGATCCCGGCCCGTGATCTCGACGATCCGGGAGGCCAGCTCTTCGAGGCGCCCCAGGCTGCCCCGAGGTTTCGTGAGCTGATCCAGATGAGCTCGGGCCCTCGCGCCCGGAGCTGCATCCGGCGCGGTGATCTGGCTAAGAAGGTTCGAGAGCGTGCTCATGGGGAGGCAGATCTTTGAGCCTGACTGGCAGCCCTGCCGCCATCAAGACCACCTGGTCGGCCGCGCAGGCGATCTGCTGGTTGACTACACCGAGCAGATCCCTGAAGCGGAGCCCGGCTGCCGTCTCGGGGTGGACCCCGAGCCCGACTTCGTTGGAGACCAGGATCAGGTGGTAGGGACGTTCAGCGAGGAACTTGGCGAGGTCGTACCCCTCGGCGAGGATGGGTTCGTCGGAAGGCTCCTGCTCGAGGCGGTTCGCCACCCAGAGGGTCACGCAGTCCACGATGACCACCTCGACTCGACTGACCAGCCGCCTGAGGGCCGCGACGAGCTCAAGCGGTTCTTCGACAGTAAGCCAGCCAGGCGGGCGCTCGGCCCGGTGCCGCTGGATCCGGCGCGCCATCTCCGCGTCCAGGGCCCGGGCCGTGGCGACGAACGCCGCACGGCCGCCAAGCGCGCCCGCACAGATCGCGGCGTAGCGGCTCTTCCCACTCCTGGCGCCGCCCAGGATCAGCAGCGAGGACGGCGTCGCGCTCACTGGACCGAACGCGGGAGGGTCAGATCGAGAAATGCCGGGTATTCGGAACCCGACGCGGTAGGCAGCTTCACCCAGGCCCTCCCTCGAAGACCGACGTTGGGATCTCGTGCCCGGGCAGGTCTCCTGGCTTTCGGATCTTCCTACTCCCCACACCTTCCCAGCTCGGTGTGACCCGAGCCAGTGGCTCTCGTGGGTTTCGTCCCCGATCACAGTGACGGGGTCGCGGCGGACTTACACCGCCTTCCCTGGAGCCCTCCATTCACGGGCTCCCCGGACACCTAAGGTACGCACACGCTAGCAGGCGCCTGGCGAAGTTGTCAAGGCGCCTTGTCCGGCCTCCATCAACTCAGCCGCTCGAGGAGGCGGCGCTCTCGCTTCGTGGGGCGGCCTGCTCCGGGAGGGCGATAGACCGGGGAAGGGCGGACGCTCAACAAAAACGCTGGACACCGGAGGGGGGGATGTGGTAGGGGTAGTGGAAGAGCTGGAAGAGATGATAGAGATGATATTGAAGCTGATCCATCATTCGCAAACGCTGCCCCTGACCTTACCGGCCAATGAAGGGTTTGATCTCTCCGAGATCAAGGCAATCCTCCAACGATTGGAGGACCTGGGATTATCCTGGGAGATCATCGACACCACTACGAGGTCGGAGGAGGAATTGTCAAATCTTTATGCCCACGCCACGCTACCGACCGCAAACAAGAAGTATCACGTCAGACAGGTGTTCGGGAGCAAGAGGCACTCTGCGTATTTGTTTGGGAAAGGGGTCCCGGCGCTCATGGTATATGAGCAGGGAAAGCAATACCCGTCCGATCTATACCCCCACCGTGCCGGGAGCCGCATAGTAACTATCAGGATCTTTTTGGAGGATCTGCTCAAAAGATTCGAAAGCGCTCCGATGACAGTCGAAAGGCGAGAGGCAAACAAGGGCTTGGTCGACCGGATGGATCGGCTCCGGCGAAAGATTGGACCAATTGGCGTGTGCGTCACGAAGCTGATCGCGGAAGGAAGGCGGAGGTAATGCCCGGCCCGCTTGTCGTAGATGCTTCGGTGGTTCTTAAATGGCAACTCGAGGACGAACAGGCAGTGGCCCACGCCGTTGCATTACGAGACGATTTCCTCCTTCATGGTCGGGTCAGTCTCGCTGCCCCCTCCCTTCTGATCTTCGAGCTCACCAATGCGATGGTTACCGCAACCCGCCAAGGACGGCTGTCGCGGCATCAGGCTGAAGAAGGGCTGGCGACCCTGCTCGCCACGGGCATACGCTTAGTTCCCGTGGACGCCTCGCGGATTTTCTCTCTTTCCCTGGAATGGAAAGTGTCAGCCTATGACGGAGCGTATCTGGCCCTTGCCGAGAAGCTAGACAGCGAAGTATGGACCGGAGACCGCGCCTTCTACACGGCCTGCCGGAGAAAAGGTTCCCGCGTCCGTTCAATAGTAGACTACCCAACGGCGCGTCATTAAAGACATCATTAAAGACGCTTACCCCACGCGCTTATAGAGCGCCGGCAACTTTGCCAAAGGTGTAAAGACAGCTGATGCACCGCCGCCTGCGCCTTAGATCTTCAACAGTTGTTGCGCCCGTTACTAATTCCACCTGAATCACGGCTATGATTGACCGTTTTGCCGATGGCAGAGGGCCATGTCCA
>JBHIBG010000034.1:0-26961 GCA_046758965.1 Methylomirabilia bacterium | reverse complement strand
TTTAGGGAATATTTGTACGAAAGGCAAATAGCGTCCTAAGCCGCGGTTTCCGTTGAACATCATGAGCGTCCGGATCCGCAAAGACGCCTGGCGGGCCACGGCTCCTCTACGTTGACATCGAGGGGGTTGCCTTTGACTGAACAAGGCGCTCGAGGGCTTCCTCGACGCCAAGCAGGCGGTTCAGCTCGCGGTCCATGCGAGGGAACACCTCGGTGGGGTAGCGAGCGCCCTCAAAGATCATGAGCGCAGGCACCCGGCGGCCGAAGTCCTCCTCTAGGGCACCCTTCATGCCGAAGACCGGGCGCTTCTGGGCGCTCGGCCCGGTGACCGCCTTGTGGTAGTCGGGGAACACATCCTGGACCCTGGCCAGGTCCCGGATCTCGCAGGCCACGCCCTTGGCCTTGAGCTCGCCCAGGAGAGAGGAGGCTCGCTTCGGATCGCAGGGGAACTGCTCGCCAGGCGAGTGCGCGCTGGAGTAGTAGAGCACCACCCGCTTCTCTGCCGGCTGAGCCTTCGCCTCGGCCGGTGTGGAAGCCTGAGCGGCGGCCACCGGGGCGGGACGGGAGGAAGCCTGCTCGTAGATCTCGCATTCGGTCACCCCCTCCAGAGGGAGGATCAGGAGGAATGGGGCCTCCTTTTTCCGGCAGGCGCCAAGGAACGACTTGGCAATGGTCGGGTCCAGGGCCGGACCGAAATGCTGACAGCTCTTACAGAGAATCTGAGCCATGAGTCGCCTCCAGGACGAACTCTTGACAGCTGCTCTTGAGTCCGATCTCTCTCGACCCCCTCACCTGTAACCCTCTCCCCCTTCGAGGGGGAGAGAGGGGAGGGGGATTAATACAGGCTGCCGAGCCCCTCCTCCTGGGCTCGTTTGAGATCCTCGGCAGTGATCGTCCACGCACCGCCACAGCCTTCCCGGACAGCCCAGGCCGCGGTCGCATAACCGCTCCCGAACGTGACGACGAGCATGACGAATCCCACCACGCCACTCACCGTGCAGAGGACGGCCTTGCCGGGGACGTGAACCACGTTGACGGCGAGAGCCCCCGCTTCGTAGCCGGCGCCGGGCTGCTCCTCCGAAGCCCTCGGTAACTGCGCATGGTCAGCCCACGCCACCGGGCCCAGAGGCCCGGGTAGCAGCAGAATTCCCGTCAGAACGATGCTGAGCCCTCTGCGAGTCTTCACGGCTTCGCCTCCCACAGGGCCCCGGGGCTAGAGCACGCCCTCCGCCTTGAGCGCTCTCAGGCGTGACTTGCCGAGGCCCAGGTACTTCAAGTAAACGCCCTCGGTGTCAGCCCCCACGGGCCGACAAGCCCACTTGATCCTGGGCGGGGTCCCGGACATCTTCCACGGCGGCGCCTGGAGCAGCAGCTCGCCGTAATCCGGGTCCTCCACCTTCTGGAACACCCCACGTTCCCACCAGTGGGACTCCGCCAGCGTATCAACTGGCCGGTTGAGCCTCGCTGTGGCTACCGTCCCCGGGCCACGCTTGTTGAGCATATAGTCCTGGACCTTGTCGAGGATCTGCTGGGAGGTCAGCTCCGCGCTCCACGCCTCCAGCTCGGCGTGGAGTCCTTTGGAGTTGCCGACCCGGTCGCGGGTGGTTGGATACTGCTCCTTGAGGTCCGGCCTCCCCATGATGTTGCTGAGGCCGGTCCAGTTGATATCGGAGAAGCCCGCGATGAACGAGTAGGAGTCCTTGGTTTTGATGAGGGTGTACGGGAAAACGCAGATGTTCAGGGCTCCCACGCGCTCCCGCACCCGGCGGTGCGAGTGATACCAGTGCACATCGTAGTCGGTCAGCCGCATCGCCCCCTCGGCGGGAGTGCAGTCCACGAACTGCCCCCGCCCCGACGCCCAGCGCCAGGCCATCGCCGCCATCACCGCGAAGGCTCCCCAACCGCCCCCCACGTACCACGCGATCCAGTTCCCCTGTTTGGTCGGCACCGAGGACTCCGCGGGCCCCGCTCCCGCCGGCTCACCCGTGGTATAGGGGACCCCGGAGAGAGCCTGGGCGGTGATGTCGTAGTCAGGGATCGGGGTGGCGGCCCTGGGGCCGAACTGGCCGTAACATGAGAACGCGACGTAGATCAGTCGCGGGTTCGCCTCGGAGAGCTGGCGGTAGCCGATCCCCCACTCGTCCATCTGGCCTGGCTTGGCGCTCTCGATGACGACATCCACGTGGCGCGCCAAACTGGCGAAGAGTTCCCGCCCCTGACCGGTTTCCAGGTTGAGGGTGATGTGGCGCTTGTTCCGGCCTTCGACCAGATAGCCCAGCCCTGTCCCGCGGTGAAGGAACCCTTGGGGAGAGAAGAGCCGGGCGACATCCCCCGCCGGAGGCTCCACCCGGATCACCTCAGCCCCGAACTCAGCCAGGACGGAGGAACAGAAAAGGGCGGCAAAGTTCCCTTGCGAGCAGTCCAGCACGCGGAGGTCGCTGAGGGCCTCGGGCTTCTCGGAGGCGCGGGCAGGGTTTGTCACGGCTTTCGCGTACTCGGACCAGGGGACCTGTGAATCGCTCACGCCGGACTCCGGTCCTGAGGCGGTTTCGCACCCGGGCGATCCGCCCACCTTCCGACCACCTTCTGCCCCTCCAGCTCACGGATCCGGAGCGGCGAGAGCCCCAGGAGTCTGCCCAGAACCTCTTCGTTGTGCCACCCCACCGGCTTGGCTGACCAGCGCATCCGCCCGGGGGTCTCCGAGAGTTTGGGACCCGGACCGTGCTCCACCATGTCGCCGTAGAGGGGGTCTTCGTAACCCCACACGGTGGCCCGGGTCCGCAGGTGGTCATCGGTATAGCGGTCCTCCCCCGTGGCCACCCGCGCGGCGGCGAAGCCGTGCTTTTCGGCGAGCCCCTCGATCTCGCTCCGGGTTCTCTCGGCCGCCCAGCTCCGGACCCTCTGAAGAAGGGCCTCAGCATGGGCGGGCTCCAGACGGGCCTGGAGCGTGGCGAAGCGAGGATCGCTCGCCAGCCCGGGCTCGCCCATGGCCGCGCAGAGTCCGCGGAACTCTTCGTCGCGGGGCGCGGCGATGGCCACGAAGCCGTTGCGGCAGCGGAAGAGATCGGAGGGGACGAGCGCCTCGTCACGGTTCCCCACAGGCTCTCGGTGCTGCCCGGTGAGGCCGTCGCGCACCCATGTCCAGTCCAGCGAGCGGATCAGCCCCTCTGACTGGGCGAAGTCGATAAGCTGGCCCTCGCCGCTCCTGTGGCGGTGGTGCAGCGCCATCAGCGCCGCGGTGGCGGCCATCAATCCCCCGAACCAATCGCCGATGAAGATCCCACAGAGGATCGGCGGCCGCCCGGGGAATCCCGTAATCCCCACCATCCCGCTCACGGTCTGGGCTACGGCATCGTACGATGCCCGCCCCACGGAGAAGGGCCCCCACTGCCCGAAGCCGGAGGCGGCCACATAAATGAGCCGCGGGTTGACCTCGCGGAGCTGGCGATAGCCGATCCCCCACCGGTCAAGGGTGCCCGCCCGGAAATTCTCCACCATCACGTCGGACCTGGCCGCGAGCTGCCTGAACAGTTCCTTCCCGGCCTCGGCGTGAAGATCGATGCCGATGTGGTACTTGGAGTGGTTTTCGGCGAAGAAGCCCAGGGAGGCATTCTGCCAGAACGTGGCTTCGGGGGTAACGTAGCGCATCGTGTCGCCGGCCGGCGGGAGCTCCACCTTGATCACCTCGGCGCCGAACTCGCCCAGGAAATCCGCCGTGGTGGGGCCCAGGATGAGCGTGGTCAGCTCGAGGACGCGGATTCCCCGGAGGGCTTCGGGCTTGTCAAATAACCTGGTGGTGTCGAAGAGGCGTCCGGTGTACTCGAAATAGCCTTCGCTCATCTCGGCTCCTTGCCCTCGACGATGTAGCGGGCACGCGAGCCCACGAGCTCTTCCGGCTTGAGGGGCCTGCCCGCGACCAACCGCCCCCGGACATTCCGCACGATCGGCTTGGGCCTGCCGTAGACGTCGGCCCGGGCGCGGGGAGCCGGCCGCGTCTTCTGATCCCCCATGACCGGCTTGAAATCGGCAGTGTCGGCAAAGCCCGGAAGCATCACGTCTGGATCCTTCGCGCTGCCGGCGATGGGCACGGGAGGCTTCACCGCACTCCCGTTTGCGATCTCGATCGCGTAGCAGCTGTCACACCCCGCGCACTTGGTCTTCCCCTTGAAGTTCCAGAAGGGGTATGGGTCCAGATAATTTTTTACCCCGCACTTCGGACACTTGAGGAACATGTCGCCCCTCCCGGGAAACCCCTTCTCAGATGATCTCCTCGGCCTCCAGACGCCGGATCTCCTCGGCGCTGAGCCCGCAAAGCCTACCGTAGATCGATTCGTTGTCGGCGCCGATGGGCTTCAACGCCCATTTGACCCGGGGTGGGGTCTCCGACATCTTGTAAGCGGACCCCTGGGAAAGCAGATCGCCGTACGTCGGATCGTCCAGCCAGAACGTGGAGCCCCGCTCTCGCCAGTGGGGGTGGTTGGCCACCTCCTTGGCGTTCCACACCGGCTGGGTCAGGATGTCGGCCCGATCCAGGATCTGGGCCACCTGCTCCTTGGTCTTGTCCTTGGCCCACCCCTCGAGCGCCGCGTAGATCTCCCGCTGGCTGTCCGGGCGCACGCGCACGTCGCGGCTCTTATACAGCCGCGCCAGCTTCTCCTGGCCGATGACCTTGCAGAGGCGAGCGAACTCCTCGTCCTCGTACGCCGAGACCAGGATGTACCCTTCCTCCTGCTCCTGGGGGTTGTCGGAGCCGGGGTAGGAGGATTTCCCGCACTTGATGATCCCGTGGACGCAGAGCTCGGTGTCCCAGTTCCCCCACCGCTCGCGGATGACGCCGTAGCGGCCGTACAGGGGGAGGGCGTACTCGAGCTGGCGCGACACGCCGTGAACCTGGCTGTACTCGATGAAGGTGCCTTCCCCCGACACATTGTCACGCCAGTAGAGGGCCGAGAGCGCGTGGAGGGCACCCATCATCCCGCCCCAGTAGTCAGCCAGCCAGATGGTGTGCTTGGCGGGGGACCCCCCGAACTCCTCCTGGATCCCGGTGATGGAAAAGGCGCCCCCCTGGGCCTGACCCAGGATGTCGTAGGAGGCGCGCACGCGCCCCGGGCCCCAGCCGCCGAAGCCGCCGAGCCAGATGTAGATCAGGCGCGGATTGATCTCGCGGAGCTGACGGTAGCCGATCCCCCAGCGGTCGAAGGTGCCGGGGCGATAATTCTCCACCACGACGTCGACCTTGGCGGCAAGCTTGTACATCAGCTCCCGCGCCTCGGGCCGGTGGAAATCCATGGAGATGAAGTGCTCATTGAAGTTGGCCCCCAGGAACCCGAGCCCGGTTCCGGACTCGGGAACCCAGCGGGACAGCGGGTAGAAGAAGCCCTCGTTGCCCGGTGTGGAATGCCGCATGGGCTCGCCGCGGCGCGGCAGCTCGATCTTGATCACCTCCGCGCCCAGCTCGGCCAGGTAGCTGGCGCAGGAGGGGCCGAGGATGTACTGGCTGCAGGAGAGGACCCGGTAGCCCTTGAGGACCTCGGGCTTGGCGAAGACGGAAGCCGGGCCGAAGGTCTCACGGCAGTAGCGCTCGAATCCCCCCTCACCCTTCCCTCTCCCCGCTGGGGAGAGGATGGGGGGGAGGGGTCTAACGGCCCGGGCCTTGCTCTTGGTCTGTTTTTTCCGTTTCGCCGCCATCAGATCACCTTCCGCTTGGCGAGTCGGCTGAAATCCTCGCGGGTGAAGCCGATGAGCCGCCGGTACACATCCTCGGTGTCGTATCCTACGGGACGCCCCACCCACTTGAGCCGCGCCGGGATTTTCTCTGCCAGCTGCGGCGAGCTCCCCACCAGCAACTTTCCGTACAGCTGGTCGTCGACTTCCTGCACCTGGCGGCGGTACTTGAAGTGCGGGTACTCGGCGACCTCGTGGATCGCCATGACCCCGCCCGAGGCGACCTCCTGGCGAACCAGTTTTCGCTCGGCCTCAGCGCGGGTGTTGTCCTTCAGCCACTCGCAGAGGAGCGTGTAGGTCTTCACCTGGCGGGTGTGGGGGAGCCGCTCTGAGACCTTGCGGAGGTTGGGATCGGCGATGATCTCCTCTTCGGCCTGCGGCGCCTCGTCACCTACCGTCTTCCAGATCCGGTACCACAGGCGGTCGTGACCGCCGCCGACCATCATGTATCCGTCCTTGCACGGGTTCACCGCGTAGATATTGATGGCCAGGTCCCAGTTGCCGTAACGGGGACGGATGCTCCCGTCCATACCGTGCCAGGCCCAGTTGTAGTCCAGAATCCTGATGACTCCCTCTGCCGCGGTGGCCTCGATGAACTGCCCCTTACCGGAGGTGCGCTCGCGGTGAATCAATGCCGCGACGATCCCCATGGCGGCAGCCGTCCCGCCCACGTGGTCAGCCATCCACATCCCGGAGCGCGTCGGGCGGCCACCGAACTCCTTGGGATCCCCGGTGCCATGGACAAATCCCGAGGCGCACTGAGCGACCGGATCGCGCATGCCGGGCCTGTCCTTGAGTGGGCCCCACTGCCCGCGCTGCCCCACCCAGCAATAGATCAGCCGAGGGTTGATCTTGGAGAGCTGGCGGTACCCGATCCCCCACTTGTCCCACTGGCCGGGCGGGGCGTTCTCGATCACGACGTCCAGGTGCGCGGCCAGCTTCTTGAGCACCTCCCGCCCCTCTTTCTTGGTCAGATCCAGGGTGACGGAGAACTTGTTCCGCATCTCGTGGAGGAAGTGCAGTCCGACCGGCTCGCCTCGCTCACGATCCTTGACCATGTACTCCTTGCGGCCGAAAGGGGTGAGCTGCCGTAGCGGGTCACCGCCCGGGGGCTCCAGCTGGATGACCTCGGCCCCCAGCTCGGCCAGCATGGAGGAGGCCCAGTGACCGATAATCATGCCGGTCGAGCAATCGAGGACACGGATCCGGTCCAGGGCCTCCGGTTTGGAGTAGGTCTGCGCCGGGTGAACGATGGATTCGAGGAACTTCGGATACTGCCGGGCAGGCTCCGCCAGGTTGCCGTACACTTCATCGGGCGTCGGAGGTGGAACGGCCGGCCAGGGGGGGCGGCCGCGGCGGCCGCCTTTGAGGGCTTCAACGTCAGGCATAATGTGTTGTGCCTCCTTCACGTCCGGATGAAGAAGCAGCAGAGAGGCGCCACCGGGGAAGGCCGGGGAGCGCCAGCAAACTATAGCAGACCGCTTCCGCGCCCATCAACCCCTCCCTTTTTTCTCCACGTGGACCCCGGCAGTTCCCCATCCCGTTGCCCGGGTTGAGGGCGGATGATATTCTGCGGGTGCACAACGAGAGAGATGGGCAGACGGCGTGAGGCGTTCGAGGCGCGGTTCGGGGCCATGGGAGCGGGATCCAGGCTGCTCCTGGTGGGCGATCATGCCTTCACGCTGCCGGAGCTGATGGAGCGGCTCGGGCTGGCCGCGTATGGATGCCGCTCGATCGACGCGCGGGAGCTCGCGGCGGACCGTTTCGTGATCCGCTTCCTGGACGCTGACGAGCAGCAGATCGTGGCCTACGAGTTCGACGGCCACTTCCGCTACCTCAGCGAGATGCGCGTCCACGTGGCCGAGTGGATCGGGGACAGCAATGGACTTTGAGCTGATCCGCTCCCTGGCAGTGTCCAACACCACCAAGCTCGTTCTGCTCTCCGCCGACGGGCTCGGGGGTCTCCCCCACCCGGACACCGGAAAATCCGAGCTCGAAACCGCCCGGCTCCCGAATCTCCATGCCCTCGCAGAGCGTTCGGCGTGCGGCCTCCTGCGACACGTGGCCCCGGGGATCACGCCCGGGAGCGGGCCCGGACACCTGGGGCTCTTCGGCTACGACCCGCTCCGGTACCGGGTCGGACGCGGCGTGCTCGAGGCTCTCGGCATTGACTTCGAGCTCCGGCCGGAGGACGTGGCGGCGCGCGGGAACTTCTGTACCGTGGATCGGGAGGGGCGGATCACGGACCGGCGTGCCGGCCGCATTGCCACCGAACTCTGCGTCTCCCTCTGCCAACGGCTCAGGGAGATCCCGCTCGAGGGAGCGGAGCTTTTCGTCGAGCCTGTGAAGGAGCACCGCTTTGTCCTCGTGCTCCGCGGTCCCGATCTCTCCGGCCAGCTCACCGAGACCGACCCGCAAGCCCTCGGCGCCCCCCCGATTCCCGTCAAGGCCCTCTCGCCGGAGGCCGAGCGGACCGCGCTGATCGTCAACCGGTTCGTGGAGCGGGCGCGGTCGGTTCTGGTTGACTCGGCGCCGGCCAACACGGTGCTCCTGCGCGGGTTTGACCGGCTTCCCGAGCTCCCGCGCTTCCCGGGGCTTTACGGCCTCAAGGCGGCCGCCATTGCGGCGTACCCCATGTACCGGGGGTTGGCGCGCCTGGTCGGGATGGAAGCGCTGAAGACCGACGCCACCTTCGCCGATGAACTGGCCGCGCTCCGTCAGCACTGGGAGGAGTTCGACTTCTTCTTCCTCCACTACAAGGACACCGACAAGGCGGGAGAGGACGGCGATTTCGCCGCCAAGGTGGCGGCGCTGGAGCGCTTGGACCGCTTCATCCCTGACATTCTCAGCCTCAAGCCCGACGTCTTGGCTGTCACCGGCGACCACGCCAGCCCCGCGATCCTGAAAGGACACGGATGGCAGCCGGTCCCGGTCCTTCTCTGGAGCGCCTACTGCGGGGCCGATCCCGTCACCCGCTTCAGCGAACGCGCCTGTGCCGCCGGCAGCCTGGGGGTCTTGGCGGCTCAGGAGTTGATGCCGCTGGTCCTCGCCAACGGGCTCAGGTTCACGAAGTTCGGCGCGTAAGGGCTACTTGCGGCCCTCGCTGATCAAGCCCTCCAGCTTGAGGCGCCGCTGCCGCTCGAACTCCAGCTCGTCGGCGAGCTCCTTGAGCTCCGATTCGGCCCGCTCGAGCTTGGTCTCGATCTCTCGCGAGCGCGCGGTCTCGGCCGTCAGACTGGCCTGTATCTCATCGCGCTCGCCGACGAGGGTTTGGGTCTCGCGCCCCCACCGGAGGTACCCGATCAGGACTCCAACGAGCACGCAGGCGATGGCGACCGGGATGACTCTTCTGGGATCCATTTCGCTCCTCCCCGAGCCGGATCGAGAACGTCAGCCGCGTCGGGCCGGCTGCATCGTGGCGCCCGTGGCCCGACTGCCGCGACTGCCCTCTGTCCTCAGGCCAGCTCATCTCTCGCCACGCTTGAGGCTTCCTGTCCGCCCCCTAAACTACGCAACTGCCCGCACGGACGCAAATGCAAACCGGAGACCCAGAAACAACCCCAGCCACTGCGCTGACAAATGGTGGTTGGCGCGGAGATGCGGGATTTCCCCAAAGACCCGGTCGAACAGGTATAATGCTAGCGCCATGGAGCCATGGACAGTCAAGCGGCTCCAGAACCACGTCAGGCGCCGGCTCGGTGAGATCTCTCTGATCGTGGTGTCCAACCGTGAACCCTATCTCCACATCGAGGAGCAAGGCCACCTCAGGTGCGTCCGACCAGCGGGCGGCTTGGTGACCGCCCTGGATCCGGTGATGCGCGCCTGTGGAGGGACCTGGGTGGCCCACGGAGCGGGCCCCGCGGACTGGAAGGTCGTGGACGCCGAGGGACGGGTCCCGGTCCCGCCCGGCTCCCCGCGCTATACCCTCAAGCGCGTCTGGCTCAGCGAAGAGGAGGAGCAGAGCTATTATGCTGGCTTCGCCAACGAGGCGCTCTGGCCCCTCTGCCACATGGCCTATGTCCGGCCTGTCTTCCGAGGCCTGGACTGGCGCGCCTACTGGGCAGCCAACCAACTCTTCGCCAAAGCCGTCCTGGAAGAGATCACCGGCCCCACTGCCATCTGGGTGCAGGACTACCACCTGGCGCTGCTTCCCGCAATGGTCAAGGCTTCGCGTCCCGAGGTGCTGCTGGCCCATTTCTGGCACATTCCATGGCCGACCCCGGAGGTCTATCAGATCTGCCCCTGGAAGCGGGAGCTCCTGGAGGGGTTACTCGCCAACGATATCCTCGGCTTCCACATCCGCCACTACTGCGACAACTTCCTCGACACCGTGGCCCGGGAGCTGGAGGCCAAGGTGGATCACGAGCGCTCAGCCGTGACGTACCGGGGGCACACCACCTTCGTGCACTCCTTGCCGATCAGCGTTGACTTTGCGGAGCTATCGGCGGCCGCGGCCAGTCGCGAAGTCGAGGCCGAGGTGGAGCGGCTTCGGAGCCGGTACGGCCTCTCCCAGGAGTTGATCGCGGTCGGGCTTGACCGGATCGACTACACCAAGGGAATCCCCGAGCGGCTCCAGGCGGTGGAGCGGCTCATTGAGACATACCCCGAGTACCGGAAGCGCTTCGTGTTCGTCCAGGCCGGAGTGCCGAGCCGCTCCCAGATCCCGGCCTACCGGTTGCTCCGGGCCCGAATCGAGCGAATGGTTCGCCAGATCAACCGCCGCCACGCGGAACACGGCTGGACCCCCGTGCTCCTCCTGCCGGAGCAGCCCTCCCAGACCCAGATCCTGGCCCTCTTCCGCCTGGCCACCTGCCTTGTGGTCACTCCGCTCGACGACGGAATGAACCTGGTCGCCAAGGAGTTTGTGGCTGCCCGCAGCGATGGGGACGGCGTGCTGCTGCTCTCCCAGTTCACCGGGGCCGCCCGCGAGCTCACCGATGCGTTGCGCGCCAACCCGTACGACATCGAGGGGCTGGCCGAGCATCTCCGCGCGGCCGTGGAGATGCCGGAGCCCGCCAGGCGAGAGCGCATGGCCCGGCTCAGGGAGACCGTGGCTCAACAGAACATCTACCGCTGGGCGGGAGAGGCTCTCGAGGCGCTCCTCAGGCAACCGGCGAGAAGCCCCCGCTTGACGGGCGGCCACGATGCCTGAACGGAAGGAGGCGCGCTCCTGAGGGACCTCGCGCGCATCCTCGACGAGCTGACCCAGGGGGTCGCTGCCGGTGGGATCCTGCTCCTGCTCACAGATTACGACGGCACTCTCACGCCTCTCGTGAGGGAGCCTGAGCAGGCCTGGCTCCCACCGGAGGTGCGGACCAACCTTGGCTTGCTCGCACAGTCGCCGCGGGTCAGGGTCGGCATCCTTTCGGGCCGGGATCTTCACGACCTGCGCGCCCGGGTTGGGGTGCCCGAGGTGATCTATGCGGGGTGCCACGGTCTCGAGGTGGAAGGACCGGGCATCAGCTTCAGGCACCCAGAGGCCGAAGCCCAGGGGCAGACGCTCCGGGCGATCACCCAGTCGCTGAGCCTCCGGATCGCCTCCATCCCGGGCGCTCGCGTGGAACCCAAGGCCCTGTCGGTCGCCGTGCACTACCGGAACGCGCCTCCAGGAACGGTGGGGCGACTGGAGATCCTGCTGGAGCGGGCGATCCAGCAGCGACGGAGCCGGCTCAGGATCCTGCGGGGGAAAAAAGTGATCGAGATTCTGCCCCGCGTCCGTTGGAACAAGGGGGAGTGTGCACTCTGGATCCGGGACCGCATCCTCGCGGCGCTCCCGCCGTCTCTCACCATGCTGTACATGGGTGATGACCGGACCGATGAGCTTGCCTTCGAGGTGCTGACCGGCAAGGCCACCACGGTGAAGGTGGGTTCCGAGCAGACCCGCTCGGCGGCGGCCTACCGGCTCCACGATGTGGCGGAGGCCCAGCGACTGCTCTCAGAGCTGGCCGGCGCGGCGGGCGGCAAGAGATGACGCGGTAGGGGCGGCAGCTGAGGTGAGCTGGACCCGGAGGACGAGAAAGGAGCCTGAGTGATGGGGAACTTCATGAACCGGATCCTCAGGGCGGCGAAATTGGACGTGAACCTCTACGAGGAGGTGGAGGCTGACACCGGAGCCACTCGGCAGGCGATGGGAGTGGTGGTGCTCGGGAGCGTCGCCGCGGGCCTCGGGGCTGGCCGAGGGAGTCCCGGCGGGATGCTGATCGGGGCGGTATTCGCCCTGATCGCCTGGTTTGTGTGGGCGTACCTCACGTATTGGATCGGCACCCGAGTCTTGCCGGAGCCCCAGACCAGCGCGACCCACGGGGAGCTCCTGCGCACCATCGGCTTTGCCAGCTCCCCCGGCATCCTGCGCGTGCTGGGAGTGATTCCTGGATTGCGGGAGGTCGTGTTCCTGGTTGCCGGGATCTGGATGCTGGTGGCGACGGTCATCGCGGTGAGGCAGGCGCTGGATTATCGCGGGACCCTTCGGGCCGTGGGCGTCTGCGCGATCGGGTGGCTTGTCCAGATGGTTATCCTGACGATCGTGGCCCTTCTGTTGGGCGGCGGAGGGAGGCCGGCCTGAACGGCGCCGCCCGAGAGGCGGCGCGCCAACGGGTCGTGGAAAGGAAGGGAGGCAGCATGAGGCTCAGTGACGAGAGAGGCCAGACGAGATGGCCGGGGGGGGGCGGCGATTGGGAGGAACTCCGCTCCATGGTTCCCCGGTTTTCGAAAACATACTTCCTTGCGGCGGTTGTCGTGGTGCTCGCCATCTGGCTGGGGACGGGCTTCTATCGGGTCAGCGAGGGCGAGCAGGGCGTGGTCCGGCGGTTCGGGAAGGTCGTGAAGAAAAGCGACGCTGGGTTGAACTACCACTATCCCTGGCCGATCGAGCAGGTCGATAAGGTCAACGTGGCGCGAATCCGGCCGCTCGAGGTCGGCTTCAGGAGCGACTTCCGTGCCGGCCGTCGCGGCCGCACGAGCCGGCTTCAAACGATCCCTGCCGAGTCCCTGATGCTGACCGGCGACGAAAACATCGCCGATGTCCAGCTCCTCGTCCAGTACCGGATCAAGGATCCCGAAAAGTTTCTCTTCCAACTCCGTAATCCCATTCAGACCCTCAGGGCCGCGACGGAGGTCGCCCTCAGGAGCAAGGTCGGCAACACGACGATCGACGATCTCCTGAGCGGGGAGGGGCGCGGAAAGGTCCAGGACGAGACCCGTGAGTTCCTCCAGCAGTTGATGGACGCCTACAAGTCCGGCCTCCTGATCACCGCGGTGAAGCTCCAGCAGGTCGATGCCGCTGAGCAGGTGAAAGACGCCTTCCACGAGGTGGTCAGGGCCCGGGAAGACCGGGAGAAGCTGATCAACCAGGCCAGGGGCTACCGGGAGGACCTGATCCCGAAGGCCCGCGGCCAGGCCCAGGAGATCATCCGGGCCGCCGAGGGGTACAGGGAAGAGCGCATCCTCAGGGCCCGAGGCGATGGGGCGAGGTTCGAGGCGGTGCTCGCCGAGTACCGGAAGGCTCCGCGGGTCACGCGGGAGCGACTCCACCTCGAGACTTTGGAGCGGGTTCTCCCCAATGTCGAGAAGGTGATCACGGGCTCCAAAGGCGGAGGCGGGGTGCTCCCGCTCATCCCCTTGAAGGAGTTCACCATCCGCCAGGCGCCCGCGGAGAAAGCGGGACGGAGGGGACAATGACGACGCGACAGATCTTCTTCGGGGTGGGAGCCCTTCTCATTTTGGCGCTAGTCTGGACGACCCTCTTCACGGTAAGCGAGGAGGAGCAGGTCATCATTCTCCAGTTCGAGGCATTCAAGCGGGCGATCCAACAGCCGGGGCTTAACTGGAAGCTCCCATACCAAAAGGTCAACAAATTCGAACGCCGGATCCTTGCCAGCGATGCCCAGCCGGTTGAATACCTCACCGTGGACAAGAAGCGGGTCGTGATCGACCATGTGACCCGCTGGCGGATCACAAACCTGCTCAAGTTTTACAAAGCCGTTTTCAATGAGGCACAAGCGAAGGCGCGGCTTGATGAGATCGTATCTTCTGAACTCCGGCAGGAGATTGCCTCGCGCGAGTTCGCTGACCTCATCGCGGCGGAGCGGGAGCCCGCCATGGAGGTGGTCGCCTCCCGGGCTGCCGAAAAGGCGAAGGAGTTCGGGGTCGAGGTAGTAGATGTCCGGGTCAAGCGGGCCGACCTGCCCACGGAGGTCCAGGAAAGCGTCTTCGCCCGGATGCGCGCCGAGCGTCAGCGGATTTCCAAGCGCTACCGCTCGGAAGGCGCTGAGGAGTCTGCGAAGATCCGGGCGGCGACCGACAAGGAGAAGACCATCATCCTGGCCAAGGCCTACGAGGAGAGCCAGCGGCGCCGGGGCGAAGGGGATGCCCAGGCGACCAAGATCTACGCATCGGCGTACGGGCGGGACGCTGAGTTTTACGGCTTCCTCCGGAGCCTGGAGGCCTACGAAAAGTTCCTGAGCAGCAAGAGCACGATCCTCCTTTCTCCCGGCTCTCGCCTCCTCCGGTACCTCTCGACCTCGCAGGTGAGAAAGTAGGACGGCTGGCTTCCGCGCCCGGGTTCAATCGGCCGCAGGGGGCGCTAGCTCGCTCGGTCGCCGGACAGCTGCACGGTTGTGTCCAATCTTGACGGGAGGCCACTCGCGCCGTGCCGAGATCTGAGCAGATCAAGGACGCAGGGAGGAGCCCCCCGGAGGCGTACTCCCTGTACGTTGAGGATGGGCGACGACCGAGGACGCAGAGATGCGACGGGTATCGGCACGGCGCTAGAGGAACAGGATGAGCAAGCCCAGGAGCCCCAGGCTGATCAGCACCCAGTAGCCCACGGGGAGCGAGGGCCAGCCATCCGCCCCAGACTTGGCTCTCGCCATGACGCGGCTCGTTGCCTCCACGAGCGCCCTCGTTCCTGTCGCGTTCGCTCCCACCCACGCCTGGCAGGCTCGCAGGACCGCTCGGCCTCCGCGGCGGTAGAACCAATCGGTATCCAGCGTCACCGTCGGCTCGCCTCCCAGGTGGCGTTTGAGGAGGATGAACGCCACCCCGGTCCCCAACAGCAGCTGGAGGGTGGTCACGACGTGATGGGTCGTGTAGGGCTCGTATGAGACCGGGAACGGGAGCATCTGGTAGAGGGCGCCCGGCGCGACCCCGATCCCGATACAGAGCAGCGCAGCCAGGCTCATCGCCAGGAGCATATTCCTCGGCGGTTCCGTCCCCCGGATCCCGCGATCCGCTGCGAAGAACGTGAAGACCGGGAGCTTGAGCCCGGTGTGGAGAAAGGTCCCCACGGAGGCCAGGATCAGCATCCACTCCACGACGGCCCGGTGCTCTGCCTCCGCGGCGGCCACGACCAGCGACTTGCTCACGAAGCCGTTGAAGAGCGGGACGCCCGAGATCGAAAACGCCCCCACCGTGTAAAGGATGAGGGTCAGCGGCATGGATCGCCACAGCCCGCCCAACTCGGTGAGCTTGCTCCGTCCGGTGACGTGAAGCACCGCGCCCGTGGACATGAAGAGGAGGCCCTTGTACAGGATGTGGCTGAAGGCATGCGCCGCGGTCCCGCTCACTGCCAGCGGGGTGCCGAGCCCGACGCCCGCCACCATGTACCCCACCTGGCTGATGATGTGATAGGCTAGCAGCCGCCGGATATCGTTCTCCAGGACCGCGAACACCACCCCGTAGACCGCCATCACCGCCCCAGCCCACACCAGGAGTTCCACTCCCGGAAAGCCGCGCGCCAGCGCGTAGACGGCGGCCTTGGTCGTGAAGGCCGAGAGAAAGACGCTCCCCGTGACAGTCCCCTCCGGGTAGGCGTCCGTCAGCCAGGCATGCAGCGGAGGGATCGCCGCATTGACCGCGAAGCCCAGCAGGATCAGTGCCGCGGGCAGCGTCAGCACCATCGCGTCAAATGCGAGGCTCCCTCCCCGCCCCGTATGCAGCAAGATCCCCCCGAGCAGGCAGGCTCCACCGAAGGCGTGAACCATCAGGTACCTGTAGCCCGCTGCCAGCGCCGGCTTCGTACGCCGCTGAAAGATCAGAAAGGCTGAGGCGACCCCCATGAGCTCCCAGAAGACGAACAGGGTGAGGAGGTCGCCCGCGAACACGACTCCCAGCGCGCTCCCGACGTAGACGAAAGCCGCGACGTGAGGGCCCCGTTGCTTCACGTGAAGCGCAAACATGGTCCCGAGAAGCCCCATGATCAGGAAGACCGTCGCAAAGACCCGGCTCAAGCGATCGGCCCTGAAGGGGAAGACTTCCTGCCCGAGAACGGTCGCCCCCACCTGATGTCCTTCCGGGATCGAGAGGCCCAGAACAAGAGCAGCCGTGGGGATGAGCAGCAGGAGGGCGGCTCTCACCCGGAGCGGAGCGAGAGCTGCTAGGAGTGCCCCCAGCAGGTAGACCCAGGCGGGGTGGAGGAGGAGGTCAGTCATCCCGAGCCTCGGGTCGCTGAAGCCAGAACTTCCCCAGCGCCTTGGAGACGACGACGATGAGCACGCAGCCGACGACCCCGTAGACGGCATGAAACGCCGGCGTGCGGTGCCACCAGGGCAGAGCCGCCTCGGGGGTCGCGAAGAAAATCTCCAGCACCGCCGCCAGGACAAACGCAATCCAGAGGAGTCCTCTCAGCATCGGATCACGGGCTCCCCAGGATGCCTCGAGCAGCCTCAGAGGCGAGGCTCAGGAAGGCGACCGGCGCGTTCGGCGCCACGCCCAGCAGCAGGCTGAGCGCTCCGGTCAGCGCCAGCGGAACCAGCAGGGTGAGAGGCGCCTCAGCCACGCCGCCGGCATCTGTCGAGGTCCCCCAGAATGCGCTGATGATGATAGGAGCGAAGTAGGCCAGGTTCAGCAGCGAGCTGGTCAGAAGCACCAGCACGAACGGCCATTGATCGGCCTCCAGCGCCCCCCGGATCAGGTACCATTTCGAGACAAAGCCGGCCCCGAGTGGCACCCCGGACATCGCCAGGGCCGCCACCGTGAAGGCTCCCATCGTCACCGGCATCCGGCGTCCGATCCCGGCCAGCTGACTCACCGACTCCCGCCCGCTCGCCACGTAGATGGCGCCCGCGCAGAAGAAGAGCGTGATCTTCATGACGCCGTGGTTGACCATGTGCTGGATCCCACCGATCACGCTGCTGGAACTCCCGAGCGACGCCCCCAGCACAATGTAGGAGAGCTGGCTCACGGTGGAGAACGCCAAGAGTCGCTTGAGGTTGTCCTGAGCCAGCGCCAGGAGGGAGGCCGCCAGGATGGTTCCCGCGGCCAACCATGCCAGGGCGCTCCACGCCCCCTGATCTCGCAAGAGATCCGGACCGATGACGTAGCCGACGACACGGACGACCCCGAAGACACCGGCCTTCACCACTGCCACGGCGTGGAGGAGGGCGCTCACCGGAGTGGGAGCGATCATCGCGACGGGCAGCCACGAGTGGAGCGGCATGAGGGCCGCCTTCACGCCGACGCCGAGGATGAAGAGCCCGAGCAGCGGCCAGAGAGTCTCGGCAGGGAGCGACGCACCGAGGATCCCGCCGGGCCGGAACTCGACAGTCCCGGCAAGGGCTTGAGTCCACGCCACCGCCGCGAGCAGGGCCACGCCCCCGGTCAGCGTGTACGCCAGATACATCCGGCCGGCCCGCACCGCCGCGATCGTCTCCTTGTGGATGACGAGCGGATACGTGGAAATGGTGAGGATCTCGTAGAAGAGGAAAAACGTCAGCAAGTTGCCCGCGAAGGCGACTCCGACGGTGGCGAACAGACAGAGGGCGAAGCAGAAGAAGTAGCGGGTCTGGGCGTGCTCCTTGAGACTCCGGACGTAGCCGATGGAGTAGATCGTGGTGAGCACCCAGAGCCCGGAGGCGAGAGTCGCGAAGACCGCCCCGAAGGCATCAGCCCGCAGCACCAGGGAGATGCCGGGGGAGATCTCCATGAGCGTGGTCTGAAGCACGACCCCGCCGGCGGCCAGAGGAACCATAGAGATCACCAGTGCTGCCTGGACCACTGAGGCGAGGAGGCTCCACGCTTCTCTGAGGGCGGGAGCGCGAGCTGAGAGCAGGATCAGGACGGTGGCCCCCAGCGACGGGAGCAGGGCCAGCCCCGGGCGCCACGCCTCGACGGCTTCAAGCCCCATCGCCCGCTCCTACGGGAGCCCCAACGGCGAGGCGAACCAAAGCACCCCTGACACGATGGGCTCGCTCCAGATCCCGACGGCCAGGATGCCGATGCCCAGGAGGATGAGCGACACGAGCACGCCGAGCGGAGCTTCGGACCGCTCGGGGATATCCGCGGCAGCGGCATGCCCCTCCCCCTCGGGGGGCGTGAGGCAGGCGTGTTCGAGAAGTCGAAACATATAGACTGCCGCCAGCAGACTCCCGGCCAGGATCACCGCGGCGAGCCCTTGATGCCCCCCTTGCACAGCTCCGAGCAGGAGATACCACTTGCTGAAGAACCCTCCCGCCGGCGGGATCCCGATCATGGACAGGGCCGCCACCACGACACACGCGGTGGTCAGGGGCATCCGCCGGAACATGAACCTGAGGTCCGAAAGCGTGGTGCCCCCGAGCCGGGCGGCCGCGGCCCCGGCGGCAAAGAAGAGACACCCCTTCATCATCGCGTGATTGAGGATGTGCAGGTACGCGCCGGCCAGCGCCGGCCTGTTCGCGATGCCGATCCCGAGCACGATGTAGCCCATCTGGCTGACGCTCGAGTACGCCAGGAGACGCCTGAAATCGTGCTGGCGGATCGCCATCACCCCCCCCGCGATGATCGCCACTCCCCCGGTCCAGGCCAGCACGGTCATCAACGGGACCTGTGCCAGAGCATCGGGGGCGCCGAGCACCGAGAAGAGGATCCGGGCCAGGGCATACACCGCCACCTTGGTCGTCACCGGCGCGATCAACGCCGTCACCGCGGCCGGGGCGTGCGTGTAGGCGTCGGGGAGCCAGCCGTGCAGGGGGAAGAGTCCCATCTTGATCCCGAGCCCGATCACCATGAACCCCACCGCGACGGCCAGGACCGGAGAGGAGGCGAGGTCCGGGAGCCGATGCGACAGGTCAGCCATGTTCAGGCTCCCGGTGATCAGGTAGAGATGGCCCACCCCCAGGAGATAGAGCGATGCGCCCGCTGTTCCCAGGACGATATAGCGGAAGGCGGCCAGGAGCGCCGGCCCTTCCCCGCTTGCGACCAGGGCGTAGCCGGCGATCGACGCCACCTCGAGAAAGACGAAGAGGTTGAAGAGGTCTCCCGTGACGATCATCCCCATCAGGCTCGCCAGCAGCAGGAGGGCAAGCCCGAAGAAGGCTCCCTCTCGTCCTCTCATCTCCCGAGCGGCAACAGGCCCGGCGTAGAGGAGGGCGAGCGTCCCCACCCCCGAGACCACCACGGCGGTGAAGGCGCTCAGGTGATCGACAACGAGCTCGATCCCCCACGGCGGCGCCCATCCCCCGACGTGGTAGCTGACAGCCCCCGAGACCAGGACCTGCCTGAGGGCCAGCAGGGAGAGACCCGCGGTAGCCGCCTGCGCCGCCACCGCCAATGGGTAGACGAGCCCGCGGCGGACTAGGCCCACCGCGGGAAGCAACAGAGCGCCGAGGAGCGGAATGACCGGGAGGAGCGCGGGGAGGTGATCCTCGAGCATTGCTACCGGTTCAGGATCACGTCCTCTTCAAACGATCCATAGGTGCGGTAGATCTTTACGAGTACTGCCAGCGCCACACCCAGGGTGGCCACCATGACCACGATCGCCGTGAGCATGAGCGCGTGCGGCAGCGGATTCATAAAGTGGGCCGGCTCCACGCCCGGCTCGAGCACCCCGTGAGACACGATGGGGAGCGTGGCACCCCGCTTGGCGCTGGTCGAGAGAAAAAACAGGATGATCGCGGTCTGGAAGATGTTCATGCCGATAACCTTCTTGAGCAGGTTGCCGTGCGCGATCATCGCGTAGAATCCGATCATCATCAGGAGAATATAGATCCAGTAGTTGTAGCGTGCCCCCGCGTAGACCAGCAGCTCTGTCATGGAGCCTCCCCGTCGCCCTCCCCGGCCTTGGCCAGGCGGCAAAAGATCACGGTCAGCGCGCCGGCTACCCCGATAGCCACTCCGATCTCGATGATGAAGATGCCGACGGCCCTGACAGCCGGGCCCCGGGCACCGGGCACGGGCAGGACCTCGTAGTCCAACAGCGCGCCACCGAAGACCACGCCCAGAGCCGCAGTGAGGGCAAAGATCAGCACCCCGGCCGAGCTCAGGACCAGCACGATCCCCTCTCGGACCCTCCGGTCCAGCTCAGCGCGGCCGAAGGCCAGCGCGATCAGGATGTACGTGGCTGCCAGGATGACTCCGCCCTGAAACCCTCCTCCCGGGCTCCCGTGCCCGTGGATCACCACGTAGAGGGCGAAGAGCTGGATCGGCGGGACCAGCACGCGCACGAGGGTGCGGACAATGACGCTATCGTGCTCTCGGATCACCGTTCGCGCCGAACCAGGAGCAGCCAGCAGGCCAGGCCCGCCGTGAAGATCACCACCGTTTCGATCAGGGTGTCGTACCCTCGGTAGTCTGCGAGGACTGCCGTGACGATGTTCGGGGCGCCCGTCTCCCCATGTCCCTGGCTGAGATAGCGCGGGGAGACATGGAGGCTGGCGGGCGAGGCCGGGTCGCCCCACTCCGGGAAGTCATGGGTCGCGAGGACCAGGAGGCTCCCGAGGAAGAGGACGGCGACGAGGCCCGCCGCCACCCGACCCCGGCGGCCGCGGCCCTGCTCGGCCCTCGCGGTGCGCAGGAGGGTGGCCAGAAAGAAGACCGTAGAGGCGCCGGCCCCTACCACCGCCTCGGTGAAGGCCACGTCCACCGCCCCCATCCCGGCCCAGACCAGCGACAGCACCAGACCGTAGGCCGAGAGGACGAGCACCGCCCCGACGAGGTCTCTTATCCGGACCGCTGCCGCCGCCAGGATGACGAGGAAGGTCAAGAAGATCGTGATGAGGAGCGCGCTCATCCGGGGTCCTGAGGAGCCCCGGTCACGGGGGGATGGCCTGTCCGGAGGGCCGCGCGGGCGATGGCATGGCTGGCTGTAGGGTTGGTGAGAAAGAAGAAGACCGCCACGAACAGAACCTTGAGGCTCACCAGCGAAAACCCCTGCCACACGGCCACCGAGCCCAGGGCGAGGAGGACGCCGAGGGTCTCGGCCTTGCTCAGGGCGTGCAGGCGGCTGTAAAAGTCCGGGAGCCTGAGCACCCCGAGGCTCGCAACGGCCTGGAAGAAGAGACCGGCACCCAGAAGCACGACGATCACAACCGCCACAGGCTCAGCCCCGCCCCGTCCACTCGAAGTACCTGGCCCCGGCCAGCACCCCGACGAAGTTGAGCAGGGCATACCCGAGCGCGATGTCCACGAACATCTCCAGCCGCGCGTAGATCGCCCCCACGAGGATGAGAATGATCGTCGTGCTGGTGCCGAACCCGCTGAGCCCGAGGACGCGGTCAAAGATCGTGGGGCCAGCCACGAGGCGGTAGAGATAGGCGAGCGCCAGCACGGTCACGGCGGCCGCGGCTGCGACGAAGATGGGGATCAGCTCCATGGACGATCTCCACCCCGGGCTCCACGATCGGCGGTCATAGTTGGCCGAAGGCTCGCGCGACCCGCCGCTCCATCCCTCGGCTGAGCACTTGCCGGGCAGCCTCGCGGGTCAGCGCGTGCACGGTGAACTCCTGACCGACCACGTCGAGCGTGATCGTGCCAGGCGTCAGCGTGATGGAGTTCCCCAACGTGGTCCGGGCGAGGTCCCCTTGGAGCTCGGCGGGGAATCGCACCACCGTCGGCGCAATGGGCAGCCGGGGATGCAAGATCACGTACGCGATCTGTACGTTCGCCATGATCATCTGGCCCAAGAGCCAGGGGAGGTAGAGCAGAAAGCGCGGCCAGGGGAGCGAGAAGGTAAAGACAGGCGCCCGTCGTCCCCGGTGATCGACGCGCGTGCCGATGCGCTCGACATCGCGGGTAAGGGCCACGACGAGGGCGGCGCAGACGGCCCCGAAGCCGAGATGGAGTGCGTCCAACTGCCCGGAGAGCACCAACCAGAGGGCACACAGCCCGAGAAACATGACGACAGAGGGCCAAAGCCCCTGCCGTGCGCGATCGCTCACCTCCCGACGATCTTCGTCTGCTCTCATGGGAAAACGTTGCAGAAACTATATGAGCTTCATCCGACGCTGTCAAGGCGAACCGCTCGTTCTGACCCCATCTGCGCGGATCCCCAAAGGACTCGCTCGAAAGCGGCGAACGCGATAGAATAGCTGGGGAGCAGTTATGCGCGGCTTTGAAAGCACGCCTCCGGATCTCCGGGCACTCCTTCCGCAGCGCATCAGCCAGCTCGGCCTCAAGCTCGAGGGTTCCCCTGTGGAACGCTACGTGAAGATGCTCTACCGCGAGCTGGAGCGCAAGGGGCTGGACCACTTCCGGCCGCCCTGCTACCTCACCGACGAGTGGGGGTGCCCCTCGGGAGAACCGATCATCGGGATCCCGTTCTACCTCGCCGACACCAATCTCACCCGCCTCGAAAAAGAGATGGACGACGTCGAGGACGCAAGACAGATCCGCATGTACCTCCGCCACGAGGCGGGGCACGCCTTCAACTACGCCTACCGGCTTTACGAGACCGCCGAGTGGCGGGAGCTCTTCGGTCCGTACAATCGCCCCTATCGTGAACGGTACCGGCCGGTCCCGTTCGACCGGACCTTCGTGCGCCACATCGAGGGATGGTACGCCCAGAAACATCCGGACGAGGACTTCGCTGAAACGTTCGCCGTGTGGCTGACCCCCCGCTCCCGCTGGCGAGCGCGCTACCGCGGGTGGGCGGCGATGCGGAAGCTCCGCTATGTTGATCGCACGACCCGCGCGCTGGGGAACACCGAGCCGCCGGTCCGCCTCGCCTCCACCGATATCACGGTGGAGGAGATGGACATGACCGTTGAGGAGTTCTTCCGGGCGAACCAGTCGGAGGCGGCGCGCGTGGAGGTCGCTCTCGACAACGATCTTCCGGACTTCTTCATCCGGAAGGGGCGCCGCAAGCGAGGGATCAGGCCGGCCTGGGAGCTCGTCCGCGAGCACCGCACGCCCCTGATCAACAAGATCGAGTACTGGACAGGGGTCAGCCGGAGCGTGGTCCGTGCGCTGGTGGACAGCATCCATGACGCGGCCGAGCGCCTCGACCTCTACGTGGAGACGAACGGCGAAGGCACCGTCCTGCTGGAGCTGACAGCCTACGCCACCACCCTGAGCATGAACTACCTGACCCGGGGAAGTTTTGTCCCCAGAAGGCGGCACCCGCTGCCCGTGCCTCGGACGCCGGTTCGGACAGCTAAGGACAGTGATGGCGAGACTACGAATCGGGATCGCACACGGACCTGACGAGGCGCGGGAAGCGCCGCCGCGCGCCAAGGGGCCTCGCCGGAAGAGCGATGTGCAGGAGATCGCCGCGGTGCTCCGGCGAGCCGGCCACAAAACGTTCTCCATGGTCGTGGACGGACGCCGGGAGTGCCTCAAGAAGCTGGCCCGGGTCGACGCTGACCTCATCTTCAACCTGGTGGAGGCCTTTGGCGACGACGACACCAAAGAGCCCCACGTGGCGGCCTACTACGACCTGGTCGGCCTGCGCTATACGGGCTCCGGCCCGCGCGGGCTCGCCCTCGCCATGGACAAGGCGCTGACCAAGAAAGTCCTCGCGTTTCACCGGGTCCAGACTCCGAAGTTCGCGACGGTCTTCCGCGGTCGCCTGGACTGGGCCCACGACATCGACTTCCCCGTCATCGTCAAGCCCGTGCGCGAGGACGGCTCGATCGGCATCGGCTTCAGCGCCTTGGCGGCCAGCATCAAGGAGCTGATGGAGCGGATCGATGAGCTCCATGCGGACTTCAACCACCCCGTGCTGATCGAGCAGTATATCGAAGGGCGGGAGATCTATATCGGGGTCATCGGCAACGAGCGACCCCAGGCGTTCCCGCCGGTCGAGCTCGACCTCTCCCACCTGCCCCGGGGTACGCCGCGGATCGCAGGCCTCGAGGTGAAGTGGCGGGAGGGGACGCGCGCGTACCGCGGAAGCCGGTTCCGGATCCCCGATGACCTCCCGAGTGAGCTCGTCGCGAAGATCCAGGAGGCCGCGCTCACGAGCTTCCAGGCGCTCCAGCTCCGCGACTACGCCCGCTTCGATTTTCGGATCACCCCGGACAAGGCGTACCTGATCGAGGCCAACCCCAACCCCCACCTTCAATCAGGGGCCGAGTTCATCAAGGGCGCCCGAGCCTCAGGTCGCACTCACCCGGAGACGGTCCTCGAGATCGTGGAGCTGACCCAGGCGCGCTACCAGGTGCGGCCCTAGGCTCCCCTCACCGTTATGCTCTCCCCCGGCCCCGTTACCGCTGCGAGCGGCGAGTCCGGAGGTGGGTGGGGCGACCGAGGAAGAGCTCGGCGGCCTCGGCCAGGGTCTCGGCGAACGTGGGATGGGTGTGGACGGTCCCCGCGAGATCCTCGGCCAGCGCGGCCATCTCCACAGCGAGGGCTCCTTCGGCGATGAGCTCCCCGGCGTGGGGGCCCACGATCCCTACCCCGAGCAGTCGGCCGCTCTTGGCCTCGAAGACGAGCTTGGTGAGACCGTCAGTCCGTCCCGTCGCGACAGCTCTGCCGGAGGCTGACCAGGGCACGCTCACCGCGTCGGCGTCGATCCCCTGAAGTCGCGCGTCCTCCTCGGTGAGGCCGCACCAGGCTACCTCCGGGTCGGTGAAGACCACGGCGGGGATCGCCTGCGGCTCGAAGGCCTCGGGCCGGCCCGCGATGACCTCCGCCGCCACCTTCCCTTCCGCCATGGCCTTGTGGGCGAGCATGGGCTCGCCTGCCACATCCCCCGCGGCGTAGATTTGCGGATCCGCCGTCCGCCGCTGGATGTCCACGAGCAGAAAGCCGCGCGGGTCGAACCGCACCGCCGTCCGCTCGAGCCCGAGATCCGAGGAGTTGGGGCGGCGCCCCACCGCCACCAGGACCCGGTCGAACTCCTGCCGGCTCGGCGTACCCTCTCCGTCCAGCAGCACCTCGACGCTCCCGCCTGCCGCGCGCGCCTCAGCCAGCTTCGTGCTCAGATGGATCGCTTTGAAGAGACCGGCAAGCCTGCGGGCCAGCACGCGAACGAGGTCACGGTCCACTCCGGGTAGGAGCCCGTCGGTCACCTCAACCACCGTAACCTCGCTCCCGAGAGCTGCGTAGATCGTCCCGAGCTCCAGGCCAATGTACCCGCCCCCCACCACCAGGAGCCGCGGGGGAATCGCCTCCAGCGCCAGCGCCCCCCGGGAGTCCCACACCCAGGGTTTGTCCTGATCAAGGCCGGGGAGCGTGGCGGGGCGTGAGCCCGTAGCGACGATGGCGTGACGGAAGCGGACTCTTGCCGGCGGCTCACCTTCGATCGTGAGAGCGCGGGAATCTTCAAAGCGCGCCCGGCCTCGGATCACCTCAACGCCCCGCTCCTGGGCCAGGGTGGCCAGGCCCTTGGCGAGGCGGTCGATGGAGGCCTGGGTCCAGGCCCGGAGGCGCTGCGCGTCAATCTTCGGGTGCGCGAACCGGATCCCCGCAGCCCGAGCATGGGAGGCGTCCTCGATCAGCGCAGCCACATTGAGGAGAGCCTTGGACGGGATACACCCGACATGCAGGCACTCGCCCCCCAGGCGTCCGCCCTCGTCAACCAGGACCGTGTCCAGGCCCAGGTCTGCGGCCCTGAAGGCAGCGGCGTACCCGCCCGGGCCGCCGCCAATCACGACCAGCTCGGCGTCCCGGGGAAGCTCACCGACGACCACGGCTCAAGCCTCCAGAAGGAGCCGTCCCGGATCCTCCAGGATCTCCACCAGCGTGCCGACGAAGCGAGCCGCCTCGGCCCCGTCGATCGCGCGGTGGTCGAACGAGAGGCAGAGCGGGAGCACCAGGCGGGCAACGATCTGCCCTTCCCGAACCACCGGCTGCTCGAGCGCCCGGCCCACGCCCAGAATCGCGACCTCCGGGTAGTTGATAATCGGCGTGGCGCCGGTCCCCCCCGAGGGACCCACGTTGGTGACCGTAAAGGTGCCGCCCCGAAGCTCCTCCACCGTGACGCGCCCCTCCCGGGTCCGCTTGACCAGCTCGGTCAGCTCCACCGCCAGCTCCTTGACCCGCCTCCTCTCCACGTCCCGGAGGACCGGCACGATGAGCCCTCGGTCGGTGTCCACTGCCACGCCGATCTGGTAGTAGCGCTTGAGGACCAGCTCGCCCCGCTCGTGGTCCAGGCTCGCGTTCAGCCGTGGGTGGGCCTGAAGCGCCAGGGTCACGGCTTTGACCAGAAAAAGTGTGAGCGTGAGATCAGCGCCCCACGCCTGCGCGAGCGCTTGGTGCCCTCGCCGGAGGGCCTCCAGGTCGGTGATATCAGCCTGATCAAAGTGGGTGACATGGGGGATCGTGGCCCAGGCCAGGGCCATGTGCTCGGCGGTCCGCCGGCGGACCGCTCGGAGCGCCTCGCGCTCAACCGCCCCCCACTGCTCGAAGCGTGGGAGGGGGGGCAGCGCCACGTGGAGAGGAAGCCGTTCCACCGTCTCGGGCGGAGCTTCGAAGCCGGCGACGGCGGGAGCCCCGGCTGCCGCCGGCGCGCCTCCTGCCGCGGCCCGCACATCCTCATCGGTGATCCGCCCGCCAGGCCCGCTTCCCCTGAGAGATGCCAGGTCGACACCGAGTTCCCGGGCAAGGCGCCGGGTGGCAGGCGAGGCGGGCGCGGGCGCACCCGTTCGAGGAGCCAGCGGCTCGACCGTCGGCGGGGGCGCAGCTGAGGGCGTAGGCCCCGGCACGGCCGCCTTGCCGAGCTCTTCGAAGGTGAAGAGCACGGTGCCCACCTTCACGCGCTCCCCCGGCCGGATATGGATTTTGGCGACCCGCCCACCATAGGGGGAGGGGAGCTCGATTTGGGCCTTCTCCGTCTCCACGAGCAAGAGGAGCTGGTCCTCCTTCACCTCCTCCCCCTCGGAGACGAGGACCTTCACGATCTCCGCCTCCGTGAGCCCTTCCCCCAGGTCAGGGAGCCTGAACTCTCTGGGCACTAAATAGCGCCCCACGATTTAGAGGCGTCGCGCGCCGGGGATGCCCTGCCGAGCGAATCCGACGAGCCGTAGCGGGCGGCGAAGCGCAGGACGCCGAAGCGCTCTGAGCGGCTCAACGGCGTTGGGCCGCGAAGACGACCCCCCGCCTCGGG
>JBHIBG010000033.1:0-27627 GCA_046758965.1 Methylomirabilia bacterium | reverse complement strand
GGTTAGGCGGGACGGTCGATCGCCCTGGTCACGGGTCGGGAGCCGTGCTTGCCTCCCAGCCACCCGGGGATAGCCGCGGAGAACCGCCCGGCAGTTCCCCCGGCCACCACGACCAGGATCTCTTCGGGAGACGGAAATTTCGGGACGAGCTCGTCCGGTTGGCGGAGCCCCTCGATGAATTTCAGGCGGGAGCCTTCAGCCCCGTCGGGGCCGGTGGCCAGCTCCCGGGCGGGCCGGCGGATCGTGGCGAAGAGGAACTGCTTGATCTCCTGCTTGGACCATCCCTCCTCGCCAATGGTCCTGGCGTGTTCGGGGCCCACCACGAGGAGCGTGTGCCCGTAAACGGGAAAGTTCTTGTGGTTCCAGATCCCCGCCATCGACCATCCGATGGACGCCACGAGCTGGCCGGCCGAGCGGCTGGCATGGTCGTTGATGCCGTGGGGAGCCTCGCCTGCGAACAGGGTCACCGTGCTCTCCTCCCGCTTGAATCCGAGTTCCGCGTGGAGGGACTCCCAGGGTGAGGCTTCCTCGTACTCTCCGATGCAGTAGGTGTAGCGGCCGGGGTGGGCGAAGGTGGACATGGAGATGGCCCCGGGGTGCGCGCCGCCCAGGTTCATCAGGATCAGCCTGAGCGCCCGCCCGATGGTGGCGTTGGCGCGGGAGCCGGGGCCGAACACCCCGGCGCCGCAGTTCAGGCCGATTGTCTGGCGGATCGGGCCGTTCACGATGATCAGCGGGGCGGCAAAGTGCGTTGTGGCGGAATGGCCGTGGAGGTTGAAGACCGGGTCAGAGGCAGCCTCGACGGCGGCGATCACCACCGGAAGGTAGTCAGGCTTGCAGCCTGCCATGACGGCGTTGATCGCGATCTTCTCGATAGCGGCCCGGCCGTAGTTGGGCGGGATCAGGCCGACCACCTCGTGACGGTTCCGTCGGGTCCCACCCAGCATGCGCTCCACGCGCTCCAGGCTGGGCGGGACGACGGGAAGCCCGTCGGTGACCCCTTTATCGAACCAGACCTCGATCTCGTCGGCTGCCAATGCGTGGCCATTGTCGGTGGAGGGTCTGAGGCTGTCAAGGTGCTCTCCCCGGGCAGCGCCTGTGGACGGTCCGGCATCAAACACTGTGATTGCTCGCCGGCGGGGTTCGGCATTACGATAGATAGTCGGGGAGATGCCTTCCGGGGCCGCCCTTGATTATGACGATCACAGCGAGTGTGCCTGCCCGGTGCGCAAGCCCCTGTTGGGTCCGGGGTGTTCATCCCTCTCGGTGGACATGACCAGGCCCCGCTCCCCGGTGAGCGGGCCGGCTTCGCCCGATGAGGTGGTAGCCGGAGAAACCCCCGGCTGTCTGGTTTGCCGGTTCCCCGTGGTTCGGGTAGCAAAGAGGGGGGCCGACAGTCGCCAACGATCTGAAAGTATTAGTTTTTCTTGGCAGCTGGCATGCTTTATGCTCAACTAGTAGGCGTTGCGGGCGTTACCGTATGGAACGCTCACCCGATGGGGAGGAGTCATGCTCTTTGACGGGCTGATCGGCATGTTCTCCAACGACCTGGCGGTCGATCTCGGAACAGCCAACACCTTGGTGTGCATCCGAGGCGGCGGGGTCGTCCTGAACGAACCCTCCATTGTGGCCATCCACCAGGCGGACAACTCCGTCCTCGCCGTGGGCCATGAGGCCAAGGCGATGCTGGGCCGGACGCCCGGAGATATCGTGGCCATCCGCCCGATGAAGGACGGCGTGATTGCCGACTTCGATGTCACCGAGAAGATGCTCCACTACTTCATCGCCAAGGTCCACGAGCGGCGCACGCTGGTGCGTCCGCGCATCGTCATCGGCGTGCCGTCTGGCATCACGCAAGTGGAAAAACGCGCCGTACGGGACTCGGCCATGCAGGCCGGGGCGCGGGAGGTCTACCTGATCGAGGAGCCGATGGCTGCGGCCATCGGGGCGGGACTGCCGATCCAGGAGCCGGGTGGGAACATGATCGTGGACATCGGCGGGGGAACCACCGAAGTTGCGGTGCTCTCCCTGTCGGGGATCGTCTACTGCAAGTCCGTCCGGATCGCCGGCGATGAGATGGATGAGGCGATCATCCAGTACATCAAGAAACACTACAACCTCCTGGTCGGGGAGCGACGCGCCGAAGAGATCAAAATCCGACTCGGGTCGGCGTATGACCTGGGCGGCGAGCGCCAGACCATCGAAGTGAAGGGGCGCGACCTCATCGACGGGATCCCGAAAACCATCGTCGTCACCGACCAGGAGGTGCGTGAGGCCCTCCGGGATCCGGTCCTGACCATCGTGGACACGGTCCGCACCTGTCTTGAGCGGACACCGCCGGAGCTGGCGGCGGACATCGTGGACAAAGGGATTGTCCTCACGGGAGGTGGCGCTCTGCTCCGCGGTCTGGATGTCCTTCTCCGTCATGAGACGAACCTCCCCGTCGCGGTCAGCGATGATCCCCTCTCCTGCGTGGCCCTGGGAACCAGCAAGGTCCTGGACGAGCTGAACCTCCTCAGGAAAGTGGCGGTCTCGGGTTAGAGCATGGCGGTCGCCGATAGGCGCTGAGGGTTGCGGGTGAGAGATCGGAAGTATCAGCTGCTGATCTCGGTGCTCTTCGTTGCCCTCCTCCTCCTGACCTTTGAGGGTCGGGGGACGGAAAGAGCAGGGATGGTTCTCGCCTGGACGACCATGCCTGCGCAGACCCTCGTCGCCAAACTCCACCGCTCCGCCTTTGCGGTATGGTCGACGTATCAGGAATGGAAGGGTTTCCGCCGCGAGAACCGCGCGCTTCGCGAGGAGGCGGAGCAGCTGCGCGTGGACTCGCTTCGGGTGCGCGAGCTCAAGGCGGAGAACCTTCGTCTCCGCCGCCTCCTCGCCTTCAAGGAGCCGTTGCAGCTCGACGCGATGCCCGCGGAGGTGATTGCCAAGGAGTGGAGCGGCTGGGTGCGTTCCCTGACCGTCAACCGGGGGCGGCGCGATAGGATCCGGCGGCTCATGCCGGTGATCGCTCCCCACGGACTGGTGGGCCGTGTGGTTGCCGTGCGGGACGGCGCGGCCGTGATCCAGCTTCTCAACGATCCGAGCTCTACCGTTGGCGCCATGGTCCAGCGCACGCGCACCTTGGGAATGGTGGAGGGAGAGGCCGGCGGCACCCTCCGCTTCAAGTTCCAGACCCGCGAGGGTGATGGCGTTCGGGTCGATGATCTCGTGGTGACAGCGGGGCTCGGCGATCTCTTTCCCAAGGGCCTGCCCGTGGGACGAGTCGCGAAGCTGGAAGTGCGGGAGTCGGCGTTGTTCCAGTTCGCGCAGCTCGTCCCGGTGGTGGACTATGCCAGCGTCGAGGAGGTGCTGCTCCTGACCGAACAGTCCGGGATTGATCTCCTTCCGCGCCTTGCGGCCCCATCCCGGTCCGTCGCGGTCGGTGAGTAGGGATGCGGTTCACCCTCGCCCTCATGGTCTTCGGCGGCGGCCTGGCGCACACCACCGTGGCGCCGATGCTGATGGTCGCTGGCGTGACCCCGGACATCCCGCTGATTCTCACGGTCCTCCTTGGGCTCCGCAAGGGGCCTGAGGTCGGCTGCCTCACCGGGTTCGGCGCCGGGCTTCTCCAAGACGTGACGAGCGGTGGCGTTCTGGGGGTTCAGGCGCTCACGAAATCGCTGGTAGGGTTTCTGGTCGGGCTGCTCGGCGGCCGCCTCTGGATTTCGAACCCTCTGGTTCAGGTCGTGGGACTCGTCCTCCTCTCGCTCGCGGAGGGCGTGGCGCGTTTCGCGCTCCTCCAGCTCTTCCACTTCCCCCCTTCCCTCGGCGAGATGATGCGCTACGTGATCCTCCCTCAGGCCCTCTACAACGGCTTCCTTGGGTCGGCCGTGGTCCTCGCCCTCGTCTGGATCGAGACCCGCCGGAGCAGTTCCCCGTGAGGCTCCCGAAGAAGGATCCCTGGCACCGGCGGCTCCTGGTGATGACGGCGACGACCCTGATGGGTCTTCTCGTCGTCCTGGGCCACCTCTGGTACCTCCAGGTATTCGAGGGGGCCCGGTTCAGGGAACTTTCGGAGAAGAACCGGATCCGCGTGCGACCCATTGCGGCGCCACGGGGGATCCTCTTCGATCGAAATGGGCTGCCCCTGGTGGACAACCGCCCGGCCTTTACCCTCTCGCTGATCCCGGCGGAGCTGCCGGATGCCGAAGCCGTTCTGGCCCGCCTCGCCGCTCTCCTCAGGATCCCGTACGCGGAGCTGGTCGAGGCCGTCGACCGGGTGCCGCACGACTCCTTCAGGCCGATCCGCGTGCGCCGGGGGCTCACGCTCGAGGAGGTCGCCAAGGTCGAGGAGTGGAAGCTGGCCCTTCCGGGAGTGGTGGTCGAGGTGGAGCCCCAGCGGGCGTATCCCGGGAGCCGCCTTGCTGCGCATCTCCTCGGCTACGTCCGGGAAGTGAGCGAGGATCAGCTCAAGCAGGGTCCCTACCGCCCGGGGGACATGGTGGGGCAGAGCGGGCTCGAGCGGCTCTTGGACGACTACCTCCGCGGCACGGACGGCAGCGAGCGCATCGAAGTCGATGCCCTCGGCCGGCCCGTCCAGTCCGTGGGACTGCGGGAGCCTCAGCCGGGCGCCAACGTCGTCACCACCATCGACCGTCGGATTCAGGAGATCGCGGAGCGTGCGATCGGCAATCGGCCGGGTGCGGTCGTGGTCATGGACCCGAGAAACGGCGACATTCTGGCGATGACCTCGAGTCCGGCCTTCGACCTGGACCAGTTCACCGGGCCACTGGGCCGAGCGACCTGGCTCCGCTTGGTTCGGGATTCGCGCTTTCCGCTCCTCAACCGAGCTTTTCAGGGGCAGTACGCGCCGGGCTCCATCTTCAAGATCGTTGTAGCTACGGCCGCGCTCCAGGAGGGCGTGATCACCCCCTTTGAGCGCCTCGGGTGCCCGCAGGCCATCCGCCTCGGGCGCCGAACTTTCCGCAACTGGGAGGACCGGGGCGACATCGACGTCTACGAGGCGATCGTCCGTTCTTGCAACACCTTCTTCTATCAGCTCGGGCTCAAGGTCGGGATTGACGTCATCGCGCGGTACGCGCGGGCTTTCGGCCTTGGAGCCCCCACGGGGATCGCGCTCCCCGGTGAGAAGCCTGGCCTCGTCCCGTCCCGGAAATGGAAGCGAAAGCGCTTTGGCGAGCCCTGGCGTCCCGGCGAAACGGCGAACGTCTCCATCGGGCAAGGCCATGTCCTGGTCACCCCGCTCCAGATCGCCCGGCTGATGGCGGCGGTCGCCAACGGCGGGGTCCTCTGGAGGCCGCGGCTGGTCCAGCACGTGGAGCGGGCCGACGGGACGCTTGTCTATGCCGAGGCGAACGAGGTAACCGGCCGCGTAGAGCTTTCCCCGGCGGTCTGGGAGTTTCTCCGTCTGAGCCTCTGGGGGGTGGTGAACGCGGGCGGCACCGGTCGCGCCGCACGGCTGCCCGGATTGGACGTCGCGGGAAAGACCGGGACGGCCCAGATCCGCGCGAGGCGCAAGGGCGCTGGTGGCACTGATCACGCCTGGTTTGCGGGCGTTGCCCCGGCCCGCGATCCTGAAGTTGTGGTCGTGGTCCTGATCGAGCGGGGCGGCAAGGGGGGCCGGGTCGCGGCCCCGGTCGCACGAGAGATCTTCCAGAGGATCTTCTTTGAGCGGGTTGCGGGCCTGGCTCGAGCCGGCATGGGATCCTCCTAGCCTGTGGCGCGAGCGTCGGAGAACAGGCCGTGATGAGAATTGATCGCCGGCTCCTCCAGAATGTGGACTGGTTCCTCGTCGGGACGACGCTGGCAATGGTGGCCCTGGGGCTCACGACCCTCGCAAACCTCTCCGCGGAGCAGGACGCTCCGATCGTCTGGCGCCAGGCGGTGTGGGTGGGTCTGGGGCTCCTGGCCTTCGTGCTGGTGGCAAGCGTGGATTACCGGGGCCTGATCGGCGCCGCGCCGGCCTTCTACGTGGCCGGGATCAGCCTGCTGCTTACCGTCTTCGTCGTGGGGCACACGGTCTCAGGCGCCCAGCGATGGATCCTGGTGGGTCCGATTTCGGTCCAACCTGCCGAGATCTTCAAGCTGATCTTCATCCTGACACTCGTCTGGGCGCTCACCTCCAGGTGGGCCCGCCCGCGCTCATGGGGGACTGTGATCCTCGCCCTCGGGCTTCTGGCGGTGCCGTTCCTGCTGATTGTCGGGCAGCCAGATCTGGGAAGCGGCGCGATACTGTTCCCGGTGCTGTTGGCGCTCCTGGTCGGGGCGGGCGTCCGGCTCCGGGAGCTCGGTTGGCTCTCCCTTGCCGGCCTGGCGGTGACGCCCCTCGCCTGGTGGCTTCTGAAGGACTACCAGCGTGAGCGGATCCTGGTCTACCTGAACCAGTTCGGCGACCCGCAAGGAGGCGCCTACCACGTCATCCAGTCCAAGATCGCCATCGGCTCCGGACAGCTCTTCGGCAAGGGGATCGTGGAGGCCACGCAGAGTCGGCTGGCCTTCCTCCCGGAGCGCCATACGGATTTCATCTTCGCGGCCTTCGCGGAGATGTGGGGGTTCGTCGGTTGCCTGGCGCTCGTCATCGGCTACGGGCTCCTCTTCCTTCGGGGCTTTGACATTGCGGCCAGCGCCCGGGATCCGGGAGGGCGTCTCGCCGCCCTGGGCGTGACGGCCCTCCTGGCCACTCAGACGCTGGCCAATATGGGGATGGCGACGGGGCTCCTCCCGGTGGTGGGGCTCCCGCTCCCGTTGATGAGCTACGGGGGCTCCTCCATGGTGGTGACACTGGCGGCACTCGGTCTGCTCCTGTCGGTCCGGATGCGGCAGTTCGACTGATCGAGGCGGGGTGCGGTCGTGAGCAAGCGCATTGTGGTGAACGAAGGGGTGACCGAGGTGAGGGTCGCTGTTCAGGACAGCGGCCGTCTGACCGAGCTTTACGTAGAGCGCACGCATCAGCGGTCAATCGTCGGAAACGTGTACAAGGGGATTGTGATCAACGTGCTCCCTGGCATGCAGGCGGCCTTCGTGGATGTGGGGCTGGGGAAGGACGCCTTCCTCTACGCGGGGGACTATACCGCCAACCTGGGTGACTACGAGCGCCTCATGCTCTCAGCCGGCGGCGAGGAAGCTCTGGAGGAGGACGCCCTCGAGGTGGAGGAGGTGGAGCGCCGGAGAGTGCCCGTCCCCATCGATGACCTGCTGCGGAAGGGGCAAGAGGTGCTGGTCCAGGTGTCCAAGGAGTCATTGGGGACGAAGGGGGCGCGCATCACTTCGTTTATCTCTCTTCCGGGTCGCTATCTGGTCTACATGCCCCAGGCCGACCACATCGGAGTCTCCCGCCGCATCAAGGACGAGCGCGAGCGCGACCGTTTGCGTCAGATCGTGCGGGAGGTTTCGCGGGCCGCCGGCGGGGGCTTCATCGCCCGCACTGTCGCCGAGGGGAAGGGCCGGGAGGAGTTCGCCTCGGACATTCAGTTCCTCGTCAGGCTCTGGGAACGGATCCAGGCCCGCTACGAGCAGGCGCACGCCCCCGCGGTCCTCCACGAGGAGAGGGATCTGATCTTCCGCGTGGTCCGTGACCTCTTCTCTCCAGAGATCGAGGCGTTCGTGGTGGACAGTCCAGAAGCGTACAGGAAGTGCCTGGACTCCGTCTCCACGCTGGTTCCCGCCCTGACCGGCCGGCTCCAGCTCTACGAGGAGACGGCGCCCATCTTCGAAGCCATGGGGATCGAGAGGGAGATCGAGCGGGCCCTCCGGCGGCGGGTCTGGCTCAAGTCCGGGGGGTACATCGTCATTGACCAGACCGAGGCCCTGGTCGCCATCGACGTGAACACGGGGAAGTACATCGGCAAGCGCGACTTTGAGGAAACGGTGCGGAAGATCAACCTCGAAGCCGTGGGCGAGGTGGTGCGGCAGATTCGGCTCCGGGACCTGGGGGGGCTCATCATCATCGACTTCATCGACATGGACCGGGAGGAGCACCGCCAGCAGGTCTTCCGGGCGCTCAAGCAGGCTCTGGCTGAGGACAAGGCCCGTACCAACGTGCTGGAGATCTCCGAGCTGGGGCTGGTCGAGATGACCCGCAAGCGAGTCCGCCAGGACCTCCAGTCGCTCCTCTGCACGCCCTGCCCCCACTGCAAGGGAAGCGGGGTGATGAAGTCTGAGACGACCCTGGGCGCCGAGATCTTCCGGAAAGTGTGCGCGGCGGTCGCCGAGGTCGGAGGCCAGGAGATCCTGGTCCGCGTCCATCCCGACCTGGCCCAGTATCTGGGGACAGCGGAGCGCGACGGGATCGAGCTGCTTCAATCCAAACTGGGGCGAAAGCTCTCTGTCCAGGCAGTGGCCTCCCTCCATCGCGACGAGTACGAAATCATCTCTCGGTGAGAGCGGCGCCGCCGGCGCCCCACCGATCCCCCCAATTCGTAGTTAGGCCCGGTCCGAGCAGACCGCTTTCAGGAGCCCTGAAGTCTTGACCCGGATCGCTCGCTGGGCTATCGTTCACGGCATGCGGAGTGATGTGTACGGTCTTCCTGTCACGACGAGGTCCGGGGAAGCTGTCGACGCGTACGATCAGGCGGTCAGCGCGTCCCTGGCGTGGGAGGGCCACGCGCTGGATCACTTTCGTACGGCCGCCGAGCACGATCCGACCTTCTCGCTGGCCCATGCCGGCGCGGCGGTGTGCCTCTTTCTCGACGAGCGGTTCAAGGAAGCGCGCGCTGCCGGCGAGACGGCACGCGGGGCCGTTCAATCGCAGACGGACCGAGAGAAAGGGCATGTGGAGGCGCTGGCGCTTCTGGTGAACGGCCAAACCGGACCGGCAGAGCGAGCGATGCGCGAGCATCTGTCGGCGTATCCCCGTGATCTCATCATCTTTCAACGGCTCTACTTCATCCTGTTCTGGCAAGGACGCTTCCCGGAGATGCTCGAGGATACGCGGCAGTTGGTCCGGCAGTTCGACGGCAACTCCTTCGTGCTCGGGCTCCACGCCTTTGCCCTCGAGGAGCGCGACCAGTGCGTCGAGGCGCTCCGCACGGCAGAAGCCGCGCTCGCGCTCAACAATCAGGACGCCTGGGCGGTTCACGCGTTCGCCCACGCGCTCTACGAGCAGGGCAAAAGCGACGTCGGGCTCGCCGCGCTCCCCCCGGCCATTCTCCCGTGCACTCACGTCAATTGGTTTCGCAACCATCTGCTCTGGCACGTTGCGCTGATGCACCTTGCGCGAGGGAACTACGATCAGGCCCGTGCGTTCAGCCGGGCCGTATTCGAACGCGCCCCCTCCTCGATCGCGGGGGACCTGCACGATTCCATCTCCCTCCTGTGGCGGTTCGAGCTCTACGGCAGACCGGTCGGGGATGCCTGGCGCCCGTTCGTGGCGATCGCCCGCGAGCGCTTGAACCGCCAGGGGCTGCTCTTCCACGCGGTGCACCTCGCCATGGCCCTGGCCGGCGCGGGAGAGTGGGCGACAGCGACGCAGCAGCTCGGCATGCTCCGCGACCGCGTCGCGAAGGATCCGACCGGCGTGATCCGGGACGTGGTGGTGCCGCTCGTGGAGGGGCTGTACGCGTTCGCGGCGCACGACTACCCCCGGGCCATCGAGCGGATTGAGCCGCTCCGTCCGCGCATCATCGAGATCGGCGGGAGCCGCGCCCAGCGGGACGTCTTCCATGAGACGCTCCTCGAGGCGTGCTTCCGCGCCGGCGACATGGAGCGGGCCGAGCGACTGCTGGCCGGCCGACTGGCGAGCCGTGGCGATCACTTCTGGAAGCATCGCCGGGCTCTGGCAGCTTAGGCCGAGGAGGATCCCCATGAGTTATGCGCTTTCTGCCGGGCAGAAGGAGCTCAAAGCTCGCGCGCGGGAGCTCGCCCCCATCTTCCGCGAGCGCGCCCCTCACTGGGATCGTTCGGAGACATACCCCTGGGAAAACGTCAAGGATCTAGTCAAAGCGGGCTTCATGGGAATGACGGTGCCGATAGCGTACGGCGGCGCGGGGCGCACGATCTTCGACGCGCTCCTGGTGGTCGAGGAGGTGGCCAAGGCGTGCGGGATCACGGGACGGATCATCGTGGACGCCAACCTGGGTGTGGTGTCGGCGCTGGTCCACTACGCGACCGAGAACCAGAAGCGCCGGTGGCTGCCGATGGTCGTCGAGGGCGACAAGCCGGCCATTTGCATTACGGAGCCGGAGGCCGGGACGGCGGCGACCGACATGACGACCACGGCGGTGCTGAAGGACGGCGGCTGGGTCATCAACGGGACCAAGCGCTGGATCACCGGGGCGGGTGTCTCAAAGCTCCACCTGGTCGTCTGCCGCCTCGGGGAGGCCGGCGCGGGCCCGGGCATCGGCGGCATCGTCGTCGAGCGTGGCGCCGCCGGCTTTACGCTGGGCCCCAGGATCCCGGCCATGGGACTGCGTGGCATTCCGGAAGGCGTGCTCATCTTCAAGGACTGCACCGTTCCGGCCGACCACCTCGTCGTGGGCCGAGGCGGGTTCGGGAAGCTGATGGCGGCCTATAATGCGCAGCGGCTCGGGGCCGCCACCGTGGCGCTGGGCATCGCCCAGGGAGCTTACGAGGAGGCCCTGAGCTTCTCCAAAACCCGAAAGCAGTTCGGACGGGAGATCTGCGATTTTCAGGGGATTCAGTGGATGCTGGCCGACATGATCATCAAGCTCGAGGCCGCGCGGGTCCTGATTCATCGGGCCGCGGTCAATGCCGGGGAGCGTCTTCCGGGCAGGTTCGAGACTGCCATCGCCAAGACGTTTGCGGCCGAGGCGGCCATCGAGGTGACCAGCCAAGCGCTTCAGGTCTTTGGCGGCAACGGGTACTCTCGCGAGCTCCCCCTCGAGCGGATGCTACGGGACGTTCGCATGTTCACGATCGGCGGCGGGACCGTCCAGGCCATGCGGAATCTGATCGCCGCCGAGGCGCTGGGGCGGAAGCTCTCCCAGCGAGTCGGGGAGGGGCATCGTCCCGCCTAACGACCGCTCTCGGTCTCAGACGTCCGGAGCGAGCACAGAGCCCTTGACAGAGGCCTGGTGATTGCATACGCTACCCCGGTATGGTATTTTCCAGGAGGTCCCGATGCTGAATGAGGAGACTCGGGCGAAGGCGCTGGCTCGGCTCCGCCGGATCGAGGGGCAGGTGAGGGGGATCCAGCGGATGGTGGAGGACAACAAATACTGCGTCGATATCCTGCTGCAGCTCACGGCGGTTCGGGGAGCTCTGGGACAGGTCGAGAAGCTCCTCCTGGGCCGGCACGTCGAGTCCTGCGTGGCCGACGCCATGCGCTCGGGCAGCGAGCTTGAGCAGCAGCGAAAGATCGAGGAGCTCCTCGAGGTCTTCTCGAGGGTCAACACCAGGTAGCGCCAACAGGGGGGGATCGTGGCGACCACGACCGAGAAGGTCCGGCTCGACCTGCATGTTACAGGAATGCATTGCGCCTCGTGCGTGAACAAGGTGGAGAAAGCCCTGGCAGGAACCGCGGGCGTGATCTCGGCCCAGGTGAACCTGGCGACTGAGCGCGCCACGGTGCTCCTGGCACCCGGGCAGGCCACCGCCGCGGATCTGCGTCGGGCTGTCCGCGCAGTCGGCTACGAGATCCCGGAGGAGGTCACGGCAGAGGAAGCGCCGGCCGACCGCGAACGGCGGGCGCGCGAGCGGGAACACCGGCTCCTCCTGATCAGGTTTCTCGTGGGCGCGGCGCTGTCGATCCCCGTGCTGATCGGCAGCATGACCGAGCTGTTCCCGTGGGCCCCCGCCTGGCTCAGAACCCCCTGGGTCCTGCTGCTTCTGACCACACCCGTCCAGTTCTGGGTGGGCTCTCAATTTCACGCGGGATTCCTCAGGGATCTTCGCTACCGCTCCGCCAGCATGAACAGCCTGGTCTCCATCGGGACGAATGCCGCGTACTTCTTCAGTGTGGGGGTAACCCTCTGGCCTGGTGCCTTCGTGGGGCTCGGGGCCACGACCTATTACGAGACGGCGGCAGTGCTGATGACCCTTATCGTGCTCGGGCGCTGGCTCGAGGCCCGCGCCAGAGGACGGACCAGCGAGGCGATCCGCCGGTTGGTGGCCTTGGCGCCCAAGACCGCGCGGGTGCTGCGCGCCGGGCAGGAGCAGGATATTCCTCTCGCGGGGGTCGTGGCAGGCGACCTGATCCGGGTTCGGCCCGGCGAGAAGATCCCTGTGGACGGTGCAGTCGTTGATGGGGCCTCTACCGTGGATGAGTCCATGCTCACCGGCGAGAGCCTGCCGGTGGAAAAGCGGTCTGGCGCCCAGGTCATCGGTGGGACGGTGAACCGGACGGGAAGCTTCACCTTCCACGCCACGCGCGTGGGGAGAGAGACGGTGCTGGCCCAGATCATCCGTCTGGTGGAGCAGGCTCAGGGGTCGAAGGCTCCGATCCAGCGGCTGGCTGACCGGGTCTCGGCTGTCTTCGTCCCCATCGTCCTCGTGATCGCGGGCCTCACCTTCGGGGTCTGGTGGCTCTGGGGGCCGGCGCCCGCCTTCCTCTTCGCGCTCACCAACGCGGTGGCGGTCCTCGTCATTGCCTGCCCGTGCGCCATGGGGCTGGCCACGCCGACCGCCATCATGGTGGCGACCGGCAAGGGAGCCGAGCTTGGGGTGCTCATCAAGAGCGCTGCTGCGCTGGAACAGCTCCACAAGGTGGGGACCGTGGTCCTGGACAAGACCGGCACGCTGACAGTCGGGACCCCCATGGTCACCGATCTCCTGGCGGTCAATGGAGAGGAGCAGGCCTCTTTGCTCGCGCTGGCCGCGGCCGCCGAGCAGGGGTCCGAGCACCCACTGGGCGAGGCCATCGTGATCCGGGCCAAGGAGCAGGGGCTGGCACTTCCAGCCGTCAGCGACTTCCGGGCGGAGCCCGGTCACGGGATCCAGGCGCGGGTCGGGGGGCGTGAGCTGATCCTGGGGAATGCCAAGATGCTGGCCGACGGCGGAGTGGCTCTGGGGGGGCTCGACACGGAGGCGAGACGGCTTGCGGACGAAGGGAAGACCGGGGTGTATGTGGCCTTGGATGGCCGCGCTCTGGGGCTGATCGCCGTGGCGGATCCCCTCAAGCCTGAGGCGCGGGACGCCGTGTCGGCAGTCAAGGCGATGGGGCTCCAGGTGGTGATGCTCACCGGAGATAGCCGGCGCACGGGTGAGGCGATCGCCCGCCAGGCCGGCATCGACCGGGTGCTGGCCGAGGTGCTACCGGATGCCAAGGCCCAGGAGGTGAAGCGTCTTCAGGGCGAGGGACATCTCGTCGCCATGGTCGGGGACGGGATCAACGACGCGCCGGCGCTGGCCCAGGCCGACGTGGGGATCGCCATGGGCTCCGGCACCGACGTGGCCCTGGAGGCAGCGGACATCACCCTGATGCGGGCTGACCTTCAGGGCGTCGTGGCCGCGATCCAGCTCTCGCGGCGGACCGTCCGGATCATCAAGGAGAACCTGGGCTGGGCCTTCGGCTATAACGCAAGCCTGATCCCTGTGGCTGCGGGCATCCTGTACCCGCTTTGGGGGATCTTGCTCTCCCCGATTCTGGCCGGCGCGGCCATGGCCTTTTCATCGGTTTCAGTCGTCACGAATAGCCTTCGGCTCAGGCGCTTCACTCCTCAGGGAGCGGAGCGGCGGGAAGCGAGGCCGGGGGCAGGAGAGGAGGTGGCCACGATGGCAGTGGATCCGATCTGCAAGATGGAGGTGAACCCCGCCCAGGCCGCGGGCTCTTCCGCGTACAAGGGCCGGACCTACTACTTCTGCGCGCTCTCATGCAAGGAGACCTTTGACAGAGAGCCCGAGAAGTACGCGTCGAAGTAGGGAGCCGGGCCCGCTCCGATGCCTCCGAGCTCTCCGTACCTGTCCGGGGCTGACCGCTACGAGCGCACGATGCACGGGTGGGTGGATTGTCCCGACCCTGAAGCGTTCGCGATGACCGTGCGGATCGCCGACCCGTGGGTCTCGATTGAGTTGGTGGCCGCCACGACGCCCTCCCCCGCGTACAGCATGCGCGGTGCCCGGGGCCGGATCATCGTGGGACCGCCGGAGCGGGTCGACCTCGGGCTTCCGGAGGCCGTCGCGGGGTTGGCAGGCATCTCCATGACGGCCGGGTTCACCCGGAGCGTGGCCGCGGCGCTGGGGAACCGGGCTGGCGCCGAGTACTTCACCGATGCCGCCGTCGAGGTGGCCCGCCTGGCCCGCCAAGTCACGAGGCTCCCCGAGCGGCTCGTCAAGGAGCGGACCAGGGAGGGAGCGGTCGGCTTCTGGCGCCTCGACATGGAGGGGTGGGTGGACATCCCGTCCTCCTGCTACACCTACCGCCCGGAGTCCCTAGCCCTGTTCAGGGAGCGCGAGGTCCGGAGTGCCGCGCAGCCCGGGCTCTACTGCCAGCCGGCGGGTGCTGACCGCGTGTTCAACCGGAGCAAGGTCGCGCGCCTCGAGCGGCGTGACGGCCGGCTCCTGCTCTCACACTCCATGTATGACGAGGTCCACTCCTTCCAGATCTGGTACGCGGTGGACCTCGCCACGGGCGCCATTCTCGATGCGGGCTCGATCACGCCTCGGCTCCCCTACCTCGGGATCTGTACCGACCCCCAGCGAACCATCACCGCCCTCGTCGGGCAGACCGTTGATGCGGAGCTCAGGAAGCGGATCGGGAGGCTGATCGGGGGATTGTCCGGCTGCGCGCAGCTTTACGACTTGACCGCTGATCTCCTCAAGCTCTTGAGCTTCCCTGGCGCAGGCGCTCGACCCGCGAGTTCAAGGTTCTTCGGGCAGGTGGCTCTCGAGGAGCTTCCGGGGGTGAAAGTCGTCGAGCCCGACGCTCTCGGGTGAGCGGCCCTCGAACGCCTCCAGAGGCGCCAGGCCAACCAGCTCGCTCCGCCTCACCCCGACCCCGCGCCGCTCGGCCTCGCTCCGCACCAGGTCGAAGACCCGGGGGATCGAGGGACGCTTCGGAGTCAGGAGGTTTAGGGCCACCTGGACGATCCCCTCGCGGGCCAGCGGCACTCCCATCGCCTGGAGCCCGGGGAGCCCCCCTGACGAACCCCGGATGGCCCAGGCGATGGCGCGAGCCGCGGCCAGGTCGTTGGAGTCGAGCCAGACATTGAACGCGACCAGGACCTCGCGAGCTCCTACCGCGGTGGCCCCGCTCCTCGGGTTGAAGCGTGCGGGCCCGGCATCGGGGCGCCAGGCCGGATCAGCCAGCTTCCTCGCCAGCCCTTCGTACTCTCCGCGCCGGATCCCAGGCAACCGCCGGCGTGCCGCGATGGTCGCGGCCTCGCCGTAGAGGTATACGGGCAGGTCGAACCGTTCACCGAGAGTCCGCCCCACTCGCCGGGCGATGGCTACGGCCTCGCCCATCGAGAGCCCCTGGAGGGGGACGAAGGGGAGCACGTCCAGCGCGCCGATCCGCGGGTGGACACCCTGATGGGTGCGCATGTCGATGGCGGCGAGAGCCGCCTCCGCGAGCGCGAGCGCGGCGGCCTCCACAGCGCCGGGCGGGCCCAGGAACGTGAAGACGCACCGGTGGTGATCCGGGTCCAGATGGACGTCAGCAAGCCGGACGCCGGCCACGGAGCGGATCGCTTCGGCGAGCCGTTCAACCAGGCGGCGGTCCCGCCCTTCGCTCAGGTTTGGGACGCATTCGACGATGGAATGCATCGGACGAGGCTCGGGAGCTATCATAGTGGCGCGAGCCGGGCCGAAGCAACGTGCGGGATCTTCGGGCCGCGGCCTTCAGCGACGGTATGCGGCTCCGCGCTTCCGGGAATGAAGCAGAGACGAGCTGCTCCAGGGAGAAGGTCTTAGGGTCGGACCTCCCGGACGTGGCCACTCGCTTGGAGAACTCCGCCGCCCAGCTACGGAAGACGAACGACAACGAACGGCTGCATCGTTTGCTCTTACACAGACTGCTCATCCCAGGGGCGTCAGGGCCACCCTCGGCGCTGGCGGTGTCTTGGTGGGCTTGGGTGATCGGGAGGGCCAGGCATACTGCACAGGACAGAATGAAGGACGAGAGCGCCCCGGAGCACTACCGGGTGCGCGCGTGGAGGTGGACTCGGCTACGTAACCGGCATTCGCTGCTGGCGTTTCGCATCGCGTCTGGTATACTGCACATGTCCTGCCGGTTCTGCGCCACTGTGGCGCCTGGATCTGGGCTCGCCTCAGCGATAGAGCTCTTCCGCGTATCCGGGGCGTGACTTGGAAGTGCGGAAGAGTTCCAGCCCCGCAGCGCGGGGTCAAAGGAGATGCCCATGGCGTCCAAGCTGTACGTCGGTGGACTATCCTTTTCCACCACCTCCGAGAGTCTTCGGGAGTACTTCAGCCAATGCGGGACCGTTGAGTCCGCCACGGTCGTGACCGACCGGTCCTCGGGGCAGTCCCGCGGCTTCGGTTTCGTGGAGATGTCCACGGAGGCCGAGGCCCGGGCGGCGATCGCCAAGCTCGACGGTCAGCCCTTCGAGGGGCGACCGCTGAAGGTCAACGTCGCGAACCCCCCGGGGTCTGGCACCGGCGGGGCGCGGCCAGGGCGGGATTTCGGCGGCCGCCCGCGTCGCACGCCGCGCTGGTAAGCGCCGAAGCGACCCTAGCCGGAGCAACAGGCGGCTGAGAGGCGAACCACCTGCGCGTAGCCTCTGCCCGCGGCGGGGTCTGCTCAAGCGGCGTCCCCCCAAGGGAAACGGCAGTCCTCGGAGACCGCAGTTTATGACCACGCAGATAGTCGGTGGGAATGTTGTGCTCCAATGAGTCACGCTAACCCCAATGGCCGCAGAATGCGAGGACCGATCCGACCACGATGAGTATGGAACGCAAGCTGATCGCCATCCTCAGTGCTGATGTCAAAGGCTACAGCCGCCTCATGAGCGACGATGAGGGGGCGACTATCCGCACGTTAACCGCTTACCGCGGCGTAATGGCCTTCCTCATCCAGCAGCGGCGGGGGCGGGTGGTGGATTCCCCGGGGGATAACCTGCTCGCGGAGTTTCCCAGCGTGGTGGATGCTGTGCAGTGTGCCGTGGAGATCCAGCGGGAACTCAAAGCCCGGAACGCGGAGTTGCCGGACTACCGCAAAATGGAGTTCCGGATCGGCATCAACCTGGGAGACGTAGTTTTCGAGGGGGAACGAATCTACGGGGATGGGGTCAACATGGCCGCGCGCGTCCAGAGCCTAGCCGAGGGGGGCGAGACCTGCATTTCCAGAAGTGCCTATGACCAGGTCAGGAACAAGCTCGCCCTGAGGTATGAATCGCTGGGTAAGCACGCCGTCAAGAACATCGCGGAGCCCGTTCGGGTCTATCGGGTTCCGATCGAGCCTGGGGCTGCTGCCGGAACGGTGAGCAGAGCCAAAGGGGCTGTGCTGAGTTATTGGAAGAGGGCGGCTCTGGCTGCCGTGGCCGTGCTGGTTGTGGGAGCGGGGACGGCGTCGCTCTGGAACCTTTACTTGCGTCCGCTCCGGGCAGACGTTGCTTCCGAGGGGAAGATGGCCTTCCCGTTGCCGGACAGGCCTTCCATCGCCGTGCTGCCGTTTGCCAACATGAGCGAGGACCCCGAGCAGGACTACTTGAGCGACCGGATTACCGAGAACATCATCACCGCGCTGTCCAATATCTCAAGCCTGTCTGTTATTGCCCGCAAGTCGCTCTTCACCTATACGGGTAAGCCGGTCAAGGCCCAACAGGTGAGCCAGGAGCTGGGGGTGCAGTATGTGCTCGAGGGCAGCGTCCGCCAGGCGGACGGCAGGGTGCGGATCACGGCCCAACTGGTCGATGCCACCACGGGACGTCGCCTGTGGGCCGAGCGCTATGACCGGGAGCTGAAAGACGTATTTCTCCTGCAGGACGAGATCACGGAAAAGATCGTGGCGGCTCTGGCGCTGACGCTGACGGAGCGAGAGCGAGAGCGCCTGGTGCGCAGGCACACTGACAACCCGGAAGCCTATGACTATGTTCTGCGCGGTTGGCAGTACTATCGGCGCACCACGAAGGAAGCGAACACCCAGGCACGGCAGATGTTTGAAAAAGCCATTAACCTGGACCCAGAGTATGCGGCGGCGTACGCGGCCCTGGGTTGGACCTACGTTCTGGAATGGGCCCTTCAATGGAACCGGCACCCTGAGTCCCTGGACCAGGCCTTTGAACTGGCGTTATCGGCCATGGCCTTCAGTGATTCCCTGCCCGCGGCCCACAGGCTACTGGGTCATGTCTATCTCTGGAAAAGGGATCATGAGCAGGCCATTGCCGAGGGGGAGAGGGCCATCGCACTCGATCCCAACGATGCTGATGGCTATGGGGGACTGGGGGAGATTCTCAGCTGGTCGGGGAGGCCAGAAGAAGCCATTGTGCTGGTGAAGAAGGCCATCCGGCTCAACCCCCGGTATCCGTTCACCTACCTATGGAGCTTGGGCCATGCCTACTACCTGACGGGTCGGTATGAGGAGGCGATCGCGACCCTGAAAAGCGTCTTGACCCGCAACCCCGATTGGCTGCCCGCCCACGTTTACCTGGCTGTCATCTATCGTGAGGTGGGCCGTGAGGACGAGGCCCGGGGGGAGCTGGCAGAGGTCCGGAGGCTCAGTCCTCAGGTCTCTCTGGAAAGTGCAAGGCGGAGCCTCCCCTATAAAGATGAGGCGGTATTGGCGCGCTTCATAGATGGTTTCAGCAAGGCGGGGGTGGAGTGACGGACGCGCGTAGCCGTCAGTCCTCTGCAGTCAGGCTTTCACCGGCAGGAAGTCGCCGGCACTCCCCAACCCCGCGCCATCGCGTTTCTGTTCCACCCTCCGGTTTCCACTGTCGGAACCGCAAATGTGAGCCGCGCACACGCGCAGCCAAGCCTCGTCTGGCCCCAATCCTCTCCCGGTTCGCAGCTCAGACACGCCCCAGACCGGTTGCGTCTGGGTTGCGTCCCGTGCCGCGTTCTGCGGCGATCTGCACCGTGCGGCCCTCTATCTTTCCACCAGTTCTCACCCCCCATCAGATGAAGTAGAATAGGCTAACTGGAGCAGGCGTCACCCGTCCTCAGGGCCGATGAGCCCCGGGCGCATAGGTGTGATGAGGAGGATTCAGACGGTGAAGAGGCTGGTGCGGGTGATGGCATCCCTCGCGCTTCTGGGAACGCCCTGGCCCGCGCTTGGCGATGAGGCTGCCTCTACCCAGGAGCTCCTGCTCCGGGCCAAGCCGGCCGTCGCCCTGGTCACGGCGCGCGTGGATGCCGAGGTCACGGTGAACTGCGGTGGGGGACCGATCACGGTCAGGCCCTCGGCATTCCAGGAGACCGGGACCGGGTGGTTCATCGACGGCCGGGGCTACCTGATCACCAACGCCCACGTCGTAGATCCCGTCCATACCCTCCCGCCCTGGGTGAGCCATGAGCTCAAGAGCAAGGCGGTGGATCAGGCCTGTGTCGACCCCATCCTGGCGAAGCGGGGGCTGATGCGCGGCCAGCGCCCGGACATTGAAGATCAGATCAGGCGGGGAGTGGATATGCGGAGCATCACGCTCAAGCCGTTGCTCCAGCTCACGGTGCTCCTCTCTAACGGCTTGATGCTGCCGGCCGAGATCCAGAAGTTCAGCCCGCCCCTCCGGCTCAGGGTGGGCGGCACCCCGCTTCCCTCCTCCGGTCGGGATCTGGCCCTGCTCCGCGTCGAGGATGGCGTCTACCCGGCGCTCGGCCTGGTCGAGGACGACGCGAAGATCGGAGACCCCGTACACATCCTCGGGTTTCCGGGCGTGGTGCTGACCCACGAGCTGCTGAACAGGAGCGCGGCCTTGGAGGCCTCGGTGACCAACGGCGCCGTCTCGGGCCTCAAGCAGGACGCCATCGGCCAGGAGGTGATCCAGACCGACGCGCCGGCCGCGCCCGGCAACAGCGGCGGCCCCGCCATCGGCCAGGGCGGAGAGGTGGTGGGCGTGCTGACCTTCGTCTCCCTTTCACCTGCAGGCGGGAGCCTCGTCCAGGGGTTCAACTTCCTGATCCCCGCTCGGGATGTCAGGGAGTTTCTTCAGGGCACGGAGGTCACCGAGCCGGGGCAGAGCCGCTTCCACGCCGTCTGGGCCGCTGGCCTTGGAGCCCTCTTCAACGACCGATTCAGGACCGCTGCGGCGAAGCTAGGTGAGGCCAATGCGCTCCTGCCAGACCTTCCGGATGTCAAGCGCGCACTCGCCGAGGCCGAGTTCAAACTGAAGAATCCGCCGCCGCGCCCATTCCCGTGGGCTGGGGTCACCGTGGGGCTCGCGCTGGTGAGTGGCGGCGGCTACGGGTTGATCTGGTTCCGCCGCTGGCAGCGGAACCGGTTCCGCATCAAAGCCGGCCAGGTTGTGCGGATGCTCGAGGAAGGACAGAACCCGCTCCTGCTCGACGTGCGGAAAGAGTCGGCTGCCGGCATGAGCCCGCTTAAGATCCCGGGAGCGACCTACATCACGCCGGAGTCGCTGGAGCGAGGCAAGGCAGGAATCGAAGTGGACCCGAACCGGACGGTCGTCGCCTACTGCTCCTGACCCGACGAGTCCACGAGCGCCCGTGTGGCGCAGCAGCTTCGGAAGGTCGGCTTTACCGATGTGCGGATCCTCAAAGGCGGGCTCGGCGGCTGGGCGAATGCCGGGCTGCCGCTGGAGAGCCGGCCGTCCGGCTGATCCCTCGAGGCAGTCAATGCGGCCGCGGAGGTTATTGTTCGCGATGAGCAAGAGAGGGAGCATGACCGGTCGCGCCGCGAGCGGAGCCACGCCATGACCTCATCCGTGCGCAAGCGTTGGAACGCGCTCTTCCAGGTGCTGGGGAGCGACGAGCGCGTGTTTGCCGTTGTGCTCGCTCTGGCGATGGTCGGCGGGCTTGTCGCCATTCACTTCCACGAGCCACTCGGGCTCGTCTCCCTGGGACTGAGCTATCAGATCGACCTCGTCTGGCTGGTGGTGTTGTTTATCGCGTACAAGGTGGGCGTGTTTGCTCTCGTGGCGGTCAAACCACAGGCGACCCGCGGCATCTTCCTCGGCGCCCTTGGCGTGGATCTCCTGTGCGTTTTCGTGCTCGTCTGGGGCACGGGCGGCGTGAAGAGCCTCTTCTATCTCCTGTTCTTTCCGCTTGTGGCGGTGAACGCCTACTACTTCGGTCCTTGGGTCGGGCTGGGGGCGGCCTTGCTCGCGGGGGGACTGTACGCTCTGGCGGCTTTCCTCGCAACACCGTGGGTGGGATGGACGCCCGCGGCGGTGGTCACCGCGCTCGTGGGTCTTCCCGCCTTCGCGCTAGGCCATGTTGCCGAGCGCGAGCGGCGGGCGCGCTCCGAAGTAGAGCGCCTCAATCTGGAGGTCACAGGAACATTGGATCGGTTGAAGGCCGCTCAGGAAGAACTGATCCAGGCCGAGCGGATGGCCACCGTCGGCCGGCTGTCCCTGAAGGTTGCCCACGAGGTCAGAAACCCGATCAGCGCTATCGAGCTGAACGCGGAGATACTGGAGGATATCGTCCGGGCACAGCCGGGTCCGGAGATGGGGGAGGCGTCGAGCTTGGTCGGCGCCATCCGCGAGCAGGTCACCGCGCTCGGCGGCCTCACGGAGGAATATCTGACGTTCGCCCGGTTTCCTCGCCCGAACTTCGAGGAGGAGTGGGTGAACGACGTGGTTGAGGAGATGGCCGAATTCGTCCGGCCACTGGCAACGCGGCAGGGCACCTCGCTCCGGGTGATCTGCGAGCCTGCGATACCCCTGTTGCCCCTTGACCGCGCGCTGGTTCGTCAGACGGTGCTGAACCTGGTCAAGAACGGGCTCGAGGCGCTCTCTGGCGGGGGTGAGCTGACCGTAAGGACCCGACTCGTCGACGACGCTGTCGAGATTGCCGTCAGCGACAGTGGTCCTGGAATCAGTGACGAGGTGGGTCGGCGCCTCTTCGAGCCGTTCTTCACAACGAAGCCTGAAGGCAGCGGTCTTGGTCTCTCGATCGCTCGCCAGATCGTCGAGGATCACGGGGGAGAGATCCGGTGGACCAGCCAGCCCGGCTCGGGGTCAACGTTCACTATTTACCTCCCTGTCAAGAGGACCGAGCATGTCTGATCCGGCAACGCTGCTAGTGGTCGACGATGATCCGGCGGTGCGCCAGAGCCTGGAGCGCACCTTGATGCGGGAGGGATACCAGGTCGTCCTGGCCTCAGACGGTGAGGTGGCGCTCGAACGGCTTCGGGACCGCAACGCGGACCTGGTACTCGCAGACCTCAAGATGCCCGGGCTGAGCGGGCTGGAGCTTCTCCGCGCGGCCAAAGTCATCGCCCCCGACGTCGATGTGATCATGCTTACCGCCTTTGGCACCGTGGAGGAGGCCGTCAAGGCGATCAAGGATGGAGCGTACGACTTTCTCACGAAGCCGTTCCAGCGGAACCAGCTCCTCCGGCTGATCCGGCAGGCGCTCGAGCGCCGTGCGCTCATTCAGGAGAACCGCGCGCTGCAGCGGCGGGTTGAGGACCTGTTACGCCAGGGCGTGGTCATCGGCACGAGCCCCGCATTCCGGCGGATGATGGGGTTCGTCGAGCAGGTCGCAACCAGTTCGGCCACCGTCCTGATCCAGGGCGACAGCGGCTCCGGGAAGGAGCTGGTGGCGCGAGCGATCCACGAGCGGTCCCCTCGCGAGGCCGGACCGTTCATTGCCGTCAACTGTGCGGCTCTTCCAGAGACGCTGCTGGAGTCCGAGCTGTTCGGCTACGAGAAGGGGGCATTTACCGGTGCGGCCGGACGGAAGGAGGGGCGGTTCGAACTGGCCAACGGCGGCACCCTGTTCCTCGACGAGGTGGCGGATCTCTCTCCCTTTACGCAGGCGAAGATCCTCCGCGTTCTCCAGGAGGGTGAGTTCGAGCGGGTGGGCGGCACGAAGACGATCCGGGTGGACGTCAGGATCGTGGCGGCCACCAACCAGGATCTGACTCGCTTGGTGGCCGAGAAGCGCTTCCGCGAGGACTTGTACTACCGCTTGAACGTGATCACGGTCACGGTTCCTCCCCTCCGCGAGCGGAGGGAAGACATCCCCGTGCTGGCCCATCACTTCTTACGGGTCTACGCCGCGAAGAACAACCGGCATCTGGAAGGCTTCAGTGAGGAGGCGCTGGCACGGCTGGAGGGCTACTCGTGGCCGGGGAACGTCCGCGAGCTGGAGAATGCGCTCGAGCGGGCTGTCGTGGTCGCCCGTGGCTCCACCATACAGGTGAGCGACCTTCCGGAGAGCGTGGCCGGGGCGACGCCATTGCCCGAGGGCGTCGTCACCGTCCGGATCGGGACACCCCTCGGCGAGGTCGAGCAGCGCCTGCTCGAGGCAACGCTGCGGGCCACGAGGGGCCATAAGACTCTGACGGCCAGACTCCTGGGCATTGACCCGAAGACACTCTCTCGGAAGCTCAAGCAGAGCGGGGCGGAAGAGCATCCGGCCGATGATGCCGGGCCGGTGGAGGAGCTGCCGGGAGAGAGCACATGACCGCCTCGAAAAAGGCGGCCGCTTCGGGCTGAGCTGTAGGCGCTGGCGGTCGGGCTGTCGCACAGGAGCCGGTTCCCTTCTCCTGAGGCGAGCTCAGCTCTCGCGCACTCTCCGGCTTGGCGATCCTGCCGATCCCGGCGCGGGGGTGCCTCCGCACGGTGAAGGTACGGTATACTTGACCCCCATGCAGACACTCCCTGTCGGGAAGCTCCGAGCTGAAACGCTGCAATCCTTCCTCGGAAAATACGCGCCCCAGGACGAGCGGGTGGTCGTGGGGCCACGGATCGGTGAGGACGCGGCGGTCATCGACATGGGAGATCGCTACCTCCTGGCCACCACCGATCCCATCACCTTCGTCACCGAAAAGCTCGGCTGGTATGCGCTCCAGGTGAACGCCAACGACCTGGCGGTCCGCGGCGCGCGCCCGCGTTGGTTCCTCGCAACACTCCTCCTCCCTGGGGGGTCCGCCACGGAGACGATGGTGGAGCAGCTCTTCGCCCAGCTCGGGCAGGCCTGCGAGGAGCTGGGAGTCTCACTGGTGGGTGGCCACACCGAGGTCACTGCCGGGCTCGACCGTCCTCTTGTGGTGGGGACCATGCTCGGTGAGATACCCAAGGACCGCCTCATCACTACCGGCGGGGCTCAGGTGGGGGATATGATGCTGCTCACCAAAGGTGTGCCGGTGGAGGGGACGGCGATTATCGCGAGGGAAAGAGAGGCTGAGCTCCTGCGCCGGGGCGTGCCCGCGGCCCTTATCGAGCGGGCCAAGGAGCTTCTCCACCGCCCCGGGATCAGCGTCGTGCCTGAGGCCATGCTGGCCGCCGGGCTGGCGCCGGTCCACGCGATGCACGACCCGACGGAGGGCGGGGTCGCCACTGCGCTCTGGGAGCTTGCGGTCGCCTCGGCCGTGGGGCTCCGTGTGGAACGGCAGCGGATCTCGGTGCTCCCGGAGGGAGAGCGGCTCTGCCAGGAGTTCGGTCTGGACCCGCTGGGGACCATCGCCTCCGGCGCGCTGCTCCTGACCCTGACCCCGGCGGATGCCACGCTCGTGCTCCACGCCTGCGCGCGAGAGGGGATTCCCTGTGCGTTCATCGGCCAGGTGGTTCCCCGTGAGCAGGGGGTGATGCTCGTCGAGGGTAGCCGGGCGAGACCCATGCCGACGTTCCCCCAGGATGAGATCACGAAGCTCTTCGGGGAGTCACGGCTGTGAGAGGGACCGTGACGACGGTGCTGAGCGGGCTCCTCCTCGGCGGAGCTGTCTGGATGGCCGCAGCCGAGGAGTGGGGCGGGGTCACTCCCGGAGTGAGCACCGTCGACAGTGTCCGCGCGCGCTTCGGCGAGCCTTCCCGGGGTTCTGAGGGGACGCTTGAAGGCTACGCGACGATGCAGTGGGTCTACGAGGGGGAACAGGCGCCGCGCGGGTTCGAGCGGATGACAGTGGACTTTGGGCTCCTCATCCCGGAGGGCTACCGCCCCAGGCTGGTCCGTCTGCTCCTTCTGAAGCCCAAGCCGGGAATCTTTAGGCGGCGCACGCTCATCATGGGCTGGGGGCGGCCGGACGGGGTGAATGTTCAGGACGGCCGCAAGGTCTATTTCTACCGGAACGGGCTGGTGGTATTTTTCGATGAGCGGGGGGAAGAAGCTGTCTCGATGCTCTTCACCATCCCCCAGCGCGCGGCCTTGTCTCCGACCAGCAAGTGAGCACGCTCTGAGGCAAAAAGGGTTTGTCCGGGCTTCCGGATGGTGGTAGCGTCAATCGGCGACGGAACGGAGCTTTCGAGTGCGTCTCCCGCTCGATCCCATTGACTGTCTGCTTGCGCTCGATCCCACGGCGCGCGGGATCGCGTCGTTCTTCGCTCCGGGAGGAGCCCGGAGCGCCGCGCGGTCGCTGGCACGGGGCCACCGGATCGTCATCGCGACGGGCTTCGTCGTGGGGGCCGGACTGCCGGAGACCGACGGCCCGCCCGGCGCCGCAGTGCTCGGCCGGGCCCTGCGCGTGCTGGGGAGGTCGGTGATATACATCGCCGATTCATTAACCTTCCCGCTCGTGGAGGCGGCCCTCAAGGGTCTGGGCGAGCCTGTGGACGTGGTTGTCTTTCCCGAGGGCGAGCCTGCCGAGGAATGGGCGCGGGGGTTCCTTCGTGAGATCGGGCCCAGTCATCTGGTTGCCGTTGAACGCCCGGGGCGGGCCAGGGACGGTGACTACCGGAACGCGCGGGGAGAGTCGATCGCGGCGTGGAACAGGCCGGTGGATAGCCTGTTTCTGCTGCGCCGGCGCGGTCTGACGACCATCGGCATCGGTGACGGCGGCAATGAGATCGGGATGGGAAACGTCCGAGCGCGGCTGCTCCGCCAGGGGACCCTGGCGCGACGCGTGGCCTCGGTGGTAAAGGTGGATCACCTGGTTGTGGCGGGGATCTCCAACTGGGGCGCGTACGGCGTGACGGCCCATCTCTCTTTCCTCGCTGGCCGGTGCCTGCTGCACACCGCTGATGAGGACCGAGGGCTTGTGGCGGCGTGCGTGGAAGCAGGTGGAGTGGACGGCCTCACCTGGCGGCGGGAAGCCACGGTGGATGGCGTGTCCGCTGAGGCTCATGCGGCGATGGTAGAGCTTTTCCGAGTGGTTACTCGGCGCACAGGAGGAGGTCGCAGATCATGACGGTGCAGACCCGCCCGGAATCCTCCCGGGTGCTCGATGCCTACCGGACGTTGCATCCCAACTCTCTCGCGCTCTGGGAGCGCGCGCACCGGACCATCCCCGGAGGGATCACTCACGACATTCGCCACCTCCCTCCGTTCGCCGTCTACGTGGAGCGCGCCCAGGGCTCTCGGAAGTGGGACGTGGACGGCCACGAGTACGTGGACTACTGGATGGGTCACGGAGCGCTCTTTCTGGGGCACTGCCACCCAGTTGTCGTCGGGGCGATTCAGGCGCAGGCCGCTCGAGGCACCCATCTGGGCGCCTGCCATGCGCTTGAGGTGCGCTGGGCCGAGCTGGTCGAGCAGCTGGTGCCCTCAGCCGAGCTGGTACGCTTCACCATGTCTGGCACCGAGGCCACCCACCTGGCCTTGCGGCTGGCTCGCGCCCATACCACGCGCCCCAAGGTGGTGAAGTTCCAAGGGCATTTTCACGGCTGGCATGACGGCGTGGTTGGTGGGATCCACCCCCCCTATGAGATTCCGCTCTCGTCAGGTGTTCCAGGTGCCACCCTTGATCAGCTGCTGCTCTGTCCGCCGAACGATATCAAAGCTGTAGAGGGGCTGCTGGGACGCGGAGATGTTGCCGCGGTGATCCTGGAGCCCGCCGGTGGGCTGGCCGGAAGCACGCCGACCATCCCCGGGTATCTCCATCAGCTCCGCTCACTGACCTCCCGTCACGGCGTGGTCCTGATCTTCGACGAAGTGATCTCAGGCTTCCGCTACGCGCCGGGCGGGGCTCAGGCCTACTTCGGTGTGACCCCGGACCTTACCACGTTGGCGAAGATCGTGGCCGGAGGACTCCCCGGCGGTGCCGTGGCGGGAAAGCGCGAGATCATGTCACACCTCGCCTACCGGGGTGACCCAGCCTGGGACCGAAGCGAGCGGGTTGCCCACGCGGGCACGTTCAATGCTACCCCGCTCAGCGCCGTGGCCGGGATTGCCACGCTCGAACTCGTCTCCGACAGCCATCTTCAGGCCCAGGCCAACAAGAAGGGCGAAGAACTGCGGGTGGCGCTCGCGGAGGCCATGAAGCGCGCAGGCGCGCCGGGAACGGTGTTCGGCGAGTCCTCGATCTATCACGTCGCCTTCGAGGGGCGGCCGGGGCTTGCCGGGTTCGACCGGCCGCGTCCGCACGACCTCTACTTTGCCCTCCGCTGTGCGCTGCTGAACCACGGGGTGGACTGCTCCCCGTTCCACGGGTGGGTGTCCTCAGCCCACACCGACGAGGACCTGGCCCGCACCGTCCAGGGATACGAGCGAGCGTTCGCGGAGATGGTCGCCGACGGTTGGTTCAAGGCGATGTAGCGCCGAGCCGTCGTCACCGCGCCACGATCCCCGCTCGGGTGCGCGCGGGCGTCAGAGGCTCGGTGGACAGGCCGCGCGCGCTTTGGTATGCTGGCGTGGCTGGTGGGCAGGTAGCTCAGTTGGTAGAGCACAGGACTGAAAATCCTGGTGTCGGCGGTTCAATTCCGCCCCTGCCCACCA
>JBHIBG010000032.1:0-28492 GCA_046758965.1 Methylomirabilia bacterium | reverse complement strand
CTCCTGGCCCCGAGGAGCCTGGACCTCTTGCCCACGCGGTGCCTGGATCTCAGACCTCGCGCCAGCCAGGGCTCGGGGCGCCTGGACCTCTTCCGCCCTCGCCATCAGGCGTTCGTTCAACATTTTCTTGGCCGCTTTCACCTCGGGCGTGCAAAGCGCATGGGCGTTGCTCACCGTCGGAGAAAGAGCTATGACGAGCAATAGAGCCAGCATCGTCGCGAACAGCTTCCTCATTATGCCTCCTCTCCCTTTGATAGTTCCTTGACCCTTTCCACCCTTCGGTCCCCTGTGATGGTCACCCGCCCACAGCCGTACTCACCTCCTTTTCTCGGGATCTCCCAAGACAGGCCCCCGACACATAAACCTTTCTGATCGAGTCACGCAACGTCAGTGCCAAGCGGCCTAGCTCTCTGGCGCTTTTGATTTCAGCTACTTACTGTACAGCTTTCGACACGATGGCTCGACTACCCGGCGTTTTGCCCGGTAGCCTCCCGCCCTCCTCCCGGCAATGTGACCGGTCAGGCAAACCATGCCAGCAAGGGGACCGAGACTCGGGGACCGCGATTTGTTCAGGTCACCGTGGCCCATCCTGTGGCGCGGTAACGTCCCGTTCTTGCAATCTTCGATGCGTCCGCGGATAATTGAACCCGTCGAATCTTCAACGAGCGGACAAGCGAACCTGAGGCCATGCTCCCTCTGAAGGATGACATCCCCACCCGCTCGTTCCCGGCGGTGACCATCGGGCTGATCACGGCTAACATCCTCGCCTTTCTGTATCAGCTGTCGTTGCAAGCCACCGAGGACCCCCACGCGCTCAGAGCCGCACAAGCGTTCGTCTTCGAATTCGGCCACATCCCCTGCCGTCTCACGGGAGCCTGCACCGCCGCGGCTGATCTCCCCCATCCCGTGGTGACGCTCTTCACCTCCATGTTTCTCCACGGGGGGCTCTTTCACATCTTCGGCAACTTGCTCTACCTCTGGATCTTCGGGAACAACGTGGAGGACATCCTCGGGCACAGGCGCTTCCTGGCCTTCTACCTCCTCTCCGGCGTGGCCGCCGCGCTGGCCCAGACGGCCGTGGGGCCATCCTCAGAGATTCCCATGATCGGGGCCAGCGGGGCCGTCTCCGGGGTGCTCGGGGCATACCTGGTGCTGTTTCCCCATGCCAAGGTCCTCACGCTCATCACCTTCGGCTTCTTTATCCGGCTCGTTCGGATCCCGGCTATGGTGGTTCTTGGCTTTTGGATCATCGTCCAGCTGCTGAACGGACTGCTTACCTTCGGGGCGGGCGACCAGGGTGGGGTCGCCTGGTTTGCCCACATCGGGGGGTTCGTCGCCGGTCTCGTCCTCCTCGCTGCACTCCGTCCCCGCGGCCGACGGTATTCGTGGTAGCGCCTCCAGCTTCCTTCCCCGAAGCCGTTGGCCCGCTGCGAGGCAGAACTCCTCCCTGTACGTTGAGGGGGGTGAGGGCCGCCAGATGATCAATGGCCGACGGTCATCGCGTGCGCGGTCGACCTGTCCAGTGGATGGGCCGCACGGAGTGGGTCGTGCGACGGTCCCCAGCACGGCGCTAGTAGCGAATGAGTCAAGTTTTCATACGATCATGCGGCAAGTTTTGCCTCGGCGCACCAGTCGTCCATTGCGCGCTCGAGGCGCTCAAAGGCACGCCGCAGCGTGGAGTCGTTCGCCGCCGTGTCGGGCATCACGGTGGCCAGGCCCGGCCGCAGCGTGCGCGCCCACAGGCGGGGCACGAAGAGCGCGACGCGGAGTCCGGGGTCGGTGACCCGGTAGCGATGGCGCTTCGGCAGCCGCTCGATCACCCCGTGCAGCCGCAAGCGACGCAGAGGTCGTACGTGAGCTGTCCCAGCGAGAGCTCGCTCGGCGCCTTGCCCAGCAACGGCGCCACGTGCTGCCGCAACTCCCGGGCGGTGAACCCCTGTGGCAGCAGGCGGAAGACGACGAGGCCCATGAACAGGGCGAGCACGCGCGGGTCCAGAAAGCGCAACGCTGGCGCCCGTTGCCTCGCGACCGTCACGGGCCGGTGCACACGCTCCACGGTGGCGTCGCCGATCGTGCCGTCGAGGCTGAGTCGTTGGACGTCCAGCAGACGTCGGGTAGCCTGAAAGCCGACCTGCCGCAGGGCGGCGAGGTTCGTCAGCCCCCGCCCGATCTCGAAGTCCCGTGTGTCGTTCACCGTCAGTTCGGTCCGCAGGGCACGTCCCTCTGCTGTCGGGCGAAGCCCCTTGAGGTACTGCTTGAGATTGCTGTGTTTGTAGGTCACGTGCAGCGACGGCACCACGCCTTCGGTCAGCACCCGGGTACGAAACCGCCCCGGCGTCTGCCGCGTGACGCGGCGATCAAAGATCAATTGCACCCGGTCCGGCCGACCGAGGTCGAGGTTCTCGCGAATGAGATCCTCGAAGAGCAACCGGCCGCTCAACGGGCGGTCCAGCACCTGGGTCAGGCTGAACTCGGCCTGCAGGATGGACAGTTCGTAGCAGTACCCGGCCTGGCGGTCCCGGCGGGTGAAGGGATGGGGCAGGCGGTGCAGCCACTTGCGAAAGAAGGCGTCGATCTTCTCCGCCGACAGCCCGTCGCACAGCGTCTGCAGCCGCCGCGGGTCGGCACACGACAGGATCCCGTTGTCGAGGGCCTCGAAGGCGATCCCCCGCTGCGCGAGTTGCCGCTTCACATACTCGTGGCCGTTGAGACAGAGCTTCGCGGTGTAGGGGAAGTAGGTGCCGAACTTCAGGAAGAACGGCCCGAAGTCCCCATCCACGCCGTAGAAGTAGAAGTGATTGACCATGGCGGTAGAGCGCACCAGCCACGGATAGGCCTGGCCGGTGGTGGGATTGTGGCGTTTCTCCGTCCGCACGACGCGCGCCTTCTCCTGCGCGCGTCCGACGAACAGGAGGCCCTCGGGGGCGGTGAAGCGCGCCAGGTGCGCGGCCATCACGTCGTCCTTCCGCTGCCCCTTCTCGAACGGGATGAGCGGCACGCCCTGCTCCTGCACGAAGGCGTGGATGGCGGCGACGAACCCCTTGCTGATCGGCTCCATCAGGGCCGACGAGGCGAACGGGTGCCTGCGGTGCTGCCGGAAGAACGCCGCCACGCCGCTTTCGTACTGCAGCTGCGGCACGTAGGCGTTGAGGTACATCCGGTCGATGCACTCGACTTCCAGGGTCACGTGGTCGCGCAACACTTCGGCAATGGTGCGTGGTAGACTCATGGCTGGCTCCGGTTGTGGGAGGTCCCTCGTGGACCAACTGACCGCCTGGCGGCCCCATATACCGGGAGCGAGTCTATCGCATCCCGGGCGTTCCCACGACCGGAGCTTTATTTCCACCGCCACGCTACTGGGTCACCACCCTACAACTCGTCGGTCTGAGGCAGAGCCTCGTTAGTATATAATTCTGAGGACGGACCCCGTGGTCTGCCGTCATCGCGGCGCGGAGCAGGCGGGTGCCCGATGAGCAACGCCTGTAGGGGGCAGCGTGTTGACAGCGCGCCTTGGGAAAATAGGATGCAGCGCAAAGAGCGTCTTGATCAACTCCTGGTGAGGCACGGATTGGCCCGGAGCCGTGCCGAGGCCGCCCGCCTGATACTCGCGGGCCTTGTCCGGGTCTCGGGGGAGCGCGTCGACAAGGCAGGCCGTGTTGTCGCAGTCGGAGCGCCTGTCGAGGTCAAGGCGGTCTCGCCCTTCGTCAGCCGGGGCGGTGAGAAGTTGGCGCACGCCCTGGACGCCTTCGGGATCTCCGTAGAGGGGCGGACCGGCGTGGACGTCGGCGCTTCCACTGGCGGCTTCACCCACTGCCTGCTCGCGCGAGGCGCGCAGCTGGTCTATGCCGTGGAGGTGGGAAGCGGCCAACTCGACCTCCGCCTCCGGACCCATCCCCGCGTGGTGGTGATGGAGAAGACCAACGCGCGATTCCTCACTCCCGGCGCGTTCCCGATCCCGCCGGCTCTGGCCACTGTCGATGTCTCGTTTATCTCGCTGGAAAAAGTGCTTCCGCCGATCTTCGGCGTCCTCACTGGTCTGCGCGAAGTGGTGGCGCTCGTCAAACCGCAATTCGAGGTGGGCCGGAATCAGGTGGGCAAGGGGGGGGTGGTGCGGGATCCTGCGCTGCACCGGGCAGTGCTCATTCGGCTTGTCCGCTTCGCGGTGCTTCAGGGTTGGCACGTGGCCGGCCTCACGCCCTCGCCGCTCAGGGGGCCGAAGGGGAATCGCGAGTTTTTTCTCCACCTCTCGCCGGGAAGGCCCACGCTCTCCGATCCCGAAGCGGCTATCGCGCAGGCTGTCAACGGAGGCGCTAAGGCGTGAAGCGGATCGGGATCGTGGCCAAAACCGACTGGCCCGAGGCCCGCGAGGTCGTCCCGCGCCTGGCCGAGTGGCTGGCCGTCCAAGGTAAGCAGGTGATCCTCGAGAAGGAGACCGCGCCCCTGGTCCCGGCGGCGAGCTCTGCGGTCGGCAAGTCAGACCTTCCGCCTCAGGTGGACCTGCTGGTGGTGCTCGGCGGGGACGGGACCCTGCTCTCTGTAGCGCGCCTGGTGGGTGATCTGGGAGTTCCTATCCTGGGCGTGAATCTGGGTGGGCTCGGCTTCCTCACCGCCACGACCCTGGAGGAGCTCTTTGCGGCTCTCGAGCGGGTCTTCGCCGGCCAGATGCTCCTGGAGGAACGGATGATGCTCGCCGCCCGGGTCCACCGCCAGGGGGCGCGAGTCGCCGAATACGTGGCCCTCAACGACGTGGTCATCACCAAATCGGCCATGAGCCGGATCGTCAAGTTGGCTGTGGCCGTGGCCGGGCAGGCCGCGACCGATTATCGCGCTGACGGCTTGATCATCTCAACGCCGACGGGCTCGACGGCCTACGGCCTCTCCGCGGGCGGGCCCATTGTCTACCCGACCATGGACGCCATCGTCCTTACCCCCATCTGCTCCCACACGCTGACCAACCGTCCCATTGTCTTGCCGCCCACGGTCACCGTCGAGATCACGCTCCTCACGGAGCACCAGGACGTGATGCTCACGCTCGACGGGCAGGAGGGCATTGCCCTCACCACTCGGGATACCGTCGAAGTCCGCCAGGCTGCCCCTCGGATTCGGCTGGTTCGCTTCCCTCAGACACACTTCTTCTCGGTGCTCCGCGACAAGCTCAAGTGGGGTGAACGCTAGGAGCCTCGTGCGGATCCCCTCCACCACCGGCGCGAGGAGAACCCGAACCGTTCGGGCGCTAGCCCGGCCGGAGGTAGCAGGGGAGGGGAACTCCCGCGGTAAGGCAGCCATGCTCCGGGAGCTCAGGATCAAGAACCTCGCCGTGATCGAGCAGGTCACCGTCCCCTTCGCCCCGGGGCTGAACGTCCTGACGGGCGAGACGGGGGCGGGGAAGTCGATCCTGCTGGATGCGCTTCTGCTCCTGTCAGGAGCGCGTCCCCAAGTGGACCTGATCCGTACCGACGCCGAGGCCGCGCCGGTCGAGGCCCTGTTTTCCGTAGAACCCCGAGGGCCCGTGGGCGCCATCCTCGAGGAGGTCGGGCTCAACGCGGAAGATGACCAGCTCATCATCCGCCGGGAGCTCACCCGGTCGGGGCGGCACCGCGCCTTCGTCAATGACTCGGCCGCAACGGTAGGACTATTGGAGCGGCTCGGCGAACCCCTGGTGGAGATCCATGGCCAGCATGAGCACCAGCGGCTGTTGGAACCCGCACGTCAGCTCGACCTTCTGGATCGGGTCGCCGGGGCCGAAGAGACGCGAGCGCGCGTGGCAGCGCTCGTCGGCGAGTGGGAGCGCGCCCGCGCCGCCCTCACGGCACTCGTGGAGACCGAGCGGGAGCAGGCCCAGAAGGAGGACCTCTATCGCTTCCAACTCTCGGAGATTGATGGAGCCAGGCTCATCCCGGGAGAGGAGGAGTCGCTCACGGCCGAACGCAGGAAACTGCAGCACGCCGGTCGGTTGCGGGAGGGGATGGGTGAGCTCCTCGGACTCCTCTACGACGAGGCCCAGTCGGTGACCACCCGCCTCAGTCGGGCTGCCCAACTCCTGGGCGACCTGGCCAGGTTCTTCCCGGACCTCGCCGGAGCGCTCTCGCCTCTGGAGTCTGCCCAGGTCCAGGTCGAGGAGGCCGTGACGCAGGTCCGCTCCCTCTGCGATCGCGTGGATCCCGACCCCAGGCGCCTTGAGGAAATCGACGCTCGGCTGGACGCCCTGGCCAAACTGAAGCGGAAGTACGGGGAACGCGAGGACACGATCCTGGCGTACCGGGACCGAGTCCGCGAAGAGCTCCGGCGGATGGAACGGAAGGAAGAGCTTCTGGCAGAGCAGGAAGCCCGGCTGGCCACCGCGGCCTCCGAGGTGGAGCGGGAGGCCGTTCACCTCTCGGGGATCCGGCAGAAAGCCGCCTCACGCCTGGAGCAGCTGATTCAGCGGGAGCTCCGCGCCCTGGGGATGGAGAAGGCGCGCTTCGCCATCGTGCTGAGCCAGGAGCTCGCCTCTCCGGAAGGGCTCGTGGTTGGCCCCGCACGCTGGCGGGTCACCGCCCGCGGCGTGGACCGGGTGGAGTTCCGCCTCACGACAAACCCCGGAGAAGAGTTGAAGCCGCTGGCGCGAGTGATCTCCGGCGGGGAGCTCTCCCGAACCATGCTGTGCATCAAGGCTATCCTGGCCGAGGCCGACCGGATCGCCACGATGGTCTTCGACGAGGTGGATGCCGGGATCGGCGGCCGGGTGGCGGATCAGGTAGGGCAGAAGCTCGCACAGACGGCCAGGCACCGGCAGGTGTTCTGCGTCACGCACCTCGCGCAGATCGCGGCTTACGCCGATCGTCACCTTCGGGTGGAGAAGTCGGTCCAGGGCGGGAAGACGCGCACGACGGTAGAGATCCTGGACGAGACGGGCCGCGTGGAAGAGCTGGCTCGGATGCTGGGTGGGGAACAGGTCACCGAGACGGCGCGCCGCCACGCACGGGAACTTTATCTGTCCGCGAGGCGGTCACGGCTCAGGCGACGGCATTTTCCCCCTTGACAGCCCAGAAAGCGGTTCCTATACTACTTTTCGGGTTTTCACTGTTTCCGCAGAAAGAGGAGGAGTCAGACGCATGGGGAAGATCGGGAAGGTCAAGTGGTTTAGCGACGCCAAGGGGTATGGGTTCATCGAGCAGGAAGACGGGGAGGACGTCTTCGTTCACTACTCCGCCATCCAGGATGACGGCTTCAAAACGCTCACCGAAGGGCAGAAGGTGGAGTTTGAGGTCACCCAGGGTCCCAAGGGGCTTCAGGCCACCAAGGTCACGAAAGCCTAGCGCGGCACCTTGCCGCAACCGACCCCCGGCCGCAGTGCGGCCGGGGGTTTTGTTTTTTTCCCCCGCCGCTGAGGTACAATAAGTACCTGCAATGCTAGGCGTGATCCTCCGCTCCCTCTTCGGCACAAAGCACGACCGCGACGTCAAGCGGATGCGCCCAGCCGTCGAGGCCATGAACAGTCTGGAGCCCTCCCTCCGGACTCAGTCGGACCAGGCTCTCCGGGCGAAGACGGACGAGTTCCGGACACGCCTGGCCGATGGCGAAGGGCTCGAAGACCTGCTCCCCGAGGCCTTCGCAGTCTGCCGGGAAGTGGCCCGCCGGGCTGTCGGAATGCGCCATTTTGACGTCCAGCTGATGGGGGGCATGGTGCTCCACGAAGGGAAGATCGCCGAGATGGTCACGGGCGAGGGGAAGACGCTGGTGGCCACCCTCCCCGCGTATGTGAACGCCCTGACCGGCCGGGGCGTCCACATCGTGACGGTCAACGATTACCTGGCCCGCCGGGACGCTCAGTGGATGGGTCCGATCTACCACGCTCTGGGGCTCTCGGTGGGGGTGATCCAGCACGACGCCTCCTTCGTCTACGACCCGACCTACCCCTCGAGGGACGTGCGGTTGGCCGCCCTCCGCCCCTGCACGCGGCGGGAGGCGTATTACGCCGACATCACGTACGGCACCAACAACGAGTTCGGATTCGACTATCTCCGGGACAACATGCGCTTCACCCTCGAGGAAGTGGTTCAGCGTGAGCTCCATTTCGCGATCGTGGACGAGGTCGACTCCATCCTCGTCGATGAGGCTCGCACCCCGCTCATCATCTCTGGTCCCACCGAGGAGTCCACCGACAAGTACTACAAGATCGACCGGATCATTCCTCGGCTCAAGCGGGCGGCGATCATCGTGGAAGGCAAGCTGAGTGAGATCGAGGCCAGTCGCGCTGGCGACTATATCGTCGACGAAAAGTCCAAGACCGTGACCTTGACCGAGCAGGGGATCGCCCGCTGCGAGCAGCTCTTGGGAGTCGAGAACCTCTACGATCCGATCCACATGGAGACGCTCCACCACGTCAACCAGGGGCTTCGGGCGCACACCCTTTTCAAGAAGGACGTGGACTACGTGGTGAGGGACGGCCAGGTGATGATCGTGGACGAGTTCACCGGCCGGCTGATGCCGGGCCGCCGCTGGTCCGACGGCCTCCATCAAGCGGTGGAAGCCAAGGAAGGCGTCCGGATCGAGCGCGAGAACCAGACGCTGGCCACGATCACCTTTCAGAACTACTTCCGGATGTACGAGAAGCTCGCCGGAATGACCGGCACCGCAGAGACCGAGGCCGAAGAGTTCGCCAAGATCTACAAGCTGGATGTTGTCGTGATCCCCACCAACTGCCCGCTGATCCGTCACAACTATCCGGATGTGGTCTATAAGACCGAGCGGGAGAAGTTCGACGCGGTGGTCAGGGAGATCGCGGCCTGCCACGAGAAGGGCCAACCCACGCTGGTCGGTACGGTCTCCATTGAGAGATCCGAGCGTCTGTCGGCGCTCCTCAAGAAGCGCGGCATTCCCCATCAGGTCCTCAACGCCAAGTACCACGAGCGAGAAGCGGAGATCGTGGCTCAGGCGGGTCGGGAATCGGCCGTCACGATCGCCACCAACATGGCCGGGCGGGGGACTGACATCCTCCTGGGCGGCAACCCCGATTTCCTCGCCAAGGAGCTGCTGAGAAAGAAGGGGCTGGACCCGCTCACGGCTCCGCCCGAGGAGCGCGGGCGGACGTTGGAGGAGGCTCGGCGTATCACCGAGCCCGAACACCGCCGGGTAGTCCAGCTCGGGGGTCTCCACATCATCGGCACCGAGCGGCACGAGGCCCGCCGGATCGACAACCAGCTCCGTGGTCGCTCCGGTCGGCAGGGAGATCCCGGCTCGTCGAGCTTTTACCTCTCCCTCGAAGACGACCTCCTGAGGATCTTCGGCTCGGAGCGAATTCAGAAGATCATGGACCGGCTGGGGATGGAGGAAGGGGAGCCCATCGAGCACAAGCTCGTGACCCGCGCCATCGCCACGGCTCAGAAGCGCGTGGAGAGCCGCAACTTCGAGATCCGCAAGCACCTTCTCGAGTATGACGACGTGATGAACAAACAACGGACGGAGATCTACAGGACCCGTCGAGAAATCCTCGCCGGCGAGAGCCAGGAGGAAACGATCCGGGCGGCGATCGAGGAGATGCTCGAGACCATCCTAGACCTCTACGCGCCCCAGGATGCGCATCCAGAGGATTGGGACCTCGCGGGACTTTCGGAGGCCCTTTACCGGCAGTTCGACCTTCGTCTGCCCGCCGAAGCCCACCCGAGCGAGGAATTCTCCCGGGAACGGCTGCGCGACCGGCTCTGGGAGACGGTGGAGCGACGGTACAAGAGCCGCGAGGAGGAGCTCGGGGCCGATACGATGCGGCACATGGAGCGAGTGGTCATGCTTCAGGTGCTCGACAGCCAGTGGAAGGATCACCTGCTCTCCATGGACCACCTGAAGGAGGGGATCGGGCTCCGGGGCTACGGCCAGCGCGACCCGCTCACCGAGTACAAGCGCGAGGCCTTCGACCTCTTCCAGGACATGGAGGATCGCGTGAAGGGGCAGGTGGTCGAATGGCTCTTCAAAGTCCAGCTGGTCCGAGAGGCGGCTCCTGAGATGCGGAATCCCTTCGCCCAGGCCGTCGAGTCGCACGGGGAGGCCCCGAGGAGCCCTGCCATCAGTGCCGGGCCTCGGACCGCCAGCGGTCGAAAGGTGGGCCGTAATGACCCGTGTCCCTGCGGGTCGGGGAAGAAGTACAAGAAGTGCTGCCTCTTGAAGAGCGCTTAGGTACCCGCCCCTCCCTGTCTCGTCGTGACGCTCAGCGGTTGGCCCGACATCAGTCATCCAGATCCTTCAACATCTAGCGCTCGGACCTCGGACTCCTACTAAGCGTAGTATTTTTTTCTTTGCCCTCGGGCTCCCTCGTGGTAAGAGATGAAAAAGGTGTGTTTCCTACTGAACAATGCGCCTAGAGAGCATCGTCCTCCACGGCTTCAAGTCCTTCGCTGAGAAGACCGAGCTCAAGATCCTTCCCGGCATCACGGCCATCGTGGGCCCCAACGGAACCGGGAAGAGCAACATCTCGGAAGCCATCCGCTGGGCACTCGGTGAGCAGAGTCCGAAGTCCCTCCGCGGGTCGCGGATGGAGGATGTGATCTTCCACGGGTCGGCCTCCCGCAAGCCGGTGGGCCTAGCCCAAGTAAGCCTGGTCTTCTCCAACGACGGGACGCTGTCCGTTCCCTGGACCGAGGTGCAGGTGAGCCGGCGGCTCTACCGCACCGGCGAGAGCGAGTACCTCCTCAACCAGACCCTCTGCCGCCTGCGCGACATCCTGGACCTCTTCGTCGGCACCGGCGCGAACCCCAAGGCATACGCGCTCATGGACCAGGAACGGCTGAACCAGGTCCTCACCGCCAGGCCCGTTGACCGACGGGTCCTCATCGAGGAGGCGGCAGGCATCAGTCGCTACAAGCAGCAGCGAGCCGAAACGCTGGGGAAGCTTGAGGCGACCCGCCTGAACCTCCTCCGGGTCAAAGACGTGATGGACGAGGTCAGGCGCCAACTCGGATCCCTGGAGCGCCAGGCCCGTAGAGCCCGACAGTACAAGGCCCTTCACCAGGAGAAGCAGGCTCTGGCCCTGACGCTCGTCGCCGCAGAGCACGCGGGCTTCCTCGCGGAGGAGCAGGTCCTCGCCTCTGAGAGTGGCCGCCTCCGCCAGGAGCAGGGCTCGATCAGCGTCAACCTGTCACGCCTGGCGGCCCGGACGGCAGAGAAGCGCGCGCAGATCCAGGAGGCGGAGCATCGGTTGGGAGATTTGCGCCAAACCGTTCAGAAGATCCAGGTGGAAATGGAGCGACTCCTGGAGCGGCGCGAGCAACTCGGGCTTCAGATCCGGGAGCTGGCCAACGAGGACGTCCGAGCCGCCGAGGAGATCAGGCTGATCAACGAGCGACGCCGGAGCCTGGCGGCCGAACTGGAAGACAAGGCCCGCATCCTGGCGGAGTCTCAGGAGGCACACCGGCGGCTCGGCCAGGATGTCGCCACCCGGGAGGCCCAGCTGGCCGAGATGAGGTCCGAACTCCGAGTTGGCCGGGAGCGCCGGGAGGCTCTCCGCCTGGATCAGGTCCGTGCGGCTGGCGAACGCGCCGAGCTCACCCGAGCCATCGGCGAGCTCAGGGAGCGGGAGCACCAGCTCGGGAAGCGCCAGGACCGGCTGGAACAGGAGCTGTTCCAGTGCCGCGCAGAACTCGGCGAGCTCGCGGCGCGGCGGACGACGCTCCAGGCTGAGCGGAACAGCACCCTGGAATCCCTCGCCGCTCTCGAGGGTGAGCGCGCGCGGCTGGGGGCCGAGGGGGCTGAAGCGGAGTCTCTCCGTGAGCGCGCTCAGGCAGCGCTGTCGGAGCTCCGACTTGCCCTGGCGACCCGCCAGTCGAGCCTCGAAGCTCTGGAGCAGCTGGAGCGGGAGCGGGAAGGCTACGGCACCGGCGTCCGAGCCGTCTTCACCGAGGAAGGCTCCACAACGGTCCGTGGTGTCGTCGGGACGGTGGCTGATCTCCTCGACGTTCCGCAGGAACTGGAGCGCGCGGTCGAGGCTGTCCTCGGAGAGCGGCTCACGTGGGTGGTCCTGGAGCAGTTCGAGGATTGCAAGCTGGCCCTCGAGTTCCTGAAAGAGCGGGGGGCGGGACCCGCCACCTTCCTCCCGCTCGAGACCCTCCCATCCGGCAACGACCTTCCCGAGGACCAGGCCGACGTCAGGTGGGCTGCACGGCTGGTGAGTTCGCCCTACGCCGCCCTGCTCCACTACCTCTTCGGTCGGGTGGCAGTGGTCCCTCGGCTCGAACAGGCCGAGACCCTGTGGCGTCGGAACGGAGCTGCTGCCAGCTATGTCACGCTCGCCGGCGAGGTGCTCGGAGCCGCCGGTCGTCTCTCCGGCGGCGGGAAGGCGCGAGACGACAAGCAGATCGAGACCTCGCTCCTCGGACGGAAACGTGCGCTCCGCGAAGCGAGGGGAGAGCGCGATCGGTTGAGCCGGGAGGTGAGCCTGGCTCAGGTCCGGCTCGAGGAGCTCGGGGCGACCCTCCAGCGGCTCAGGGCTCGGCAGGACACGCTCAGCCGCACGATCCAGACCGAGGAGGCACTTCGTCTCGCCAGAGAGAAGGATCTGGAGCAAGCCGTCCGGGACCACGAGCGATTGTCCCAGTACCTGGACACCCTGATGACCGAAGCTCGGCAGGTCGAGGCCGAGGTGGAGCAGGCCCGGCAGAGCCGGGTCGAGCTCGAGGGTGAGGCGGAGGCCGCACGCGTGGTCGAGTCTTCGCTCGAGCAGGCCTCCGCAGGGCTCCGTCAAACCGTCGACCGCCTTCAGGCCGATGAGGGACGGCTCGCCGAGGAGTTGACGGCTGGTCAGGTGGAATGGGCCTCGCTCGGCGAACGGGTGGAGGCGCTCAAGCGGGAGCAGGGTCACCTGGCGGCGACCAGGGAGGAGCTGACAGGGCTGGGGGGACAGGCCGAGGCGCGGCGCCGGCAGATCACCAGCCGCAGCGCGGAGCTGACCCTCGAGCGGGAGCGGGTCGACCAGCGCGCCCAGGAGGTGGCGGGGGAGCGGAACCGGGCAGAGATCGCCGAGCGTAGCAGCGCCCAATACCACGAGGCCGTCCTGGCTGAGCTCCAGGAGATCGACAAGCTGGTCACGGAATCCGAACAGCTGCTCGCCCGAACGGTCAGCGACCTCCATGCCGCCGAGCTCAAGGCCACCGAGCTACGGGTCCGACGAGAGGAGCTGGAGCAGGAGGCCTGGCGGAGTTTTGGCGTCGATCGACACACCCTCTCCCAACGTCACGAGCCCCAGCGAGACCTCAACGATGCGCGCACCCGCCTCGCCGATCTAGAAGGGAAGCTGGCGACCATGGGGCCGCTGAACCTGCTCGCCGACGAGGAGTACCGGGAGCTCGAAGAGCGCCTCACGTTCCTTCGCGCGCAGCACGACGACCTGCTCGGGTCGATGAAGGATCTCGAGAGAGCTCTCCGCGGGATGACCCGCGCGGCCCAGGAGCGCTTCCAGACCGCCTTCGAAGCCATCAACCGCCATTTCGGCGAGATCTTCACCCGGCTCTTTGAGGGCGGGCGGGCCGAACTCAGGCTGGTCGAGCCCGAGGAAGCGGGCGATCCCCTCGAGGCTGGCATAGACCTCATGGCGCAGCCGCGGGGGAAGCGCCTCCAGTCGGTCACGCTCCTGTCGGGCGGGGAGAAGGCCCTGACCGGGCTGGCGCTCCTCTTCGCCATCTTCTACTATCGGCCGAGCCCCTTCTGCGTGTTGGATGAGGTGGATGCCCCGTTAGATGACGCGAACATTCAGCGGTTCCATCGAGTGCTCCGCGAATTCGTCCGTCAGACCCAGTTCATTATCATCACCCACAACCGAAAGACGATGGAAACCGCCGATGTCCTCTACGGCGTCACCATGGAGGAGCCCGGGCTCTCCCGCTTGGTCTCGGTCAAGCTCGCCGAATAGGCAGTTCAACTCCGCTCCCGCGTTGATTTTCTCCGCCCTGTGGATTACACTTCCTTCAGGCACGCATGGGGTCGTTGGGCGAGTATTTTCAAGAACTTCGAAGGGCGAAAGGTCTCTCCCTCGAGGAGATCGCGGACGCCACTCGGGTGTCGTACCACTACCTGGAAGCCCTGGAAGCCGACGCCTATGACCAGCTTCCGCCTCCCGGGTTCACCAAGGGATTCATCCGCGCCTACTGCCAGGTGGTGGGGGAGTTGCCCGATGATGCGCTCCAGCGCTACCGAGAGCTGACCGCTGAGGCGGTCACGCTGGCCCGGCCGGCTCCGTTCCGCCGGCCCGCGCCCCGCAACCGAGGCCCCGTGCTGGCAAGCCTTGCGCTGCTGGTGGTGTTCGGCGTGAGCTTCTTCGCCCTGACCCTCGGCCCCAGAGCGCCGGAGGGCACACCCCCAGAGCCCTCCGGAGTCGAGGCCCCGGCAAGTTCCACCCCTCCTCCCTCCGTCCCAGTCCCTGTTTCCAAGCCGCGCCCGGCCTCCAGACCCGCCGAGCCGGGCGGGCCGGCGCGTTTGGTGGCCCGGACCAGCGAGCCTGCCTGGATCCGCATCCACCTGGACGACGGCCGCGTGGTGGAAGAGCTGCTCCCCGCTGGCGCGATCCGCCAGTGGACCTCCAGAGAGCGCTTCATCCTCACTATCGGGAACGCGGGTGGAGTCAGCCTCGAGCTCAACGGTCGGCCCCTTCCCCCGCTGGGCACCTCGGGCGAAGTGATCCACGACCTGGTCCTCCCGCCCGAGAGCGAAGCAGACCGGTCGTGAGCTGGGTTCCGGCGGTTACCGACCGGCTGCGCCAAGGGCTCGGCCGCTCTCAGGGCTTCCTTCGCGATGGGTTCCGCTCGCTGCTCGCCGGCCCGCAAGCCCTGGACGAACACCTCCTAGACCAGCTGGAGGAGCTCCTCCTCGGCGCGGATCTCGGCGTCGCAGTGGCCCGGGGGCTCAGGGATCGGCTCACGGAGGAGGCAAAGGGGGGCCGGGCGAGCGGGATCGAGGAGGTGAAGCGGGCGCTTCGTCAGCTCCTGCTCGAGTCGCTGGAGTCTGCCGGGCAGCCACTAGACCTTGACCATACCCCTGCCGTGCTATTCGTCCTCGGCGTCAACGGCTCCGGAAAAACCACCACGTGCGGGAAGCTCGCTGCAGCCCTCCGCGCGAACGGCAAGAGCGTACTCCTGGCAGCCGGCGACACATTCCGCGCTGCTGCCATCGAGCAGCTCCAGGCCTGGGGTGCCCGTGCGGGTGCGGAGGTGATCTGCCAGGCCGCTGGCGCTGATCCGGGGGCGGTCGTCTTCGACGCCCTGAAGGCTGCAACGGCCCGAGGGGTCGACGCGCTGATCGTGGATACGGCCGGACGGCTGCACACCAAGCGCCCTCTGATGGAGGAGCTGGCCAAGGTTGTCCGAGTGAGTGCAAAGCAGCTCCCGGGCGCCCCCCACGAGCGTCTCATGGTGCTCGACGCCCCGACTGGCCAGAACGGGCTCGCACAGGCGAAGCTCTTCAACGCTCAGGTGGGCCTCACTGGCGTGGTCCTCACCAAGCTGGACGGCACCGCGAAGGGGGGGATCGTGGTCAGGATCCACCAGGAGCTCGGGCTCCCCATCAAGCTTGTGGGAACCGGCCAGGGAAGCGAGGATCTCGAGCCGTTCGACCCCAAGGCCTTTGTGTCAGCCCTGCTTGCCGAGTAAGCTAGCGCGGTGTGGGTGCAGAAAATGAGCAAGCAGGCTATCCTATGGGGGTGTCAGTGACGGCACGGGTGGACGATACCGCTCTGATGCAGCGCGCGCTTGAACTGGCCTTTCGCGCTCGGGGATTGACCTCGCCGAACCCGCTGGTGGGCGCGGTCCTGGCGCGGGACGGCGTGGTGGTCGGTGAGGGCTACCACCGACAGGCCGGCGCCCCTCACGCCGAGGTCGAGGCGCTCCGGAGTGCGGGCGAGCGGGCCAGGGGTGGAACGCTCTATGTGACCCTCGAGCCGTGCGTCCACCAGGGGCGAACGGCACCATGCGTTCCGGCCGTTGTCGACGCCTCGGTCCGGCGGGTGGTGGTGGCAGTGGCCGATCCGAACCCGAAGGTCGACGGACGTGGGATCGCGGCTCTCCGCGAGACAGGTGTGGAGGTGGCTGTCGGGTGCCTGGAAGCCGAGGCTAGGGAATTGAACCGGGCCTTCTTCACGTCCATGCGAGAGGGCCGCCCGTTCGTGACATTGAAGGCGGCCGTCACCCTGGACGGGAAGATTGCCGGCTGGGATCGGAGCTCGCGTTGGATCACTGGCCCCCTCGCACGCCAGGAGGGGCATCGGCTTCGGAGCCTGTCGGACGCCATCGTGGTGGGGATCGGGACGGTGCTCTCAGACGACCCGCGCCTCACCGTGAGGCTCCCAGATCCCTGGCCCCGAGAGCCGCTTCGCGTGGTAGTCGACAGCCAGGGGAGGACTCCCCCGACCGCGCAGGTGCTCACAGCCGGGGTTCCGGACAGGACCCTGATCGCCGTGACCGAGGGAGCGCCACGACGGCGGGTCCAAAGGCTTGAAGCCACGGGCGCTACCGTCCTCCGGCTGCCTGCGCGCGACGGGAGGGTGGGGCTGCCAGAGCTGCTGGGTGCGCTCGCGCGTCGGGAGGTCGTTGCCCTGCTGCTTGAGGGGGGAGCTGAGCTGAATGCGGCGTTCCTCGAGGCGGGCCTCGTGGATCGCGTAGCACTCTTCTTCGCTCCGCTCCTCCTGGGGGGTGTCCAGGCTCCGGGTCTCGTCGGAGGCCCCGGGAGGGGCCTCAAGGAGGCATTTCGCCTCCGGGAGGTTAGGGTGCGGTCAGTGGGTGATGACTTCCTCCTGGAAGGCGAGATAGAGCGGCCGGATGTTCACAGGGATCATTGAAGAGCAGGGAGAGGTGGCTTCGCTGACTCCGCGGAACGGAGTCTGGCGGCTCACGGTGAAGGCCAACCGCGTGCTGGAGGGAAGCGAACCGGGGGTAAGCCTCGCCGTCAACGGTGTCTGCTTGACCGTCGTCGAACGAAGCGGGGGCGCCGTCGGCTTCGATCTCGGTCCCGAGACTCTCCAGGTCAGTACCCTCGGCGATCTCGTTCCCGGGGAACTGGTGAACGTTGAGCGGCCGCTTCGTCTCGGTGCCCCCTTAGGCGGCCACCTCGTGCTCGGCCATGTAGACGGAGTGGGGACGGTCACCGCAATGGTTCCAGAAGGCGAAGCCATGCGGCTCAGGGTCGCCTTCGCCGACTCTTCGCTTCAGCGCTACCTGATCCCCAAGGGATCGGTGGCGGTCGACGGCGTGAGCCTCACGGTAGCCTCCCTGCTCCCGGGAGCCTTCGAGGTGATGCTGATTCCGCACACGGCGGCGGCGACGACCTTGGGGCGGCGGTCTGTCGGCACCCGCGTCAACCTGGAGATGGATCTGATCGGCAAATATCTCTTCCGCTTTCTCGAGACCGACCCCCAGCTCTCCCGGCGAGGTGCCCCGTGATCGAAGGCCAAGACCGCTCTAGGCCCCCCGAATTTGCGAGCATAGAGGCCGCCATCGAAGAGATCCGGGCCGGGCGGATCCTCGTCGTCGTGGATGACGAGGAGCGCGAGAACGAGGGCGACCTGGTCATGGCTGCGGAGAAGGTCACCCCGGAGGCCGTCAACTTCATGACCAAGCACGGACGAGGCCTGATCTGCGTGCCGATGGCAGGGGAGCGGCTCGACGCCCTCCACATCAGCATGATGGTCGCGGACAACACGGCCTCGATGGGCACCGCCTTCACGGTCACGGTGGATGCTCGGCGAGGGGTGAGCACCGGGACCTCGGCGTACGACCGCGCGGTAACCATTAAGACGCTGGTGGACCCGCGCACCCGGTCAGAGGATCTGGCGCGGCCGGGGCACGTCTTGCCCCTCCGAGCCATGCCGGGAGGCGTGCTCCGGCGGGCCGGTCATACCGAAGCAGCCGTGGACCTGGCACGGCTAGCGGGCTTGGCCCCGGTCGGCGTGATCTGCGAGGTGATGGACGAGAGCGGGAGGATGGCGCGGATCCCGCAGCTCTTGGAGCTGGCGCGCACACACAACTTTAAGCTCGTCACCATCAGGGAGCTGATCGAGTACCGGATCACCAAGGAGAAGCTGGTCCACCAGGTAGCCGCAACCGGTCTACCCACGGAGCTCGGCGACTTCACCGCTATCGCCTACGAAACCACGGTAGATAACCGGGTCCCCTTGGCGCTGGTCGCAGGAGATGTGTCGGGAGAGACACCCGTGCTGGTCCGGGTCCACTCCGAGTGCCTCACAGGGGATGTCTTCCACTCAAAGCGCTGTGACTGCGGATCGCAGCTTGAGAAAGCTCTGTCCATCATCCAGCAGGAGGGGCGCGGTGTCCTTATCTACATGCGCCAAGAGGGGCGGGGGATCGGCCTTCTGAACAAGATGCGCGCCTACGAGCTCCAAGACGAGGGCAAAGACACCGTTGAGGCCAACGTCGCCCTTGGCTTCAAGGCAGACCTCAGGGACTATGGGATAGGCGCCCAGATTCTTGTGGATCTTGGGGTCAAGCGCATGCGGCTTTTGACCAACAACCCGAAGAAGATCGTCGGGTTGGGGGGGTACGGTCTGGAGGTGGTCGAGCGAGTGCCGATCGAGGTTCCCGCCACTGACGACAACCGCCACTACCTCGAGACCAAGCGGAAGAAGCTGGGCCACTTCCTCTCCTCGCTGCGTTCTGACTGAGATGGCGGGAAAGGCCCGGAGACGGGAGCTCTGGCGCCAGGGGCGGCGGGACAGGTCCCACCGTTTCGGGATTCTCGTCGCTCGCTTTCACGAGACGATCTCCAAGCGCCTGCTCGATGGGGCGCTGGAGGCGTTCCGGAGTCAGGGGGTTCCTCCGGAGGCGGTGGAGGTGTACTGGGTTCCCGGCTCCTTTGAGCTCCCCCAGGCCGCGCTTCGCCTGGCCGGGGACCGCCGCTTCGGTGCGCTGGTATGCCTGGGGGTGGTGATCAAAGGCCAGACGTCCCATTTCGAGCACGTCGCCCGCGAGGCCGCTGGGGGAATTAGAGAAGTCGCCCTCAGCACGGGCGTTCCCATCACCTTTGGAGTCGTGACCGCATTCAGCGAGGAGCAAGCCTGGGAGAGGGCCGGCGGGGCTCTCGGCAACCGGGGCGAGGAGGCGGCGCTGGCGGCGCTGGAAATGGCGGAGTTCATGGCCTCCGCCAGCTCCCGGGGTGGAACCTCTCGGAGTTCCTCGCTGAGAAAGACAGGGGCGGGTTCGCGCAGGGGAGGCATTAAGGGCGGCCGGCGGCGCACCTTAGTGCGGAGCCATGGGCAAGCGTCGTAAGGCCCGGGAGGTTTCGCTCCAGCTCCTCTACCAGCTCGACCTCCAGGGGGAGTCAGACCCGGGCCCCCATCTGCCGGCGTTCTGGGGGCGACATCCCGTCGATCCCGAAGTCCGCGCCTTTGCTGAAGCGCTTGTGCTCGGGACGAAATTGCACCAACCGAAAATCGACGAGTTGATCACGCAGTACGCCCAGCACTGGGCCCTCGAGAGAATGGCGGTGGTGGACCGGAATATCCTCCGGGTGGCGATCTTCGAGCTCCTCTGGACTACGGAAGTCCCCTCCAAGGTGGCGATCAACGAGGCGCTGGAGGTGGCCAAGAAGTTCAGCACTCAGGAGTCCAGCCGATTCATTAACGGCATACTGGACCGGATCCGGAGGGAGCTTCGACCCGCGCCCTAAACTCGATCGAGGCCCGAGATCCGCTACGCCGTCCTCTCTGATATCCACGGGAACCTCGAAGCCCTCACTCAAGTGCTCGCCCACTCGGCCCGCATGGGGGTGGACGGCTTGCTCTGTCTGGGCGACGTGGTGGGGTATGGCGCCGACCCGGTGCCGTGCCTGGAGCGTGTCCGTCGGGAGGTCTCGGCGCTCGTCGCGGGAAACCACGATCATGGAAGCGCCGGCTTGCTCGACCTCGGCTGGTTCAACGCCGCGGCCCGGATTGCGGCCCAGTGGAGTGCCGAGCGACTTTCCGATGAGGAGCGGGCCTACCTGGCCGAACTCCCTCTCACGGCCGAACTCCACGACGCCACCTTGGTTCACGCGAGCCCGCGGCACCCCGAGGCGTGGGAATACCTGCTCACCCCGCGTGACGGGTTCACGGCTTTTGAGTGCTTTACCACCCGTCTCTGCTTCGTCGGCCACTCCCATCGCCCGGGGGTTTGGGCTCAGGGGAGTAACGGGTACCGCTTCCTCGCGGGTTCCGAGGGCGTGACCTGCGAGCCGGGCCACCGGTACATCGTCAACGTAGGGAGCGTGGGCCAGCCTCGGGATCGGGACTCACGCGCGGCTTACGCGCTGTGGGATCTCAAGACCTCTCGCGTGACCATCCACCGGGTGGGATACGACGTCCACACCACCCAGCTCAAGATCTACCGATCCGGGCTTCCGCGCATCCTCGGCGAGCGGCTGAGTCATGGCCTCTGATCTCCGGCTGGCTCTGCTGACGCGGGCCAAGGCCAGGGTTCCACTCCTCGTCGCTTCGGCCGCCCTTGGCCATCTCGCCTACCCGCAGACTGACTGGCATCTGCTGATCTGGGTCTCGTTGGCCCCGGTCTTTGCCTGCGCCATGAGGCGGTCGCCATGGCAAGCCTTTGCTGATGGCTGGATACACGGGCTCACCTTCTTCATCCTGCTGCTGCGCTGGCTTGACTACACCTTCCAGACATACAGTCTGATCCCCTGGCCGATCACCTGGCTCCCCCTCCTGGGGTTGGCAGGCTACTGCGCGCTGTACACGGGGCTGGTGGCGGCGGCCGTGAGCTGGCTTGGAACCCGCGTCGGGACAGGATGGGCTCTTGCGAGCGCACCGGTTCTCTGGGTCGCCGCAGAGTGGCTGAGGGGTCACCTGTTGTCGGGATTTCCCTGGGGTCTCCTCGGCTATTCCCAGGCCTCCGTCCTGCCGGTGATTCAGGTGGCTGAATGGACCGGGGTCTATGGCGTGTCATTCCTGATCGCCGGCACCAACGCGGCCCTGGCGGCCGCGGCAGCCCTGAGCTGGCGGCGGGCGTGGGGTGGCCAGGTAGCGCTGGCGGCGCTCCTCCTCGCGACTGTCACGTTTGGCTGGCAGCTCCTCCCGTCTCCGGAGACCGGGAGACTCCGGGTGGTGGTGGTTCAACCCTCCATCGACCAAGCGCAAAAGTGGGATCCTGAGCTTCTGGATAAGAGCCTGGGAATCTATCGAGCGTTGACCCTGAAAGCGGCGGAGGTCTCTCCGGCCCTCGTAGTCTGGCCGGAGACTGCAGCGCCCATCTTCCTCCGGCGGGACCCCGCCACCCTGGCCCGAGTTCGTGCCCTGGCCGGGGAGATCAGGGCCCCCGTGCTCCTGGGGTCCGTGGACAGCGGCCAGGCGGGTGACGGCCTCCCTCTCAACAGCGCATTTCTCGTGACAAAACAAGGGATTGGGGCCAAGTATGATAAAATGCACCTTGTTCCGTTCGGCGAGTACGTGCCGCTCTCCCGGCTCCTCGGGTTTGTTCGGGGGTGGGCGGAGTTCATCTCCGACTTCGCGGCTGGCCGCCACCCGGTGGTGTTCGGGGATGGACGGGCACCCTTCGGGGTGGTGATCTGTTACGAGGGGCTCTTTCCCGAGCTGTTCCGCCAGTTCGTTAAGGGGGGAGCGGAGTTCATGGTGAATATCACGAACGATGCCTGGTTTGGGACGACCGGCGGGCCGTGGCAGCATCTGGCCGTACTGCCGCTCCGGGCTGTGGAGAACCGTGTCGCGATCGCCCGCGCCGCCAACACCGGGGTGTCAGCCATCATCGCCCCGAGCGGCCAGATCCGCCAGTCGTTGGGCCTGTTCCGTCGCGGGACCATCGAAGCTCAGCTCCCTCTCAGGACACGCCGCACATTCTACACGCGGTACGGGGACGTCTTCGCGTACACCTGTATCGCCCTTGCCATCCTGGCAGGGTGCTTGGGGTGCTGGCGGCCATGGGCCTCGGTGAGACCCGCCGACGAAAAGGGGTCCGAGGAGTAACCGATGCTCAGTGAGCTGAAGCGGGAGTTTCTCGATCTCGAAAGGCGACTGGCCGATCTACGGGGGCATCTTTGACCTCCCCGTCAAGGAAGCCCGACTCAGCCAGATCGAGCAGGAGATGGCCACGCCGTCCTTTTGGGAAGATAGTCGTCGTGCCCAGGGTCTGGTCCAGGAGCGCTCGGGGCTTGTTCGTGTGGTGGGCCGCTGGGGGGAGCTGACCAAGCAGGTGGCGGAACTCCGCCTGCTATGGGAGCTTGCCTCGGAGGAGGGGGACCAAAGTGTAGTCCCGGAGCTCGAAAGCGGCCTCGGCCGTCTCCAGAAGGGCCTCGACGACTTCGAGCTGAAGGTTATCCTGTCCGGGCCCCATGACGCGAAGACCGCGGTTGTCTCCATCCACCCCGGCGCGGGGGGGACCGAGTCTCAGGACTGGGCGCAGACGCTGATGCGGATGTACCTTCGATGGGCCGAGCGCGCCGGCTACAGCGCCGAGGTGGTCGACCTGCTCCCGGGCGAGGAAGCGGGAATCAAGTCGGCCACCATCGAAATCAGCGGCGAGTACGCGTACGGCTACCTCAAAGGGGAGGCGGGCGTCCACCGGCTCGTCAGGATCTCCCCGTTTGACGCCTCCCGCCGGCGCCACACCTCCTTTGCCTCTGTCTCGGTCATCCCGGAGGTCGAGGACGTGGAGGTGGTGATCAGAGACGACGATGTTCGAACCGACGTGTTTCGCTCGTCCGGTCCTGGTGGACAGGGCGTCAACACGGCCGACTCGGCTGTCCGGATTACCCACTACCAGACAGGGATCGTCGTTCAGTGTCAGAACGAGCGCTCTCAACTCCGGAACCGCGACACCGCGCTCCGGATTCTCCGGGCCCGGCTCTATCAGCTCTATGAGAAGAAGCAGCGCGAGGAGCTGGCCGAGCTGACCGGGGAGAAGAAGGAGATCGCCTTCGGCAGCCAGATCCGATCCTACATCTTTCACCCCTACCAGCTCATCAAGGATCACAGAACGGGGCTCGAGGTCGGGAACGTGGAAGCTGTCATGGACGGTGACCTGGACCCCTTCATTAAAGCCTATCTGCTCGCCGGGGGCGCGGCGTAGCGCGCGGAGGAGCGCTGCCACGGAAACCCCTTGGCGGCTCGGCCGCATGCCGTGTCAGAGAGCTTCCCCCGAGGTGAATCGAGCCGTGGATGACGTGAACGAACTGATCCGGCGTCGCTCCGAGAAGCTCCGGGCCTTGAAGGCGCAGGGAGTCGACCCCTTTGGATTCCGCTTTCCTGTCACCCACTGGGTGCGCGACTTCGAGCGTCTCCGGACCGCGGCGAGCGAGGACGAGCTCAAGAACTGGGGCACGGTGAGCCTCGCCGGTCGGATCATGGCGCTCCGGCACCACGGGAAAACCTGCTTCGCCCACCTTCGCGAGTATACCGGCCAGATCCAACTGTACGCTAGGGCGGACCAGCTTGCCGACAGCTACACGCTGTTTACCGAACTGGACGTCGGGGATTTCCTGGGCGTGACCGGGGAGCTCTTCAGGACCCGGACGGGAGAGCTGACTGTCGCGGTCAAGTCCTTCGCCTTCCTCGCCAAATCGCTCCGCCCCCTCCCCGAGAAATGGCACGGACTTAGGGATGTGGAGACCCGCTACCGCCAGCGGTATGTCGACCTCCTGGTGAACCCGGAGGTGAGAGAGGTGTTCATCCTGAAGAGCCGCCTGACCCAGCTCATCAGGGCGTTTCTGGACGCCAGGGGTTTTGTGGAGGTGGAAACCCCGATGATGCACCCGATCCCCGGCGGCGCCGCTGCCCGGCCGTTTACGACAGACCACAATGCCTTGAATCTCAAACTCTACCTCCGGGTCGCCCCCGAGCTCTATCTCAAGCGTCTCGTGGTCGGGGGCTTCGACCGCGTCTATGAGATCAACCGGAATTTTCGGAACGAGGGAGTGTCGACGCAACACAACCCCGAGTTCACCATGCTGGAGTTCTACCAGGCCTACGCCGACTTCGGCGACTTGATGGAGCTGACCGAGGCCCTTGTTCTCCACCTCGCCGATTCCCTGAAAGGGGGGGGTCGGATCACCTATCAGGGGGAGACCATTGATCTGGCCCCTCCGTGGCGTCGGCTTCGGTTCCACGAGGGGATCGCTGAAGCCCTTCGCGTCGAGGTGAAACCCGAGACCGACCCTCGGGAGCTTATCCGCGGGCCAGCGCACGGACGGGTGGTCCACGGGGAGCCTGCCGCGACCCGGGCCACTCACTGGAAGGCCCTATTCGAGGCTCTCGTCGAGCCGACGCTTGTGCAGCCCACCTTCGTCGTGGACTTTCCCATCGAGCTGTCTCCACTCTCCAAACGAAAGGGCGAGAACCCCCTCTTGGCCGACCGCTTCGAGCTGTTCATCGCCCGTACCGAGCTGGCGAATGCCTACACCGAGCTCAATGATCCTGAGGAGCAGCGCGCCCGCTTCTTAGAGCAGGCCGAAGCGCGCGAGCGGGGAGATGAAGAAGCCCACTGGCTGGACGAGGACTTTCTCCGGGCCCTGGAATACGGCATGCCGCCCACGGCGGGGGAGGGGATCGGCATTGACCGGCTGACGATGATTTTCGCCGACCAGCCATCGATCCGGGATGTGATCCTGTTCCCGCTCCTCCGTCCCGCGCCGCGCCAGAGAGGAAGCGCTGGGCCCGAGGACGCCTGATGGCGAGCGCAAAGCTTCCCTTCGAGCTGTTCATCGGCCTCCGCTATCTCCGATCCCGGGGCAAGCGGGCCAACCTCTCGCTCTTTGCCTGGATCGGCATTGGTGGGGTATTCCTCGGCGTGACGGCCTTGATCGTGGTCCTGGCTGTGATGACCGGCTTTCAGGATGGCATCAAGGAGAAGATCATCGGCGCCAACCCGCACATCCTGATCTTCGACGGTAGCGGGAGTGGAGTGAGCGACTTCGAAGCCCTGGCTCGCCGCCTGCAGGATCTGGAGGGGGTGAAGTCAGCGGCTCCGTTCGTAGTCCAGCAAGCGCTGTTCACGGTCCAGGGCGGCGGGGCCACCGGCGGCTTGCTCCGGGGCGCGGATCTCTCCCACCCGAAGGTGCGGGAGGACCTCGCTCGTCAGCTCACCCTGGGAGGGTTCGAGGAGCTGAGCCGCCCCGGGCGCGCCCCGGGGATCGTTCTGGGACGCGAGCTGGCCCGAACGCTCGGTGTCGCCCTGGGCGACGCGGTCACAGTGATCTCGCCCCAAGGGGCGCTGACCGCTGTCGGGATGGTTCCGAAGATGCGGCGCTTCACGGTTGCCGGCATTTCTCACGCCGGAATGTACGAGTATGATGCCTCGCTCGCCTACGTGCCCCTCCCGGCGGCCCAGGAGTTTGCCGGGATGGGCGAGCGAGTCACCGGGATTGAGATCAAGCTCCACGACCCCTTCAACGCCAAAGCGGTGGGAGAGGCGATCGCCACCCGCCTCGACCCCTCCTACTGGATCCGTGACTGGATGGAGATGAACCGGAGCCTCTTCTCCGCCCTCCAGCTCGAGAAGCTTGCCCTCTTCGTGATCGTGACCATCATTATTCTGGTGGCGGCCTTTGCCATCATCGGCCACCTAGTGCTGCTGGTGGCCGAGAAGCGAAAGGAGATCGGGATCCTCAAGGCCATGGGGGCGTCGACGAGGAGCATCGCCGCAATCTTCCTCGCGGTGGGGATGCTGATCGGGCTCGTCGGGACCGTCGCGGGCAGCGTGGTTGGGTGGACACTCATCTGGCTTCAGAACACCTACCAGATCATTCGCCTCGCAGGCGACGTCTATCAGATCGACCATCTCCCTATGAAGCTCACCGCGCTCGACTTCGCGCTGGTGGTTGGCGCGACCCTTCTCATCTCGTTCCTCGCCACTCTGCCGCCGGCCCGACGGGCCGCTGCCTTGGCGCCAGCCGAGGTGCTTCGCTATGAGTGACCTCCTCGAGGCGCGACAGCTGGAAAAGGAGTACCGGAGCGGCCCCGAGCCGGTTCGGGTGCTCTCGGGCGTGAACCTCACGGTCAAGGCCGGGGAGGCGGTCGCACTGGTCGGCGCCTCAGGCGTCGGCAAGTCCACCCTCTTGTACCTGTTGGGGGCGCTGGACCGGCCCACCGCCGGCACGGTCCTCGTGGACGGCGAGGATCTCTTCGCGCGGTCCGAAAGCGAGCTCGCTCGCTTCCGCCGCACCGAGGTGGGCTTCATCTTCCAGTTCTACAACCTGCTGGGAGAGATGACGGCATTGGAAAACGCCATGCTCCCGGCGCTCTTGCAACGCCGACCTTTTGTGGAGGTGCGGCATCGAGCCGCCGAGGCCCTGAGCGAGGTCGGCCTCGGGGACCGACAGAGGCACAAACCGGGCGAGCTCTCAGGCGGAGAGCAGCAGCGGGTCGCCATCGCGCGGGCCTTGGCGGGGCAGCCTCGGATGATTCTCGCTGACGAGCCTACGGGCAACCTTGACCCAAAGACGAGTGAGGTCATCCTCGACCTCTTTCTCAGGCTTCAGGCCGAGCGAGGGCTGACCTTCGTCCTCGCCACCCACAACCACGAGCTGGCGCGAAAGGTCGATCGCAGGTACCGTTTGGTGGACGGTCGAACCGTGCCGTGGACGTAACCCGCCGGTGAGTGGGCGCGCGCGGCACAGGCCGCAACGTCGGCGTATCACGCCGCGCCACCGGGCACCCGCTCAGCCGGAACGGGCCCGGCGCCCGAGTACCGGGGAGCGAGGTTGGCGCCGGTCGCGGGAAGTCGCCTCGCCGAAGAGGAGGATGGGAATGGGGCTAAGATATTGGATCGACGGAAGCCTCTTCCCCAAGGAGGAGGCCAAAGTCTCAGTGTTGGACCACGGCTTTCTCTATGGGGACGGTGTCTTCGAGGGGATCCGCGCGTACAACGGCAGGGTGTTCCGTCTGGAGGAGCACCTCGATCGGCTGTGGCAGGGGGCGCAGACCATCCAGCTCCAGATCCCTCTGAGCCGCGACGAGTTGCGGGCCGCTCTGCTCGAAACCCTCCGGGTGAATGGCCTCCGAGACGCCTACATTCGGCTCGTTGTGACCCGCGGCGTCGGGGACCTGGGGCTTGATCCGGCAAAGTGCACGAAGCCTTCGGTCATCATCATCACCGACGTGATCTCCCTCTACCCGAAAGAGCTGTACGAGCGTGGAATGGAGATCGTGACCACGAGCGTTCGAAAGAATATTCACGAAGCGTTGAATCCCAACATCAAATCGCTAAACTACCTGAATCAGATTATGGCCCGCCTGGAAGTCAACCGAGCGGGAATGCCGGAAGGCCTCATGCTCTCCCACGACGGGTATGTGGCCGAAGCCACCGCCGACAATATCTTCATCGTGGAGAAGGGGACGTTGGTGACCCCGCCGGCCATCGTCGGGATCCTCGTGGGCGTGACCCGCAACACGGTGGTGGAGCTCGCGCGGCGAGAGGGCATCCCGGTGGACGAGCGGCTCTTCACCCGTCACACCCTCTACAACGCTGAGGAGTGCGTCCTCACCGGAACCGGGGCCGAGGTCGTGCCGGTGGTCCGCGTGGACGGCCGTCAGATTGGCTCCGGGGTCCCCGGACAGATCACGCAGCGGTTGATCAAAGCATACCGGGAGCTTGTCCAACAGGAAGGCACTCCGATTCCGGGGGTCTAGAAAAGGCTAGGAAGCGGGTCTGCGTTTGGGTATAATGGGCCCGAAGCTCCTGTCGCGACGGGCGAACTGGCCCGGTCGGGCGGCAGGAGGGGGTAGGGGGGCAGCAGTGTTTGAGCGATTTACGGAACGGGCGCGGCGGGTCATCATTCTCGCTCGTGAGGAGGCAGGACGGTTCCGCCATGATTTCGTGGGGACCGAGCACATCCTCCTGGGCTTGATCCGGGACGGCGAGGGAATCGCCACCGCGGTCCTGCAGCGCCTCGGGCTCCGCCTCGAAACTGTCAAGGCTGAGGTCGAGCGGGCCCTGGCCGGGTTTCCCAAGACCTTGACGTTCGGGGAGGTTCCGTTCACCCCGCAGGCCAAGCGTGTCCTCGAGCTCTCCATCGAGGAGGCTCGTCAGCTCGGACACAACTATATCGGCACGGAGCACCTGCTTCTCGGCCTCATGAAGGAAGCGCAATCTATCGCTGCCAAGATTCTTGAGTCGCTCGGAGCCCGCCTCGATGAGATCCGCCAGGAAACCCTGGCGCTTCTCGGAGATCAGTACTACCCTCGTCCGAAGAAGCGCTCTCAAACGCCCGTCCTCGATGAGTTCGCCCGGGATCTCACTCAGCTGGCCCGCGAGGGGAAGTTGGATCCGGTGATCGGTCGAGAGATGGAGATCGAGCGGGTGATCCAGATCCTCTCCCGGCGGACCAAGAACAACCCCGTCCTGATCGGCGAGCCCGGTGTGGGGAAGACGGCCATCGTCGAGGGGCTGGCCCAGAAGATCGTTAACCACGATGTCCCCGACGTGCTGGCGGGGAAACGACTCCTCCAGCTGGACCTGGGCGCTCTGGTCGCCGGAACCAAGTACCGGGGACAGTTCGAGGAGAGGCTCAAGGCGGTGATGAAGGA
>JBHIBG010000031.1:0-29716 GCA_046758965.1 Methylomirabilia bacterium | reverse complement strand
AACCGGGAGCACCAGGAGCGCCTGGAGCGCCGGACCAACCGGGAGCACCAGGAATGCCCGAAACGGCGGGAACCCCGCCGTCCCTCGTCCCAACGACTCCCCCACCCGAAGTGGTGCCGGTCCCGGCGACCGGGGACGCAGGGGGCCGTTTGGGGCAGCCTGTGAGTGCCCCCACGACGAATGCGAGAACCATAAGGAAAAACCCTAGACGCACATGCCTGTCCACGTCACACCTCCTGGGTCGCCGCCTCGTGGCGGGTCGTTCCTAATCAAGAAATATCTCGGCTTCTGCTTGCAACCGGAATGCCAGTTAGCAAGCCCCAAGAGACCGGATGGAAAGCACTTTCGAATGCAGACATTAGACCTGGCAGCTTGTTAGCCACCGCACACGGACCTCTGCCAGGCTGGCGAAACGTGACAGTTGTCCTCGCCAGAATGGCAGTCATCGCGAACAGCTCACGCGGGCTGGGAGCCCTTCCTCAGAGCCCAGCAGGAGGTCGAAAGCGGGCCGGGAAAGAACGAACGCACTGCGCATCGCCTGGGCGATAGCGTGGCTGGGTCTCGGCGCGCCGGGCGGGGACGGCGAGAGCAGGAGTCAGGCGCTCGAATTCCTGGACCACCTGGGGATCAGCGGGTCGACAGGCCCGCACTCAGAGGGAACCGGCCCGGCACGGCATGAATCCGCTCGCCATCGGTGGGCGTGATCGCGCGGGACAGTTGCTGCGCCGGAGCGGCTTCGAGACGGGCTTCCCGATCCACCAGGACCGGCCGTTTGGGGCAGCCTGTCAGTGCTCCCGCGACAAATACGAGAACCATGATGAAGAATCCTAAACGCACATGCCTATTCACCTCGCACCTCCCAGGCCCCGCCTCGTCGCGGGTTCATCTCTTCCGAGAACTGTCTAGACGTTGAGCGTGCAACTGCAGTGCCAGAGGCTCCCCGGACGCCCAGACAGAAAGCGGTTTCGAATGCAGACATTACGTGGTTCAGATTGTGAGCCGAGGCACCGGAGGTCTGCCGGTGCACCATGCTGTTGCCAGGATGTCAAGCGCATCAAACAGGTCCCGGAGAGTGCCTGGCCCGCTCGGCAGCCGTGTCCAGAATGGAGAAAATCACCTCCGGGCTGCAGCTATCCCGGGGACGAGTCAGGTTCACGATCAATGCGGAGCAGCCGGCCGCTGTCGACATCACTCCACTTCGCAAGTGAGGGGAGGCTCCGCAAGCAACTTTCAGGCTCCCGAGCACCGTGAGCGGACCGGAAATTTGACAGATTCCCGCCGCCTATGAAAGAGTAATCTCCGTGTATCTCGCGGGCACGATCGGGCGGAAGCCGCCGAGCACGAGCCGGAGGTCACGCGAGAAGCGCGCGTGGCCCCGCGTGCTCCCGATTGCGATCCTCGCCGCCCTGACCCTGCTGCCAAGCGTCGGCATCGCGGGTGGGGCGGTTTGGTGTCACCAGGTCCGCCGCGGTGACACCCTCGTGACGCTTGCCCGTCGCTACGGCACCTCCGTCCAGAAGCTCCGCACGCTCAACTCGCTCAGCCGGAAAGCGATCCTGCGCACCGGGGCCATGCTCACCCTGCCCACGTTCATGAGCCTCCGGCAGGGCGATCTGAGGCTGTGGTCCCAGCCGCTCATGGCGACGACAGGAAGCCTCGCGCGCGAGAACGCCGAGGCAGACCGCCAGAATCTCTCGCGCATGCGGAACCGCCGCATGGTGCGTCGGTTCGTCAGCGCAGGCCTGCTCGCGCGACTGCCGGCGGCGACTCGCACCTATCGGGTCTCGGGGGTGCCGAAGTCGCTGCGGGTAGCCCGGCCCTGGACGAAGCAGTTCATCGTGCAGCTTGCCCGCGGGATGCACGAGATCTTCGGCACGCAACTCAAGATCACCAGCCTCACCCGAACCGTGGCGACGCAGCGGTCGTTGCGCTCCTGGAACGACAACGCGGCACCCGCCCGGGGCGGGAGCCGATCCACCCATCTCACGGGGGCGTCGGTCGACATCTCCAAGCACCCGCACTCCTGGCGCGAGATCCATTGGCTCAGGCAGGTCCTGCGACGGCTCGCCCGTAAGGGGCTCCTCCACGCGATCGAAGAGTTCCAGCAACCGCACTTTCACGTGATGGTCTTCAAGCAGTACCGCTCCTACGGCCGCGCGCTCGCCTCGCCCATTCTCATCGGCGGGTGCTGACCCGCGAGGCTCGGGAGCTCTGAGGTGTGCTAGCATGGGGCCGAGATGCCCACGGCCACCCTCAACAGGGTCCGACTCTACTACGAGGTGCACGGCCAGGGCGCCCCCCTGGCGCTCCTCCATGGCTTCGCCGGCACGGCCCGGAGCTGGGCGCCTCAGGTCCCCACCCTCTCCGCTCGCTACCGGCTGATCCTCTACGACGCCCGGGGCCACTGGCGGAGCGAGAGCCCGAAGGGCGCTGGGGCGTACTCTCACGAGATCGCCGTCGAAGACCTGCGGGCGCTCCTCGACCACCTGGGAGCCGGGCCCACGATTATCGGCGGGCTCTCCATGGGCGGGGTGATCGCGCTCGCCTTCTACGCCAGCTACCCGCAGCGCGTGCGGGGGCTGATCCTCTGCGACAGCGGGCCGGGATTCAAGAATCCCGAGCGGCGGGAGCAATGGACGCGCTCCCGGGAGCGCGCCGCCGAGTTGCTCGAGCGCGAAGGAATGTCAGGCTTCGCCAAGAGCCGCTACGCCGAACTGGATTACTACACCTCCAACGAGATCATGCTCCAGCACGACCCGGTGGGCCTGGCTCACGTGAACCGGAAGATCCTGGTGATCCCCGACAGCCGGCTGATCGACCTCCTCCCGCGGGTGGCCGTGCCCACGCTCGTCCTGGTAGGGGCCGAGGACATTGAGTATCGGGCCGCGGCCGACTACATGGCGCGAAAGATCCCCGGCGCCGAGCGGGTGGTGCTGGAGAAAGCCGGCCACGGCGCCAACGTGGACCAGCCCGAGGCCTTCAACCAGGCGATCCTCGATTTCCTCGCCCGGCGGCTCTAGGGGGACTCCTATGGGCGCCACGGCTCGCTTCGCCGAGTTCGTCGTCAAGTCCCGCTGGGAGGAGCTGCCGGCAGCCGCCCTGGAAGAGGCCAGGCGCGCGATCCTCGATAGCGTGGGAGTCATGCTGGTGGGCTCGACTGAACCCCCCGCGCGCATCGTCCAGCGCCTCGCCGAGGCGGAAGGAGGAGCGCCCCTCTGCACCATCCTCGGCACGCGGATCCGCACCGGCGGGGTCTGGGCCGCTTTGGCCAACGGCACCGCAGGCCACGCCTTGGACTTCGACGATACCAACTTCGCCATGATGGGCCACCCGAGCGTACCGGTGCTGGCGGCGGCGCTCGCGGCCGGCGAGCTGGCCCTGGCAGAGGGCAGGGGGCTCCTCCACGCTTTCCTCCTGGGCTTCGAGGTGGAGACCTCGCTGGGAGAAGCGGTGAACCCGGGTCACTACGAGCGGGGCTGGCACGCGACGTCGACCCTCGGCGCTCTCGGCGCGGCGGCCGCCGCTGCGAAGCTCCTCGGGCTCCCGGTCGCCGAGACCCGACACGCCCTGGCCATTGCGGCTTCCCAGGCTTCGGGGCTCAAGGAGAATTTCGGCACCATGACGAAACCGTTCCACGCGGGGCATGCGGCGCGCGGAGGCGTGCTCGCCGCCCTCCTGGCCGGGGGCGGCTTCACGGCCTCGGAGATCGCGCTGGAGGGGCCTCAAGGGTGGGCACGGGTCCTGGGGGGCGAGACAGCCGATCTCACCCAAGCCGCCGAGCGGCTCGGGGCTCCCTGGAAGATCCTCACGAGCGGGGTGGCGGTGAAGCCTTACCCGAGTTGCGCCCTCACGCACTCCGCGATCGATGCTCTCCTGGAGCTCCGCGCCACCCACGGGATCCGCCCCGAGCGGGTGGCGGCCGTCGAGGTCGGCGTCAACGCCATCGTCCCGAACGTCCTCATCCACCACGCCCCGCAGACCGGGCTGGAAGGGAAGTTCTCCATGGAGTTCTGCGCGGCCGCCGCGCTGGTGGACGGCCGGGTGGGGATCCGGACCTTCACCGACGAGAGGCCCGCCCACCCGGACATTCGCTCCATGATGGGCAAGGTGCGGATGGTGGTGGACCCGACGGTCCCCGGAGACCGTGAGCGCCACGCCTGGAGTCGGGTGAGCGTGACGTTGACGGATGGGCGCAGCTTCAGGGTCGCGCCCCGAGAGGTTCCTGGCCATCCCGGCGCGTCTCTGTCGCCGGAGGCGCTCCGGGGGAAGTTTGAGGAGTGCGCCGGAGTGGTCCTCTCGAAGGATCGGGTGGAGAGCGTGGCGGAGATGCTCGAGACCCTTGAAGGCTGCCCCGACCTCCGCAGCCTGACAGCGATCCTCAGGGCCTAGCGGGTCACGCGGCGCCCGCCCGCGACCCTTCAGTGGTGGCAGCTCATGCACTCCGACGGGGCGCTGGTCTTCTGGGTCGCGTTCGTCGAGCTGTGGCACTCCACACACCACCCCATGGTGAGAGGGGGCGGCGCTGCCAGGCCCGCGAGCGCCAGGCCTGTCAGGTTCGCCAGGTCGTTCAGGATCTTCCACCCGGTCTGTGCGTGAACGCGCTCCATGGCCTCGATCCGCCCGTGGCACGTCTGGCACCGGACATTGGCGCGGATATGGGCCTTGTGCGGAAAGTAGACGTACTCGGGGAGCTTGAACACGCGCACCCACGGGATCGGTTCCTGCCGCTGCCAGTAGCCGTGGAGCTTCGTGACCTCGGGGTTCCCCAGCGCGGCGACGATCTTGTGGCACCCCATGCATCGCTCAACCGAAGGGATCCCCGCCGCGATGCTCCTTCGGGCGCCGGCATGGCAGTACTGGCAGTCGATCTTGTACGATCCGGCATGGATCAGATGGCTGAAGAAGATCGGCTGCTCGGGCCCCTCGCGCTGCCTCGGCACCGGCAGGACCTGCTGGGGCAGGTAGGGAGGGTCGGCAAGCGTGCGCATGTAGGCGATCACGTTGTCGGTCTCCGTGGGAGAGAGAACCTTCCACGCCGGCATGAGAGGGGAGAGCCCTACGGCCTCTCCCCCCTCCCGGATGATCGTGGCGAGGAAGTGGTCTGGCAGGGGGTTCATCACCCGCCCATCGGTCAGGTCCGAAGGCTTGATGGGCAGGGCGACGCCGGCGGGGCCATCGCCCTTGCCCTCGGCGCCGTGGCAGGCGGCGCAGCGCTTGGCATAGACCTCCCGGCCGCCCTGGAGCTCGGCCTCGGTGGCAGGCTCGGAGATCGACCCAGCGAGTAGCGTCCCAAGCCCGATCGCGATGAGGATGGCGGTAATGACGGGGCGGACTTGACGCCTCGAACGGGACTCTCTAGACTGCCGCCGTGGCCTCGTCATCAGCCGCTCCACCTCCCCTCGACGGTCTCCGCGTCGTCGATTTTTCCACCCATCTCTCGGGACCCTACTGCTCCATGCTCTTGGGTGACCTGGGGGCTGACGTGATCAAAGTGGAGCGCCCCGAGGGCGGTGACGAGGCGCGGAACATGCCTCCCTTTGTCAACGGCCAGAGCGCCCCGTTCATGACGTTCAACCGTAACAAGCGAAGCCTCGCCCTGAACATGAAAAAATCCGAGGGGCGCGGGATCGCCCTCAGGCTGATCGACCGGGCCGACGTCCTGCTCGAAAATATGAAGCCGGGGACTCTCGACCGGCTCGGGATCGGGTACGAGGCGGTGAGTGAACGGAACCCCCGGATCATCTACTGCTCGATCTCCGGCTTCGGTCAGACCGGGCCCTACAGCGGGCGCGGCGGCTTCGACCTGGTCGCCCAGGGGATGTCGGGGCTCATGTCTGTCAACGGCGAGGAGGACGGCCCGCCGCTCCGCGTTCCCCCTCCCATCAGCGACATCGGCGCCGGGATGTTCGCCACCATCGGGATCCTCGCCGCCCTGGCCGCACGGGAGCAGACGGGCCGGGGCCAGTGGGTGGACACCTCCCTGCTCGAGACCCCCATCGCGTTTGCCGTCTACGAGACCTCCACGTACTTCGCCACGGGAGAGGTCCCCCCGCGGCTTGGTCCGGGCCACCGGACCAGCGCCCCTTACCAGGCCTTCCGCACCAAGGACGGCTGGATCACCGTGGGCGGCGCGGCACAGCACTTCTGGCCGCGTCTCTGTCGGATCCTCGGGCTCCCGCAGCTGGCAGACGATCCCAGGTTCGCCACCAATCCCGACCGGGTAAGCCGCCGCAAGGAGCTGGCCCAGCTCCTCCAAGAGCGGCTGGAGCAGGAGCCAAGCGCACATTGGCTCGAGCAGCTGGAAGCGGAGGGGATCCCCGCCGGACCTATCTACACCTACAACCAAGTCTTTGCCGATCCCCAGGTCCTCCATCGCCGGATGGCAGTAGAGGTCGCGCATCCCGCGGCGGGCTCGATGCGAGTCCTCGGAATACCGATCAAGCTCTCCCAAACGCCGGGGGCGATCCGCCGGCCCGCCCCGCTCCTCGGTCAGCATACGACAGAGATCCTGACGGAGCTCGACTACCCCGCGGTCGACCGAGAGCGGTTCCGGGCATCTGGCGCGATCTAGCGCCGTGCTGACCGACCGGGCCCTTGCAGACCAGCGCCCCCTTCTCCCAGGGAGCCTCGACACGTCCCGGGCTCACACGCTCCGCGTGTCAGCCATCAGCAGGCTCCGGCCAGCCGGGCACGATCGAGGATCCTTCTCGCGCGCGTCAGGTGCGGCATGTCCACCATCTGCCCCCTGAAGGCAAACGCGCCGCTCCCCTGCTGCCGGTGCTCCTCGAAGGCGGCGATCAGCTCCTGGGCCTCCTGGGCTTCCTCCCGCGAGGGCGTGAAGACCGCATTGATGACATCGAGCTGGCCAGGGTGGATGGAGATTTTCCCCGCATACCCCATCCAGACCGCCTCCTGGCTTTCAGCTCTCAGGCCGTCCAGGTCGCGGATGTCGGTAAAGACCGTATCGATCGCCTCCACCCCCGCGGCGCCGGCTGCCACGGCGCACATCACCCGAGCGTAGCGCGGGATGTCAAGGTACCGACCGTTGGCACCGCGGGTCCGCGGCAATCCCATCGCCGCCGACAGGTCTTCCACGCCCCAGGAGACCGCGACGATGCGCGGGCTCGCCTTGGCGATCTCGGCGATGTTCAAAAGCCCCTCCGGCGTCTCGGTGGCGATGGGAACAAGCTTCGTTGACCCGTGCGGAACGGCGTGCTTTTCCTCGAGCCGGTCGAGGATCTGTGCGACCGCCCGAATGTCAGCAGCCGTCCGGGGCTTCGGGACCACGTACCCGTCCGGACGCCCCTGGAGAGTCTCCTCCAGATCCACCTCTCCGAAACCTGTCGCCAGAGGGTTCATGCGGATCCACCGCTCCCTCGTCCCGAAATCCTCCGTCTGGAGCCACCGGAGCACGATCCCCCGAGCCTCGGCCTTTTTTTCCACCGTGACCGCGTCTTCGAGGTCCAGGATCAGGCCGTCAGCGGGCAGGGTGAGGGCCTTCGCCATCATCCGCTCGTTGCCGCCGGGGACAAAGTGGAGCGAGCGCCTGAGCCGAGTGGTCATGCCGAGGGTCCGGCAATCTTCCGGCGCATCATCGCCGCGCGGCGACAGCGCATGACGATCTCGCCCTTTTGGTTCTTGGCCCGGTGCTCGAAGATCACAATTCCCCACTGCGGACGGGAGCGGGACTCCCGCTTTTCGACCACCTCGGTCTCGGCGTAGATCGTGTCGCCGTGGAAGACCGGCTTGGGAAATTCGATCTTCTCGAAGCCCAGGTTCCCCACCGTCGTCCCGAGCGTCGTCTCCCCGACCGAGAGCCCCACCGCAATCCCGAGCGTCAGGAGGCTGTTCACCAAGGGCCTCCCAAACTCAGCCTTTGAAGCCGCCTCAAAGTCGATATGGAGCGGCTGCGGGTTCATGGTCAGACAGGTGAAGAAGACATTGTCCGCCTCGGTGACGGTGCGCCCGGGCTGGTGCTGGAACAGCTGCCCCGGTTCAAGCTCCTCGAACAGTTTCCCCGCCATTGACCGCTCCCCGCAACTCTCCCCTTTTCTCGGGGGAGAGGTTCCGATCCGCCTCCTGGCTTCGGCCACCCCTAGGGTAGCGACTTGACCGGTACGGGGCAAGCCCCCATTCTCAGGGAATGCCCCTTTCATCAGGTGACAGCCTGACCCATAATGAGAGCGGCCCGGGCGCACAGGAGGTGCCGGATGAAACCTGAAATCCTCATCTCAAGCCAGCTCCTCGAGGAGGCGCTGGCCATGGCGAGACGGGCAGCTCGCGTCGACGTTCACACCGGAACCCAGCCCCTCCCCAAACGTGACCTCATGCAACGCGTCAAGGACAAGGACGGCCTGGTCTGCCTGATCACCGACGCCATCGACGCGGAGGTGCTCGAGGCGGCGCCCCGCCTCCGGGTGGTCGCCAACGTGGCGGTGGGCTTCAACAATATCGATGTCGCCGCGGCTACCGCCAGAGGAATCGCGGTCACCAATACCCCTGAGGTGCTGACCGAGACCACGGCGGACTTCGCCTGGGCGCTCCTGATGGCCGTGGCCCGGCGCGTGGCGGAGGCGGACCAGTATGTCCGGGCCGGGAAGTTCACCCAGTGGGAGCTGATGCTCCTGCTGGGGAGGGATATCCACGGTCAAACCCTGGGGATCCTCGGGTTCGGCCGGATCGGCCGGGCCGTAGCTCGGCGCGCCCGCGGTTTCAACATGCGGATCCTCTACCACGACGCCGTGAGGGCGGACCAGGCGACCGAACAGGAGTTGGGCGTCACTTGGGTAGACAAGGCCACGCTGCTTCGCGACTCAGATTTCGTGACCGTCCACACCCCCCTGTTGCCGGAGACCCGCCACCTGATCGACGCGCCAGAGCTCAAGCTGATGAAGCCGACCGCCTACCTCATCAATGCCGCGCGCGGGCCCATCGTCAACGAGGCCGCGTTGGTCCAGGCGCTCACTGAGGGCTGGATCGCGGGGGCTGGTCTCGACGTCTACGAGGAGGAGCCGCGGGTCCATCCCGGGCTCCTCCCCCTCAGCAACGTCGTGCTGGCCCCCCACATCGCCAGCGCCTCACACCAGACTCGGCTTCGGATGATGACGCTGGCGGTGGAGAACTGCCTCGCTATCCTCGAAGGCAGGACCCCCCCCACGCCGGTGAATCCTGAGGTGCTCCCTCAGCGCGCCCCCTGAAGCGGCACACCTGGCCGAGAGCTCTTCGCCCCTCAATGCCGAGGGTCCGACTCAGACCCAGCCACCCGCGCAAGCCGGCGGGTGAGGCGAGCGAGGCGGCGCGTCAGGGCGTGGAGGGCCACCGGGCGGGCGCCGTCAGCCTGAGCACGGCTCAGGGCGTCGGTGACCACTCGGCGAGCGACAGGAATGTCCCGCCTCGCGTGCTCATAGTACTTGGCCAGCTCCTCCCACGGCCTGATGTTGAACTCCCCCGTCCCGGCGATCGCTGTCTCCCACAGGGCGCAAGCCTCCTCCCAGCGAGCACGCCGTTTGGCGAGGGCGGCGAGCCTGAGGAGTAGCCGCTCCCGCTCCCGGGTCGGGAGCTCACGGTGCAGGGCTGCCCGGTAGCAGTGGCGGGCCCGCTCGCAGCTCCGGGGCTCCCAGAGCCGTCCCAATCCGCCGTATTCCGCGCCGGAGAGATGAAGCCCCTCCGGCTCGCTCAGCGCGCGCGCCACCCAGCCCGTCAGCGCCACGAGTGACAGCACGTCCTGCCGGTTATGATCAAAGACCCGCGGGAGGGCTCCCAGCTGCCGGCGACGGAGGTATTCGAAGTAGAGCGCGGGGATCAACGAGCCCGGCACATCATCCCGGCGCTTCCAGCCGAGCACCTCCGCCTCCAGTGTGACGAGGCGACAGTCGGGAAGCCGAATTCCCCAGAGTCGGCGGGCCGGGTGCAGGAGATCCAGCTGCCAGAGGTCGGTGGGCCAGGCCCGGCGGGAGAGAATGAAGCGTGTCTCCAGCAGGGAGAGGTCGAAGGCCCTCCCGTTGTAAGTGACCAACCCCTGAAAGCGCGGCAGCAAGGCCTCCAAGGCAGCGAGGAGCGCCGGCTCCTCATCCAGGTCCCGCATGAAGTACTGCTCGACCACGAAGGTCTCACCTGCGAAGAACCCTGCACCGACGAGAAAGATGTAAGTGCCGGTCCCTCCGGCCAGCCCGGTGGTCTCCGTGTCCAGGTAGAGGAGCCGATCGGCAGCCGGTGCTCCCTCTCCGCCGCGGCTGACGAGGCTCAGAACCTCTGCCGACGCCTGGAGCGCCGTCCTGAGGGAGAGCGCGCCATACCGATGCTCGATGTGGTAGACCCGACGCACGGCCAGGATCGGCCCCCGAGCGGTCTCCACAACGGCGCCGCCCACCAGGCGCTCGAGGGACGGGGCCGCAACGGACGAGGCTCCCACCCGTCGGACCACCCGGCGAAGCTCCGCGCTCGGATAATCCATCTAAACTAGGCAAGCAGGTGCTTGAGGATCGACGTAGCAGTGATCTTGGCCCGGCGCCCCACCTCGTTCACGGGGCCGACGCAGGAAGGACAGCCCCAGCGGCACGGGCAGCTCTTCAGGGTCTCGAGCCCCCGGCCAAGCAGGTCGGAGAGCACCTCGAAGAGCCGCTCGGCGAGCCCGATGCCGCCCGGGTGGTTGTCGTAGAGGTAGAGCGTCGGGGTGAACTCGGATGCCCGGAGCAGGCGGCCGCGGATGGACTGGGGGAGGGCCACGGCCTTGGGTTCGGCTGGAGTCTGGTCGCCAAGCCAGGAGCCCAGGTCCCGGATATCGCAGAGGAGGAAGACCGGGGCCAAGCGGTGGAGGAGATACGTCAGCCCCCGAAGCCCGTCGACCACCTCTTCCCGGTTCGGTGAGATCCGCTCCAGCAGGCCTGGCTCCACCGTGATCCAGAAGCCCGCCGTTTGCATCTCCTGCTGGGGAAGCTCCACCTCGCCCGAACCGACATTCTCGAGGGTGCCGAACTTGATCTTCTTGAAGCCCACCACCTTCTCCGCCACGAGCAGCTCTCCCTGCTCGGCCCGCCACGCCGGAGCGACCCGCTCACTCTCGCGCTGGAGGATCCACACGCCCTTGGCGCTGATCGCGTCGGTGAAGTAGTCCACGGCCACCCGCTTGACGTAGGCGACCTTCTCCTCGTCCTCCCGGTAGTGAAGCTCCTGGACCTCGAAGGGCTCCCCCTCCATGAGGTAGATGGCCTTCGGGTAGATCATGGCGAAGGCGCTCTTCCAGTCCACCTCGGCGATGATCTGCCGGCGCTTCTTCTGATCGGCGTCGCGCGCCGTCGTATCGATCACGACAAAGTTGTCTGAGCTGACGGTCCGGAGCGAGAGGTGATCGGCCGGGTACGACTCCGAGCTCCAGTGCCAGTGCGCCCCGGCGTGATGGAGCAACCCCTCGTCCCCCAGGGCCTGGAGGAGCCGGCTCACATCCAGCTCCCCGAAGCGCTCGCCATCCTGGAAAGGGAGCTCGAAGGCGGCGCACTTGAGGTGGTTCACCAGAATGAAAGGATTTTCCGGGTTAATCCGAGCCTGTTCGGGGGGAGTGCCGAAGAGGTAGTCCGGGTGGGTCACCATGAACTGGTCAAGGGGGGCGCTCGAGGCGACGAAGACCGCCGCCGACTCGCCGCTGCGACGCCCGGCGCGTCCCGCCTGCTGCCAGACCGAGGCGATCGTGCCTGGGTAGCCGGCCAGCACCGCCAGATCCAGATGGCCGATGTCGACCCCCAACTCCAGGGCGTTGGTGGAGACCACGCCGAGCACCTCCCCCGAGCGAAGGCCCTGCTCCACGCCGCGGCGGCGCGTCGGCAGGTAGCCTCCACGATAGCCTCGCACGATCCCCGAGTCTCCCGTCCGATCCTCCACGCTCTTCTTGATCGTGGAGAGCAGAACCTCGGTGGCCAACCGGCTCTGGGCGAAGACAATCGTGGCGATCTTCTCCCTGAGGAACCGGCTGGCCAGGCGCGCCGCCTCGCCGAGGTAGGGCGCCCGGATCCCGAGCTCCGGGTTGACCACCGGGGGGTTGTAGCAGAGGAAGAGCTTGTCGCCGGCCGGGGCGCCGTTCTCCGCGATCTCCTCCACCGGCTCCCCCGTGAGCCGCTCGGCCAGCTCCCGCGGGTTGGCGATGGTGGCGGAGGCCATGATGAACTGCGGGCGAGAGCCGTAGTGATGGCAGATGCGCCTAAGCCGCCTCAACACGTTTGCCAGATGGCTCCCGAAAACTCCCCGATACGCGTGGAGTTCGTCGATCACCACGTAGCGGAGATTCTGGAAGAGGTTCAGCCACTTGGTGTGATGGGGGAGGATCCCGGAGTGGAGCATGTCGGGATTGGTCAGCACCAGGTTGGCGCGGGCGCGGACCGCCCGGCGCGCGTCCTGCGGGGTGTCACCATCGTAGGTGAACATCTTGAGGCCAGGCAAGGCCGCAGCGAGCGCCTCGAGTTCGGCCAACTGATCCTGGGCCAGGGCCTTGGTCGGGAAGAGGTAGAGCGCCCGGGCTTCAGGATCCTGGAGCAGGGCCTGGAGCACCGGGAGGTTGTAGCAGAGTGTTTTCCCCGATGCCGCGGGTGTCACCACGACGAGCGAGTGCCCCTTGTCCACCAGCTCGACGGCCCGCGCCTGATGGGAGTAGAGCTGGGAGATCCCACGGGCCTCGAGCGCCCGGGCGAGCCGGGGATCGAGCGCGGTGGGAAGCGGAGCCCAGAGGGCAGGGCGAGCGGGAAAGTGACGGGTGGTGGTGATGGCGCGCCCCGTGTCGGGGGCGATGAGGAGCTCGTCGAGGAGTTCCTGCAGAGGTCGATAGGCCACCCGAGCCTCCAGGTTGCTTCGATCTTAGGGAGGGCCGTCTGCGCTTGTCAACTTTCGAGACCTGGTGTATCTGAGGAGGATGTCACTCTTCCCCTGGCTCCTCCCGCTGGCCTGGATGGGAATCATCTACTGGGGCTCCACGGAGCTGTTCAGCGCCGAGGCCACCGGCTCGGTGATCGTCCCCCTGCTGCAGGGTCTCTTCCCCTGGGCCGAGCCGGCCCAGCTCGAGGCGCTTCACTTCACGCTGAGGAAGGTCGGGCATCTCCTCGAGTACGCGATCCTCGCCGGCCTCTGGTTCCTGGCGTTGAGGCGCAGCGGTGAGCGTCTATTTGGGAACCCCGCGTCTGGCGCCGCGGTGGCCTTCGCCCTCGCAGCGGCCTACGCCATCCTGGACGAGTTCCACCAAGGCTGGACCGGCGTGAGGACCGCGAGCGGCCTGGATGTGATGGTGAACTGGACCGGGAGCGCCGCGGCGACACTCCTCTGCCTTCTCGGGTGGCAAGAGCTCACCCGGAGGCTCGCCTCCTCCCTGCTCTGGATCGGGGCGGCGGGCGGAACGCTCCTCCTGCTCCTGCACCTGCTGGCCGGAGTGCCCAGCGGGTGGCTCTGGCTCACCACCCCGCTGGCATGGATCGCCCTCTGGGCGTGGCACCGCTCAGCTCGGAGGGGCGCTCAGCCACCCTCCCGACGCTCTCCCCGTTGAGCTTTCGCGGGCCAGGCCCTCGCTCGACAGGGCATCCTGACGCATGCCGAGACCGAGCGATTTTCATCGGATGGGGCCTCGGCGGCCCCCTCCGAGGCCTCCCCCATGAGTGGCGGCGAAGCCGCCGCTCGAACGGCGCCCGGGCTTGATCAGAGGGTCCGCATCCGAGGGTCCAGGGCATCCCGCAAGCCGTCCCCGAACAGGTTGAACCCTAACACCGCCAGGAAGATTGCCAAGCCGGGGAAGGTGGTGAGGGACCGGGCCCGAAAGATGTACTGGCGCCCCTCACCGAGCATGGTTCCCCACTCAGGCGTGGGCGGCTGGACGCCCAACCCGAGAAAGCCAAGGGCCGCGGCGACCAGGATCGCGAACCCCAGGCTGAGCGTCGCCTGGACGATGACCGGGGCCATGGCGTTGGGGAGCACATGCCGGAAGATGATGACGCTCCGCCGCTGGCCGAGGGCGTGCGCCGCCTCCACGTAGACCTGCTCCCGGATCGACAGCACCGATCCCCTCACCAGCCGGATGAACGAGGGGACCGCGCTGATCCCGACGGCGATGATGACGTTTTTGAGCCCGACGCCGAGGATTGCGACGAGGGAGAGTGCCAAAAGGATGCCCGGGAACGACAAGAGGATGTCGGCGAAGCGCTGGATGACCAGGTCGGTGAGCCCGCCCTGAAAGCCCGAGATGGCACCCAGCGGGACCCCGACCGCCAGGCCAAGTCCGACAGCGAGGAAGCCGATCAGAAGGGAGAGCCGCCCGCCGTAGAGGATCCGGGCCAGCATGTCGCGACCCAGATGGTCCGCGCCGAGCGGGTGGGCGCCCGACATGGGCTTCAGCACTTCGGAGAGGTTCTGCCGCTCCGGGTCATACGAGGTGAGCACGGGCGCGGCCAGGGTGAGGGCCAGGAGGACCGTCAGAAGCCCTAATCCCACCATGGCAGCCCGGTGACGACGGAAGCGGTACCACGCCTCCAGGAACAGCCGGAGCCGGGGCCAGGAGACGGCGACGGAGGGCCGTTCAGCCGTAATGGATTCGAGGGTCGATGACGGCATAGAGCAGATCCACCACCAGGTTGGTCAGGATGAAGAGGAACGAGAAGACCAGCACGATCCCCTGCACCATCGCGTAGTCGCGGGAAAAGATCGAGTCCACGAGGAGGAGCCCCATCCCGGGCCAGCCGAAGACCGATTCGGTCAGCACCGCTCCGCTGAGGAGCGTGCCGAACTGGAGCCCGACGACGGTGATGATCGGGATCAGGGCGTTCTTCAAGGCATGCCGGCCAACCACCAGCGTCTCGGTCACGCCCTTCGCCCGAGCCGTCCGGACATAGTCCTGCCCCAGCACCTCGAGCATGCTCGACCGAGTCATCCGGCCGATCAGGGCCACCGAGAAGGCGGCCAGGGTCAGGGACGGGAGGATCATGCTCGCCGCGCCCTCCGCGCCCGCGGCCGGCAGCCAGTTCAAATGGATCGCAAAGACGATGATCAGCATCAACCCCAGCCAGTACACCGGCATGGAGACGCCGAAGAGGGTCGTCAGCGACAGGACGTAATCGAACCTTGAGTAGGGGCGGGTGGCGGCAACCGTCCCGGCGAGAATCCCGAAGAAGGCCGCGAGGCCCGCGCTGAGGGCGGCGAGCTTCAGCGTGGCCCTGAGCCGGGGTCTCAACTCCTCAATGACCGGCTGCGAGGTTCTCGCCGACTTGCCAAGATCCCCCTGGACGAGGCGGGCGAGAAAGATGCCGTACTGGACGTGGAGCGGCCGGTCAAGCCCCAGCTCGACCCGGATCAGCTGAACGTCTTCCTCGCTCGCCAGGAGACCCGCGATCACACGCGCCGGGTCCCCCGGAAGAACACGCACCATCAGGAAGATAATAAGCGAAACGCCCAGCAGGGTGACGACTGAGGCCATGAACCGCTGGGCCAGGTAGCCCCGGAACTTCATGGCCTCAGCCGCCCCGGATGGGAGCCAGGCGACCGGTCGTGGAAGATCCCCTGCCGGCTGACCGATCTCCTTCTTAGGCGCGAGCCTGCCCCGCGCCGCCTCCCTTTACTGCGCCGGGCGAGCGTAGACGGCGTAAAACATCTCATTGGGGAGAGAGGAGACGTTGGTCACCTTGGCCGAGTAGATGATGGGGAAGCGCTGGACCCAGAGGAAGATCCAGGGGGCGTCCTGCCAGACCTTCTTCGCTGCCCGGCAGTAGAGCTCCTGGCGTTTGTCCGCGTCCAGCGCGCGCCCGGCGCTGCTAATCAGCTTGTCGACTTCGGGGTTGGAATAGAAGCTCGTCTCAAGCCCGTTCGGCGGCGCATATGTCGAGAGGAACTGGAGCATCTGCTGAGAGGCGTCGAGGTAGGCCGGGGCCCAGCCCAGGTAGTGCAGCTCCGTCGTGTTCTTGTCGGGTGGCGCGATGATGGTTTGGACGTACGACGGCCAGTCCATGGTCTGGATGTTCACGTCAAAGCCGACCTCGCGGAGGTAGCCGGCGATGGCCTGAGAAGCCTCCTTGTCCTGGACGTATCGCCCCGTGGGGTGGATCAGCTGGATCTTGGTCCCCGGTTTTACACCGGCCTGGGCCAGGAGCTCTTTGGCCTTGGCCGGGTTGTACTCGTAACTCCCCGCCCTGCAGTAGCCGAACAGGCTGGGGGCCATGGGGGCGTCCATCATGTCTGCGGCGCCGAAGAGCACGTTCTCCACGATCGCGGATTTGTCCACGGCGTAGTTGAGCGCCTGCCGGACCCGCCGGTCGCCCAGCATCGGCTTCAGCGTGTTGGTGGCGATGAAGATGGTCCGGTCGCTCGGAGCCAGCAGCACCTTCACCGCAGAGTTCCGCTGGAGCGCGGGCAGGTCAGCCACGGGCGGGAGGATGATCAGATCCACCTGACCCGCCAGGATCAGGCTCTCCCGGGTGGCCGCCTCGGGGACGATGCGGAAGACCACCGTGTCGTAGTACGGCTTCTTTCCCCAATAGGTCGGGTTCTTCGTCACCGTGATCCGCTCACCCTTCCGGCGGTCCTTGAAGACGTACGGGCCGGTGCCCACGATGTGGGAGTAGTTCTTGTAGCTGTTGCCGTGCCTGTCCACGGAAGCCGGCGACGAGATGCCCGACGTCGTCCAGGACAGCGCGCCGACGAACGGCGCAAAAGGCTGCTTGAGCGTAACCTTGACCGTGTGTGAGTCGATGATCTCGGTCTTCTGGATCGGATAGGAGGCGCGGATCGGGACCCGCACGTCCGGGTCGATCAGCCGGTCGAAGTTCCACTTGACAGCCTTGGCGTCAAAGCGAGAGCCGTCGTGAAAGGTCACGCCCTTCCGGAGCTTGAAGGTGTACTGGGTCCCGTCGGGGGAGGCGCTCCAGCTCTCGGCGAGCATCGGAAGCACCTTGCCCGTCTCGTCGATGGTTGTGAGCGTCTCGACCACGTACTTCACCATGTTGGCCACGGTCGTGGTGGTCATCTGCACCGGGTCCAGGATGTCCGGATCGATCCCGACGGCCACTCGGAACGTCGAGGCCGAAGCGGGGGCAACCCCGACACCCAACACAAACAACCCCGCCAGGACCAGGGGGACAAACGGCCGCGACAACGTTCTTGGCCAGCGCGTGCTGTTCATACCGTGCCCTCCTCCAAATTCAGTGTCGGCACCTCATCGCTTCCTCGTCTCCTTCAGCCAGCCGAAGATGATCCCCTCCTTTCCTCACGAGCGGCTCCCGCCCTCCAGCTTCCGGACCGCCGTTCAGATGCGGGCCGGCACGCTCCCGAAGCCAGATCCGGGGGCGAAGGAGTGGGCCTCGTGCTAGAATCGTCCTGGCGGTGACGGCGCGAGAGCACTGTTCAGTGGTCTTCGCAGGAGGAACTTCGCCATGGCTTCAGAAGAGAAGGTCGGATCCATCATCGGCTACTACGCCAGGATCGGCGTAGCCGTCATTCATCTGACCGACGGAGACCTGCGAATTGGCGATCAGATTCGAGTTCATGGGGACACCACTGACTTCACCCAGGCCGTGGAGTCGCTCCAGGTCGAGCACCAGCCTGTCCAGCAAGCCCAACGTGGAACCCAGGTGGCGCTGAAGGTCCGCGAGCGCGTTCGCCGGCGCGATCAGGTCTCTCGAATTCGGGAGGGAGAACCCCCCCCAAGCCAGGTCTGACCCCGCCACAGGCTAGCCCGCGTGGAGGTGTCCACCGTCTCCGCGCTCGAGGACGGCGACCGCTTCGATGTGGGGCGTGTGGGGGAACATGTCCAGGGGCTGGACCCACTGAACGTGGTACCCGCCGTGACACAGGCCGGCCAGGTCTCGCGCCAGGGTGGAGGGGTTACAGGAGAGGTAAACGATGCGCGCGGGCAAGAGCGCCAGGAGCGCCCGGAGGGCCTTGGGGTGGAAGCCGGCGCGGGGAGGGTCAGCCACAACGACCTCCGCCCGGAGTCCCTGACTGAGCAGGCGGGGAAGCACGAACCGGACCTCGCCGGCCAGGAATGTGCAGTTGGTGATCCCGTTGGCCTTGGCATTCCGCAGCGCATCATCCACCGCCGCTTGAGAGGCCTCGATCCCATACACCCACCGGCAGCGACGGGCCAGGAGCAGGCTGATAGCCCCGGTTCCCGAGTAGAGGTCCACCACCGTCTCCACGCCGGTGAGGGCCGCGGATTTCTCGACGAGGCCGAAGAGCCGCTCGGCCTGGAGCGTGTTGGTCTGAAAGAACGAGTTGGCCGAGATCTGGAAGGTGAGGCCGCCGAGCGACTCCCTGATGTGGTCGTGCCCCGCCAGGAGGTACTCCTCGACGCCCACGGCGACGCTGGCCCGTTTGGGGTTCACGTTCAGCATCACGCTCGCGGTCTCGGGGACACGGGCCCGGAGTTGCTCGGCCAGGGGGGTCAGCTCACCCAGCTGGGGGGCCGAGGCCACCACATTGGCCATGACCTCACCGGTGAGTTTCCCCTCCCGGAGCATCAGATACCGCAGGAGCCCTTCCCCGGACTCCTCATCGTAGACAGGGAGCCCCCTCTGCCGGACAACGCGCCGGGCCTCGCCCAGAAGGAGATTCAGCGTTTCGGACTGGAGCAGGCAGTTCTCGATGTCGAGCACCACGTCGTAGCGGTCGGCCTCATGGAGCCCGACCACCACCTCCGGAGCAGCGCGCTCGCCGTCCGCGCTCGCTGCTCTCCGCCGAGCCGCCTGGGCGCGCGCCACGGTGAACTCCATCTTGTTCCGGTAGCCGTAGAGCTCCGGAGCGCCGATGATGGGATGCACGACGATCTCGGAGAGACCGCCAATCCGAGCCAAGCAGTCGGCCACCTGCTTGGCCTTGAAGGCGAGTTGCGCGGGGTAGGCCATGTGCTGCAGGCGACAGCCGCCACACCGCCCGAAGTAGGGGCACGGGGCCTCCACGCGGTCGGGGGAAGGCCCCTCCACCGCGACGATCGTGCCGCGCCCGTAGCGGGGGCGGACATGGTTCAGCCTGACCCGGAGACGGTCGCCAGGGATTCCGCCCCGGACAAAGACCACATACCCGCCGACCCGCCCGATCCCCTCACCGCCGAAGGCGAGGTCATCGATGGCCAGCGATAGCTCGTCGCCCCGCTTTGGTCGCGCCATGTTCAGAGAAAACTCCCCCAGAGCATAAATGCCCCTCGGACCTAAGTCAATGAAGGTCCTGTCTTCTCGCTAGCAAGACGACCCTGGGGTCGCGTATGATGGAGTGTGTGATGACTGACCGCAGGCGCTCGGGCCCGGCCAGAGTGGGATCGCTCCTGAGTGCAGCAGTGCCGCGACTTGCCGGGCAGCTGGTTGAAGTGCGGATCCGGAACGAGTGGCGGAGCGTGATGGGCGCGGAGTTCGCTCGCCACTGCCAGCCGGGCAGGTTGCGAAATGGAACCCTCGAGCTGATCGTGGACAACTCCCCATGGCTTCAGGAGGTGACGCTCCGCGAGGCTCAACTGCGCGGCCGGCTGGCGCGTCGGTTCGGGGATGCGGCGGTGCGGGCTCTCAAGGTCACCCTCGGGACCTTGGCTGCCGACGAGGGGGACCGCCCGGACAACAGGGGAAAAGCGATCCCGACGAGAACTGGGCGAGAAGGCCCCCTCAGCGAGGAGGAGGCGCGCGCGGTCGAGGCTGCCACCGGATCGATCCGTGATCCGGAACTCCGCCTCTCCCTTCGCCGCGTGCTCGCCAAGGCCTGCGTGAGTCAACGCGGTGGAGGCCAGAAGCCGTGAACGCTCCTGTGAGTGCTCTCCTAGTCGCCCTGATCGTGCTGACCGGCTGCACCAGCGTGGCGCCGGTGATGGAGACCCGGCTCTCCGGATCCTCGGCTCTTCCCGTGGCCCAGACCGCGTCCACCGAGGCCTACTACCATTACACCCTCGCTCAGATACACGCCCGGGCCGGCCGGACTCAGGAGGCCATCACCGAGATCAGGAAGGCCATCAAGCACGACCCCAGCACCCCGGGTCTCTGGAGCCAGCTCGCGCTCTGGCTCGCAAAGGCCGGAGCTGCCAACGAGGCCATCGAGGCTGCTCGGCGAGCCGTCGAGGTGGGTCCCAACGAGGTCTCCGCGCATGTGACCTTGGCCGAGCTATACCGCGGCGAAAAGCGGTACGCCGAGGCGGAGGCCGCGCTGGAGAAGGCAATCGCCCTCAACCCCCTGGCTCCCCAGCCGTACCAGACTCTGGCGCGTTACCACGCCGAGCAGAAGGCCTTTGACAAAGCTCGGGCCGTGCTCATCCGGCTGATCGAGGTCAAGCCAACCGATGCCCAGGCCCACTTCCTCCTGGGGCGACTGGCGATCGAGACGGAGTCGTGGGACGAGGCCATCGCCTTTCTCCGGCGTGCTATCGAGCTGGACCCCGGGGCCGGCAGACCTCGGTTGGTCCTCGGCTATGTCTACGAAACCCGTGACCAGCCCGAGGAAGCCCTTGCCGTGTATCGGACGGCGCTCGAGATGAACCCCGACAACCCGGCCATCCTGGAGCGGCTGGGGGACCTTCTGATCCGTGTCGGGAAGTTCGACAAGGCGGAACCGGAGATCGAGGCCCTGGCTGGCCTAGCACCCCGGAATCCACAGATCTGGATGAAGCTCGGCGCCGTGTATTACGAGCGGAAGCGGTACGACAAGGCGGCGGTCGCGTTCCAGCGCGCGGTAGGACTGGACCCCTCCGACCTCCGGGCTCGCTTCTACCTGGCCTCAGCCTACATGGAGATCGGCAAGGACGCCGATGCCGAGCAGGAGCTCCAGCAGATCCTCCAGCTCGACTCGCGCTCGATCGAGGCGCGCGTGCAGCTCGCCTTTCTTTACGGCCGGGCGAAGCGTTACGCCCAAGCCATTACGCTGCTCCGGGAGACGGTAAACCTCGAGCCCCGCCGGCCGGAGCTCTTTCTCTATCTCGGCACCACGTACTACCGGGCCGAGCAATACGACGAGGCTGTCGCCTCGCTCCGAGAAGGGCTCTCCATCAACGACAAGCACAAAGAGCTCTACTTTCAGCTCGGCGTGGTCTACGAAAAGCAGCAGCGATTCAACGATGCCGTCCAGGCCTTCCGCCGCGTGATCGAGCTGGATCCCGAGCACGCCGAGGCGCACAACTACATCGGCTACATGTACGCCGAGAAGGGGATCAACCTCAAAGAGGCCGTCCGGCTCATCGAAAAGGCCTTGGATCTCGAGCCTGAGAACGGCTATTTCATCGACAGCCTGGGGTGGGCCTACTACCAGCAAGGGCGCTTCGCCGAGGCCCTGCGCGAGCTCAAACGGGCCGTGGAGCGGTCCGGCGAAGACGCCGTGATCTTTGACCACCTGGGCGACGCCTACCTCAAGAACGGCCTGCTCGAGGACGCCATCGGAGCGTGGGAGAAGGCCCTCAAGCTCGACCCTGAGAACACCTCGGTCAAGCGGAAACTTCAGGAGACCAAGGAGAAGCCTCGCAAGGTCGAGGGTGCGCGCTCTAAGGCCGAGTAAAGTCGTCCGGCCGATCCTGGCCGTGATCCTCGCGGGCTGTGTCGGCTTGCCCACCCCTTCCCCCCAACCCCTCTCCCCTGCCGGGGAGCGCCTTCTGGTGACCTTGACCCGGCGGTGGGAAGGGTTTGCGGATCTCCGGACGCAGGCCGAGATCACCATCGCCCGAGGCAGCAGGGTCGAGCGCCTCTCGGGGGTCCTCCTCCTCAAAGCCCCTGATTCCGTCCGCTTCGAGGCCCTCTCCCCCTGGGGCCAACCCTTTCTTCTCGTGACCTCGACATCGGAAAGATTCACTCTCTACCAGGTGGCGGAAAACCGCGCCGTGGTCGGGCCGGCATCAGCCCGGACCACCGAGCGGTGGCTCGGGGCGGCCCTGGAGCCGAGAGAGCTCGTCGGAGTCCTCTCCGGCCACATCCTGCCGATGACAGAGTCCAAGACCGCGACCCTGCTCCCCCCCGATGACCTCGGCCCCTCCCTCCGGCTTGCCGGGGCAGCGAGCGTGCAGAGGATCTGGCTGAATCCTGAGACCGCAGTGGTGCGCCAGGTCGAATGGAGCAAGGGCCGGAGCCGGATCCGGATCATCTACGCGGACGGCAGCCCCCTCGGGCCGCCCTCTAGCCTGACGCTCCGCGCCTTCAACCGTCCGTTGGCGGTCACGATCCGCTACCGGAACCCGCAGGTCGGCGTGGGGCTGACGGCTGACCTCTTCACGCTCACCCTTCCGGATCATGCAAGAGTTCAGCAGTTCCGTTGACAGCCCAAGAGCCTGCGTGATAAGGTAACGCGGTTGTCTGCGCCACGAAGGAGCCCCCGCCGACTTGCCCTTCGGACGTCTGCCAAAATCAACTTGGTGCTCGAGGTCCTGGGGAAGCGGCAGGACGGCTATCACGAGCTGGCCACTGTCCTCCAGGGGGTGGATCTCTTCGACGAGTTGCTGCTCGAAGAAGCGGAGGAGATCACGCTCAGGAGCGAGGCGCCAGGAGTCCCGACAGACGAGAGGAACCTGGCGCTCCGGGCCGCCCGGTTGCTCCAGGAGGCCGCCGGGGTTCGGCGGGGTGCCAAGATCACGCTACGCAAGCGGATCCCGGTGGCCGCGGGGTTGGGTGGCGGGTCCAGCGATGCCGCGGCGACGCTCTGGGGGCTGAACCGGCTCTGGAAGCTCCGTTGGCCGGGCCAACGCCTGGCCGCGCTGGGCGCCCAGGTGGGAACGGATGTCCCGTTTGCTCTTCTTGGCGGCCGAGCTCTGGCGACAGGTCGGGGCGAGATCCTTGAGCCGCTGCCGGATGCCCCGAGCCTCGCCCTCGTGCTGGTAAACCCCAACTTCCCCCTCACGACTCGCGAGGTGTACGAGCGTGTCCCCCCGGATCTTGCGGGGGACGGCTCCCGGGCCCAGATCCTGATCAGGGCTCTGACCACGCGGCAGCCCTCGCGCGTGGCGGCAACCCTGTACAATAGCCTGGAGAGTATCGTAGAGGCCGGCTACCCTGCCGTGGCCCGGATGAAAGCAGCGCTGATGGGCGCCGGCGCCCTGGGGGCCGCGATGTCGGGCAGCGGGCCGACGGTGTTTGGCGTGGCCCGCTCCCAGGACCATGCCAGGCAGATCCGGACGCGGCTCACAACTCCCGCATGGTCCTGCTGGGTTGCGCGGACCATCGCCGGCCCGGCGATCCGACCGGTGCGGGGGTGACGGCGAACGGCGTTCGGGATGGCGAAGGGGGACCGTGACTGTTGGGGCGTGGCCAAGCGGTAAGGCGCGGGACTTTGGATCCCGTATTCGGGGGTTCGAATCCTCCCGCCCCAACCAATTCGCTCTTGCCGAAATGACGCGTGTCTGTCGACGAAGTGGAGGAGCCTCGTCATGGCGTACGAGCTGAAGCTGATCGCCGGCAATGCGAACCGGGCTCTCGCCGAGGAGATCGCCCGCTGTCTGGGCATCAGTCTGGCTGATGCCGAGGTCTCTCGATTTGCGGACGGCGAGGTGTTTGTCCAGATCAACGAGAATGTGCGCGGGACCGATGCCTTCGTGATCCAGCCCACTTGCCCGCCGGTCAACGAAACCCTGATGGAGCTCCTGGTGATCCTGGACGCCCTGAAGCGGGCCTCCGCCAAGCGGATCACCGCGGTGCTCCCCTACTATGGCTACGCCCGCCAGGACCGGAAGGTGCAACCCCGCGTCCCCATCTCGGCCAAGCTGGTGGCCGATCTCTTGACCGCCGGCGGCGCCCAGCGGATCCTCGCCCTGGATCTCCACGCCGGCCAGATCCAGGGCTTCTTCGATATCCCGGTGGACCACCTGTTCGCCACCCCGGTGCTGATCGACTACCTGGGGCGGAAGGACCTTCATGATCCCGTCCTGGTCTCCCCGGACGCAGGCGGCGTGGAGCGGGCCCGGGCTATTGCCAAGCGCCTCAAGGCCGGGCTGGCCATCATCGACAAGCGGCGCGAAGGCACCAACGTCTCCCTCTTCATGCACTTGATCGGCGAGGTCAAGGGCAGGGACGCCGTGATCATCGACGACATGATCGATACCGCCGGGACTCTCATCCAGGCGGCGGACGCGCTCAAGCGGGAGGGTGCGCGACGCATCCTGGCCTGCGGCGTCCACCCCGTGCTCTCGGGTCCGGCGATCCCCCGGATCGAGAGCTCACCCCTGGAGGAGGTCATCGTCACCAACTCCATCCCGGTCAGCCCGGAGAAGTGGGTTCCCAAGCTCGTTGTACTCTCGGTGGCCGGCCTCCTTGCCGAGGCAATCAGACGCACTCACGACGAGGAATCGGTCTCCACGCTGTTCATCTGAGGAGCGAGCCGTACCACGCGCGCCTGCGGCGCCAGTCAGCACGGCGGATATTCCACCGGCCGAGGGTCGGGACCTCGCCTCAGCGTGTGAGAGGAGCAGACGAATGGAACGACGTGATATCAGAGTCAGCCGGCGTCAAGAGACCGGCAAGCAGGCCGCCAAGCGGCTCCGGCGAGAGGGCTTGATCCCTGCCGTCCTTTACGGGGAGCAATCCCCGGTGGCCCTCACCGTAAATCCCAAGGATGTCCTCAAGGTCATTTACGGACACGAGCGAAGCGGGCAGCTCCTGAACCTCCGGTTCACCGAGGACGGGGACACCCGCGCGACCATCATCCGGGACCTCCACTTCCACCCCGTCACCGACAGCCTGCTCCACGTTGACTTTCAGGAGGTCACCATGGACCGGGCGCTCACCATTACCGTCGGAACCCACGCGGTGGGCGAGCCGGTGGGGGTCAAGGAGCAAGGGGGCACCCTGGAGATGATCCTCCGGGAGGTCCAGATCTCCTGTCTGCCGAGCCTGATCCCGGACCGGATCGAGGCCGACGTTTCGGCCCTTCACATCGGCCACGTGCTGACGGTTGCCAACCTGACGCCGCCACCCGGTGTTCGGATCCTGAACGATCCCACTCAGGCCGTGGCCACCGTGGCGCCACCCATGGCGGAGGAGGTTCCGACGCCCGTTGAGGCGCTGCCCGCAGAGCCCGAGGTTGTCTCCGAGCGGAAGCCCAAGCCCGAGGAGGAAGAGACCTAGCTTGTGGCCCAGGCGGTGGTGGGGTTGGGGAACCCCGGGACGCGGTATGAGGGGAGCCGTCACAACGTCGGCTACCGGGTAATGGACCGCCTCGCGGCCCTCCTCCGGGAGCAGGGTGATCTCCTCCGCGGATTCCGGCGGCTCTCGCGCCTGGGGCAGGTGGCGGAGGGTCGATACGCGACCGATACGGTCCTGCTGTTCAAGCCTCTAGGCTACATGAACGAGTCGGGCGCGGCCGTCGCGAGGTTTCTCAGACAGTTCCAGGGCCGCGGGCTGGCCCCGGCTGACCTGATCTTGGTCTATGATGAGATCGACCTGCCGGTCGGAAAGCTTCGTGTCCGGATGAAGGGGAGCTCTGGAGGACATCGGGGCGTCCAGTCGGTCATCGAGCACCTGGGAACCCAGGCCCTCCGCCGGGTGAAGGTAGGGATCGGCCGGCCCACCTCAAAGGTAGAGGTGGTGGATCATGTCCTTTCCCGCTTCAGCCCGGAGGAGCTTCCCCTCATCGAGACAGCGTGTACCGCCGCCGCCTTACAGCTTGTGAACCTCTTGGGAGAGCGCACCTCGCGCGCGAAATAGGAGGCTTACATCATGCCCTGGGTTCCCTCGTCCTGGGTTCCCTTCGCCCCGATCGTCGGCCTCGTCGGGCTTGCCCTGGCGCTCGGGATCTACCGATACCTCCTCAGGCAGCCGGAGGGGAGCGGGGCCATGCTGGAGATCTCGGGCGCCATCCACACGGGCGCCATGGTGTTCCTACGCAAGGAGTACACCACTCTGACCTGGTTCATCCTGGCGGTCGCCGTCCTGCTGGGAATCGCCATCAGCCCCTTCACCGCGCTGGCGTTCGTCTCGGGGGCGAGCTGCTCGATGGTAGCCGGGTTCTTCGGGATGAAGGCGGCCACGCGGGGCAACGTGAGGACCGCGGCGGCGGCCAACACAGTGGGGCGGGACAAGGCCCTGTCAGTGGCCTTCTTCGGGGGGTCGGTCATGGGGCTCTGCGTCGCGAGCCTGGGACTCCTCGGCGTGGGGACATTCTACCTTCTCTACGGGCAGCCGATTATCATCAATGGCTTTGCTATGGGCGCCTCCTCGATCGCGCTGTTTGCGCGCGTCGGCGGCGGGATCTACACCAAGTCCGCCGATGTGGGCGCGGACCTCGTCGGGAAGGTCGAGGCGGGGATCCCCGAGGACGATCCGCGGAACCCCGCCGTCATCGCCGACAACGTCGGAGATAACGTCGGCGATGTGGCGGGGATGGGGGCCGACCTCTTTGAGTCCTACGTGGGCTCGATCGTGGCAGCCATCGCCATCGGCGCCACCATGGAGGGACCGCTCCGCTGGATGGCCCTGCCCATCGTGATCGCCATGACGGGGCTCCTGGCCTCCTCCCTGGGGATCCTCTCCATGGGCTGGCTTCAGCGCCTGGATCCGCAGACGGCCCTCCGCAACGCCACCTACATCGCCGGCGCCGTTCTCCTCATCCTGGCGTTCTTCGTCATTCGGGCTTTCGGGGTGGGTATGGGGCCCTTCTGGGCGATCCTCTCCGGGCTCGTCGCGGGGGTGCTGATCGGCGTTCTCACCGAGTTCTACACCTCGGGCCCTCCCATCCGTCGCATCGCCGAGTCATGCCAGACCGGCGCGGCCACCAACATCATCTCCGGCATGGCCACGGCCATGGAGTCCACCGCCTTCCCCGTGCTGGCCATCTGCGCGGCGATCTTCATCTCCTTCCAGACCAACGGCATCTATGGCATCGCCCTGGCGGGGCTCGGCATGCTCTCGACCATCGGGATCACGATGAGCGTGGATGCCTACGGCCCCATTGCCGACAACGCCGGCGGCATCGCCACGATGGCCCACCTGGGGCCGGAGACCCGCAAGATCACCGACCGCCTCGACGCCCTCGGCAACACCACAGCAGCCATGGGCAAAGGGTTCGCCATCGGCTCGGCCGCGCTCACCGCCCTGGCGCTCCTCTCCGCCTACACCCAGACGGTGGGGCTCGAAGCCATCGACTTGACCAAGTCCCGGGTCCTCATCGGTCTCCTGCTCGGCGGCATCGTGCCGTTCGTGATTGCGGCGCTGACCATGAAGGCGGTCGGCCGCGCGGCCTTCCGGATGGTGAACGAGGTCCGACGCCAATTTCGTGAGATCGCCGGGCTGATGGAGGGCCGGGCCAAGCCGGACACGGCCCGCTGCGTGGAGATCGCGACGGGCGCCGCCATCAAGGAGATGATCGCGCCCGGGCTTCTGGCAGTGGTCACCCCCGTCCTCATCGGCTTCGTCCTCGGCAAGGAGTCCCTGGGCGGGCTCCTGGCGGGCGCCACGCTCATGGGGGTCTTCCTGGCCCTCATGATGGCCAACGGTGGCGGTGCCTGGGACAACGCGAAGAAGTACATCGAAGAGGGACACTTTGGCGGCAAGGGGTCGGAGGCCCACAAGGCTGCGGTGGTGGGCGACACCGTGGGCGACCCCTTCAAGGACACCTCCGGCCCCTCAATGAACATCCTGATCAAGCTGATGGCGGTGGTCTCCCTGGTCCTCGCTCCCCTCTTCCGGTAGCGAAAGCCAAGGGCCTGCCATGCGCCGGGGATGCCCTGCCGAGCGAATCCGGCCGCGACCATCCTTCGGATGGTGCCCGGCGGGCCGCGAAGCGCACGACGCCGGAGCGCTCCGAGCGGCCTAGCTGAGTTGAGGGGCCAGCCACACGAGGAACGCACGAGCCTGGGCTGTTTCGAGCGCGGGCTTTGCCCGCGCAAGCTAAATGGGGGGAGGTACGCTCGCCTTCGGCTCGCGCTCTCCGCAACCTCGCCGGCGAGGTTGCTTCGCGTGCGGCGGGGGCCATAGCCCCCTCCGAGTGGCTCATTGAGCCTCAGCTGCGGTTTAGTCGGCCTTCCGAACGCGGGGAAATCCACGCTCTTCTCAGCCCTGACCGGCACCGATACCCTCGTCGCCTCATACCCGTTCTCCACGCTCGAGCCCAAGCGGGGCGTGGTGCCTGTCCCTGACCCGAGCTTGGACACGCTCGCCCGTGTCCTGCGCCCGGCCAAGGTGACCCCGGCGACCTTCGAGGTGGTTGACCTGGCCGGCCTGGTGGCCGGTGCCTCCCGGGGAGAGGGCCTCGGAAACGAGTTCCTCTCCCACATCCGATCCGTGGACGCCCTGCTCCACGTGGTCCGCTGCTTTCGTGCCGGTCAGGTCCCTCATGTGGCGGGGGAACCAGCCCCCCGACGAGATACTGAGGTCGTCACCACCGAGCTCCTGCTGGCCGACCTGGAGCTCGTCGAGCGTCGGCTTGATCGGCTCAGGAAGGCGGCACGCCAGGATCCCAAGACTGCCCGGGTTGAGCTGGCGGTCCTGGAGCGGTGCCGTGAGGCCCTGGCCCGCGGCCAAGGCATCCGCGCCCTCGAGCTGGATGACGGCGCTCGGCGGCTACTCAAGGGCTGGGGGCTCCTCTCCGCGAAAGCGATCTGCTACGTCGCCAATACGGACCGAAGCGATCCCGGGGGCCTCGCCCTGGTGCAGGAGCTGGTGGCAGCCGCTACCGGGGCGCCAGTGGTGGAGGTGGATGGAAAGCTGGAAGGTGAGCTGGCATTCCTCCCGCCCGAGGAGCAGGCCGCGTTTGTGACAGAGCTGGGCCTTGCGGAACCAGCCCTCCACCGCCTGGTGCGGGCGACCTACCGGCTCCTGGGGTTGGTCACCTTCTACACCGTGGTCGGCACCGAGCTGCGGGCCTGGAGCCTCCCCGACGGGGGGACAGCGCTCGACGCTGCCGCACAGATCCACACAGACCTGGCGCGGGGCTTTGTCAGGGCAGAAGTGGTGAGCGTTGAAGAGTTCGTCACCACCCCCTCCCTGGCCCAATTGCGAGAGGGGGGAGTGGTGCGGCTCGAAGGGCGGGAGTACCGGGTGAGGAACGGCGACATCCTCACCATCCGATTCGCCACGTGACCCGTTGCCCGCAGAGGCCCGGAGTGGAATATCCGGTTGACCGTCCTCCTGAGGGAGTTCCTATCAAGCCATTTAAGAATGTTAGCCGGGAGTGAATCATCGCGCCATTGAAGATGTTACTCTCTCCTGGCGCCGGGTTGCTTTGGTGCCGATGTAGACCGGGATTCCGAAGCTCTGGGAAACAGCCCGGACCGCTGGCTTCTCGCCGGGGGTGAGATCATCTGTGTCCGCTTTGGGCTTCGCCGTGGGGCGGGGGTGAGCCGCGAGGGCGTAGAGACGCTCGAGTTGCTGGTCGATGGCCTGGGCGAGGGCGAAGGGATCGAGACGGTCACGGAGGGTGGTGAGCTGGGCGACCTTGACTGGATCGGCTGCGGGCGAGGCCAGCACCCGCTCCAGGGGCGTTTGGGGGCGGTCATAGACTCGGCGCACCCGTGCCCCCACCCGGACCTTTTTGAGGAGCTTCACAGAGGGCAGAAACAGGTTCTGGAAGAGGCGGAGATTCTGGCGGTAGAGGGCATTCATGGCCGCCAGGGCCTCGGGGGAGTCGTAGCGGACGTAGCCCAAGAGCTTGCGGACGTGGGTCCAGTTCTTCTGTTCGACGTGGGCGTTGTCGTCCTTTTTGTAGGGGCGGCCGCGGGTGAACTGGATGTGGCGGGCGTGGCAATACCGGTAGAGGTGGGCGTTGATGAACTCCGAGCCGTTGTCGGAGTCGATCCCCTGGAGCGCAAAGGGCAGGGCCTGGCGCA
>JBHIBG010000030.1:0-30148 GCA_046758965.1 Methylomirabilia bacterium | reverse complement strand
AGCGACCCGAAGCCCACGGCCGTGGTGAGGGAGGTGTAGAGGCAGGGGATGAAGAGATCCTCCATTGTCGAAAGGAGCGCCTCCCGCTTCCTTCCCAGAGTCCGGTACTGCTCATAGAAGTCGCTCAGGATGTGGACCGAGTCCAGGACTGCGATGGGCATGAGGAAAACCGGGATCATGCTGCTCATGATGTGGACGGTGAAGCCCGAGCCGATCAGGGCCCCCATGGTCCAGAGGACCGAGGCCATGGCCACCCCCATGGGAATCAGGATCAGGGTGACCCGCCGGAAGAGAACGAGCAGCAGGACGAAGATGAACCCCATGGCCAGCGGGGCGGTCAAGCCCATCTGGATGAACATCTCGAAGCCAAAGGTGTCCTCTGCCACCGGAAGGCCGGCGATGTGATACGACTGGCCCGGAAGCCGCTCGCGCTCCAGAATGGCTTCGATCTCCTTTGAGATCCTGTGGCTTTCGTCCTTGGACTGGATGGGCACATAGATGGCCAGGGCTTCCCCGTGCTGGTCAGCCAGCTTGTCGGCGAACAGGGGGTTCTCCGTGAGGGCCGCCCTGAGCGCCTCCATCTCTTCGGGGCTTCGGGGGACTCGCTCCATAATGGGGCGGACCGACAGGGTGTCTGCGGACGGTCTCATATCGTCTGTGGTGGTGAGGGAGAGGAGGTCCTCCAGCACCACTCCCTTGATCCGGGTAATGTCCGCCACGATCCTGTCGTATCGCTCGAGGACCTCGGGGCGGTAGACGCCTTCGGGATCTACAAGCCCCACCACCAAGAGGTCGTAGATCCCGAACTCCTTCTTGACCTCTCGGTAGAAGACACGCTCGGGCTGATCGGCCTCGAGCATGTTCTCCGGGTCCGTGTCGATCCTGACCCGCGGGAACTGGGCGGCGAAGAGGAGGGTCGCCAGGAGGGTCAGGACCACGACCAGCCTCGGGCGGTCAACTGAAAAGAGGACGAGGCGGCGGCTCATGACCGCCTCAGAGGGCGCCAATCACCCGATCGTGTGGAGCGGCCAGGAGCGCGACGAGACCGGCGTGGTCCACCGTCGAGGCGAGGGGGCCGTCTTGAACTCCCCGGAGCGCGAGATCCTCTCCGAGGACAACGCACCGGGCCCCGCGATCCAGGAGCCGATCCAGAGCAACCCGGGCGTCGCGAGGAGCGCGGTTACTCCCAAGGAGGGTCGCGTCCTGAAGGCAGCAGAGGGTCAGGGCGTGCCCCTGACCAGCCAGGGACTCGGCCAGCGCCAGGGCCTGCCGCCCGGTCGGAGCGCCAGGGGGGCTGGTCAGAACCACGAGGATCGAGGCCATAGGCGCCCTCAAAAGATCAGGGTTCGGTCGCAGCGGGCCATGGCCCGGGCGATCTCGTCGAGCGAGGCCGGCCGGATCCCTTGAATCAGGTCGTTCTCTGAAAGTGCGCGCGCCTCAAGGGAATGCTCCTCAACCAGCACCGAAGCGCGTTCCTTCCCCTCGCAGACGAACTCGGTCACAGATTCCGATAGGCAGACCCATTCCCCGACCCGGGGCGTCTGCCCGGGCAGGAGCGTGTAGACACTATCCCCCACGAAGGCGAGGACGACCTCCCACCCCTTCCCCAGGGCCCCGCGGGCGTGGCGGATCGCCTCAGCAGGCTGGAGCCGCCCGTAGGGCGGATGGTCGACGAGAACGCAGAGCGATCGACGCATAGCACGCTCCTACGGTCCAAAGGTGAGGACCGCGTGGCTTTCCTCCAGGAGCGCCATGAGCCGGGAGAGGCTTCCGACCTGCGCGTGCTTCAAAAGATCGTCCTCGGCGATTCCCCTGAATCGCAGGCAGGAACCTCAGAGGTCCACCCCGCCGCCGCGGGCCAGGAAGGACTCGGCGGCAGCCGCGACGTCAAACACCCCGGTCGCCTTCTGGTTGTTGACGAAGCCATAGACGCCGTCGCCCGTGGCGAACACCGTGGTCCGGTGCCCGGCGGCCAGGGCTGCTGCGGCCAGCTTCAGGACAGTGGCCGTGGTCTCCCCCGAGTAGGGGCTCGCCGCAAGGACGAACGTCAATCGCTTCTCCATCGAGTCGCCCCCTTTCCGGTTAAATCCAGGACCTTTGGGGCCATGAACCCTTTCCACTCTCCTCTAGAAAACACCGCGTAATAGGGATTGTCAATAATATAACGTGAGTAGTATTGCTATAGCCTATGGCAATCGGCGTCATTCCTTTACTTGATGGCTTGCTGGTATTCGAGGTTCCCGTCCCCGGGCGAGCGGTCCCGAAGGACCGGCAGCGTACAGCAGGAGGTCCGCGATCAGCTCGGTCCCGAGCGGCGGGCAGCGAATCGAGGCGGGAACTTTCGCGCTTTCCCTACCCCCCAAGCCCGGCGATGGGTGGGAGCGTCGGCACGCTCGGCACCGGCCACATGGAGGGCGGGAAGATGAGTGGAGCCTTCATGTCCCCTCCCCAGACGATGACGTACCGGAGCACCAGGCCGCCGACAAGTACCAGAACGAACTTCGCGTAGAGGATCCAGGCCATCCTAGCGCGGAAGAGTCGCTCACCGACCGCGTGGACCACACTGGCCAGCAGCGGAGCGGCAAGGCCTGCGGCAACGAATCCCCACCAGAACCAGGGTGCGAGGGCATCCCGAGTCACCAGGTTGAATGCGAGCTGCTGCCCGAGCGTGCCAACCGCAAACGAGGCGAAGAACAGGTACACCCACGCCCCCTCAGCGAGGATTGTCGCCATGTCCGCCACGCTTGCGATCTTCGCGGCTGCCCAGGAGTCTTGAGACGTTCTGTCTCCCGCGCGGATCCGCCAAGGGCGGCCGGCGAGAAGAATGGCCAGGCCGCACGCCGCGAGGCCCGTGGAGAGCCCCGAAAGCAGGAAGAGCGTCGGGATGTACGTGTTGTCCCATAGGGGAATGAACCATCGGCCGCCCGGGAATGTCCACGCGGCCGAGAGCAGGAACCCGGTGTAAAGCGACATGAGCACGCCCAGGGGGACGCCGATCGCCGCCATCGCAAGCCTAGCGCGGCGGCCGAGGTTGAAGTGCCACGCGGCGGCGTAGGCAAGGCTCAGGAGAATGAAGGCCGCGACGATCCACCCTCCGATGGTTAACCAGGATCGATAATTGGTGAAGAAGAGTGGGAAAGCGAAGCCCCGCTCGGGCTTGCCGAGATGAAAGGTCAAGAACAAGCCCCCGACGATGATGACGGGGGGCGTGAGGTACGCTGACACCCGGGCGAGCTGCCGAAACCGCTCGCGCGTCCCCGCCAGGAGATCGGCTAGAGCGCCGATCGTCATGGTGCCGCCGGCGAGGCCGCCCATGAAGAGGTACCAGGGGATGTGAAAAGTCAGGCCCCACTTCTGCTGCCAGAAAATGATCGGTTCCATCGGTGTATCCGCCCTTTCGCGGGCTGGTCGGCCCCGCGCGAGTATCTCCCGTTGGTACCAGTGGACTGTCGGAACGCCGGCGAAGTCAATGAGTAGGAAGCACCAAAACGTTAGAGCATTTGCGCTACCATGCTCTGTTCCGCTGGGCTGGTCGATCTCCCGAAACGGGTCAGGCGCGCGGCCGACAGCGAACTGCAGCTAAATGACGCGGGTGAGCCCCGCTGGCGTTGCTCGAGGAGTGTTTAGGCCGCGAGAGCCGGAACGCGATGCCCCTCTGAGTGATCAGGGGTTCAGACGGGTGCGTTGAATGCACGCGATAGGCATGGGATCTCTCCTTCATGACGGGCGAAGATAGACGACGCGAGCATTGCTTTCAAGTCGAGAGAGCGCTCCCTTCGACACCAGATACTCGAGGTGGGCGAGGCTTTCGAAAAATGCCATCCATCGCTCCGCGTGATCCAGCTCATCCCCGAAGATGGCCCGGCTCACCTCCCAAGCGGTCAACCCGGGCGAGCGCATGGTAGAGAGAATCATGTCGAGCCTCCGACGGTGGTGCTCCAGCAGCTCCCGGATGCGCCCCTGGGGATCCTCGATAACAGGCCCGTGGGCGGGAAAGATCCGGCGGGGCGCGATCTCTGACACCGCGTCCAGGGAGCTGAGATAACTCCCCAACGGGTTCGGATCCGCGTTCGAGTAGAGCCCGATGTGGGGGGTGATGTGTGGCAGGACATGATCGCCGGACAGCAAGAGCCCTTCCTCGGGAAGAAGCACGCAGAGATGACCGGGTGTGTGACCGGGAGTCAGGAGCCCGATGAGTTCTCTCCCGCTGCCGATCCGATCTCCGGTGGCCAATGTGCCATCGGGTGAGAAGGGGGTTATGAGGCGCGCGAGCGCAGGGAGAATCTCCCGAAACTCCTTGGCCGAGGACGCCAGCACGCCGTGCGACGAGAAGAACTCGTCCGATTCCCAGGGGGGTCCATTACGGAAAAAGTCATCGAGGTACGCGGCATCCCGATCTCCCATGAGGACACGCGCTTTGGAACGCTTCTGGACATGGCCAGCCTGTCCGCTGTGATCCGCATGAAAGTGCGTGACCACGACCTCCGAGAGATCTCCATAACCGATCCCCGCTCCCTTCAGCCCCGCGTGAACAGCCGCAAACGCCTCGGGCGTTGCCACGCCAGTATCCACCAGGATGAACCCTTCGCCGCCGTCGATAAGGTAGAGGTTCACGTGGCCGAGTTTGAAGGGAACAGGAATCTGAAGTCGGAACACCCCGGGGGCGACTTCTGTCGTCATCGCTCATCCCATAGCCGGTTCGACACTCCCACCCGCCATTCAGGAGCGTGATGTCGCGACCACTGAGTGCCGTCACTCATCCGCCAACTCCTCGAGAACGGCTTCCAGCTGAGTGGGGTTGTTGATCCGCAACTTCTCCTCAACAGCGGCCCGCACGTGCAAGAACACGGGTTGTCGCCACGGACCGGTGTCAGCCAGGCCCCTCCGGATCCGCTCACACAACTGTCGATTAGCTTCCAGTACACGCTGGCGGAGCGCCGCGGGATCGGTCGGCTGAACCGCCCGGGGAAGACCGAGGAGATCATGCAAGGCGTCCAGCTCAGCGCGTAACCGCCCCTCTTCGCCCGGAACTTCGCGTTCGAGAATGCGCAAGAGATTCAGCGCGATCAGGATCTGGTACTTGAGCCGGCGATCGGTGATACCCGGGACCACCTCTTCCTCGAGAAAGTCGCGGACGGTATTGAGCAGTTCGGGACCCGTCGGCCGATCTTGCATGGCCAGTCAGAAAGAGCGCAACAGGTGTAGCAACTCCCACTCCACTTCGGCGCAGCGACGACCGATGCTTGCCAGCTCGATGCTGCGTTCGTCTCCTGACAGGTGCCGTTGGGCTTGTCCCAACGTGACGACCGCCCACCGGAGGTTGGCGAAGACCTCCCAAAACATCGCCAACTCACGGTCAAGTCGCCTGCCGCTGATTGCGGCGTACCCATCGAAAAACCGCTGCCTCGGGCCGAGTCCCCGCACGCCTGGCCGATCGACAGATTCCCAGAAACGTATGCAGACCCATCCGAGGTCTTCGCCGGGGTCTCCAAGATGGCTGAGCTCCCAATCCAGCACCGCGCGCAAGCCCTGCCTCGGGTCGACGACGAAATTGCCGAGCCGATAGTCGCCGTGCACGACCACGATCTGTTCGCACCTCGGAACTCGGGCGCGGAGCCAACGCAGCGCCAGCTCGAGGGCGGGATGTGGCTCGCCGATCTCCCGCAACGTGCGCTCGACCTCACCCAGCTGGGCTTCGGCGGGAGCCGGTTCGATGGATGCGCGAGAGAGGCACCCCACCGCGTCGCTCCGGACAGCATGAATTCTGGCGAGCTCTTCGCCGATCTGCTCGAGCAGGCGGGGCCGAACACCGTCGAAGGCGCTATCCTGCACGAGACGGCGACCCAGAGTTTCCCCTTCGACGCGCTCGAGAATCAGACCGGCGCCGATGCCGGCCGGATCACCTCCCTCGAGCATCCAGTATGGCTTCGGGACACGCACTCCGGATCCGTGCATCACCGAGAGAACCCGAAACTCCTCCTCGCGACGCAGACGGCTGTGGAGAGGAGCGCCGCCGCGGTCCTGCAGGTAGATCAGCCGATGAACCCCTGCCAACGAGCCGGAACAGATCTCGACGTCCATCGCCCAGGCATGACGCATTGTCCCGCCAGGCAGTCGGGAAAGGGCAACGATCGAAACCGAAGATCCGACCTGGCGCCCGATGAATCTCTCGAGCCCGGCCCGCAACCGATCCACTGCTCCCCCAGCGGACTGTTCCTCGCGGACAGGCAGCTGTCTCGAGCCTCTTTCGTGAGGACTCCGCCGCTCTGCCTCCATACACCCTACACCTCCGTCACATTCCATGCGCCGCCTTGAACTCGTCTCTTTGTCACCCTCCCGAGCTTGGCAGCCCCGTTCGGACTCAGGCGAGCATCTGCCCCCCGTCGACCACAATGACCGAGCCGGTCATGAAGCTCGACGCCTCGGACGCCAGAAACACGACCGTGGGCCCCAGCTCGGTTGGATCTCCGAGCCGCCGCATCGGGATCGACCGCTGGATGATCTCCTGACCCTTCGGGCTTGCGAAGAACGTCTTGTTCATCGGCGTGCCGAAGTAGCCCGGGCAGACCGCGTTGATCTGCACGTTATGACGTGCCAACTCCAGCGCCATCACCCTGGTGAGCTGGATAAGCCCGGCCTTGCTTACACAGTACGGCGCCAGCCGCGAAATCGGCCTGAGCCCTCCGAGGGAGGCGATGTTGACAATCCGCCCTCGCTTGCGCTCGACCATCGTACGCGCCACCGCCTGGGCGCAGAGCGCCGGCCCGCGCAGGTTGACCGCGAGTACGCCGTCCCACTCTTCTGGGACCAGATCGAGGAACGGCTTCTCGTCGCCCGAGATGCCAGCGTTGTTGACGAGCACGTCGATCCGGCCGAATGCGCGCAACGCCCGCGCGACGAGTGCCTCGATGTCGCCTGCGTGCCGCATGTCGGCGCGAAAGACCTCTGCGCGGACGCCGTGCTTACCCACCTCCGCCGCCGTGCGCTCGAGACCCTCAGCACCCCGGGCCGCCAGGGCGAGGTCGGCACCGGCCTCCGCCAACGCCAGGGCAATAGCCCGCCCGAGCCCACGGCTCGCCCCCGTCACGAGCGCCACCGTCCCGCTGAGGTCGACGTGCATCCCTATCGCCCGCTACTGTCCACGGTCAGAAAGCCGGTGTCCCATGGCCCTCAGCGGCCTCCCTCACGCAACCCGAGCTGGCGGTAGTAGGAGGCTGGCGCCCCATCATGGCGCTTGTAGATGTGGAGAGTGCAGGAGCCGTCCGGGCGCGCGGGCGTCTCGAACACCCAGTGGGGTCGCCCAAACCACTCGATGGGGGCCACGCTGTTCCAGATCGGGCAGTGAGAGCAGTACACCGGAAATCGCTCCTGGCCCAGCGTCAGGGCTCCGCGCTCCTCCACGAACGGCAGGGCCTCGGGACCGGAGTAGGCTCCGGCCAGCCGCAGGCGGCCCCCGCTGCCACACGGCGTCTGTACCATCGTGAACTTTTCTTCGTCCTCTCGGACCTCGAGGTTCCCCATATGCTGCTTGAGCAAAAAGGCGGTGGCCGCGGCGAACTCGGCGGGGGTCAGCCGATCCCACTCCTCGAACCCCTGGCGCTGCCCCTCGGCAGTCGCCCGATGGAACCGGTAAAGCTCGGCAGGCCCGAACCGCTCCAACACATAGCCGAAGACCTCGGCCATGAAGCGAATCAGGCGGTCATGGAGCGGGACGTACTCGCCCCGCTCCTTCTGGTCGACGACGGCTCGGGCCCCCTCAGCGTCCTCTGCCTCGATCGCCCGGACCACCTCCCGCGCCCAGCGCGCCTGTTGGCGGGAGAAGAGGCTCTCAGCCCCGGCCAGGAGCCGCGCGGTGCGGGCCAGGTCGCGGTCGAACCGCCCCGAGGACGATGAGATCGGCAGGTCGGGCATCTCTTCGATTGCCTGGCGGACCACACCCGCCGCGTAGGCCTGCTGAAGCACGACGATCATCTCACGCCTGAAACGGAGCAGAAGATCCGCCAGTGCCTTGCCGGCCGACTCTCGCTCCGGCGCTGCGTTGCGAGCCACCGTGCCGCCCAAAAGGTCCAGCAGGATGCGAATCGTCATGCCAAGCCCCTTGTACATCAGGGCATATTCCTTCTCAAGGCTTCGGGCCTGGCCGTCTCCCCCCAGAGCGAGCTGACGTGCGCCCGAGAGGTCGCCCGCATCCAGCGCCGCGCGGAGCCGATCAGAGAGCCTCTGCCCCAAGTCGGCCGGCAAGGTCGGCGGCATCTCGCGCGCGCTCCCGGAGCTCACGTCCACCGCCTCAACTCATGCTCAGCAATCTTCACCTTGTGGACCTCATCGGCCCCATCCCCGAGACGCAGAATGCGGGCATACCGCCACATCGCTGCCAACGGGAGATCATCGGTCACACCCAGGGCGCCATGGATCTGGATCGCGCGATCGACGACCTCGCAGGCCATCTGGGCGCACAGCACCTTGCTCATCGAGATCTCCGGCCACGCCTCTTTCTTTCCCCCGGTGTCCATCTTCCAGGCCGCATGGAGCACCATCAATCGTGCGGCCTCTACCTCGATCCGGGACTTCGCGATGAAGTCCTGGACCATCTGCTTCTCGCTCAGCAGTCCACCGATCACCATCCGCGTCTTCACGCGACGGCACATCATCTCCACCCCACGCTCGGCCATGCCTACAGCACGCATACAGTGATGAATTCGCCCCGACCCCAACCTGGCCTGAGCGACGGCAAACCCATCCCCCTCCTCGCCCAATAGATTGCTCGTGGGCACACGGGCTTCCTCGAACACGACCTCACATTCCCCGGGACCGCTCACGTATCCGTAGACCGGCACCGATCGAACGATGGTGACCCCTGGGACATCCACCGGCACGAGAAAGAGACTCACCCGCCGGTGCCGAGGCGCATTCGGATTCGTCACGGCCGCCACAATCAGCACCCGGGCGTGCATCGCACCGGTCGTGAACCATTTACGACCGGTGATGGCATAGAAGCCACCAGCCCGAACGGCGGTCGCCTGCAGCTGCGTCGGGTCAGACCCGGCTGTCATCGGTTCGGTCATCGAAAACCCGCTACGAATCTTGCCTTCCAGCAGTGGCTCCAGCCACTGCTTCTTTTGCGCGCTGGTCCCGTACTGCGCCAAACTCTCCATATTCCCGGTATCCGGCGCGGAGCAGTTAAACACCTCCGACGCCCATAGGACACGCCCCATTACCTCGGCGAGCGGAGCATATTCCAAGTTCGTTAGGCCCGGCCCATACTTACCATCGTTCAGGAACAGGTTCCACAACCCCGCCTCTCGCGCCTTCGCCTTCAGCTCATCCAAGATTTTGGGGCGGTGGTGCTTGTCGCCTGAGGATTCGATCTCCTCGTAGAACGTCCGTTCATTCGGGTAGACAAAACGCTCCATGAAATCCGTCAACCTCCGGCGAAGCGTCTTGACCTTCTCTGTCGCGGCGAAATCCATAGTCGTGTCTCCTCAATTCCACGCTGACGCCGGCCCGCCTTCCCGCTCCCAGGCCACCATAACACAGGACCCACAGCGCCAGGGCGCCGATGATGGCCGTGTCACGGGAACACAGACCCATCGGCCACGCCGGACAAACGACGTAAAGACCGAGGGCCTGGCCGCCTACCGGATCTCACCGCCCCCTAACCCTCGGCCCGGCGGAGCATCATGAAGATATGCTCGCCCTCCTGTACGACGATGTCGCTCTGGTTGACCAGCTGCACGAGCAACGTCGCCATCCCGCGGTCAGGGCGGTTCGTCTCCTTCAATTCCTTGATCGTCACTTTGGTGCGCACGGTGTCACCGATCCGAAAGGGGGCCAGGAAACGCCAGCTCAGACTGACAAACGCGACCGCCACCCCTTCCAGCAGGCCGATCCGATCATAGCCGCCGAGAGCAAAGACGAGGCCTAGAGGCCCGTGGGGGATCCTCTCTCCGAAGACGCTGTCCTTGGCGTATTGTGCATCCACGTGCAGTGGGTTGAAGTCCCCCGCCAGCCCCGCAAATTCCATGAGGTCGTGCTCCGTCATCGTCCGGCCGGACGACCAGAAGACCTGCCCCACCTTCAAGTCGTCCCAGTACTTTCCGCGCATCCCGTCCTGCAACATGGCAGTGTCTCCCCTGGATCCAGTCTCCAAATCGCGCGCTGTTATGGAGCGGTCAGGTGCCAGCCTCCTTCTCTCCCACCCGCTCCCGGATAAAGCTCACTACCGCGTCCACAGATGTTCCGGTCACGAAGACACCGTCGGCCCCGGCTTCCAGGAGCTGCGGGACATCCTGGCGCGGGATCACCCCGCCAACCAACAGGAGAACGTTTCGGAGCCCCTGCTCCCGGAGCCTGGCTGCGAGGCGTCGGGTGTGAGCGAGATGCTCCCCTGACAGGAAGGACAGCCCCACCACCCGCGCGTGCTCCTGGATAGCGGCCTCAACAACGACCTCGTGGGAGAGGAATTTCCCCAGGTAGACCACTTCCATCCCTGCGTCGCGGAGGAGCCTCGCCAGGACCTTCACGCCCCGGTCATGGCCGTCCATGCTGACCTTGGCCAAAACCACCTTGATCCTCGGCGTGCTGTCAGATGATCGACCGGAGCTGCCCGGCGGGATCGTACTCATGCCCGTACGCCTCACGCATCACCCCGACCGTCTCGCCAAGCGTGGCCCCGGCGCGGACCACCTCGACCAGGGTCGGGATCAGGTTGTGCTTCTCGCCCTTGCTACACTCCTCCCGAAGCCGATGGAGGGCAACCCTGACTGAATCCGCATCGCGCCGTTCGCGGAACTGTTTGAGCTGGCCCCGATGGGCGCGGACCGCTTCGGCAGAGGGATGTGGATGGATCGCCACGTCGTGATCCTCCTGGGGAGGGATCACGAACGCATTGGCCCCGACGACGACCCGCTGCCGCGCCTCCACCTCCTGTTGGTATCGGTAGGCCGCCTCCTCGAACTCCTGTTCCACCCAGCCGGTCTCGATGGCCCGGTACATCCCGCCCTGCTCCTCGATCCGCTTGAGGACCTCCAGCGCCTCGGCCTGCAGTCGATCGGTGAGGGTCTCGATGAAGTACGAACCCCCAAGAGGGTCGGCGGTGTTGGCGATCCCTGTCTCGTAAGCCAGGATCTGCTGGGTCCGAATCGCTATCCGTTGGGCGGCTTCGGTCGGTAGGGAAATCGGCTCGTCATACGAGCAGCAGTGGAGCGATTGGGCGCCCCCCAGGACAGCGGCAAGGGCCTCGTACGCGATGCGGACGATGTTGTTGAGGGGCTGCTGAGGGACCAGCGAGGCCCCGGCGGTGTGGACCCCGAATTTGAACTGCCACGAGCGAGGGTCCTTGGCGCCGTACTGCTCCTTGAGCATCTTGGCCCACATCCGTCGCATTGCCCGAAACTTTGCCACCTCCTCGAGGAGATCGATGTGAGCCGAGCAGTAGAAGACCATCCGGGGCGCGAACTCGTCGATCCCCAACCCGCGCTCGAGGGTCCGATCGATGTAGGTCCGCGCCATGGCGAGGGAGAAGCCGATCTCCTCCGCCGCGCCGAGACCTTCTTCGCGGAGGTCGTAGGCGTTGACGTTGATGGGGTACCAGTAGGGCATATGCCGGACACAAAACTCGATGCAGTCAACCCCGGTCTTGAGGCCAAGGTTCAGGGGAGAGTATGCCGGAGGATACCCGCAAAAGCGGTGGTGCAAGGGATCGTTCTGGATAGTTCCCCGCAGGCGCGAGGGCTCCAAGCCGCGCGCCTGGGCGATCGCCAGGTACATGGCCAGGATCACCGGGGCCGCGTGGGAGGTCACCACGATCGACATGCTGATCTCGCCCAGGGGGAGACCCGCCATCAGGGCCTCCATATCTCTTACCGTCGAGAGAGAAGTTCCCTGAACCCCGACCTCTTCCTCTACCATCGGGTGGTCCGCATCCATCCCGGTCATGGTGGGGATATCGAAAATGACATTCAAGCCCGAGGCTCCCTGCGCAAGGAGAAACCTCATCCGCCGGTTGGTCTCCTCGGGGCTCCCGAAGCCACACACCTCCCGCCGCGTCCAGAGCCGCCCCCGATACATGTCCCGGTGGATGCCTCGCGTGTAAGGATACTCCCCGGGGTCGGAGGGCCGCTCCCGGTGCTCTCCCGCCACGTCCTCGGGCCGGTAGAACGGCTTCACGTCCAGACCCGACCACGTCCGGAGGCGGAAGGGCTTCTCAAAGTACCCGCCGAGGAAGCTGGATCCCGCACCGCCAGAATGCGTGCTCATGGGCCCCTCCTAACCACACCATAGCCTCGCTATTCTCCACCATCCTTCGCCACTCCTCTTCTGTCAGCGCCTTCTGCGCCCGAGGCAGCAGCTGATGCAAACGCACCGGATCCGGTTGATCTCCTCCTCCCCAGCCTGCCCTGGAGCACGGTGTCCTGTCGGACCAGAAGACTCGGCCGACTCCAGCTGCCAGCCCGGCGTTACGAGATGCACGGCTCTCCGAGGCTAGCTGATGATGGTGGCGTGCTTCCGGGGCGGAAGATCGATCCGCTTGGCCTCGTACGCTTTGAAGTATCGGGCGATTTCCGTTCTCAGGTCCCTGGGCGGCACCAGATCATCCACGACCAGTTCGCTGGCGAGCTTGTAGATGTCATAGCTTGCGCTGTACTCCTCCCTGAGCTTCGCCACCAACCTGGCACGTTCCTCCGGGTCTTCGACGGCCTGAATCCTGTTGTAGTACACCGCGTTGATCGCTGCCTCGGGACCCATCACGGCGATCTCGGCCGACGGCAACGCCAGCGTGATCTCCGGATCGTAGGCGGGGCCGGACATCGCGTAGATCCCTGCGCCGTACGCCTTCCTGACGACCACGCACACCCGCGGGACAGTCGCTGACGAACTGGCGAAGATGAACTTCCGGCCGCGCCTCAAGATGCCAGTGCGCTCCACTGCTCTCCCGACCATAAAGCCCGGCGTATCACAGAGGTACAGCAAGGGGATATTGAACGCGTCACAGGTCCAGACGAACTGCGCTCCTTTGTCGGACGAGTCGGGGAAGATCGCCCCACCCCGGACTGCGGGCTGGTTGGCCACCACCCCGACGACCTGGCCGTTGATCCTCGCAAAGCCCGTGACCAGCTCGGCGGCGTATGTCGCCTTCACCTCCAGAAAGCTCCCCTCGTCCACCAGGGCCTCGATGAGCCGGTGAACGTCATACGGGTGTTTGGGGTCCTTCGGGATAAGGTCATCGATCTCCGCGGGGTTCCTGGCAGGCTCCTTTGGTTCGGCCTCGGGTGGCTTCGATTCACAGCTATCGGGCAAGTAGGAGAGCAACCGCTTGACGAGCGCTGCGGCTTCGTCTTCCGTCTGCACCACAAAGTCACTCGAGCCGCTCACCGCCGCATGCATCCTGGCTCCGCCCAGCTCCTCCGGCGACACCTCTTCCCCGATCGCCATCTTGACCATCCTCGGCGAGGCGATCGCCATGGCTGAGAGCTTATCCAGCATGATGACGAAGTCACAGAACACCGGGGTGTACGCCGTGCCGGCAAAGCACGGCCCGTACAGCACCCCGACCTGCGGGACAGACCCTGACATGATGCTGTGGTAGTAGAAGAGGCGCCCTCCGCTATTCCGCTCGACGTGGTATCCCCCGATCTCGTCGATGCGCGCGCCCGACGAGTCGACGAGGTACAGGATCGGACGCCTGGCCCTGATCGCTGCTTCCTGTGTGCGGATCAGCTTTTCCCCGTGGAGCCTTCCGATCGAGCCGGCCTTCACGGTGTAGTCACTGGCGGCAAAGAAGACCAGGCGCCCGCGGATTCGGCCCGTCCCCGTCACCACCCCGTCTGCTGGCAGTTCAGGGTCAAGAGCCCTGGCAAATCGCCCCATCTCGGTGAACGGCTCTCCGTCGTCGAAGAAGCGCTTGAGGCGCTCCCGCACAAACAGCTTGCCCGCTTCGGCCAGCTTCTGGTGACCCCGGGGCGGTCCTCCCTTCTTGATCCGCTCGAGGTCCCTGAGTACCCGCTCTTCTCTCTCCATGGGGCAACCTCCTTCGCGATCCTGTGGCCGTGGAGCGCTCGCGCCCGGTGAGCGCACCCAGCGAGGACGCTGATCCCTCCAGACATGGAGGCAACGGCCAGGCCGCCTCCCTGGAGCGGGAGGCAAGCTACGCCCTACTTTATCCTAAAGCGCAAGGGAGTGCAGAAGCCTGGTGGAGATCTGCGAGCGCGTCGTCCGGAGGAGACGGAAGGATTGCACGCCTCCCGGAGCGGAACGCAGGTGGTCAGCGGGCGGGAGATGACGGGTCGTCCTGAGCCCTCGCCAGGAAACCCCGGGCGATGATGACCCGCATGATCTGGTTCGTCCCTTCGTAAATCTGAGTGATCTTGGCGTCCCGCATCAGCCGTTCGACAGGGTAGTCCTTCAGGAACCCGTAGCCCCCGAAGACCTGGACCGCGTCAGTGGCCACCCGCATCGCCACATCAGAAGCGAAACACTTCGACATGGCTGACAGCGCTGGCGAGACCCGCCCCGCATCGTACTCACTGCTGGCTCGATAGGTGAGAGCGCGAGCCGCTTCCACCTGGGTGGCCATCTCGGCCAGCAGGAACCGGAGTCCCTGAAAGTCGGCCACGGAGCGGCCGAACTGCCGCCGCTCGAGCGCGTAAGCTCGCGCGGCGTCCGTCGCAGCCTGGGCCAGCCCCACGGCCTGGGCGGCAATAGTGGGGCGCGAGGCATTGAAGGTCGCCGTCAGCAGGGCGAACCCGTCCCCTTCTTGCCCGATGCGGGCTGAGGCGGGAATCCACGCGCCATCGAAGAGCAGGTCGGTGGTGGGAGAGGCCCGGAGCCCCATCTTGTTCTCCCGCTTGCCGGGGCTCAGGCCCGGAGTGCCGGCAGGGACCACGAAGGCCGAGATCCCGTCGCGCGTCGGCCCGGTGCGGGCAAAGACCAGGTGGAAGTCCGCGATGTCCCCGTTGGTGATGAAGCGCTTCTGACCCGTGAGAAGGTAGCCCTCACGCTCCCGCTCGGCCCGGGTGGCCAGGGCGGCCGCATCGGAACCCGCGTGGGGCTCGGTGAGACAGAAGGCGAAGAGTAACCCCCACCGACCACCTCACCGAAGTACCGCGCCTGCTGCTCTGGCGTCGCCGCCAGCAGGAGCGGGCGAAGCGCCGTGGCCCTGGCTACCACGCCATCACCTGGCCGCCGTCGAAGAAGATGACCTGGCCGGTCATGAACGCCGAGGCGTCCGAGGCAAGATAGACCGCGAGCGGCCCCAGCTCTTCGGGTTCGGCGACTCGACCGAGAGGGATCCGCGACAGGATTTGCTCGCGCGTCTTTGGAGCCGCGAGGGCGGCGCGGTTGAAGTCAGTGCGGACGTAGCCGGGCGCGATGCAGTTCACGGTGATGCCGTAGCGCGCCCACTCGTACGCGAGCGAGCGCGTGAGGGCGTGCAGCCCGGCCTTTGCCGCGGCGTAGGGGGCAAAGCCCCGGGTCCCCAGCTCGCCGAAAATCGAGCCGACGTTGATGATGCGCCCGGAGCGCTGCGCGATCATCCGGTGCCCGGCGGCTTGCGCGCAGAGAAATGCCCCCGTGAGATCGACCTCCAGGAGGGCTCGCCACTCATCCGGGCTTACCTTCTGAGCCGCCTTGCCGAAGATGGTCCCGGCGTTGTTGACGAGGACGTCGAGCCGGCCGAACCGCGCAACGACTTCCCCGGTCATCCGCTCGACCTCCTCGGGGCTCGTCACGTCAGCGGTCACCCCGACGGCGCGCCGGCTCAGAGCCTCAATGGCCGCGCAGGTCTCAGCCAGGGCGGTAGTGTCCCGCCCAGCGCAGACGACTTCGGCCCCCGCCTCCGCGAGGGCGAGTGCCAAGCCCCGCCCGATCCCGCGGCTTGCCCCCGTGACAAGCGCGACCTTACCTGTCAGCTCCCACCAGCCTTTCACGGCTCAACACGCTCCACGGGGCTCTCCCACAGGAGCTTGCGCCTGGCTTCCTCCGGGGTCGCCGCGGCGTAGATGATGCGGGAGAGCGCGGTTAACACATCGTGAGGCCGCCGCTCACGCTGAGCGTCTGGCCCGTGATGAAGTCCGCCTCCGGCGAGGCCAGGAACGCCACCGCCGCGGCGATCTCCTCCGGGACCCCCGCACGGCCCAGCGGGACCGCGCGCAAGACCGCCTCGATCACCTTCTCGGTCTTCGGCGACTGCGCGCGGATCGACTGGAGCAGGGGCGTCTCGGTGGGTCCGGGGCAGACCACGTTGACCGTGATCCGGTGTCGGGCAAGCTCACGAGCCAGGGTCTTGGAGAAGGCAATCACCGCCCCCTTTGTCCCCGCGTAGACGGCCTCTCCGCTGGAGCCCACGCGCCCCGCGTCGGAAGCGATATTGATGACCTTCCCCGACCCTCGCGCCACCATGTGCGGGAGGACGGCCTTGCACATGTACAGCACCGCCTTGTAGTTGATCGCGATGACCTTGTCCCAGGTCTCCTCCTCGGAGTCCAGGAACAGCTCCATCTTGTCCCAGCCGGCGTTGTTGACGAGGATGTCGAGCTGGCCGAACTGGGCAAAGGTGTCCTCCACCGCGCGCTCGACTTCCTTTCGCCGGGTCAGGTCGACGTGCAGCGCAAGCCCCTTGACCCCCAGCGCCTCGACCTCGTCCTTCACCGCCCGGGCGTTCTCCACGATGGCGTCGGCCACCGCGACCTGGCATCCCCCGCGGGCCAGCGCCAGAGCAATGGCGCGGCCGATCCCGCGGCCTCCACCGGTGACGATGGCCGTCTTCCCCTTGAGCGTCATGGCCTCTCTCCCTTTCTGCCCGTACCGGCCCTCTGCTCACCACCACCCTCCTCGGCCTCCACTGAAACCAGCCGCTCGCCGCAGCGCCCGCAGAAGGCGAACTCTTCGGGCAGGTACGTGGCGCCGCAGCCCTCGCAGCTCTTGGCGTACGGCCCCCAGCGGAACTCGCTGAACACCTGAGGCCGGTTCAGCGTGATCCGCGCCACCCACTCCTTTTTTTCGTAGAGCAGGTCCTTGAAGACGAAGTCCGCTGCGGCCTTGGGCTCGAACATCGATCGTGCTCCTTCCGTTGATGGCAACCGGTCATCCCCCGACGAGGCGGCGATCCTGCGCTATCCCGCCCGAAGCTGAGGGAACACGTGTTTTTGTAGAAGCTCCATGCTCATGCCGAATTTCATCGCCCGCTTCGCCTTTCACACCTTGACGGTGAATCCGGAGAATGTAAATGGAGCAAACGCTTCACTTTTGTAATCCATCCGACATGCCCGAGAACGCGTGAGGCCCCGGCCCACTGACTGCTCCCGGCGGCGCCTTCGACCAGGCGGGCCCGCTCCCGGCCCCCTGTCTCGTCAGAGCTCGCGCTCGAGCTGGATCAACCGGCCAGGACGAAAACCGGCTTTCAGGAAGAATTCACGGATGTCGGTCTGGGCCAGATCGATGAGCGTGATCACTTTCTTGATAGCCCTGAGCTCCCGGCCCGCCGTGATGAAGCGCTCCATGAGGGCCTGACCGACCCCACGACCCCGGTACGGCAGATCCACGCCGAGGAGGTCGATCCAAGCTGTCGGCCCGGGGATCCCGAACTCGGACTCGCTCGTCCACCCGAAGAGGAAGCCCACCACACGCCCGTCCAGCTCCGCTATCAGCGACATCCAGGGCGGACGCAGTTCCGACAGGTCCAGGCGCTTGGTCCAGTAATCCTTCCGGGTCTGGCCGGTGAGTCGCTCGTCGATTGTAACCAGCGCGTCCAGGTCCCCCCGCTCCACGTTTCGGATCGCAATGGCACCCCGGCTCATGGCCTCCCCCTCACTCCCTGCGCAACTGGAGATGGGGAATCGTGATCGGCCGAAGCTGCCCCGATCGCAGAATCAGCCAGGCTTTGGCTTGAAGCTGCCCCAGGAGGAGGAGTCCTCCGGCCAGCGCTGCCCAGACCACAGCCGGATTCCAGAGACCGAGGAGCAGGAACCAAAGGGGCAGGAGATGGCCGACACCGTAGACCCCCCCGACCGTGCTGAGAGTCCAGAACGAGGCCGTGGCCTCGCGAAAGGCGGGGTCACCCGGCCAGATGAGGTAGCCGGCCAAGACGAAGGCGCTCAGGACGATCAGCCCACCCATCCAGGCCGCCAGCGCTCCTCCAACGTCGCCCGCAACCACGAGAGGCAGGATCAGGCCAAGGACTCCCGCCCCTGAGGTGAGAGCCGAGGCCAGGAAGAGGGGCGGCGTCACCGGCACGCTCCAGGCGCTCACGCCGTTCGCCCGCCACAGGATGGCTCCCTGGGCAAAGGCCAGAAGCAGGGCAGCCAAGGCCGCCCCGAGGCGGAGGAGCAGCAACGGCCGCAGAAGGTCGGCGACTGCGAGCACACAGAAGGCGCCGCCCACCCAGAGCTCCCGCGACATCCACGAGCTCGTCACCTTTCTGAGCACAAACGGGGCCCTCAGCGGGCGGCCCGCCTCGACCGCCACACAGAGAAACCCCGCCACCACCAGCACCGGTCCAAGCAGTGAGGCCAGAATCAGGAGCGGCGAGCGCTGGAACCCCGAGAGGACAGCGCCCACCACGTACGCTCCCGCCCCGGTTCCACCGAGAAAGAAGTTCGCCACGGCCAGCCGGCCCCAGAGGGTCTGCCGCGCCGCAGGAAGTAGCTGGGCTTGCATCGCTTACTCGACCAGGTAGTAGACGCAGGGCTCGGTCCCCAGCTCGGTCATGAGCCGGACTCCGCCTCGCTGCTTGATCAACCTGGAGACCGGGCTCTCGGGGTCATCCAGGTCGCCGAAGATGATCGCGCCGGCAATGCACGCGACCGCGCAGACAGGAGTGGCCTCGGTATCTACGCCCGGCCTGAGACCCTGCGCCATCCCCCGGTCGACCCGCTCGACGCAGAACGTGCACTTCGTCATCACTCCCTGGCGTTCGGGGCGGGCCGTGGCTTGCTCAGGCGGCGTCGGCCCGCCAGGGAAGAAGCCCTTCGCCTCGTGTATGAAATGGCGCGCCTGGTAGGGGCAGGCCATCGCGCAGTAGCCGCACCCCACGCAGTTCCGGTACTCCACCCAGACGATTCCGTCCTCGCGCTTCCGGCTGGCGCCAGTGGGGCAGACCGGGACGCAGGGCGGCTCGGCGCAGTGCATGCACTGCATCGGGAGGAAGAGCCTGCGGACATCGGGATACTGGCCCACCTCGCAATCAGCCACAAAGCGCCAGACCACGTCAGCCGGCAGCCCGTGCTCCTGCTTGCAGGCAATCGTGCAGGTCTGGCACCCCACGCACCTCACGAGATCGATCACCATGCCCCAGTGCATAAGTTCCCTCGGAGGGGGGGATCCCCCCCCTTCCGAAACCTCCCCCCCTTCAGGTTGCGCGGGCGAAGCCCGCGCCCGAACGCGCTTCGTCCCCAGCTCGTGGTCCGGCCACAGCTCCGGCGTCCTCGCTCACCCCGCTGCTTTCCCTCGACTCAGGCAAAGCCATTTCATCGCCCACGGCCTCTAAGCCTTGCGGATGGCGACCTTCACCAGGTCGGCGCCGCTGCCGGTGGCATCCGTGAGGGCCAGGTCGATGCTCGCCACCTGGTTCAGGTTCGGCATCCCCAGGTCCTTGGCAACCGGCGTGGCCCAGTGACCGAACTGCTGGAGAGCCACGGCCACATCAGGCCTCACGCCTTCTCTCAGAATGGCGAACCCCTGCGTGCGCCCCGTGGGAGACTCGATCTCGACGAGATCGCCCTCTCCGATCCCGTGCGCCTGGGCTGTGGTGCGGTTGAGCATCACCCCGAAGTGGCCCGCGACGTGCCGGGCCACTTCCGCCAGCACCGGAAGGGACACGTTGGCACCCCAGGAGTACTGCATGCTCCGGCTGGTGAGGAGCCAGAGCGGGAACTCCTCCGGATTTCTGCCGCGGCGCACCGCAACCTGAGCCCAGATGCCCGGGAAGTCCTTCCAGTGGGGGAGGGCTTGGTACTCGTCGAGCTGGGACTCCCACCAGCCGATCCCCGCCTCGTGGAGCCGGTGCTGAAGTTCCGCCCCCACTCGCTGGATCCGCTCCTGGTACGGGAGCTCGTAGCGGAGCCCGCGGGCCACCATCACGGGGTGGAGGTAGTAGTTCTCCACGGGAAACGGGACGAAGAACGCGCCGTGGTCCCTGAACCAATCGAGGCCGTGCTCCCGCGCCCCTTTGGTGAGGCCCAGGGTCGCGGCGCGGCAGGCGCGATCCCAGATCTCCCGGGAGGTGGCCGGGGCAGCGGGATCGAGGCTCACGTCGTATTCCAGGGTCTTGAGCGGCACCCCGGTCCCCGAGCCCCGGTTGAGCGCCTGGAGATATCCCGGCAGGAGCCCGCAGCGCTCGGCCAGCTCGGTGGCGATGTCGGTAAGATCCCGGGTATCAAATGGAGGATCCGTCACAGGTTGGCGGAGGGCGAACCCCGAGTGCTCCCAGTACTGCTCGACGTACTTGGTCCCACCGATCCGGTAGAGCTGCACCGACTCGAGGTCCGTGGCCTCGGGGAGCAGGAGGTCGGCGTACCAGTTGGTCTCGTCCTGGGTGTAGGCGAAGGCGGCGACGAAGGGGAAGCGCTCGAGCGCCGCCTCAATCCGCCCGGTCTCCCAGTTGGAAATGGCCGGGTTCGTCCGGTAGAGGATCCAGACCTCGGGGAGCGTGGCCGCGGGCCATCGCTCGGGCGGCTGGTCGAGGAACAGCCACGGCAGGTGCGCCGGCGACAGCGCCTGGGACCACGGAGAGTCAGCAACGAGGGGAACCAGGGTTCTGTACCCGCTGCGGGTGCGAGGCCGGGCCTGCCAACGCTCCTTGTCTGTGGGGTTCAGCGGCTGCGCCATGAAGCCGTCGGGGCCAGGTTTGACGGAATCCGGCCGGTTCTGAGCGGGGCGATTCAGGCGGACGGTAGTGCCCAGAATCCCGCCGGGCACTTCGAGCGCCCCTACGAGCGCGGCCAGGACCGTGCGGGCCCAGCAGCACTCGTAGCCGCCCCAGCCGTTTGCGACCGTCTTGCCCAGCAGGATGGCCACAGGCCGCTGCGGATAGGTGACGCCGTCGATCTCGATCGTCGCGCCGACCTTCGCGTGGCCGAGAAACTCTCTGGCGAGCCGGCGGATCGTCTCCGCCGGCACGTCCGTGATCTCGGAGGCCCACTCCGGCGTATACGGGCGCAGATGCTCGACGAGGTGCACGAAAGCCGGTCGCACTCGCTCGCTGACGGTCCGGCGGGCTCCGTCGGCGGCGATCTCCACGCCGGCAGCGATGTAGTCGCCGTCCATCGCCGGCACGGCCTTCCCGTCGTCAAACGCCACCGGCCGCCCGCGGTCCAGGTCCCAGACGAGCGGCTTCAGCGTCTCGGGGTCCCTGAGGTAGTACCCGCCCGGCCCGACCAGATAGGGCGAGCTCGTCATCCGCTCGAGGAACGGGGTATCGCAGACGGCCCGCCAGTCGTGCTCGAGGAGAATCACGTGCATCAGCGCGAAGAGCAGCGCGGCGTCGGTCTTGGGGCGGATCGGTATCCACTCTCTTGCTCCCGCCCCCGTGACAGAGAGGTGAGGCTCGATCTGGATCCACTGGAGCCCCCGGACTCGCGCCTCGGCGTGGCGGAAGATGCCCGTCACCCCGCCCGAGGCGTCTCCGTTGTAGCCGAAAGAGAGGACGTAATCGCATCGCGGGATGTCCGCGGCCACGGTGAACGCCCGATGCCAGAACTCCCCGTAGAGGTGCTCGGAGTGGTAGCATTTGACGCCCTGGCCGCTCCCGATCCCCTGATCCACAGGCCCCCAGGCAGCCAGGAACGCGGCGAAGGTGCCGAGGTAGGCCGGGGCGATCCCTCCGGAGCCGAAGGTGGCCGCGAGCCGCGGATAGCCCGCTTCGTCCACGAGGCCCTTGGCGCGGATCGCGTTGAGTTTCTCCGCGAGGAGATCGAGGGCTTCGTCCCAGGAGATCTCCTGCCACCCTGGATCCTGCTCCCGCCCCTTGCGCGGGTTGGTGCGCTTCAGCGGGGCCTTGGTCCGGTTCGGGTTGTAGAGCTTCTGGATGAGGCCGTAGGCCCGGACGCAGACCTTGCCGCAAGCGGGATGGATCGTGGCGAAGTCGGCGTTGGGCTCAACCCCCACCGCCACGCCGTCCTTGACCACGACCTTCAGGAGGTCGGGCCCTGCCACGCACTGGTAGCAATAGACCGGGATCTTCTCGATCAGCGGGCTCACCTTGCCTCCTGTTCGAGCCGGGCGAGCTCGCCCAACAGGCGCTCATGGACGCCCGGGCCGACCACCGCCTGCTCCACCGCCTGGAAGGCGTGCACGAGGGCCCGTCGCTCCTCCTCTGGGAGAACCTGTTCGGCTAGCGGAAAGAGCACCCCGTTCTCCTTGTCGATATGGGCGCGAAGGAGGGCCAGGTAGCCTCGAATGGCCTCCGCCGTCAGCCGCTCGTCTCCCTGCGCCATCACCCGGACCAGGCCTCGGCCTTCCTCGTGCTCCTGGAGCATCACCCCTAGGGGACCACCTTCTCTCGGGACGCCGTGCCGCTCAAGGGCGGGAAAGAGATGCTGCTCCTCCTTGCCGTGGTGGCAACGGTCAGCGAAGGTCCGGAAGAAATCGACGAGCCAGCTCAGGGCCTTCCGGTCAACCGGCCGGCCGGCTTCAAGGCGTTCACCGAGTCGCTCAAGAAGCGCGAGAGCCCTGAGGATCACCTCGTGCTCGTCGCGGAGCATCGCGGTAGGGGTGGTCGCTTGATGGTGGTGGTGCAGGCTGGTAGGAGGACGAGACCTGTTCACGGTTCCCCTCAGGCGGCAACGGGGCCGAGACGAAGCTTCTGGAGCCGCCCCAGGCCCAGGAGGGCCGCGCCCAACGCCCCGACCATCTCGGGCTCAGCCGGGACGTTAACCCTCATCCCGACGGTCGCTTCCAGGGCCTTCACCATCCCCGCCTGCCTGGCCACGCCGCCGATGAACGTGAGCTCGGGCTCCATCGCCACCCGCTTGAGCAGCGCCAGGGCTCGGTTGGCAAGGGAGAGGTGAATCCCCCGCATGATGTTCTCCACGCTCACCCCCGCAGTCAAGTGGTTGATGATCTCCGACTCCGCCAGCACCGCGCAGACACTGGAGATCGACTGGGGAGAGTCCGCCTGAAGCGACAGCCCGCCGACCTCCTCGAGCCCGACCTCGAGGTAGCGGGCCGCCCGCTCGATGAAGCCTCCGGCCCCGGCAGCGCACTTGTCGTTGGTCCGGAACTCCTTGACCTTGCCCCCTTCGCGCACCCTGACCGCCCGGGTCGACTGGCAGCCGATGTCCAGCACGCAGGTGGTGCCGGAGAAGAGGAACGAGGCCCCTCGCGCCCCGCAGGTCATGTCCGTGATCTGAATGTCCCGGAACGGGACGTTGTAGCGGCCGAAGCCGGTGGTCGCGGTGTACGCCAGCTCCCCCTCCGCCAGCCGTGCTCCTGCCAGGGCCTGGGTCAGCGCTTCCCGCGCCACCCCGGGGAAATCTGGCCGCGTTCGGACAACCCCCTTTCCTCTGAGCACCCGGGCCTCATCGAGGATCACCGCCTTGGTCACCCGCGAGCCGATGTCAATGCCCGCCACGAAGAGCATGCCCGTCACCTCGCCGTCACCGGGGCCGGGGACTCCGCCCGCTCCAGGGCCCACAGGGCCGCCCCGAGGGCCCCCATGAAATGGGACTCGGGGCTCAAGTTCAGCGAGGTCCCGAGCTTCTCTTCCAGGGCGCGCACCATCCCGATGTTCCGGGCCACCCCTCCCGTAAAGGTGATCTCCGGCTCGAGGCCCACCCGGCGGACGAGCGCCACGGTCCGCGCCGCAATCGCGCTGTGGACGCCTCCCAGAATGTCCTCCACCTTCTTCCCCTGACCCAGGTAGGCCATGATGTCGGACTCCACGAAAACGGTGCAGACGGTTGAGAGGCGCACCGGCTGGCGCGCCTGAAGGGAGAGCTCCCCGATCTCGTCGAGGCTCAAGCCGATGGCTTCGGCCGCATTGGCCAGGAACCGTCCGGTCCCGGCCGCGCACTTGTCGTTCATCGCGAAGTCCTGAACCTCCCCGCCCGCCCCGACGCGGATCCCCTTGGCATCCTGGCCGCCCATGTCGATCACCGTCCGGGTACCGGGAAAGACAAAGGCGGCGCCTTTGGCGTGGCAGCTGATCTCGGTGATCTGGGCATCCCCGAACGTCACCTTGTACCGCCCGTAGCCGGTCCCCACGACATAAGCCACCTCGGCTCGCGGGAGGCCGGCGCTGCCGAGAACCTCGTCGAACGCTCGCTCGGCGGCTTTCGTCACGTTCGCGCCCGTGTCGATCAGGGCCCGCGCTGCTACCTCCCGCCGCTCGTTCAGGAGTATGGCTTTGGTCTGGGTCGATCCCACATCCACGCCCGCGCCGATCAGCATGCGCTGTATCCCCCTATGCCCGCACCAGCTTCTTGTGCTCCAGGGCCTCGAAGAACGCGTCGATCCGGTTTCGCATCTGAGCCTCGGAGAAGTAACGAGGATCTTCGAGATCAGACTCGACGAGAAGGGTAGGGACTCCCAGCTCCTTGGAGAAGTACTCCCGCATGTCCCCCTGCCCCGCGGAGAAGAGGCGGCAGCTCTTCACCGAGTGGATCACCAGGGCATCGGCTCCCCACTCGTCGATGTACTGCTTGATCTGCTCGTACCGCTGGAGGAAGCTCCGGTTCGTGAGGTTGTACTGAAGCATGTGTTCGGCGATCGACTCGAGAGGGCGATTCGGATCGTGGCGGAAGCCGAACTCCCAGAGCCCTCCCACGGTCGAATAGGTCGAGGCGACCACCACCGCTCCCCATTTGCTGAACAGGTCGCGAAAGACCCTGAGATACGGCCACGGGGGGGGGCCTTCCATGACGATCCGGAACCGCTCCTCGGGAAGCGGGCCGATCTTCTGGCGCGCTCGTTCGCTCAGCTCCCTCTCGGCCTCCCGGAAGAAGGCGACCCCGTCCTCAGTGCCCCGGAGGCAGTAGAGGGGTCCCATCAGCGTCACCGCATCGAAGAAGGCGTCGAAGGGAGAGGGAACAGCCTTGGTGAGCCCCTTGATCTCCGACCAGAGGTCTCCGGTCTCCTTTGACCAGGCGAGGATCTGTCGCAGCTTGGCCTCGTCCAGCGATCGCCCCGTGATCCGCTCGCAGAGACCGATCAACTCCTCCAGCTGCTTGACCACGTACCGGACGTCGTCGGGGAGGATTCGGCCCGACGGCTCCCGGACGGTCGGAATGTCCAGGTTGAAGGTGGGGGCCCCCGTGTACTCCGCCAGGTGCTCGAACCACTGCAGATATACCCCACACCCCACGTAGTTGCAGAGGATCAGGGCGGGCCGGGGGATCGTGGCGAAGGGGGTCTTGAGGCCCGAGAAGAAGAGGCCGATATCGGCCTTCACGTAGGCGCAGTTGTCGATGGAGTACCCCAGCTCCTCCGCCTTCTGGATCAGGGGAAGCGCTTGCCGCCTCACGCCGAGCTGGAGCACGTTCACCTCTGGATACACGGGGAGCAGGTCGAGGGCTCGGACCAGCTCCACCGGATTGCCGCTGATGAGCATCCACGCGCTCCGGCCCTGGCCCGTTTCCGCGGCCCGGGTCAGCTCCTGATAATACCGGCCCATCAGCTCCTTCTGGAGCTCGTGGATCTGTCCCTGATAACGGCTCGTGGCCATCGCCTCCTCCTCAGTCGAGGAGCATCGACTCGACAAACGTCTCCACTTCACTCCGGATCTTGTCGAAGATCCACATCTTCTCCTCGAACTCCAGAAAGACATGGGGAATCTGCGCGTCGTCCAGGGCCTTCCGGTACAGGGCGTAGTCGAACAGGGCCGGCTCGCAGAACTTCGCCGCCAGGACGACAACGGCCTGGGCGCGCGTCCGCCCGACCTTCTCCAGGAGCGGCTCGGCCTTGGCCCGCCGCAGGTCGTGCTTGACACTCGAGCTGATGCTCCCGTCGATGTAGCTCCGCGCCAGGGCCCGAATGGGGTCGCCTTCGAGCGGCACGTCGTCCAGGAACCAGCGAGGGCCGAGGAGTAAATCATCATCGAGGATGTCGCACCCCGCCTCCTCGATGGACTGGATCAGCTCCAGGGGCGGCTGCTCGCAGAACGAGCCCTCGAGCACGATCCGGATCCGGTCTTTCGGTCTGACTTCCCGGCGGCGGAGGCCGTCCAGCACCTCGTCCAGCAACGCCGTGTGCTCCTCGGGAAGCATGAAGGTTCCCGCTCGCATGAGCACATAGCTCTCGGTGGCCGACAGGAGCTGAGGGGTCTCCCTCCGGATCTGGTAGAGCCGACGAATGCGGGCCCGGTTCTCGTTGTAGACAGCGATGCTCCTCGTGAGATCGTCTACGCCGACCGATCGCCCGTCGAGCTCTGCCAGGCTATCGACGATCCGCTTGTACTCCGCAACGAGGTAGTCCTCGGCCAGGGGCGAGGTCAGATTCTGGGGGAAATGAATGAACTCCACCCACAGTTCGGGAAAGTTGCGTCGCACGACGCTCGCCAGGTTCTTGGCGGGATCACAGATGGAGTGGAAGATCATGCCGTCCAGGCCCTTGAGCTGGCCGGTGAGACCAAGCTCCAGACTGCTCTTGACGATCGAGCAGACGAACGACTGAAAGCGAGAATCGGCATGGGCGATCTCGATCTGGCTGCCTCCGCCCATGACCCCGATCGGGAGCCTCCCGGCCGCGTAGGTCAGCTCAACCGGGCTGTAGACCGGAAACCAGCCGACGACCTTTTGATCCGGGTGGTCAAGCTTCCACTGCTCCACAACCCGATCCACCGGGGTCTCGACGAGAGCGCGGGCCCGCTCGACGGAGTTCTCAACTGACATAGCCGGCCTCCCCGGGCCTGGCTCCGGGCAGTCTGGCGGGCGAGGGCGCGGGGCCCCGGCCTGTCTCGAGAAACCCGCAGAGGAACAGGTTCTTGACGACCTCAGCGACGTTGCGCTCCGTGCCGGAAGGCGTCATGAACGGACGGGTGGCGATGCCGTTCAGCATGCCGAGGAGCAGGTTGGTGGCGTCGAGCAGCTCGTCGTCGGAGCGCCCGTGAGGGTCCAAGGCCCGGAGCAGCTCGAGCCCTCGCAGGAGGTAGGAGTGGCGCTTCGTGGCCGCAGCGGTGCGGTGGGGCTCGGCGAGAGCCTCGATGTCCCGGTTGATCACCTTGAGCGCGGCGCCCTGATGGAAGGCGAACTCCAGGTGGGTGCGGATGAGGGCCAGGAGCTTGGCCTCGGGGTTCACGGCCTCGGCCACCGCAGCCTCCAGCTTGCCGAGGAGGCCGTCCAGGGAGGCGTCGATCACGAGGAAGAGGAGCTCGTCCTTGCTCTTGACGTAGTGATAAAGCCCCGCAAGCGAGAGATCCGCAGCCCGAGCGATCTCGCGGATCGACGCCTGATGGTAGCCACGCCGGGCGAAAGTTTCCAGCGCCGCCTGAATGATTTCCGGGTACCGCTCTTCAATCTTCACCGAACTCCTCACCGAACACCTGACCGTTTAGCTGTTAGGCTAGCTGTTCGGTGGGGATATTGACAATCCGCCGATTGCCTCATTTTTATGATGCAAATGAATCAGATTGACTGAACAAACCGGCCCTCCGCTGCATGTCAGCGAGGGCCACGATCCCGCACCGCCGCGCTGGTCGAGATCTGAGAGGCGGTGGTCCGCTACAGCAAACCGCTGTTGGTCGCCTGTGCGACGGCCTCCAGGCGGCTGTGGGCTCCGACCTTGCCCAAGATGTTCTGGACGTGGTTCCGCACGGTGGCAGGGCTGACGTTGAGCTTTTGAGCCATGACTCTCGTGCTGGCGCCCTGCGCCATCAACCGGAGCACCTCCCGCTCGCGCCGGGTCAGGGCCCCAAGGGGGCACTCGCCTTCGGAAGAGGCGGGCCGGGGCGCGGCCAGCCGCTCCCTGACGAGCGCTTCCAGCTCGTGCGAAGCCGTGACGTCCCGGATGAGGTGAACGATGGTTTGAAGACCGTTGCGGCTGCCAGGCACCACCACTGTGCTCACGTTGACCCATACCGGCTTCCCCGCCTTGGTCCGCGTGGCCATGTCGAAGTTCTGGACCAGGTCACCGCGCTGGACCAGCATCATCGGGTGGCAGCCCTGGTAGCAGAGGCGGTTCCCCGCCGTATCCCGCCCCACCAGCACGTCACAGCAGCGCCTGCCAAGTACCTCCTTGGCAGAATACCCAAGAATCGCCTCCGCCGCCCGGTTCCACAACGCGATCTTGCCGTCTGGGGTCACCGCGAAGACCCCGTCGGCGGTCTGAGTGAGGAGCCCGTCTAGGTCCATCGTCCCCTCCTAATAAGGCGGCCCGATCGAAGTTTCCCCCCCAATCCTATCCTGAGTCAAATGCACTAGCAAGACCGGTGCCGGGATTTAGGAGAAGGCTTATCCGCCTGATCTTACAATCAAACCCCTTTCGTTCAGGGACCAGGAACGAGAAAGATGGCGAGGTATCAGCGCCCCACCTGGGGACCTGCCGCCTCACACGGCGGCAACCAAGAATGCGGCTACGAGGTGCTGGACGATCGCGGCTGCCGCGCGTACCCTACCTTCCGCTGAATGACCTCGGGCAGACCGAAGCGGCTGCCGGAGATCGACCGGAACTACGGCAGATGATCGCTCGCCTGTCCGGCGGGCCCGCCTCCTGGCTGCCCCAGTCACGGCCGCGGCTCACGGAGGGCACGGCTTACCCGAGCTCACGAACTCCACCCGCGACCTCTGTCCCGAGCAGTCATCAGTAGTCAGGCTGCCGGGCCACTTTGAACGCCCTCCCTCAAGATCGGGCTCCTGGTCGAAGGAGCGTCCAGGTGGTTCCGATCGTCACGACTGGCGCTCGCTGCTAGGTCACTTCCCTCCGGCCCCACACTCCGCCACGTCACGAAGCCATCCGCAATCAGGGCCCAGCGAGGGAAGATCCGGGACAGCCCCCAGCGAGCCTCCGCGACCTCCCGGCAGCGCTTCTCGCAGCTGACCTCCTCGGGGTTCGGGAACGCCGTGCAGGAGACAACCTCCGACGGGTGCGCGGCCCCCTCCCGCACCAGGAACTCCGCCGTGACGACTCGCCCCGTCACGGGGCAGGAAAAGGTCTCCGTTGGGCGGAGAGTGGTGGGGAAGAGCGACGCCACCAGGAGCAGAAGCCCCACCGCCCAAAACAGCAGAACTGGGCCTACCAACAGCAGCACAACTATCGTTCCGATCAGCTCCATCGCTCCCCTCCCTTTCCCCGCGCTCGTGCTTTGCCCGCCCTCGCCGGGCTGGCTCTCCCACGAGGCCGATCACTTGCCCGATATCAGCTCCGTTCCACGCGCTTGCCCGACCAGCCGTGGGGGTGTCGGATCCCCGGCAAGCCCGGACACCCGCCTTGCGGTATGTGCCAACGTGGTGCCAGACCTCCACGGAGCCCATGGAGGGTCAAGATCGCGAAAAGACTGGGGAAATTTTTCTCAGGCCCGAGAGGGAAATGTAGGCTGGCGGGCTAAAGGCTTGCAGGATGAAATGGCGGATCCCAACTCTTCAGAAAATCACCCGAAACGTCTATTTCAGAGCGGAAGGCGGCTCTTCACAATGTAACGGTGCGGAGGGGAAGCATCGCTCTGTTACCCGACGCTCTAGGCCAGAGCAGGGAAGGAGCTCTCCTGAGAGAGCCCCTTCCCTGTGCGGATCAGCAGAGGGTATCAAACGCCGGGCTTCTACTATTGACTGCTGGATTTCTAATGTCCGATCTCTCTCGAGCCCCCTCACCTTTAATCCTCTCCCCCTGCGAGGGGGAGAGCGAAGGGTGAGGGGGATATCCGTCGATGCCCACAGGACATTTCTTTGGCAGTCCGCAATGGTCCGCTACTGGGGGTCCTCTACATGGACGTTGACGCCGTAGCCGGCCAGAGTTTCCGTAGTGCCGTTACCGTCTTTGTCAATCCAGAGATACAGTTTGAAGTGGGCGTTCCCGATCTCTACATCTCGCTTCTTGTCAAGATGTAAGTCGGTGAACCTGAAGCTAACGGTGACTGAATTTGCGCTTCCGGTAGCGCTGAACACGTCGCCACCTGCAGGGTCTTTCTTCGATTTCGGCGTGAACCGCTTCAATTTAAAACTGTCATACGCTGCAGCTCCGGCATCCACGCTCCAGTTCACCGTCGTGCCAATGGGCGTACCGT